>NZ_LCYG01000030.1 GCF_001017175.1 Microvirga vignae | reverse complement strand
GCGTTTTTACACAACCAGGGTCAGTCTCCGACGATCCCGTGCCCTTCACCATGGTCTGCTTACGCCGCGTCAGCAGACCAACACGTTACGTCCGAGAAGTGCCACAAGCGGTCCTTCCGGCCTGCGTCCGCAGCCACGGATGTTCGCAAGCATTTCTATGCAGGGAGTGCTCTGCTCCAACCTCGGTTACCTAGTGCATTCGGCCAGCAGGACGAAAACAGCCGCTGGTTTCCGCCTAAGCCTTCTTGTCTTTGTCCGGAGGGTCAATCCAGTGCTCGCCGAAGCCGACGGGACCGATCTGGACGGCTCTGAAGGCTTTCAGCTACTCACGAAGCCAGTTCCTAAGCTTGCTGGCTGCTTCAGGCGAGGTAGGTTCTTTTCCCATCACTAGTCCTCGATGACGCCGGCAGCACACCCGTCATATGGGAAGGGCGGAGCAGCTTTCATTCAGGCTACGTCGGATTGCTTGCCGTCGAGCGCGACCTTGAAGTCGGCCTGGGTCCTGGCCTTGATCTCCTCGAGCGTGATGCTCTCGGCGAGCTCGATCAGGGTCATGCCGGCGCCGCCCTTCTTGTCGATGGTAAACACGCCCAGATCCGTGATCACCATGTCGACCACGCCGGTGCCGGTGAGCGGCAGGGTGCAGGCGTGCAGGAGCTTCGGCTCCTCCGACCCGTCCTTGCCCTTGGCCACGTGCTCCATGACCACGACGACGCGCTTGACGCCCGCCACGAGGTCCATGGCGCCGCCCATGCCCTTCACCATCTTGCCCGGGATCATCCAGTTGGCGAGGTCGCCGTTCTTGGCCACCTGCATGGCGCCCAGGATCGACAGGTCGATATGGCCGCCGCGGATCATGCCGAAGGAGTCCGCGCTGGAGAAGTAGCTCGTGGTCGGCAATTCGGTGATGGTCTGCTTGCCGGCGTTGATAAGGTCCGCATCCTCCTCGCCCTCGAAGGGGAACGGGCCCATGCCCAACATGCCGTTCTCCGACTGCAGCTGCACGCGCATGCCCTTCGGGATGAAGTTCGACACCAGCGTCGGAATGCCGATGCCGAGATTGACGTAGTAGCCGTCGCGCAGCTCCTTGGCCGCGCGGGCGGCCATCTGTTCACGGGTCCAGGCCATTAGACTTCCTCCCCTGCGCCCGCCGGAACCGCAGCCTCGCTGCGCTTGCGGGTGGTTCGTTGCTCGATGTGTTTGACAGGCTGCGACACATGCACCAGGCGCTTCACGAAGATGCCGGGCGTGTGGATGCAGTCGGGGTCGATCTCGCCCGCCGGCACCAGGTGCTCGACCTCGGCGATGGTGAGCCGCGAGGCGGTGGCCATCATCGGGTTGAAGTTCCGGGCGGTCTTCCGGTAGACGAGATTGCCCTCGGTGTCGCCCTTGTAGGCATGGACGATCGAGATGTCGGCGAACAGCCCCGTCTCCATCACGTACTTCTCGCCGTTGAACTCGCGCACCTCCTTGCCCTCCGCGATGAGGGTGCCGACGCCGGTCTTGGTATAGAAGGCCGGGATGCCCGCGCCGCCGGCGCGGATGCGCTCGGCGAGCGTGCCCTGAGGGTTGAACTCAAGCTCGAGCTCGCCCGAGAGGTACTGCTGGGCGAAGAGCTTGTTCTCACCCACGTAGGACGAGATCATCTTGCGGATCTGGCGGGTCTCCAGCAGTCGGCCGAGGCCGACACCGTCCACGCCGGCATTGTTGGAGATGAAGGTCAGGTCCTTCGCCCCCGAATCACGGATCGCCTCGATGAGCGTTTCCGGAATGCCGCACAGGCCGAACCCTCCGGCCATGATGGTCATCCCATCCTTCACCAGACCAGCCAGCGCGGAGCGCGCATCGCTGTAAACCTTATCCATTGCCTCACCTTTCTTTCGCGTTCCGTCTCACGCAAGCTCGTCTCCGAGCACGTCTTTGGCCCAGCGGAACGCCGCATTGGCGGCCGGCACTCCGGCATAGATTGCGCTCTGCAGCAGCAGGGACTGCAGTTCGCCCACCGTCACCCCATTCCTCAGGGCTGGGCGGACATGAAGCTTGAACTCCTCCTCCCGGTGCAGCGCGACCATCATGGCCAGCGTCACCAGCGAACGGGTCTTCCACGGCAGGCGCGGGTCGCCCCAGACTTCACCCCAGGCCGTGCGGGTGATGAAGTCCTGCCAGGGTTGGGCAAAGGCTCCGGCCTTCGCAAGCGAGCGCTCCACGTGCTCCTCGCCCAACACACTCTTGCGGTTCAGGAGCCCCGTCTCAAAGGGCACCGTGCTCTGGGCCTTGTCAGCGCCTGCATCCCGGTGGCTATCGAGGAACGACATCAGGTAGGCGGCTGTTCTTTCGGCCTGCTCGACGGCAAGCAAGTGCGCGGCGCGCGGAAGGACGATCAACTCGGCGCCAGAGACCTTGGATCGGATCTCCTCCGCCATGGCGACCGGGGTAGCCGGATCATCCGCTCCCGCGATTACGAGGGTTGGAGCCGAGATCCGGTGAATGATTGGTCGGAGATCCATGCGGCCGATGGCGTTGCAGCACAGGGCATAGCCCACCGGGTCGGTGCCGACGAAGGCTTCGCGCACGGGAGTGATGCGCTCCGGTGCCTGGGCAGGGTAATCAGGCGTGAACCAGCGGCCCATGGTGGCCTCGACGATCGCGCCAGTTCCCTGAGCCCGCACTAAGGAGGCCCGCTCGTCCCACGATTCCTGGCTTGGCATATAGGCCGAAGTCGCCATCAGGGTGAGGCTGATCACCCGATCCGGATAGCGGCTTGCCAGCGCCTGCCCCGTCATGCCGCCAAGAGACAGACCGACCACATGTGCCCGTGCAATCCCAAGGCTGTCGAGAAGCCCGATGAGATCATCAGCCAGATCATCGATTGTAACCGGGGCGTCGAGGACCTGTGAGCGGCCGTGTCCGCGCGTGTCGTATCGCAGAACGCGATAGCGTCCCCACAAAGCTGGAAGGATGGTATCCCACATAGCCATCGTGGTGCCGAGGGAGTTCGAGAAGGTGACAACCGGTGCGCCGGTGGGCCCGCTGATCTCGTAGAAGAGTTCAATACCGTTGGCTTGGATCAGAGGCACTGGATCACCGCTTGCGTGAGAGACTGTTTCGGATAGGGGCGGCTTCGGCAAGAGCGCGGTCGACCCACAGGCCCGAGGCCTGGATCGCGGGCGTCAGATCGAAGGCTTCCTCAATGCTGATCGGAGCCAGCCGAGCCAGAACGGTCTTCTGCAGGCTCTCCCCCGTCTGGCGCACCTCCGCGGCGGCACGCTCCACGGGTTTATGGGCCTCCTCGCGCCCAAGCTGAGGAGCCAGCCGGGTTGCGGCTGCATCGGCGAAAAGGAGTCCCCGGATGAGATCCAGATTGGCCCGCATTTGGTTGGAATGGATTACCAGTCCCTCGGCCAGCGGGCGGGCCTCGTGAAGCGCGCCTGAGGCCGACCCAAACAGCGACGGCAATGCATGCCACTCGCCGTGCCATCCACCGGCGGACCGTTCGTGCGCCGCCGCCATGGCGTCAAGAAGCGTGACGAGGTGCCCCTTGGCCGCGGTCTGGGAAGCCATGATCACCGTTGACGAGACCGGATTGCGCTTGTGCGGCATGGCCGAGGAGCCGCCCCGACCCGGCACATACGGCTCTGCCACTTCCCCGACCTCAGTTGAAGCAAGATGGCCGATATCGACAGCCATCATAGCCAGGGTGCCAATGAGCGTCGCGAGCCACGTGCCGGTCTCAGCCATGCGCGCCCGAAGCGTATGCCAGGTGCCGGGAGCTGTCTCCAACCCGAGCTCGTGCGCCACGGCATCCACCACAGCTGGGCCTTTATCGCCAAGCCCGGCCAGCGTGCCGACCGGCCCTCCGAGGGAGGCTACCAGCACACGCTTGCGTAACCAGGGCAGTTGTCCTGCCATCTCGTATAGACCCGTGAGCCAGACGGCAACCTTGAACCCGAAGGTGATGGGCGCCGCGTGCTGGCCATAGCTGCGTCCGGCACAAACAGTGTCCCGGCGCTCGGCGGCCAAGCGGGAGAGCCCATCAAGAATAACGGCGAGATCGGCCTCGATCACGTCAAAGGCGTCCCGCATCTGAAGCACCAGAGCCGTATCGACCACATCCTGCGTCGTGGCTCCCTTGTGGAACGACGCCTCCAGCGCCGGTGGGAGCCTGGCCTGAACCGCCTTGACGAACGGGATGGCCGGCACACCGGCCAGGGCGGTTCCGCAGCCCAACGCCTCAAGATCAATGGCTTCGGGCGAGATGGCTTCGATCGCGGGCGCGAGCCCATCCGGCACCAAGCCCAGGCTGGTTTGCGCCCGGGCGAGCGCAGCTTCCATGCGCAGCATGGCCCCAAGCCGCGCCTGGTCCGAGAAGACTGTGCGCATGGCTTCGGTCGCGAACAGCGGGCCGGTGATCGAGGAGTCGAGGGCCGCGAAGGTCATTGGCGTCAGGCGGCCTGCACGTCTGCGGCAGGCTTCAGCCCCAGGATCGCGCGGGCTTCCTCGAATGTGGCCACGCGCCGGCCGTGGCGGCGAACGGCCTCGGCCGCCAGCCCCACCAGCTCGGCATTGGAGGCGGCCAGCCGATCCTTGGTGACCCGGATGTTGTCCTCCAGCCCGGTGCGCACCGCGTCGGCTCCACGGGCCAGCGCCCATTCCATCACCTGCGCCTGATGACGCCCAATCCCTGCTGCCGTCCAGGTGCAGGCCGGAAACAGGTGCTTGGCTTCGTTGAGTAGGATGTCGAGCAGCCGCTCCTCGGCTGGCAGGGCATTCTGTACCCCCATGACAAACTGGATGTGCGGGCGCTCGTCCAGCAGCCCCTTATTGGCCAGACGCCGCGCCCCGTGCAGGTGGGAGAGATCGAAGATCTCGATCTCCGGCCTGATGCCGAACTCCTTCATTTTGCCGGCCATTTCCTCCACCAGTGTGGTGTGGTTCTCGTACACGATGGTCGGGAAGTTCACCGACCCCGTGGAGAGCGAGGCCATGTCGGGGCGCAGATACAGCGAACTACTGCGCAGGGCCGGGTCGCGCCCACGCCCGCCGGTGGAGAACTGCACGATTATACCGGGACAGTGCCGGCGCACCCCCTCCTGTACCTGCCGGAACCGCTCCGGGTCCGACGAGGAACTCTCGTCGTTGTTGCGAACGTGGATGTGCACGAGCGTGGCGCCCGCCTCGTAGGCATCGCGAGTGCTTTCCACCTGCTCCGGGGGCAGGATCGGCACCGCCGGATTATCCTTCTTGCGCGGCACCGAGCCCGTGATGGCAACAGTGATAACGACGGGGTTCATGGGAACTATCCTCTAATGATGCTCAGATGTCGAAGAACACGGTCTCGCGATCACCCTGCAGGCGGATGTCGAAGACGTATACGACCTCCCCTCGCCGCTCCTCGCGCCGCGCGATCAGCGTTTCCCTGCGCTCGCGGGGCTCAATGATGTTAAGCACCGGATCCTGGGCGTTCGCCTCGGCCTCGTCGGAGAAGTACAGCCGCGTGCTGAGCCCGATGTTGATGCCGCGTGCCGCGAGCCAGATGTTCACATGCGGAGCCATGGGCCGATGCCCCTTGCGGCCAATGACGGAGCCCGGCTTGACGGTCTCGAACGTGTAGAGACCCGTCTCGAAGTCGGTGCCGGTCCGTCCCCAACCCCGGAACGAGGGGTCGATCGGCTTGTCCTCCTGCCGGTCGGCAGGATGATTATAGCGGCCGGCGGCGTTCGCCTGCCAGATCTCGACGAGGATGTCGCGGGCGGGCGCTCCTGAACCATCCAGGATCCTCCCTTCAATGCGAATCCGCTCGCCGACCGTGTCAGGGCCGACCAGAACATTGCTGAAGTTTTTCGCGAAGATGTCGAAGCCGGCCTGATGCGGGATCAAGCCGATATGAACATAGGGACCCGCTGTCTGGGACGGGCTTTCCTTGAGGTGCGGGAGCGACGGGATCATAGCTCTAATTCCCCTGCAGCTTGTTCTCGAACAGCGTGGAGCGGCGGCCCCGCAGGACGATGTTGAACCGATAGGTCAGACAGTCGAGAGGCACCGCCGCATCCAGATCAAGCGGCGCGATCAGGCGCTTGACCGCTTCCGGATCCGGAATGGTTCTGGCGATCACATCGTGGCGCAGCAGCGGATCGCCTTCAAAGTACATCTGGGTGATCAGGCGCTGGGCGAAGCCCGACCCGAAGATCGAGAAATGGATGTGGGCAGGCCGCCAACTGTTGACATGATTGCGGAACGGATAGGCCCCCGGCTTGATCGTCCGGAACGCATAATACCCGTCTGCATTGGTCAGGGTGCGGCCGCAGCCACCGAAATTGGGATCGATCGGGGCTAGGTAACGGTCATTGACATGGCGGTAGCGCCCACCGGCATTGGCCTGCCAGAACTCGACCAAGGTGTTGGGAACGCCCCGTCCGTTCTCATCGAGCACATGCCCATGCACGATGATGCGTTCGCCGATGGGCTCGCCGTCCTTGGCGTAGTTCAGGATGAGATCATTATCGAGCGGGCCGATCTCGTCGGGGCTGAAAACAGGGCCGGTGACCTCGGAGAGGGAATTCTGCAAGGACCAGAGGGGGATCCGGGGCGAGCGCAAGGCACTCGTCTTGTAATTCGGAGTGAACGCGGGTGGATGGATGCTGCGGTCGCGCTGGATGAACTCGCTGTCAAGTCCCAGCGGGTCTTCTGGGGTGATCCCTCTTACATCTGACCGGATCCGTTCGACAGACATGGGGTGCTCCATTTCTCAAAGTTGCGGCATGGCCTGGTGGGGCGCGAGGCGTGTCTGAGCGGCAAGGCGGATCGGAGCATTGACGGCTCCAAAGCTTCGGTAACCGCGACGCTGTGGCCTTCGTTCACTGGCGAGAAAGCACCATGTGGTGTCCGACGTTAGTCTCCAGCGTGCCAGCGGCGAAGGTCGTCTCTTGGAGGCTGGCGTCCGTTGCCGGCACGAAGGTCGAGCCGATCGAAGCTGAAAGCCAAATCGAACGTGGCCCAGATGGCGTCCTCGGCCCGTCTGCACCAAGGGAGCAGCGTCGCACGGACGGTGGGCTCGGCAGCCTCAAGGCTTGCTCGGGACGTCCCCTCGACGAGAAGCACGTACGCCTCGCGATCAACACTCGGCAGCGACGGTGCATTCTGGACCGGAAAGTCGCTACGCTGGTCTGCCTTGCCGAGGTGAATGGACGTGATCCCTGCCGTCTCCGGCAGGTCCTTGAGTGACGCAAGCGCGGACTCCTCGAGCTTCGCACCATCCTTCGGAACAGTGAACCTCATGGTTGCCAAGGCACCGCCGATCCCCACACCGGATGTCAGAAGTGTCGCGCAAGGCCATCTGAGAAAATTGCGGAACGAAGGGCGCATGGCACTCGACCATGCCGTTGGGTGGCCGACCACCTCGGCGTAGTCCGGGCCGCCGAGTGCGGCCAGGCTCTCCAGTTCGTACAGCGTGAAGTACTGGTTCAGGGAGCGTTCGGCCGCACGGTAGCGCCGGCCGGACAGGAAGCCGGGAATCCCGACCCGCTCCGGAACATGCTCAAAGGTGTGCCAGCATTCGTATTCGGCCTCGCGGGCCGGATCGAAGTCGTTCCACAGCGCCAGAAAGGCTGATCCTCGGAGCGGCATGGTTCCCTCGCTTAGGCCTGCGGCAGCACGACGACCTTGGAGGCCGACTTATTGCGGGCAAGTTCGAACCCGGCCAAAGCCTCTGACAGCGGCACGCGATGGGAGATCATCTCACGCACCTGCTCGGCATGTTGTGCCAGATAGGCCACAACGCGCGACCAGGTGGCGATGGGCGCGCGGTAGGATCCCCGGATCTGCTGATGCTCGCGAACCAGTTGCGTCAGGTTCACGCTCGCGGGCTTGGGATGAATGCCGCAGATGACGAGAACGCCCCGCTTGCGCAGCACCTCCAGGCTCGGCTGCACCACGGCTGGCACGCCGGTCGCCTCGATCACGACATCGAACTTCCCGGCCTCAAGATAGGGGGCCAGTGCGTCCGCAAGAGTGCGGCCAAACGTGTCCACTGTGTTCTCGAACCCGAGGCGGTTCAGGGTCTCAAGCCGTGGGCCATCGTTGTGACCCGCGACGACGACCTCGGAGGCTCCTGCGGCCTTTGCGAAGAGGGCGATCCCCTGCCCGATTGTCCCTGGACCGAGAACCAGCACGCGATCGCCGTCCCGCACCTCTCCCGTATCCACGGCTTCTGCGCTGACCGTCATCGGCTCGGTCAGGGCCGCGATCGCCGGATCAAGTCCGGCCGGAACCGGCACGCAGTTCCCCGCCGGGACACAGACCAGCGGCGCGAAGCCACCGTTGCGCATGACCCCGATCCCACGCCTGTTGGTGCAGGCGTCGGTGTCGCCCGCCTTGCATGCCGGACAGCGCCCGCAAACGACCGACGGCCTGATCGTGACGAGGGAGCCCTTCTCGACCGCACCGACATCCGACCCCACCTCGACGATGGTTCCTGCGAACTCATGCCCAAGGGTAACCGGCATGGCTGGGGCCATGAACTCGTAGCCGGGCGTCCATTCGGCGATGTGCACGTCCGTGCCACAGATGCCCGTGGCGTCGACGCGGATCAGGACCTCGCCGGATCCTGGCCGCGCAGGTGGGGGAACCTCCCGCACCTCTAGGCCAGGAGCCGCATGAACCTTCTGGAGCGCTTGCATGATGAACATCTCCGGTGGTGTTGCGGATTACTCCGGCTTGACGTTCGCGGCCTTGACGACCCGCGCCCAGACCTCGGCGTCCTTCTTCATGAAGCTCGCGAGTTCCTCCGGTGTCCCACCACCCGGCTCAGCGCCGACCTTGGCGAGTTGGCTCCGCAGGTTTTCGTCGGCCAGGGCAGTGTTAACTGTCTTGTTGAGGGTCGCGATGACCTCGGCCGGCGTGCCTTTCGGTGCAAGTAACGCCACCCAGGCGCTGATGTCGTAGTCGGCATAGCCCTGCTCGGCGACCGTTGGAACGTCCGGCAGCAGGGTCGTGCGCTGTCGTGTCGTGACGGCCAGCGGCTTCAGGGTCTTGCCCTCGATCTGTCCTGACGCGGACGCCAACGTGCTGAACGTCACCGACAGACGCCCGCCGATGACATCGGTGAGTGACGGGGCTTCCCCACGATACGGGACATGCTGCATCTTGGCGCCGGACTGGATGGCGAAGAGCTCTCCGGCAAGATGGGCCACGGTCCCGGTTCCCCCCGAGCCGAAGGTCAGCGGCTCGCTCTGCGAACGGCCGAGGCTTTCGAGCTCCTTCATGGTGTTTGCGGGAAACGTGTTCGCCGCGACCACGACGAACGGAAGCTTCGCCAGCATCGCTACCGGGGCGAAGTCCTTTTCCCAGTCGTAGGGCATCTTCTCACGAAGGGCGGGGTTGATCACCAGCGTTGTCGGAGCGGCAAGAAGCGTATAGCCGTCGCCCGATGCTCTTGCGACGCCCTGCGTCCCGACGATGGTACCCCCACCCCCTCGGTTCTCGATGACGAAGCGCTGACCGAGAACGGCGCTCATCTTCTCGGTCACCAGGCGGGTGGCGACATCGACACCGCCTCCAGCGGCAAACGGCACCACCACCTGCATGGTTCGTGCGGGATAGGTTTGCGCCTCCACCTGGGGTGTGCTGAGCGCGAATATGGACAGCGCGGCGGCAATCACGGCGCGGCGGAACGGACCAGTGGAATGTTGGTTCATGGCGACCTCCCTATTGAGCCTGTGCCTCTCGGCAACTGGCGCCCTACAGGAGGTCAGAACGTCCGCACCGGCAACCGACCTTTGATCAAGCACCTATAGCCTCGGGCTATACTCTCGCCGGTGTTTGCATGCCGATACCATCCGGCTCGCGGGGCTGGCTGCCGCAGAATGCGATCAATTCGTCCCGGAGCGCGGCAGCCAGAAGCTGCATGAACCGGCTCTGGACCCGCTCGACGTTCCGATGAAGATAAACCTGGAACAGGCCATCGAACGCGGTCGGCAGGACCGTGACGCTTGACCGGTCCACCGATGCCGCGCTGAACTCGTCGACAACCGCGATGCCGACGCCGGCCTCAGCCAAGCCAATGGCCGTCTCGGCAAACCGCACGACGTGGGTCTTGCGGGGCGTGACTGACCCGGTGCTCAGGAAGCGGCTCAGCATCTGGCCATGAACCGACTGGGGTTCGAACACGATTAGGGTGGCGCCGTCCAGGTCTTCCGGCCGCAGCCGCTCCGCACCGGACGGGAGACTACCCGGCGGCACGAGCGCGACCATGCGGCCGGTACCGACCAAGGTACTCTGGACGATCCCGTGGGTGATCGGAAATAGCGTGACAGCTCCTTCGCCCGGCCCGGAAACCAGGTAATCCAGGACTTGGGCCACTGAGAGAACGTCGAAATGGATCGAGAGCCCGGGTCGTTTGCGAACCAACGCGCCGATGGCACGGGGAACGAGAACCCGCCCGAGGCTCGGCGATGCCCCGAAGCGAAAGAGGCCCTCGTCGCTGCGGGCGATCCGAGCGGCTCGATCAATCGCTGTCTCCAACTGTTCGAAGGCGCGGTCGACTTCCTCTAGGATGCGCCGGGCTTCGGCCGATGGAATGAGCCTGCCACCAGCGCGGTCGAAAAGCTGGATTCGCAGCAGATCCTCGATGCGCCGGATTGTCTTGGTCACGGTGGGCTGGGCAATCTTGAGCTCGCTGGCCGCCCCAACAAGTGTCTGCGCCCGCATCACGGCGCGGAAAACCTCGATCTGACGAAGTGTTAACATTGAAGGCTGGCCATCCCTCTATCTTGCCTGGCTATTGTAGCAGCGACTGGATGGCCCGCCAGCCTGGCCGCGGCAGCTCGTCCTCGACCTCGTTTGTGGAGAGGGATGAAGGGGGCAGCGCTGATCATCTTGGTAGCCTACAACGCGCCACAACGACGCTCAGGTCATCGTAAGAATCTCAAGCCGTCCCGCGCTCCGGAAGGGCCGCTTCGGGTCAAAGAGTAACGAACAGCAAATGAAATGAAGGTCGGCTTACCGCCTCATGAGCTGACCAAAGCGTTTCTTTCGAGAAGTCCCCATTAGCGGCTCTTCGCCAGGGCATTCCCTGTTAGGTGAGGAAAGCTCCGAGCACGATCTCGCCTTTCATTTGGCCATCGCCGATGCCGCGCGGAATCCGCTCTTCCGTCGCGTCTTGCAGTTCGTCACGAAGCCGCTGCTGGCCTCGTTTCAGGAAATGCGGGTCAAGGACCACGGCGCAGCGAAGCGCATCGAGAAGCGTCGCGCGGATCATGACCGTATCCTTAAACGCATCAAGGCGCGGGATGCTGCCGGCGCGGGGGTAGCCATGCGACAGCACATCGATGAGGCCTGTGACCACTACGCGGCCCTAGGTCGTGTGGACGGATTTG
>NZ_LCYG01000003.1 GCF_001017175.1 Microvirga vignae | reverse complement strand
CGCCGCTCCGGCAAGGTCGCCGTCAACAACATCCAGACGGCTTAAAAGCCCATCTCATCATCAGGCGGCGTGGCGTCCCACGCTGCCTGGCAAAGCCGCCCTTCGGGAGCGGCTTTTTTGTTTTCACATACAGGAATTTATCAATGGCCAAGGAAGAACTGATCACGTTCGAAGGCGAAGTCATCGAAATCCTGCCGGATGCCCGCTATCGCGTGAAGCTTGAGAGCGGTCACGAGATCGTCGCCTACACGGCTGGCAAGATGAAGAAGAACCGTATCAAGACGCTGGCTGGCGACCGCGTCACCGTCGAGATGTCGCCCTATGATCTCGACAAGGGCAGGCTCATCTTCCGCCACAAGGACAGTGGATCGGGCGCTCCCCGTCCGGCAGGTGCACGCCGTCCGCAATTTCGCCGCCGCTAAGCGGCGCTCCGGCTGAGGATGTCAGCCCAGCAAAGGTTCACGATGCCTGAAAAGACTTGGACGTTCGAGGCTGGCGACTTGGTGCCGGAATGGCTCATGCGCCAGACCAATTGCGTGCTGCGGTTCGGTCGCGACGCCATCGTCGTCGAGAGCAACAGCGAGTTCCAGATCTATCCCGCCAGTGCCATGGGGGCCGATGACACGATGGTGCTGGCCGAAATCATCGACCAGGACATCGACGCGGAAGTCGAGCACACCCTGCCGATCAGGGCTCACACTCTACCCAGGTCGATGTCTCTCAATTGACCGTCACACAGGAGGCTTTCATGAGCCACAAATACGCCTTGGGCCAGCTGGTCCACTCTGCTGGAACACGCTTCGCTGATCGGACGGACGGCGTTTACGAGATCGTCCGCCTCATGCCGGAAAGCACCAACGGCGAGTTCGGCTACAGAATCAGGCACACGACGACCGGCACTCAGCGCGCCGTCGGAGAATCAGAAATCCGGGCTGTTTCCGCCAGGCCGAAGCCTCTTTCGACACATTGAGGCGATGTTCCGGATACCGCCGATCCTTTGAGACTTACCTTCCAGGCCCTGGCATAATAAGAACACGGCTCGTTCAGCGTGGACCGAGCAGCTTTGCAAGACATCACATCAACTGGCGTCTATGGAACGCCACCGGCAGAACTGGCCGCAGCGCCGGCCGGCAGCACCCAGTTCTCGCCCCTGATCCCAGGCTCCGGAAAGCTGGAGGATCAGGCGGAAGGCTCCCTGACAGAAATCGTGGTGCTCGCTCCTCCCGGCACCGTGGAGCGGCGCTACGCCGTCGCTCTGGCCCTGAAGGCGCTGGTTCCTGGCGGCGTGCTCACGGTCCTTGCACCCAAGGACAAGGGCGGATCGCGTCTTGCCAAGGAGCTGAAGGGCTTTGGCTGCGCAGTGAACGAAACCTCCCGCCGCCACTATCGCATCTGCACCTGCGAGCGGCCCAGCCAACTCATCGGAATCGAGGAGGCTGTCGCCGAGGGTGCGCCGCGCTTCGACGCAGCGCTTCGGTTGTGGACCCAGCCCGGCGTGTTCAGCTGGAACCGCCTGGATCCCGGCAGCGCTCTTCTCAAGGAGAACTTGCCTTCTCTCAGTGGAAAGGGCGCGGATTTCGGCTGCGGTATTGGCATTCTTTCCCGCGCAATCCTCGCCTCTCCGAAGGTCGAGCATCTGGTGATGCTCGACATCGACCGTCGCGCCACCGAGATGGCCAGGCGCAATGTCGAGGACACCCGGGCCGATATCCGCTGGGGGGATGTGCGCAGTGGCGTGCGTCTCAGCGGCTTCGATTTCGTGGTGATGAACCCGCCTTTCCATGATGGCGGCGCCGAGGATCAGAGCTTGGGTCAGAGCTTCATCCGCAAGGCCGCCGAGGCCTTGCGTTCGGGCGGCGTGCTCTGGCTCGTCGCCAACCGCCACCTGCCCTACGAGGGCGTGCTGAAGCCTCTGTTCAAGCGCGTGACCTCAAAAATCGAGGCTGCCGGATACAAGATCTACGAGGCCCAGAAATGAGCAAGGCTCCTACGCTTCGTCTCGACCGGCTGCTCGCCAATATGGGCTATGGCTCGCGCCGCGAGGTGCAGCAACTCGTCCATGCCGGTCTCGTCACGCTCGATGGCGAGACCGTTGAGGATGCGGATGACCGGATCGTCGTGACCCGCGACCTCTCGGAGCGTATGTTCATCCGCGGCAAGCCGCTCGATCCGCCGCCCGGTCTCGCGCTGATGCTGCACAAGCCTCTCGGCGTGACCTGTTCGCACAAGGAGGCGGGGCCCATCGTCTATGGTCTGCTGCCCGAGCGCTGGCGCCGTCGCGATCCGGCGATCTCCACCATCGGCCGGCTCGACAAGGAAACCTCGGGCCTTCTGCTGATGACCGATGACGGCAATCTGCTGCACCGGATCATCTCGCCCCGCGCTAACATCTCCAAGCGCTACCACGTGACTCTCGATCGCCCATTGCGTGGTGACGAGGCGGAGATCTTCTCCGCCGGCACGCTGATGCTGGAGGGAGAGGACAAGCCGCTCCTGCCGGCCACGATGGAGGCGCTCTCGGGCACAAGCGCCTATCTCACGATTGCGGAGGGGCGCTATCACCAAGTCCGTCGCATGTTCGCGGCCGTCGGCAACCACGTGACGGCCCTGCATCGTGACAGGATCGGAGATCTGGCCCTGCCCGGGGATCTAGAGCCCGGCCAGTTTAGACTCCTGACCGAGGCCGATCTGGCGCTGATCCTGCC
The DNA here is from genome assembly GCF_001017175.1 of Microvirga vignae. Classification (GTDB taxonomy): domain Bacteria; phylum Pseudomonadota; class Alphaproteobacteria; order Rhizobiales; family Beijerinckiaceae; genus Microvirga; species Microvirga vignae. The sequence goes on along the minus strand of NZ_LCYG01000003.1, from coordinate 103,404 downwards.
GCCAGCCAGAACCGCTTAAATCGCGACGGCTCGACGGCTCTGCCTTCAGAGATTGTCTTGGAGCCCTTAATCAGGTAGGGAAGAGATCAGACCGGAGACCTCAAGCACCCGTAGCTCAGCTGGATAGAGCGGTGGCCCGACCTCGCATTTTCCTCCTTCTCGTGCAGGCGCTGCTTGGATTGCTGTTCCTGGCGTGGCTTCCCGCCATCGGGGATGCGGGTCTTGAGAGCTCCTTCCCGTTCCAGCTCGAAGAAACCCTCTCGCTGTCGGATCCGCCCGACAACGGAGAGACGGACCCGGAGACTTGCCGGGATGGGCGGAGCGGCGGGGAGGGTGGCCCAGACGCTCTCATTCTGCCGAATATCCTCTGCCGTCCGATCCTTGGCGTGAACGGGCAGGGCATCCGCCAGGTCGTTCCAGACGCGGTCCTTCCAGCCCATCTTCTCGGAGCTCCGCACGCAACAGGCCCACCGGGACTCTGGCTCTGAGCCTATTCTGGAAGCAGCTTCGACGGCTTCCGGTCGATTGCCGCGCGCTTCTTGAAAGAAGCGCCCCTTTCTGTCTTTCAGGAACAGCTTTGAAGCACGGGCCAATCACTGCAGCCGGGTTCTTGCGGCCTGCAAGGAGCGCCAAGCACCCTGCCTTTCCTGAACATCAATCAAGTTCTCGAATATGGAAGCCTTTCTCCCTCAAATTCTCAAAGTTCTTGGGATCATCTGGATCAACGTCATCCTGTCTGGCGACAATGCCGTGGTCATCGCCCTGGCGTGCCGAGGCTTGCCACAGGACAAACGTCGGATCGGGATGATTCTTGGCGCAGGCGTGGCGGTTGCCCTGCGGATCGTCTTCACGGTTCTTGTCGCGGCGCTCCTGTCGACGCCCTTCCTCAAGATTGTGGGCGGCGCGCTTCTTCTTTGGATTGCCGTGAAGCTCCTTGCCGGCGACGACGAGGAAGGGTCGGTGAAGGAGACGGATCGCTTGTTGCACGCCGTATGGACAGTCGCGATCGCCGATGCCGTCATGAGCCTCGACAATGTTTTGGCGATTGCGGCTGTGGCACAGGATTCGACTTTCCTTCTCGTTCTGGGACTGGCGATTTCGATTCCGCTCATCGTGGCCGGTGCCGCCCTCATTATGACGCTTCTGGATCGCGTGCCCCTTCTGGTCTGGGCAGGAGCGGCTCTCCTAGGCTGGGTTGCCGGTGAGATGCTGATCTCGGACCCGTGGCTCATAGGTCAGCTTGGCCAGGAACTCGACCACAAGGCGGAGATTCCGAGCGCCATTGCAGGAGCCTTCCTGGTCCTGGCCCTGGGTTACGTCATACGGCAGCGGACTGCCACGGATGAAGCCTAGCGCCTGCAACGCCTTGCAGTCAGCCATAATGAGGCCTTGGCGCTCTTCACCCGCTGTGTGCCAAGGCCTGAGTCAGATCGGATATGTGGCCTATTCGTCAGAGGTTGTCTTGGAGACCCTAATCAGGTAGGGAAGAGATCAGGTCCAAAGCCTCGAAGCACCCGTAGCTCAGCTGGATAGAGCGTTGCCCTCCGAAGGCAAAGGTCACACGTTCGAATCGTGTCGGGTGCGCCAACTTAAACTCTTGTAGAGCAAGGGATTTGGCACAGAGGCTAAGCCTCCCAAACAGCCGAGGAACCCAATCCGTCACAGCCCTGTCGCAGCTGAACGGAAAACAACCTATGGCGACCATCCGCAAGCGCGGCTCTTCCTGGCAAGTGCAAGTACGCCGAGACGGCTTCCCGCCACTTACCAAATCCTTCTCAAATCGAGCTGACGCCGCAGAATGCGCGAGGGACAAAGAGAGGCAAATCGACCGAGCTGAGCTTCCAGTCACGATCCGGGACTTTAAGGGAATGACAGTGGCTGACCTTCTCAGGAGGTACGAACTTGAAGTCACCCCTAGGAAGCGGGGAGCCAAGTTTGAGCAATCGAGGCTTCGCCAGCTCCTTGGTCACGATATAGCTAACACCAGCCTTCACCATCTGTCGGGCGCATCAGTGACCCGCTATCGAGACGACCGCTTGAAGGCGGTTAAACCAGCGTCCGTACGACGAGAACTGATGATATTTCGCCATGTTTTTTGAGATTGCGCGAACTGAATGGAACGTCCCCATTTGGACCAATCCAGTCCACCAAATCAAGCTACCAAGCGACTCCAAGCCAAGAGAACGGCGTCTTGAGGAAGGCGACAATGCCCGACTGTCTGACGCCATTTAGGCTCAGCGTGGTATCTTCGCCCATTGATCGCCCTTGCTATTGAGACAGGGATGCGCCGGGGTGAACTTCCGTCGATCCGATGGAAGGATGTTGATCCGACTGCTCTCACCATCCGCATACTCAAGACCAAGAACGGCCATCCTCGGACGATCCCGCTGATACCCAAGGCGGTTGAGATGCTATCTCATTGGAGAGGAAGGATGAGCGGGTCTTTCCGGTTACACCCAATGCCGTGCGGCTGGCTTGGAAGACCTGAGGCTACATGACCCAAGGCATGAAGCTGTATCCCGGTTCTTTGAGTATGGCCTCACCGCACATGAGGTTGCTCTTGTCAGTGGTCATAGAGACCCAAGGATGTTGAGCCGATACACCCACCTCAGGCCGGAAAAAATGGCAGAGAAGTTGGCTAAAGCAGCAACCTGAGAAGGCGCGAAGAAAGGTCTGAGAGATTAGAATGTCGCCTCTCAGACCCTTTCAATAGCGCATGATGAAACAAGCTATTGGCGACAACGCCTCACACGGCGAGTAACTATGTCGCCGTCTTCATCCTCTTCACGAATGACCATGGTTCGGCAGCGATTTACACTTCCTGTCGCAAGATCATCCTCGTCGTACACACGACGGCGTTCAATATACCGACGTTCATAGCGGCGTTCATCAGGTCCAACCCGGATGCTCGGGCCTTCAGGTCCAATACCAAATTGGACTTGAGCGAATGAAGGCGTCGAAGTGACAATACCTGATCCAATCAACGCCGCCGTTAATAGCCAAGTTACCTTCTTCATCTTTCCGTGCCCTCGTAAATGACAGTTACGAGCCAACGCATTACTTTGCGTTACGTTTCATGGGTGAGTGAGGCAGAGCGGAAGAGCGTGCGGATGACAAAAGAAAAGCGCCCGTAAAGGCGCTCCCAAGTGGTCAGCCGTAGGGGCAAATCATGGCTGATAAGCAACAGTAAACGAAAACCAGCGAACCAGCACAGCCCTAAAGCGTTACTCCCTTTGGCTGCTGTTCGAACAGGAAGCAAATCAGATACCGATAGGCTTCCCGTGGGGGCGGCGGGCCAAGGGCCGCAGACCTGGATCAGAGTTCAGGCGCGGCCCTTTCTCATGTCTTGGTCTACTCTTGGGTGCCCCAAGAAAAGTGCCCGTGCCTCAGGTGCGCGTCCGCACATCAACACCGACGGGCGGTGATATCCTCAAAGCTGTTTCCTCCCCCTGTTTTACCACTGGCTCCTTCAGGCAAATCCTGCGGGAGCCATTTTTGTGGTCAGTGGGTAATGCCGAAGGTCGAACTTTCTCGCTGGCTGGGGAGCCTCGTGATAGTGCTCTTGGGTCCTTGGAGACGGTCGGGTATTCGACAGGCTGAAGAAGCGGGACTGCCCCAAAAGAAAGAGCCCCGGTTGGGGCTCAAGGCGGATTCTCCTCGCAAGTGATCGTGCTCGTAAGGAAGAACACTATCAAGAGTCCAAAGGGGGTAGAGCCATCAGAGGCTCAGTCAGAACAACTCCCTGTGCGTCTTCAGAATCACACAGAGTTTTTCGTGAACCAACTCAGGTAAATAAAGTATCCACCTCTGCATAGATGAATAACTACGTGAGAATATGTGCAGAGGTGGATAGGTAAATCATCATTAAATGTCTTGCCAAGCTAACGCAAATCATGGCTCGATTATGGCATCGTTAATCAACCGCCGCATAACAGCTATGGGATCATATCATGGAATTCACGATTAGCGTTCGCTCGTTCTCTTTCACCTTCGACAGGCTAGGTCTTCCCGCTGGATGGAAGAACTCTTGGCAATGCTCTTGGGTGCCTGAAGATAGCTGGATCTTCGATAGGCCGGAGAAGCAGGGGGAAAGCCACGCCTTGGTATGAAGACATGTCCGACGAGGTACGAGCGAAGGTACACGAACAAGCTGAATAGGTCCGTGGAAACTGTAACGACCAGGGTTTCGGCTGAAGGTCGTCATGCCGGACGGGACTTTAGATGGAAATGGCACCGTTTCACAGTAAAGGCTTCTGCAAGGCCGCCGATCTCCCAGAGGCACTCACTGCTGTGCTGGCTGGGAACACCAAGAACAAGTTTTTTAGCCCTGTTTTTGAAGATACCCCTGCTACCCGGGGGTGTGCCTGGGTGACTGGAGTCCTAGGCTCCGGTGAGACCCGATCCCGCCTTTGTCGATCCTATGATGGTGTCGTCGCAAGGGTCAGTGGTACATGGTATCGACATGGACCAACTTATGTTAACGCCACGCTGAAACCTCAATTATTTCCAGGGGTTCTCCTCCCCAACGACAATCAAGATCACGCCGAACCTGTGAGCCGGTTCAGCGGAGGTGAGGAGTCATGCTGATCAAGGACGAGCATCAGTGGCGAGGAGACCAAGGGAGCCTGTTGAACCTCAGCTTCTGGGATCTGAAGATGCGAGCCCAACTTGGCAGGGATCTGCGATCACAGTACGAAAGATGGATGAAGGAGCCCCTACCAGAGCGTCTCGCCACACTCTTGGGGCAGTTGGAGCAGCGGGAACGAGGCGAGTAGCTCGAAGTTCGACCATGAGCCTCATAGGTCCGCATACCTTTGGCCGGTGGCAGCCGATTGAAACGGCTCCTCGGGATGGCTCGCCTGTCCTGATCTACACCGCATGGTCAGACCGCACCGTGGGCTGTTGGTCTCCTCATCGAGGGATCTGGGTCGATCAAAGCCACGGAGTGGTGGTGGCGACCCACTGGATGCCATTGCCAGATCCACCGGAGGAAACAGCCTGATCCTTGTGTCGACGGCTGACATATCCTTCGAACTCAGAGCGCCGTGACGTGGATGAGCTGATCACCTTCACTCGCGACCGCAACAGTCCAACAACAGCCATGCTTGCTTTCATGAAGCAGACCACCGCGAAGTTCGGCCGCAGCTTTATCCGCTGCGCCTAGGGCCGTCATGGCATCGGGCAGATCAACCCCTTCCTGATCCCAGATAAACTGACCCTTGGATCGTAGGTGGAAGAAATAGCGGGGCATTTCATTCCCCTGTTGTTGAAGCCGAGGTGAGGATAATTAGGGCCTGCAACTTCCAGACCCCACTACTTGTTCAGCAAGCAGTAAAAAGTTCTGGCGGCTTCACTATCGAGGACAGGCTGAGCAATGGCCCAATGATCGGTTCAGCCGGTGGCGAGACAAAGGGCCAGCCAGCATCAATCCGACCTTAGGCTCGGTAAGTTCTTCCGTCGTACCTCAACGCAGCTACCCAACGTCTTAGGCTAGAGACATAGATAGACCGCCTGCCAGTCTTAATCCGGCCAAGGTTGGGGGGTGCTGTGGGGTGACTGTTCACAAACCCATGATGGCTCTGATGCAGGCAAGTGATCCCTTTCCGTTAGAGCGTTGTTCCGGTCGCTTGAGGTCAGCAATCCTCGCCGAGTTTCAAGGACGTTGTCCGGCCCTTCAGGAAGTGTTCAGCATCCCAGCGAAAGAGTGGCTCACAGTTCCGGGCATGGGTCAAACCCTGCTCATGGAATTGGAGGCTGTTATGAAGGGACGTCAAGCTAAGATGAAGGATCATGTCTCTGCGAGACTGACCGAGGCACAATTGCTTGACCGCCTTGAACGTTTGCAACGTGAACTGAATCGCGTTCGCCATGATTTTCTCGTTCTCATGAATGAGCGTCGGCGTAGGGACGGCAGAGACGCCAGCCCTGATGGTTCAGACCTACACTGACCACAATGCTAACCAAGCAGCTAAGGCATTGGCTAAGTCCGTGCTATTTCGTCCACCATCAGAGCAAAGCCCATTTGCTGAACATGGGTGAGTAAGACTGCTCTACTAGCTCAGACCTGAGCTGACCCTAGTGTTGACCGGATGAGGCTGAGGTTTAGTCCTCTGCTGAGCCAAGGGGTTTTTGGCTACCACAAGAATAGTCAAAGCTACTGAATCTCACCGAGTATGACTTCATCATCACGTCAGATATACCCAATCTGTTGTGTTTACCTGATACAGGTCGGCTAACACCAAGGCTGACTAATTGGTCTGACACTCAGGCTCAACCTTTTTGAATACCAACAGCATGGCACTTCACTGAGCTGACTCAACTTAACTGAGATAGACCCTGAGTGAGGCAGCAGGCTTAAGGATCATTGGTCCATATTTGAAGACATCAAACTTGGACTGAATGGTTATAGGTCCTTGTGTCACAAGATTTTTTCTGACCGACCCTTAAAAGAAGAAGTAAGGATACTAAGAGGCATAACCTCTCGCTAGACACTTACATCTTCAACACCCCCTAACCCAATAGTCAGTCGGACCCCAGTCTTGGACACGGCTCTCCTTCTTCGAGAAGCAGGGGTAACGGACAATACACTCATCACGCTGAGCCCAGACGGATCGGATCAAGTCGGTATGATCTACTTCATCCCGTCCGCAATTAGCGGAGTGATACAAGAACTCTCTGAGGCTTGAGAACATACTATCCGGGACTACCCCACCACTGACAGGCTGAACGCCGCCCTTACCCTCCGCCTCACCCACTACAAGCACATTCTATGAGCCAGTGATCCTCGTTGGACCTGGCTCTTTCCTTTTCCAAACCCAATCAATTGAGAACTTAATGAACATTGCCATCCGTCCATTGGGCCGGGGGCGCTTTGCTGCATCCCTGGGTCAACGACTGCTCTGCAAGAGCAAGACGCCATTCTCTACCGCTGCTCGTATCCTGCAAGCCGAGGGTGTACCCGACGATACTCCAATCACCATGAGCCATGAAGGCTCATCGGCGGTCGCCATGTGGTCTACTGTGAGTGAAGCCGCAGGCAAGATAGTTCATGAAACTGATGAGGAAGGTCCGAAACTCAAACGCTACCGTTCTATGTCAAACCAAATGCCTCGTCAGCGGGTGAGGCATGACGCAAGGACACCCAACATGAAGAGAGAAGCACCGAGGGCTGGCCAAGTGCCGATCCAGCTTTCTTTCTTCCAGCCTCACCTATTTGGCGATCACGCGCCTCACTGATGCTTATCCCCTCAGAAGCCAATCAACGCAACTGAGGGGATTGCTGCCCTATCCGTTTGTGAGGGTATTTATCGACCTTAGTTCAAGCCTTACTGACCCACAAAGGCTGAAGCCAGGATCGTCGTTGCGTATGCCGACATGACAAAGAATGGACCAAGCACAGAAGCCGATACAAGCAGGACAAGCGAGTTCTTGAGGGTACGCATTGTGAGGCTCCGTTGACGTTCAGCCTCGAACCTGACTCCATAATGCTAACCAAGAGTTAACCTTGGCTTTAACAGTCGCTGGTCGAAGATAACCGGAATGGCTTCCCGGCTGGAAGAAAAGAGGATGGCGAACGGCAGCGGGTGAGCCTGTGAAGAACCAGCAGCTATGGGAGGCGCTTGATAGGCTCAACTCTGATCGCAGTATCACTTGGCAATGGGTCAAGGGTCACGCCGGACATGAGCAGAACGAACGTGTTGACGGGCTTGCTAACGCTGAGGCTCAGAAGGCGGCTGATACTCTTAGGCAAGCTGAAAGAGTGAGGCAACGGCTTGCCCGCTGTTTAACGATTACCCTTCCGGAAGCTAATTACGGCAACCGGGAGGGTTTGCTGATCTGTGAGTTTGTCAGTGTATTTTATTGGATCGCCTGACGAGTGGCCTTCTCAGCCTCTATCAACACCTCAAGAGCCATCCAAGGTTTGAGCATAAACCGCACATTCCGCAGGGTTTTGTGTAAGTCCTCTTCCAGAGGCTCACCCGATGTAAGGACTGTTCTAATCCTAGGCCATCTCAGCCTAGCTGTTCGCGCGAGGTCCACACCACTGATTAAGCGAGAACCTTTTGCCTCAGCAAAAAGAAACGCAACCTTCCCTCCATTGAAGTTCAGATAGCACAGAGCCTCTTCACAACAGGATACTTCGACAACATTCAGGTCAGTCTCTTCCAAAAGCTTCACTGCTAGTGTTCTAAGCTCCACATCATCCTCGACGATTAATGCTACGCAATTGGATCCGATCTTTCGTCCCATCGTATGGGCCTCCCTTGTCGTGAAAAGGAGTTGCGCGTTTCTCGTTGTCGAAGTTCACCAACCGGCACTGATACAGCCAGACACTCAGCATGAGTTGGAGCCGCCTACCGATGGACGGACACAGATGTTTCACCTTCATAACAAGAAGCGCCAGCGGCCGTTGGCATGATCATCCTTAGACGTACCGGGTATGGGTAGCTCAGTCGCCGTAGGTTGGAGCCTTATGATCTGACGCCTTGATCTACCCCGTCGTCGATCCTTTAAACCGCAACCATGTAAACAAAGCACGTAGTGACCTACCTAAGCTGAGCTACAGTTTTCACCGTTGGCTTAGCCCCGGCTTACAAGGATCAACCGGGCTACTGGCCGCAGCATGACCGGGATAACGATGGTTGGGCGTATGAGCCGTATCCACGTCGCTGATAGCCTCAAACCACAGCCGAGAGCCAATGAAGTTTTGCTGCAAAAGTCTCTGAGCCGATCGCTCGACCCTTGTTTAGCTCCGTTTCCCCCGTTGGGGTGGTCCTCGGCTTGTCACAGTGGTTGTCACAGTGAGTGTGACAAACTGGTTGAACAGATCGCTACAAGTCCCTTGCTAAGCTCGTAAAGGCTGTTAGGCTGGTCACTGTAACTGATTGGATTCACTGGCTGTTTCACTGGCCCACCGCCACAAGCACCCGTAGCTCAGCTGGATAGAGCGTTGCCCTCCGAAGGCAAAGGTCACACGTTCGAATCGTGTCGGGTGCGCCATTCCCTTTGGGCATCTCCCGGGACAACCCACGCTCCTCAACGGGGATAACTCCTCCTGGCAGAATGACGTTTTCTTCTATCCTGAAAAGCGCAAGGACCTTGAGAAGTAGCTCGCAGGAGCCTCCGAGAGGGGAGCAACAAGTTCGCGAAAAAAGGTTTATGCTCCTGACTTGGGAGCATAGAGATGCGTGTCGTAGCCCTGTTTATTCTTGGTCTTGCGAGCCTCGTTTCGGGAGGAGTTTCCGCTCAGGATTGGACGTCCCTGTCGATGATTGAGCCTAGCCAGGATGCCCGCTGGAACGCCTGCTATAAGGAAACGAGGCTGATCTATCGGACCCGCAACATGTCCGAGCAGCAGTATCGGGCTATCATCAAAGACGCCCGCAGGGTTCACATGCGGGATTGCATGGCACGGGCAGTGCCTCCCCGCCCCATGACCACACCGGATGCTGACGAAAAGAAGCTCCCCTCGAGCATTGCCGGCTGGGCAGCCAACCCTTAAGCGCAATTTTGCAAGGCATTTTTGAAATATTGCCACGCCAAGTTGTCAAAATTGGCGTTACGAAATTACCATAAGTGCCGTGCTCTAAGGCAGCCTTTCAAGAACGGCGATCCGAAGAGCTCGGCCAAACGGCCTAGAAGATGTGGCCGACTAGGTTCGTCCTGCCTTTTGTTGCCATATGGCGGGACATCTAAAGGGGGGGTTATGAATCCGGTTGAGCAGCGTCGCGCCAGTCAGCGCTCGCGCACTCTTCTTGAGGGGCATATTGTCTACAACAATCGCCTCTCCCGAATGGAATGCACCGTGCGAGATCTCTCCGAGACCGGCGCGCGGCTCGTATTCGCTCAACCTGTCAAAGTCCCTGCGGAATTCGAGCTGCAGATCCCGAAAAAGAAGCTCACCCGGCGTGCCCAGGTCATGTGGTACGACGGGCAGAACCACGGCGTCATGTTCCTCGACGATGACGAGGGAGTGGCCAGCCGCGTGCCTCCTCATGTGCAGGACGATGCCGGGGCGTTGTCTCTCGGCCGCGAGGCCTCGAGCGTGCCGGAAATTCTGGATGAGGCTCGCTACCGGATCGCGCGGCTTCTCGGTGTGTCCGTCGATGTGATCCAGTTGAGAGTCGAGATCGAGCGCTAGAGTCGTTTCTCCTTCTGTGGAAACGACTCTTTTCTTTGGCGCAGAGCATTTTTAACGGTGAACCGGACCCACTTCGCCGAGAAACGCTCTCACGGCTGCTTAGGCCGTCTTCAGCATCCATTCGTGATCGGGATCGTTGTAGAATTTCCAGATCCGCCTCGGGCCCGCCATCACGTTCAGGTAATAGAGTTCATAGCCGTGCGGCGCCCCGACAGGGTGATAGCCCTTCGGCACCAGCACCACGTCGCCGTTGCTGGCGGCCAGTGTCTCGTCGAGCAAGCGGTCATCCGTATAGACCCGCTGCAGCGCAAAGCCCGTAGGCGGGTTGAGCCGGTGGTAGTAGGTCTCTTCCAAGAGTGACTCGTGGGGCAGCATGTCCCGGTCGTGCTTGTGGGGCGGATAGCTCGACCAATGGCCGGACGGTGTGATCACCTCCACCACGAGCAGGCTTTCTGCAGGCTCAGTCTCGGGCAGAATATTGCGCACATGGCGCGTGTTGGTGCCCTTGCCACGTGTTTCCTGTCCCACCTGATCGGGGCGGATCACACGCGCCGGAAGCTTTCCTTCGGCTGGTGCGGTGCAGACAGCGATCTCGCAATCGGTCTCGGCCCTGAGCGACCACTCGGAATGAGCGGGCGCGTAGAGTGACCACGGATCCGGCTCGAACGGCGAGGAGCGCCCGCCGATCACGCCGAAATCCTGGTCCGCTGCACCCACATGCGCCTTACCCGAGAGCATGACGATGCAGGCTTCCCGATTACCCGTCGTCTGCTTCAAGCTCTGACCGCTTTTGAGCTGGTAGACCTCGAAACCCACATAGGTCCAACCGGCCGATTCCGGTGTGATGGCGTGGATACGCCCAGATGAATCGGGCTTCGACGGTTTGACGAGAAGCTTCGACATCGTGAGCTCTCCTTAACGCAGGCCAGCTTCCTTCAGGAAGCGAGTGAGATTGGCATAACCCATCTTGGCATAGGTCAGCGGATGAGCCTTCTTGGGATCCTGCTCCGCCTCGATCACCACCCAGCCATTATAGCCCGGCAGCTCCTTGAACACGGAGATGAAATCCACCATGCCGTCGCCAGGCACCGTGTAAACGCCCTCGATGACGGAATCGAGGAAGCTCCAGTTCTCCGCACGCGACCTTTCCATCACGCTTTTCCGCACATCCTTCGTGTGCACGTGGCTGATGCGGCTGCGATAGCGGCGGGCGAGCGCCGCCGGATCCGCACCGCCCCAGGTGGCGTGGCCGGTGTCGAGCAGCAGGTGAACCGCTTCGCCCGTGGCATTCATGAAGGCGTCGATGTCGGCCTCCGATTCAACGATGGTGCCCATGTGGTGGTGATAGACGAGGCGCACGCCCTCCTGCAGTGTCCGCTCCGCGACCTGTGTAATGCGGCGGCCGAATTCGGCCCAATCCCCGGCGTGCATCACGGGACGATGCGAGAGAGGCTTGGAGCGATCACCGTGAATGGCGTTCGAGGTCTCGGCGAACACAAGCACGTTCGAGTCCATGCTTTTAAGAAGGTCGAGATGCGGGCGCAGTGCCTTCATCTCCGTATCCGCATCGCGGTTGAGCAACTCGGCGGAATACCAGCCTGACACGCAGGCGAGACCAAAGGGCGCGAGCGCCTTTTTCAGCGCTTCCGGCTCACGCGGGAACTTGTTGCCGAGCTCCATGCCCTCGAAGCCTGCTTCCTTGGCCTCTGCCAGGCAGACCTCCAGCGGAGTCTCGCCGCCGAGCTCCGGCATGTCGTCGTTGGACCAGCCGATGGGGTTCGCCCCGATGCGGATCGTCATATTCTTCCGTCCTTCTGTTCTAATCAATCGCCCACGCGCTGCGAAGCGAGAGCTGTTTCGTAATCTTTTCGCGCCGTCTTCACCTGCTCGCGTGACGACACTTCCGGCACCGCCACATCCCACCAGTGGCCGCCTTCGTCTGTGGAGATGAGCGGATCGGTGTCGATGACGATCACGGTGCTGCGATCCGCAGAGCGTGCTTTCTTCAGGGCGTCCTCGAGTTCGGCAATGCTCTTCACCTTCAGCGACTGCGCGCCGAGACTCGCGGCATGAGCGGCGAAGTCGATGTCGGGCAGGGTCACGTGGTTCGTGTGCTGCAACAGATTATTGAAGCTTTCGCCGCCCGTTGCGCGCTGCAGACGGTTGATGCAGCCATAGCCGCGATTGTCGAGCAGAACCACGATGAGCTTCTGGTCGAGCATCACGGAGGAGGCGAGTTCCGAATTCATCATGAGATAGGAGCCGTCGCCTACCATCACGATCACCTCGCGTGTGGGATCGGCCATCTTCACGCCGAGGCCGCCCGCAATCTCGTAGCCCATGCAGGAATAGCCGTATTCCATGTGGTAGCCGAGCGCGCTGCTCGCCTTCCAATGCTTGTGCAACTCACCTGGAAGACCGCCAGCGGCGCAGACCACGACATCGGTAGGGGAGGAGGTGCGCTGCACCGCGCCGATCACCTGCGCGTCGGAGGGAAGCTCCACATTGGTCGGGTCGGTGAAGCGGGCAGAAGATTCGAACCAGCGGGTTTTTTCCTCGCGGCCCTTCGCAACCCAAGCCTCCGGCGCCTTCCAGCTGCCGAGCGCTTGGCTCAACTCGTCAAGACCCACACGCGCATCGGCAACGACGGGCAGTGCATTGTGCTTCGTGGCATCGAACGCCTGCACGTTGAGGCCGACGATGCGGCGGTTCGGGTTCTTGAACAATGCCCAGGAACCGGTGGTGAAATCCTGCAGGCGCGTGCCCACCGCAATCACCACATCGGCCTCTTCGGCGAGCGCATTCGCAGCGCCTGTGCCGGTCACGCCAACCGAGCCGAGATTGGCCTGATGATCATGAGGGAGACTGGACTTTCCGGCCTGCGTCTCACCGACGAAGAGGTCGTGCCTTTGTGCGAATTCTGCAAGCACCTTCTCGGCACCGGAATAGAGCACGCCGCCGCCCGCCACGATGAAGGGCTTTCTTGCGCTGCGGATGAGATTCGCGGCTTCAGCGAGCTCCGACTCATCAGGGCGGATGCGGCGTGGTGTCCAGACTTTCTCCGCGAAGAAGCTCTCCGGATAGTCGTAGGCTTCCGCCTGCGTGTCCTGGCAGAGCGCGAGCGTCACCGGCCCGCAATCGGCCGGATCAGTGAGGACCGCCATCGCGCGCTGGAGCGCGGGAATGATCTGCTCAGGGCGTGTCATGCGGTCGAAGTATCGGGAGACGGGCTTGAAGCAGTCGTTGGCCGAGACCGTACCGTCCGAAAAACTCTCGACCTGCTGCAACACCGGATCGGGCTTGCGGTTGGCGAACACGTCACCGGGGAGAAGCAGAACGGGAAGGCGGTTGACATGCGCGACGGCGGCGGCGGTCACCATGTTGGTCGCGCCGGGGCCGATGGAGGTGGTGCAGGCCATCATGCGCCTGCGACGCGAGGCTTTCGCGAAGGCAATCGCCGCATGGGCCATGCCCTGCTCATTGTGCGCGCGGAAGGTGGGGAGCTTGTCGCGCACGCCGTGCAGCGCCTCGCCCATGCCCGCCACGTTGCCGTGGCCGAAGATGGCCCAGACGCCGCCGAACAGAGGCAGGATTTGTTCGCCGATTTCCGTCTTCTGCGCGGTGAGGAACCGGGCGATGGCTTGCGCCATGGTGAGGCGGATCGTGCTCATGGTCGTTTCTCTCAAAATGCGCCGAGTGACGTCGGCAGCGTTCTCAAGCTTTTATTCCAGGAGGAAGAGGATGGAGCCAATGTTGACTCAGCCCTTGGTCTTAAGCAGCTTTCGCTCGGCCGGACACGCGCTGCCAGGCATCGACGAGACGCTGGAATCGGCCTGCCATATCGGCAATGGCGGCTTCGTCCGAGACCTCGCCCTTCAGCCAGCGACGCGCGGCATCGTTGAAGATGGTGCGGCCCACCGCGAAACCTTTCACCTGAGGCTCGCTGGCCGCAGCGGCGAAGGCGGCTTCAAGCTCATCCTCCGGTGCTTCGAGGCCGAGCAGCACGATGCCGCGGCAATAAGGATCATTCTTCGTGATCACCGCGCCGATGGCTTTCCAGGCAGCCTTATCCTGCTGCGGTTCGAGCTTCCACCAGTCGGGCTTGATGCCGAGATCGTAGAGATGCTGAACGATGCTAGAGACCGTATCGGCCATCAGCGCGCCGTGCTTGCCCGCGATGATCTCGATCAGGAGTTCGCGGCCGATGCGGCGCGCGGCATCGTGGATGCGCATCAGTTCGCGTTCTTGGTGCGCTTTAAGCTCCGGCGGATCGTCGGGATGATAGAAACACAAGCATTTGACGGTGTGGCCCACGGGCCATTCCACGAGCTTCGCGCCGATGCTGCCGCCGTCTTCGAAATCGAGCGGACGCGAGCCGGGCAGCTCGACAGGACGACCGATCCAGAACGGATGGTCGGCTGCGCGGAACAAAGCTTCACGGCCATAGGTGCCGTCGATCAGCATGCCGAAGCCGGGACGGCCATTCGCCACTTTGGCGGCCGCCTGCACGGCAAGGACCTTGAAGTCGGGAATACGCTCGGTCGAAGCGCCTACTTCCTTTGCCATCGCTTCCAGCTGCATGCGGTGATCGATGGCGAACGCCATGAGCGTGTCGGATCGAGGCCGGCGGGTGGTCGCCCAATGGATGTGGTTGATTGTTTCGTCGAAGCGAAGAGCCTTGTGACGACTTCCCTCTTTGAGGAAATGCTGCAACTCGGGGAAGGTCGGAATCTCGGGCGAGCAGAGGAGACGCGACACGGCGAAGGCGCCGCTCGCATTGGCATAGGCACAGCAGGTTTCGAGCCTCTCATCCCGCAGCCAGCCGCGTAAGAAGCCGGAGAGAAAGGCATCGCCTGCGCCCAGCACATTGTAGACCTCGACCGGAAAGCCGGGGCCCTTTATGCCGTCATCGAGCGAGGTAGGAATGTCACCGGGGAACACCACGCAGCCCATGGGGCCGCGCTTGCAAACAATGGTGGCTTTCGAGATCGAACGGATGGCGCGGATCGCCGCAAGCGTGTCCTCCGAGCCGCCCGCGATGTGAAGTTCCTCTTCCGTGCCGACGATGAGATCGCAATCGGCGAGGATGGGCTTCAGGTGTTCGGTGACACTGTCCGAGCGCACGTAACGCGACTCGCCGGCGCCATGGCCGAGGAGGCCCCAGAGATTGGGGCGATAATCCACATCGAAGACCACCTTCCGGCCATTCGCCTTCGCAATGCGGATGGCCTTCTTCTGCGCGGCGGCGGTGCTTTCACGGGAGAAATGCGTGCCGGTGACGACGATTGCCGAGGCAGAGGCAATGAAGCTCTCGCCGATATCATCTTCGGTGAGCGCCATGTCGGCGCAATCGGCACGATAGAAGATGAGGGGAAAGGAGTCCTCGTCCCGCACGCCGAGGATCACGAGAGCGGTGAGGCGTTGCTTATCCGTGATGATGCCTTGGGTGGAAACGCCTTCGCGCTCCATCTGCTCGCGGATGAAGCGTCCCATGGCCTCGTCGCCCACACGTGTGACGAGGCCCGATTTCAGGCCGAGACGCGCCGTACCGATGGCAATGTTCGCAGGACACCCGCCAACCGCCTTCGAGAAGGAGGCCATATCCTCCAGCCGCCCACCCACCTGCTGACCGTAGAGATCGACCGAGGCGCGGCCAATGGTGATCACATCCAGGGCTGGCTCCATGCTATTCCTCCCGCGGCCGGTCTTCTCGAGAGACCGTGTCTGGGCCGTCTCCTGGCCCTTGCAGTTATAGAACGTTTATTCTATTAGCATTTAATACTGGAATTTCAATTCTAAATTTCTCAATAGCCGGCAAAACACTTCGGAGGAAGCATGATCAGGATCGCCGTTCTGGGCGCTGGCCGCATCGGTCGTATTCACGGGCGCAACGGCGCCAACCATCCCGACGCCCGCCTCGTGGCGGTCGCCGATCCGCATGCTCCCGCCGCCGAAGCTCTGGCGGCGGAGACAGGCGCCGAGGTCGCGCCCCTCGACTCCATCGTCGAGCGCTCCGATGTGGACGCCATTCTCATCTGCACGCCGACCACGACCCATGCCGATCTCATCGAGCGCGGCGCGAAGGCCGGGAAGGCCGTGTTCTGCGAAAAGCCGGTGGATCTTTCGAGCGCCCGCATCGAGAACTGCCTTGCAACCGTCGAGAAGGCCGGCACGCCGCTGATGATCGGCTTCAATCGCCGCTTCGACCCGAACTTCGCCTCCTTGCGCCGTCGTCTCGCGGACGGCGAGGCGGGGGAGGTGGAACTCGTGACGATCCTTTCCCGCGATCCTGGCCCGCCGCCGGTGAGCTACATCAAGACGTCCGGCGGGCTGTTCCGGGACATGATGATCCATGATCTCGACATGGCGCGCTTCCTGCTGCTCGGCGACGAGCCGGTGGAAGTGCACGCGGTCGGCTCTTCCCTCGTGGATCCGGCCATCGGCGAGGCGGGCGACGTGGACACGGCTGCCGTGATGCTGAAGACCGCCAAGGGCCGCATCGTGCAGATCTCGAACTCCCGTCGCGCCACTTACGGCTACGATCAGCGGATCGAGGTCCATGGCTCGAAGGGCATGATTCGCGCGGGCAACATCCACCGCACCACGGTGGAAGTGGCAAACGCTTCCGGCATCACCGCCGATCCGGTGCAGGACTTCTTCCTGGAGCGTTATGCGGAGGCCTACCGTGACGAGCTCACCACGTTCCTGAACGCGATCCGCGACGGCAAGCCGTGCAATCCCACGGGGCGCGACGGCCTCATGGCCCAACGCCTGGCCGACGCGGCGACGGAATCGGCGCAAACCGGAAAGCCGGTGAGGGTTTGATGCCAGGCGGCATCCCGGGCTGCGAAGCAAAACCCGGGATCGTTTTCGGAACCTGGCACTGTCATCCCCGGACTTGTTCCGGGGATCCACGTTTCCCACGCCGCATCCACGACCGGGATCTTCAATGCGTCTCGTCCGGGATGATGTCTTGGTCAGCTTTCGGCCCGCTTCTCTGCCGTCCCCACAGCGAGCGCCATCGCAAGCGCAAAGGAGGCCGATAAGGAGCGGAAAGCCCCGAAATCCGCCTCCGCCACTTCGAGCCACACATCCGCGCTCGACACCAGCGGGCTGAAGGCTGAATCCGTGATCGCCACCACCGGGATGTTGTTCCGCGCGGCGGCTGCCGCGAGGTCGGCGGTCACCGGCGCATAAGGCGTGAAGCTGATGGCGAGAACCGCATCGCGCTCGGTGGCGGTGGCGAGCTGCTCGGGGCCGAGCTGCGCCACGTGGTCGATCAGGATCGCGCGCACGCCGAGTTTGCCGAAGGCATAGGCGCAATAGGCTGCGATCGGGAACACCCGGCGCGCGCCGAGAAGATAGATCGTGTCGGCCTTCGCCAGGGTCTCGATGGCACGGGAGAGTTCTTCCGGACGCACCGAGTCGCGCATCTTCTCGAGCGAGATTGCGGCCGCGTTGGCAAAGCCTTCGAGAAGGGAGGCCGCATGAACGTGGTCGCCTTCCAGGTCGCGCAGGACGCGCAGGCGCTCACGGTAATCAGGAAAGCGCTCGCGCAGGCGGTCGCGAAAGATCTGCTGGAGGTGAGAGAAGCCGTCATAGCCGAGGCTTTTTGCAAAGCGCACGAGGGTCGAGGGCTGCACGCCTGCATGCTCGGCAATGCCGGCCACCGTGCCGAAGGCCAGTTCCTCAGGATGCTCCATGGCGAAGGCCGCCAGCTGCTTGAGGCGCTTCGGCATCGTCTCCCGGCGGCTGAGCAGCAATGCCCGCAGGCCCTCGTAATCCTCTGGCGCTTCTGTGGCAGTTTCTGCCGCTTCCGTGCTTTTCCCGGTCTCCATGCGTCTACCTTGAATCTCAGACGAGGACCTTGACACCGATCCACGGAAAATGGAATGAATATTCTACTCTATAAACAAAAAGGTTCTGGCGTTCCATCTCTATGAACGACCGGAGCGGCAGAGGAAAGGCCACAAGAGGGTGATTCGCTGACCTCAAGTCATTTGTTCATCCTCTGCGAACTCATGCGCGGCATTTGAGGCCGCTGCCTACACCGCCCGGACTCCGGCCGCGGTGCTCGAATGAGAACCCTTTTGGGAGGAACACATGAAATCTTATCTGACCGGTCTCGTTGCCGCCGCCGCCCTGACCGTCGCAGCCTTAAGCCCCGTCGCGGCCCAGCAGAGCAGCCGCATCATCGTCGTCACCCACGGCCAGGCCAATGACCCGTTCTGGTCGGTGGTGAAGAACGGCGTCGCCGAAGCCGGCAAGGACATGAACGTCCAGGTTGACTACCGCGCGCCCGAGACCTTCGACATGGTGTCGATGAGCCAGCTCATCGACGCCGCCGTGAACCAGAAGCCCGCGGGCCTCGTCGTTTCGATCCCTGATGCCTCGGCGCTCACCGCGTCGATTCAGAAGGCGGTGGCTGCCGGCATTCCGGTGATCTCCATGAATTCCGGCTCAGACGTATCGAAGAAGCTCGGCGCGATGCTCCATGTGGGCCAGGACGAAGTCGAGGCCGGACGCATTGCCGGCGCGAAGCTCAAAGAACTGGGCGGCAAGGTCGGTCTGTGCGTGAACCAGGAAGTCGGCAACGTCTCGCTGGATCTGCGCTGCAAGGGCTTCACCGATGGCTTCGGCGGCAAGGTCACCGTGCTGCCGGTCACCAATGACCCGGCGGATGTGCGCGCCAAGGTGAAGGCGGCGCTCGCTGCCGATGCTTCGGTCGATACGGTCCTGGCGCTCGGCGCAGGCACGGCGGGCGAGCCGACGGTTGCGGCCGTGAAGGATGCCGGCAAGACGGGGGCCGTTCGCGTCGCCACCTTCGATCTGTCCGCCGGCTTCCTCAAGTCGGTCGCTGCGGGCGAGGCGGTCTTCGCCATCGACCAGCAGCAATATCTGCAGGGCTATCTGCCTGTGGCGTTCCTCGCGCTCAACGCGAAATACGGCCTGATGCCCGGCGGCAACGTGCCTTCCGGCCCGAACCTGATCACGAAGGAAAAGGCCAATCAGGTGATCGATCTGTCCGCAAAGGGCATTCGCTAAAGCCTCATCGAAGCCCGCGGTCGCGCTGGATCGCGGGCTTTTTTCACGTGATCATTTTCAAAGGGAGGCTTTCCATGGTGAACACCACCCAGCCGACCGCCGATCTGTCTCCGGCTCCTGCGATCAAGAAGATTCAGGACGAGCGCCTCAAGGAGGTCTCCCTCCTGACGAAGATCATGCGCCGCCCTGAGCTCGGCGCACTCGCCGGTCTGATCCTCGTTGCGATTTTCTTTATCTCCACCGCCGATGCGTCGATGTTCACGCTGGCGGGCATCATGAACATTCTCTCGCCTGCTTCGCAGCTCGGCATTCTCGCGATCGCCGCGGCGCTGCTGATGATCGGCGGCGAGTTCGATCTCTCCATCGGCTCCATGGTCGCCTTCACGGGTCTCGTCTTCGGCGCCTTCGTCACGCTCAGCGGTTTGCCGCTTCTGCTGGCGATTGCGGCGACCTTCGTGGTGGCGGCGATTCTCGGTGGGTTGAACGGGCAGCTCGTCATTCGCACACGACTGCCCTCCTTCATCGTCACGCTCGCTTTCCTCTTCATCCTGCGCGGACTTTCTCTCGTGGGTCTGAAATGGGCGACCGGCGGCTCCACGCAGATGCGCGGCATCGGCGCGCAATCGAACGAGGATTTTGTCCGCGAGATCTTCTCGGGGACTGCGCTCGAGGGTCTTTTCTCCTGGCTCGCCGCCAACGACCTCATCGCAAAATTCCCGAACGGAACCCCCACGGTCACTGGTGTTCCGGTCTCCATTCTCTGGTTCATCGGCTTCGCGCTGCTCGCCACCTGGATTCTGCTGCGCACCCGCGCCGGAAACTGGATCTTCGCCGCAGGCGGTGACGCCAATGCCGCGCGCAATTCCGGCGTGCCGGTGGATCGCGTGAAAACCGGCCTCTTCATGCTCACCGCCTGCGCCGCGGCGCTGGTGGCGATTCTGACCGTGCTCGATGCGGGCTCGACCGATGCGCGACGCGGGTTCCAGAAGGAGTTCGAGGCCATCATTGCGGCCGTGATCGGCGGCTGTCTGCTCACGGGCGGCTACGGCTCGGCCATCGGCGCGTTCTTCGGGGCGATCATCTTCGGCATGGTCTCGATCGGCCTCACGTACACCCGCTTCGACTCGGATTGGTTCCAGGTGTTCTTAGGGGCAATGCTGCTGCTGGCGGTTCTATTCAACAACTTCATCCGCCGCAAGGTGACGGGAGAACGCTGATGGACAGACAAGCTCCGATCATCGAGATCCGCAACCTCGTCAAGCATTTCGGCTCCGTGATCGCGCTCTCGGGCGTGTCGCTCTCCGTCCATCGTGGCGAGGTGATGTGCCTGCTCGGCGACAACGGCGCGGGAAAGTCGACGCTGATCAAGACTCTCTCCGGCGTTCACAAGCCGACCTCGGGCGAGTTCCTGGTGGAAGGCCGGCACGTGACCTTTTCAAGCCCACGCGATGCGCTCGATGCCGGCATCGCCACGGTCTATCAGGACCTCGCCATGATCCCGCTGATGTCGGTGACGCGCAACTTCTTCATGGGGCGCGAGCCGGTGAAGGGCGTCTGGCCGTTCCGCTATGTTGACTTCGACCATTGCGATGCCGTGACCCGCGACGAGATGCACAAGATCGGCATCGACGTGCGCGATCCGCATCAGGCAGTCGGGACATTGTCCGGCGGCGAGCGGCAATGCGTGGCGATCGCCCGCGCCGTCTATTTCGGCGCGAAGGTGCTGATCCTCGACGAGCCAACTTCCGCGCTCGGCGTCGCGCAGACCTCCATGGTGCTGAAATACATCCATCAGGTGCGGCAGAAGGGCCTCGGCGTGATCTTCATCACGCACAACGTGCGTCATGCCTATGCGGTGGGAGACCGTTTCACGGTGCTCAACCGCGGCAAGACGCTCGGCACCTACGCGAAGTCCGAGATCGCCATCGACGAACTGCAGAACCTCATGGCTGGTGGTAAGGAACTGCAGGCCGTATCGGCGGAGCTCGGCGGGATGGTGTAGGCGCATCGATGAGCACCGCCTCATCGTGAATGGCAGGTTCATCATGCGCTGCGCATCATCCATGCCTCTGCACGTCATCACCGGCCTTGTGCCGGTGATCCCAATGGCTTGAGGCGCGGCGCTTTTCCAAGCGGGATGGCCGGGCCATGCCCGGCCATGACGGGGGACTCTCAAGGTGAGAGCAATGGGTTGTTGTTGTTTTCGGGAGCATGGCGAATGAAGTCTCTGAACATCGGCCTCATAGGCACGGGCTACATGGGCAAGTGCCACGCGCTCGCCTGGAACGCGGTCGCTTCCGTGTTCGGCGACGTTCCCCGCCCACGACTTGCGGTGCTGGCGGAGGCCTCGCAGGATCTCGCGGAGAGAAAGGCGCGGGAGCTCGGATTCGAGCGCGCCACCGGCGACTGGCGCACGCTCGTGAACGATCCTGATATCGACGTGGTCTCGATCACCACACCCAATGCCTTCCATCCCGAGATGGCGATTGCGGCGCTGGAGGCCGGCAAGCATGTGTGGTGCGAAAAGCCCATGGCGACGAGGCTGGAGGATGCGGAGCGCATGCTGGCTGCCGCGCGTGCCTCAGGCAGGGTCGCGGCACTTGGCTACAACTACATCCAGAACCCGGCCACGCGCCTGATCCGCCGCATTCTCGACGAGGGGCAGATCGGCGAAGTCAATCATGTGCGCCTCGAGATGGACGAGGACTTCATGGCCAATCCCGAGGATTTCTTCTATTGGAAGAGCGAGGCGTCCTCAGGGTACGGCGCGCTCGACGATTTCGGCGTCCATCCTTTGAGTCTTCTGCGGGTGCTGCTCGGCGGTGTGCGTCGCGTATGCGGCCATATGGCGAAGCCCTACCCGGATCGCCCTTTGCAGGAAGGCGGCCGCCGTGTCGTGGAAACATACGACATTACGACCGTGCTGATGGAGCTGGAGAACGGCGCCTCCGGTGTGCTCTCCCTCAATCGTTCCGCCTGGGGGCGGAAGGGCCGCATCTTCGTGCAGATCTTCGGCTCGAAAGGCACCATCGTGTACGATCAGGAGCGCATGAACGAGGTGCAGCTCTATACGGTCGATGGCTCGAGGGAGACACAAGGCTTCCGCACCATCCTCACCGGGCCACAGCATCCTCCTTATGACAGGTTCATCCCCGCACCCGGTCACGGCCTCGGCTTCAACGATCTGAAAATCATCGAATGCCGCGAACTCATCCGGCGCCTTGCGGGTGAGAAGGCGCACCTCATTGAGTTCGAGGATGGTATCCGCATCGAGCGAACGGTCGATGCCATGGCGCGCAGCGCGCACGAGGGGCGGTGGATCGAGGTGGCTACTTAAGGCGTATGCGGCCTAAGGAATATCCCTCACGTCATCACCGGCCTTGTGCCGGTGATCTCGATCCGTGAAGCGCTGCGCTTTTCCAAGCGGGATGGCCGGGCCATGCCCGGCCATGACGGCAGAAACGCCTAAGCCGCGTGTGCCTTCAGCACTTCGAGGAAGGCGTCGGCATAGCGATCGAGCTTGGCCTGGCCGACGCCGTGGATCTCGCCGAAGGCGCGCGCGGTGGTGGGGCGCTTCGCCGCCATGTCGATGAGGCTGCGGTCGGAGAAGATCACGTAGGCAGGCACGCCCTCTTCCTTCGCCAAGCGCGTGCGCAGCGCCTTGAGATCGAGGAGCAGCGGATCGTCGGAAGGCACGATGGCTTCCGCTTCGACGCGCGAGCGACGGCGACGACGATCGGCAGGCTTCATGAGGACATCGGAGCGCAGTTCGATCCGCTCCTGACCTTTCAGCACGGCGACGCCCTTGTCGGTCAGGGTCCAGCGGCCGTATTCGGCGAGCTCCAGGCTGACGAGGCCAGCCGCGTAGATCTGGCGCAGGAGCGAGCGCCATTCGTTCTTGGAACGGTCCTTCCCGACGCCGAAGGTCTTGAGCTTGTCGTGACCGAAACGAAGGATCGGCTCCGTCCCGTCGCCCACGAGGATGCTGATGAGGTGCTCCGTGCCGAACCGCTCGCCCGTGCGGACGATGGCTGAGAGAATCTTTTGCGCCTCGATGGTGCCGTCGAAGGACATGACGCCTTCGATGCACAGATCGCAATTGCCGCAGGGCTCGGTGGTCTCGCCGAAATAGGCGAGCAGCGTCTGGCGGCGGCAGCGCGGTGCCTCGCACAAAGCGACAAGCGCGTTGAGGCGCTGGCGCTCCACGCGCTTCTGCTCGTCCGCCGCATCGCTGTCCTCGATCTGCAGTCGGCGCAGGCGCATGTCGTCGAGGCCGTAGAGGGTCAGCGTGTCGGCGGGTGCGCCATCGCGGCCCGCGCGGCCGATCTCCTGGTAATAGGCCTCGATCGATTTCGGCAATGCCGCATGCGCGACGAAGCGCACGTCCGGCTTGTCGATGCCCATGCCGAAAGCGACGGTGGCGACCATCACCACGCCGTCCTCCTGCAGGAAGATGTCCTGATTCTTGGCGCGCTCGCCTTGAGGCATGCCTGCGTGATAGGGCAGCGCGCGATAACCCGCCTGGCTCAACGAATCGGCGAGCTTCTCGGTGGCATCGCGCGACGAGCAATAGACGATGCCGCTCTCGTGCCGGTGCTTGTCGAGGAAGGAGAAGAGCTGACGCCGCGCATGCTCCTTGGCCTGCATGGCCAACCGCAGGTTCGGGCGGTCGAAGCCGTGGATGAAGAGGCGCGGCTCCTCCTCGAACAGGCGATGCATGATGTCGCCGCGCGTTGCCACGTCGGCCGTGGCGGTGAGCGCGATGGTCTGCACATTGCCGAGACGGCGGCGCACATCGCCGAGCATGGCGTATTCGGGACGGAAATCGTGGCCCCATTGCGAGACGCAATGCGCCTCGTCGATGGCGAGCAGGTTCACGCCGGAGCGGCCGAGCCACTCGGTGGTTCCGGTATTGGCCAGGCGCTCGGGCGAGGCATAGAGGATGCGCATGCGCCCGTCCCGAACGGAGTCGACCACGCGGCGGTTCTCGTCCGGGTCGTTGGCGGAGTTGAGGCTTCCCGCCTCGATGCCGAAATGGCGCAGAGCCGCCACCTGATCGCGCATGAGCGCGATGAGCGGCGAGACCACCAGGGTCAGGCCTTCCCGGGCAAGGGTCGGCAGCTGATAGCAGAGCGACTTGCCCGCGCCCGTCGGCATAATGGCGAGCACGTCCTCGCCGGACAAAACGGCGCGCACGATCTCCTCCTGTCCTTCGCGGAAGGAGGGAAAGCCGAAAACGTCGTGGAGAATCTTGCGCGGGTCGATCACGGATGCCGTGTGGCCGATGCCGGATTCGAGGTCAATGCGGCATCGGGAATCCGCAGGAAGGAAAGCACGCCTCTGGCCGCCGCAAGGCCGGTGGCGAAGGTGGCCTGGAGCAGGTAGCCGCCGGTCGGGGCCTCCCAATCCAGCATCTCGCCCGCCACGAAGACCCCAGGCATCCGCCTGAGCATGAGATTCCGGTCGAGTTCGCCAAAAGGTACGCCGCCTGCTGTGGAAATGGCCCTTCCCAAGGATTTCGCTCCGCTGAGCGTCAGGGGCACGGCCTTGATGAGCCGGGCCAGGGCATCGGGCTCCACCGGCAGCTGGGGTGCCGATTCGCGCAACAGGGCGATGCCCGGCGGGCTCAAACCCGCCGCCTTGCGCAGGAAGGTGGAGGCGGACTGGCCCTTGCGGGGGGCGCTCAGGCGCTTCGTGAGGGTCTCCAGGGAGAGGTCGGGCCGCAGATCCAGGAGCAGCGTGGCGCTGCCCTGTCGCTCGATGGCGTTGCGCAGACGGCCGGACAGGGCATAGACCGCGCCGCCCTCGATGCCGTCCGCCGTGATGATCGCCTCGCCCTTCACCGTCACATCCTCGAAGGTGAGGGCGATTCGCTTCAAGGGCTCGCCCTCGAAGCGGCTGCGCATCACCTCGGACCAGGGCAGGAGGAAGCCCATATTGGCCGGGCGTAAGGGCGCGACGGCGATATCCTTGCCGTGAAGCCTGCCGACCCAGGAGCCGTCCGAGCCGAGTCGGGGCCAGCTCGCTCCGCCGAGAGCCAGGATGGTCGCGTCCGGCTCACGTTTGACAATCCGGCCTGCGGCATCGGTGAAGATCAGGGCTCCTTCCGCATCCCAGCCCTGCCACGTGTGCCGCAGGGCAAAGCGCACGCTCAAGTCCTCCAGCCGCGTCAGCCAGGCCCGCAGGAGAGGGGAGGCCTTGAAGGACTTCGGGAACACACGTCCGCTCGAACCCACGAAGGTTGCCTCTCCCAGACCCTCGCACCACGCTCGCAGATCCTCCGGACGGAAGGCTTCGATGAGGGGGCGCAAGATCGGTTCAGCCTCCGCATAGCGGGTCACGAATCGTTCGAAATCCTCGGAATGGGTCAGGTTCAGGCCACCCCGTCCGGCCATCAGGAATTTGCGCCCGACCGAGGGCATCCGGTCGTAGACGGTCACCGCGACGCCTGCGCGCGCGAGAGTTTCCGCCGCGATCAGGCCGGCAGGGCCTCCGCCGATGATGGCGGCCTGGGGGGAAGAGGAGGGCAGGGACATGCGCTCAGCTGACGCGGAAAGGGACAAGGGGACGGTCTGGACCCTCAGGCTGCAACATGGCATTCAGCGTATCGGGTCATGGCTTTTCCACATGACCACCACGGGACTTTTTTGCAAGAGGAGCGGTGTCTCAAGCCGCCCCAAGGGGATTTCCATGCGTGTTCTTTTCGTCTCCGCCCTGATCGCTCTGGCGCTTGCGGGCTGCGCCGGCGATACGGCGCTCAACAATAGGGACGTCGTTCTCGCCAGCTCCACCAGGGATGCCGCGGAGGCCGCCAGACTCATCTCCGCCTACCGCGTCTCCAGGGGCCTGAGCCCGGTGACGGTCGACCCGAAGCTCAACGAGGTGGCCGAATACCAGGCGCGAGTGGTGGCGGCGGCCGGCAGGCTCAGCCACGGCAATTTCGCGGGCCGCATGGATAAGTTCGGCGTCATGGGCTATGCGGCCGAGAATCTCTCGGCAGGGGCGGATTCCGTCGATGGCACCATCAGCCGGTGGAAGAATTCCCCCGGCCACAACGTCAATCTGCTGATGCCTCAGGCCAGCAGGATCGGCTTTGCCCGTGCCGATGCCGACAACCGCTACGGCCGCTACTGGGCTCTCGTGCTGGGGCAATAAGGCAGGCTTTCCCGCGCCAAGGGCCGGGCACAAAGAAGGGCGGTCGCGCGTTAGGAACGAGGTTCTCCTCTTTCGCGCGCCCTTCATGACCCATCAGCAAATGCTCTCCTTCGCCATCGTCGCCGGGATGATGGCGCTCTTCGTCTGGGGACGCTTCCGGTACGATCTCGTCGCGGTCATGTCGCTTCTGGTGGCAGTGCTGGTCGGCATCGTGCCCGCCGACAAGGCGTTCTCGGGATTCAGCGACGACATCGTCATCATCGTCGCAAGCGCGCTTCTGGTGAGCGCGGCGGTTGCGAAATCCGGCGTGCTGGAGGCCGCTCTCAACCGGGCGGCGCCCTATCTGCGCAGTGAGCAGAGTCAGGTGATCGTGCTGGTCACGGCCGTGACGGTGCTCTCCGCTTTCGTGAAGAATATCGGCGCGCTCGCAATGATGATCCCCGTTGCGTTCCAGATCGCGCGACGCACGAACACGCTGCCCTCCAGCTTCCTCATGCCCATGGCCTTTGGTTCGTTGTTGGGCGGCATCGTCACGCTGGTCGGCACTTCGCCCAACATCATCGTGTCGCGGGTGAGAGGTGAGCTTTTGGGCGAGCCTTTCGGCATGTTCGATTTCACGCCGGTGGGTGTCGGCATCGCACTGGCGGGCGTGGGGTTTCTGGCTTTCGGCTATCGGCTCCTGCCGAAAGGCCGCAAGGGCGCGGCCTCGTTGGACGAGGCACTCAATATCAAGGACTACGTCACCGAGGCGCGGGTCATCCCTGAATCCGACGTCGTGGGGCAGACGGTGGCGGACCTGCACAAGCTCGCCAATGGCGAGGTGAAGGTGGCGGCCATCATCCGGAACGAGACGCGCAGCTCCAGCCCGTTGCCGGATGTCAGGATCCGCGAGAACGATCTTCTCATGCTGGAGGGCGAATCCGAGGCGCTCGAAAGCACCGTCGCACGCGCCGGCCTCAAGCTCAGTCGCGAGCACCGCCAGCCTGAAACGGACGAGGCAACGGACGAGATCGGTGTGATCGAGGCCATCGTCGGACCGAGCTCCGTACTCGCGGGTTTGTCATCCGAACGGATCGGTCTCTATGAGCGCTTTGGCGTCAATCTCATTGCCGTGAGCCGCAGCGGCGAGCGCTTCAAGGAGCGTCTTCGCACCATCACCCTGCGCCCCGGCGATGTGCTCGTGCTGCAGGGTAATCTCAAGAAGCTGCCGGACACATTGCGCGATCTCGGCTGCCTTCCCCTGGCCGAGCGCGAGATCCGTCTCGGCAATGCGCGCCGTAGCTTCGTGCCGGTCGCCATTCTCGGCGTCACGATGGTGCTCGTCGCCTTCAATGTGCTCCCTGTTTCCATCGCCTTCTTCGGCGCTGGCGTGCTGCTCGTTCTTTTCGGTTCGCTGACACTTCGTGAAGCTTACGAGACGATCGAATGGCCGATCATCGTGATGCTCGGTGCGCTTATCCCGGTCAGTGAATCCATCCGCACCACGGGCGGTACGGATCTGATCGCAGGCTGGCTGTCATCGGCGGCGCAGATGCTGCCGCCCACCGGGGCGCTCGTGCTCATCATGGTGGCGGCCATGGCGGTGACGCCGTTCCTCAACAATGCCGCGACCGTGCTCGTGATGGCGCCCATCGCGGCGAGCTTTGCCACGCAGCTCGGTTTCCGGCCCGATGCGTTTCTGATGGCGGTGGCGATCGGTGCGGCTTGCGATTTCCTCACGCCCATCGGCCACCAGTGCAATACTCTGGTGATGGGTCCCGGCGGCTATCGATTCGGCGATTATTGGCGGCTTGGCCTGCCGCTCTCACTCATCGTGGTGGTGGTGGGAACGCCGCTGATCATGGTCTTCTGGCCTCTCCGTTGAGGAGAAATCATCGCAGGATGGCCGTCAGCAGAAGAGCCGTGCCGGCTGCCGATGAGGTCAGCGCGATGACCATGGACCAGAGATGCATTCGGTTCCGCTCCGCCTGGTTCAGCAGCGGGCGGATGCGCGAATCCGAACGGCCGAAGATGAAGCTGGCATTGCGCTCCGGCCGGGGCCTATGCGGCATGATGCAGAAGCTCGACCGCACGGAGCTGCGCGATTGGCCATAACGATGGTCGCCGGCGCTGTAGGACGGGTGGCGAGAGCTCTGCGGGTTCATGCTGGAGGCTTCCAGGGACGGGTGAGGCCTCTAAGTTCGACCCAAGGGATGAACGAGCCGTAAAGGTCCGGAACAATTCACAACCTTCGTAAATCAAATCTTTCCGCGGTGGCCTATGCCGACTGGGGGCAGAAAGTCGGAGCGCATCTCTGATATCGAGAGCACGACAGCCCTCCCGCCTCATGGCCGGACTTGATCCGGCCATCCACGTCTTTGAACAGTATCTTCAAAGACGTGGATCCCCGGGACAAGCCCGGGGATGACGGAGAGAGCTTCATGTCGGACTGAGTGCTGTTCCCCTCGCACCATGGCCGCATTCGTTTTATCGCCTCATGGCCCACCTCGTCATGGCCGGGCTTGACCCGGCCATCCACGTCTCGGAAACCAGAGCGGTCCAAGGCCGCGGATGACGGGAAGCGATCTCGTTCAATCTCTCACCCGGTCGAACCATCCCCACCCCTCTACGCAAGGGGGAAAAGCAATGTGTTCTGTTCGGTGATCTAATATGGAAGCCGCTGGCTGATGACTTTCATCACAGAAATCGGGTCGCGGACGGCTCTCTTCCATGGCATGAGATACCCCAATCATTCGGGATAGCCTCATGACACAAGCGCCCATCCAAAAGACCATCGCAGCGTCCGATTGGGCGCTGCTCGGGCTTCTCTCCGTCATCTGGGGCGGCTCCTTCCTGTTCGTCGGCGTGGCCGTGCGTGAATTGCCGCCGCTCGTCATCGTGGCGCTGCGGGTGTCGCTGGCTGCGCTGACCCTGCAGATCGTGCTCCGCGCCATGGGCATGCGCCTGCCGCGCGAGCGCCGGGCCTGGGCTGCCTTTTTCGGCATGGGCATCCTCAACAATGTGATTCCCTTCAGCCTGATCGTCTGGGGTCAGAGCCACATCGCGAGCGGCCTCGCCTCGATCCTCAACGCCACCACGCCGCTCTTCACGGTCGTCGTGGCACATTACCTGACCAGCGATGAAAAGCTCACCGGCTCGCGCCTCGGCGGGGTGATCGTCGGCTTCATCGGCGTCGCGGTGATGATCGGCTCTGCTGCGCTCACATCGCTGAACACCAACGTGCTGGCACAGCTCGCCGTGCTGGGCGCAGCATTGTCTTACGGCTTTTCCGGCGTGTTCGGGCGCCGCTTCAAGACACTCGGCATTCCGCCGCTCGTTGCCGCGGCCGGGCAGGTCACGGCATCGAGCTGCATTCTTTTGCCCGTGAGCTTCATCGTCGACAGGCCCTGGACGCTGCACATGCCGAGCATGGCGACCGTTCTGTCGCTTCTTGCGCTCGCGCTCGTCTCGACGGCGGTTGCCTACCTCATCTTCTTTCGCCTGCTCGCACGTGCAGGGGCGACGAATGTGGGTCTCGTGACCTTCCTCATTCCGGTCAGCGCCATTCTCTTCGGTGTCCTGCTTCTCGGCGAGACACTGGAAGTGCGACACATGGCGGGCATGGCGCTGATCGCAGCCGGCCTCATGCTGATCGATGGGCGGCCTTCTGCTGCGATCGGTCGGTGGTTTGGCGCTGGAGCATTTTTCGGCGAAGTGGATCCGGTTCGCCGTCAAAAGATGCGTCTCGGCAAAGAAAAGAACTGATCCCGCTGACGCGGGATCAGTTCTAGCGCATCGTGCGGAAAAGTGGACCCGGTTTTCCGCACGATGCGCTCCTCTCAAGAATGAGCATCGGAACGATCCCAAAAGTGCAAGTCCACTTTTGGGATCGTTCCGATGCTCTAGTGAGCCGGCTCCGCGCGGAAACGGTTGAACATCATGTCCGGTGCGCTGGTGTTGTGGCGGGAGGGCACGAGCCGTCCCATCCACGCATCGGTCGCCATGGCGTCGCGGAAATTCATGATCATCTCCTCGCGCCAGGAGCGGACCTTCTCCTCGCGCACGGCGATGCGCGCCACATCCGCGTTGAACTCCGTCACGTACATGGAGCGCAGCGTGGCGAAAGGTACGCCGGTGACCGCCTGATCGAAGCTCACGTCGAGCGTCATGCGTTCCTCGTTGAGATTGGCGACCGTCACATGGGCCTTGCCGCCTTTGGCGAGGGTGAGCGTGAAGCTCATGGTCTTTGGATCGAAAGCCACATCCTTCAGGTTGGCGACCGGGCGCTGATCGAACTCCACGGGGCCGACGATGAAGGACGAGCCATAGGCCGTCCATTCCAGATGCTGCGGCGGCAACGGCTTGATGCGCCAATAACCGTCTCCCGGATATAGGGCGATCACCTCCTCCGCCTTGTCTTTGTGCTTCTTCAGAAGCTGCAGCAGGTGGATGTCGCGCGAAACCTTGCCGCTGATGGTCACCGTGGTGTCGCTCGGGCGCCAGAACTCGCTGAAGGAGAGGCCCATGATGCGAACCTGATCGTCCTCGAAGAGCGTATGCATCACCGGATGCGGCTTCGTGGAGGTCGCCTCCGAGATATCCTCGCACGCCGTCCAATCCGGCTCCCAGCGGTCCTGTTTAAGGCTGCCCATATAGGCCGGGTGCACCGCCTCGATCCTGAAGCTCTTCACTTGCGGAGAGGAGAAATTGACGGCCACATTGTCCTTTTCGGCGCAGAGCACCGGCTCGCTCGTATTGGTGACCTGAACGGCCAGGCCGTCGAGGGTGGCGGCCTGCGCCAGGGAGGTGAGGCCAAAGAAACCGAGAGCGAGAAACCGGGGGAGGAGCGTGCGGGCCATCAAAACCATCTCTGAGAAAACTGTCTGAGCCGTATCGAACGGCACAGATAGCTCGGCTGAGTGGCCCCGTCGAGCGGGCCTGTTGATACGGCATGGCAGCCATCCCGTCTCCAGGATTAGGGTTCCAGGCCCGCCTGTGATAAGGTGCCTCCAAGCGGCAAGCTTGGCTTTAAGCAGCCAGGTGCCCAAAATCTCCATCACGAAAAGGGCCTTTCCCTGAGTTCATCGATGATGCGCCTCACTTTAAGCCTGTCCGACAATCCCGCCACGACCTCGGTCGAGCGGGCGATCATGGAGTTCCGCAGCGCCCGTCCCGTCGTGGTCGATGGGGCCGAGGGCAGCGCCCTCGTGGTCGGCGTCGAGGATCTGGACGAGGCCAGGACCGCCGAGATCGAGGCCGTGGCCGGCGGCCGTGCCCATCTCGTGCTGCCGGCCGCACGCCTGCGCCGTCTGGGGCTCGACCGGGACGTGCCCGGACGTGTGGCTCTGCCGGTCGTGGAGCGGGAGCGGATCGAAGCTCTGGCCCTCAAGCTCGATAGCCGCATCGACGCGCCGGTCCGGCCAGCCTGCGGCCTGGGCGAGGAGGCGCTGGAGCTCGCCCGCCTCTCCCTGGTTCTGCCCGCCGTGATCGTGGTGCCTCTGTCCGACGGTATCGAAATCGATCCCTCCCTGGTGCGCGTCTCAGGGACAGCCATTCGCGATTATCGCCGTGCCAAGGCGGCGGATCTCTCCCTCGTCAGCCGCGCGCCGGTGCCGCTCGAAGGTGCGCCCACCAGCGAGTTCGTGGTGTTCCGCGGAGGCGAGGGATTGCGCGATCAGGTGGCGATCATCGTCGGTAGGCCGGATCTCTCCAAGCCCGTGACCGTGCGGCTCCATTCCGCCTGTCTCACGGGCGATCTCTTCGGCAGCCTCAAATGCGATTGCGGCGACCAGCTGCGCGAGACCGTGCGGTTCATGGCGAACAACGAGGGCGGCATCCTGCTCTACCTCGATCAGGAAGGACGCGGGAACGGCATCGCCAACAAGATCCGCGCCTATAAGCTCCAGTCACAAGGCTACGACACCTACGAGGCCGATGAGGTCTTGGGATTCGAGGCGGATCAGCGCCGTTTCGATTTCGCCGCCGTGATGCTGAAGAAACTCGGCGTGAGCGCAGTGCGTCTCATGACCAACAATCCGGAGAAGATCCGGGCGCTTTCGGAATCTGGTCTTGAGGTGATCTCCGACCACCGCGTGTTGGGGCGCCCGACGGCGGAGAACGTGAGCTATCTCGCCGCCAAGCGGGATCGCGCGGGCCACTATATCGACCTGGAGGGGCTGCTCGCCTGCTCCAACAAGGACTAGAGCTGATTCCATTGGCATGGAATCAGCTCTAGTGATGAGCCGAGGCTCTAGCGAGCCGGCATTCCGGTTTCGATGATCTTCGCCCAGAGCGACACGCCATAGGGCGTGGCGGCATCGTTGAAGTCGTAGGCCGGGTGATGCACGCCTGCCGTATCGCCGTTGCCGACAAAGATGTAGGCGCCGGGGCGCTTCTCCAGCATGTAGGAGAAATCCTCCGCGCCCATCTCGGGCGGGAAGTTCGTCTCCACCGCGCTCTCGCCCGCGACGGCTTTCGCAACGGAAGCGACGAACTCGGTTTTCTCCGCATCGTTCACCGTCACCGGGTACCCGCGGTTGT
Organism: Microvirga vignae; assembly: GCF_001017175.1. Taxonomy (GTDB): domain Bacteria; phylum Pseudomonadota; class Alphaproteobacteria; order Rhizobiales; family Beijerinckiaceae; genus Microvirga; species Microvirga vignae. The sequence goes on along the minus strand of NZ_LCYG01000003.1, from coordinate 70,544 downwards.
ACTGGATGGTCGCCGTCGCGCCGAAAGCCGCACAGGTGCTCTCGACGATGGTGCGGATGCGCGTTTCGGCGAGTTCGCGAATGGTGGGCGAGAGCGTGCGCACGGTGCCGAGCAGCGTTGCCGTCTGCGGGATCACGTTGAAGGTGTCGCCTGCCTTGATGGTGCAGACGGAGACGACCACCGATTCCAGCGGATCGACGCCGCGCGAGGCGACAGACTGCAAGGCGGTGATCACATGCGCCGCCGTGACGATGGGATCGATGCCTTTGTGCGGGTAGGCCGCATGGCCGCCCTTGCCTTCGATGGTGATCGTGAAGCGATCGGCCGCCGCCATGGTGGGGCCCGTGCGCATGGCGAAATGGCCGACAGGCACGCCCGGCCAATTGTGCATGCCGTAGACCTCCTGGATGCCGAAGCGCTCCATGAGGCCATCCTTCACCATGGCGTCGCCGCCACCGCCGCCTTCTTCCGCCGGCTGGAAGATCACGACCGCCGTGCCGTCGAAATTGCGCGTCTCAGACAGATACTTCGCCGCTCCCAGCAGCATCGCCGTGTGGCCGTCATGGCCGCAGGCATGCATCTTGCCCGGCGCCTTCGATTTGTAGGGCAGGTCGGTGGCTTCCATGATCGGCAGCGCGTCCATGTCCGCGCGAAGGCCGATCACCTTGCCGGATGAATTGACACGTCCCCTGATGACGCCGACCACGCCCGTGCGGCCGATGCCGGTCGCCACCTCGTCGCAGCCGAAGCTCTTCAGCTTCTCGGCCACGATCCCGGCGGTGCGATGCACGTCGTATTCGAGCTCGGGATTCTCGTGGAAATCCCGGCGCCAGGCCGTGATCTCGTCGGCCAGATCGGCAACGCGGTTGATGATGGGCATGGGACATCCTTTGCATGAATCAGCAAGTTGCCAGCGAACCAGAGGCAGGGGGCGCCGGTCAATCCTTGACGAGGGTGCGCTCTGTTTCAGCGCAGACGGCGCAGGATGGCTTTCGGTCGCTTCGTGCGGAATTGTCCGCGCTCGACCGCCACGAAGACCAGGACCAGAACGACGAGTGCCGTGAACCACCAGACCTGGGCGGTGCCGATGCCGCAGGCGCCGAAGGCGAAGGCCGAGGCAAAGGACGCCATGATTCCCGGGCCGAGGATCGGGCGGTCTCCTCCTGCATTGAAAGCCGCCTGAGAGAGCAGGACGGCGCCGGAGACGGCCCCGACAACGCCAAGTTCGTACCAGATATCGAACAGCAGGCTGAAAGGGGCTGCAGGAGGCACGAGGCCGAACAGGCGCCCGCGCCAGGCTGTCTCCAGGCCATGGCCGGTCAGAAGGCGCAAGGGTTCCTTGAGGATGAGCGCCTGCCATGCCTCGAGACTGGCCACGGCGAGGGAGGTGGATCCGAGGATACCCCCGGCAACAGGCTTCAGAAGAAAGGGCAGGGCCGGAGCGGCAATCAGGAGGCCTGCCATGAGGAGGCCGATCAGGCTGGTGCCGGTTCTCGGGCTCATCGCCGTCAGGGCAAAGGCGACCGCACCAGCGGTAAGGCCGATGAGCGGCAGTTCATCCATTGTCAGGAAGGCGCTCACCGCCGCCGCTAGGGCGAGGGTCACGGCCTCGAGGTTGCGTCCGCGGGAATGGAGCCAGGTCACGGCGGGCCAGAGCAACAGGACGAGCATGACGATGCCGCGCTCCACGCCGGTCCCGTCGGGATCGAGGTTCCCACCTTCCCGGAAGAGCATCGCGATAGCGATCAGAGCGGCAAGGCCGACGCCGAGGGGGAGCAGGTAGAGATTGGCCGAGCGCATCCGTTCCGGCAGGGCCAGATATCCCGCCAGGGCCATCAGACCCATGGCGACAATATTGAGGAGCCGCTCGGAAGCCTGGGGCAGGAAGGGGGTCCAGACCAGGGAGAGGCCAGCCCAAAGCACCAGAACGAGCCCGGCGAGCCCAGCCCGCGAGGTCACGAAGCTAAGGGCTCTCTGCCATGGGTTCCTTGCCGTGCCGTCGAGAAAGGCCGCGAGGACGATGAGGGCGACGGCCAGGGGAGCCATCACCACGAGGGCGCGACGCGTGAAGAGGGCAGCCAGAGGAATGGCGAAAAAGAGAAGCGCAAAGCCAAGGCGCCGCAGCAGGGCGGCGGCGTCGGTGGAGGGATCGGCCGTAGGAAGGGCGGAACGGACCATGCAGGCGAGCAACCGTCGGTTGAGCGATCAGGGAATGGTTAAGCTAATGGATGCAGGACCCAAAAGCTGTAGGTGCGATGCAACACATCCCGAACCTTTGCTGTCCCTCACCAGCGACATAACGTCCATGGCATTCAGTCCGCCAGGACTTGAGAAGCAAATGGCTCGAGTCTCTCTCGTCATCACCGGCCTTCTCGTCATCACCGGCCTTGTGCCGGTGATCCCGATGGCGGGAGGCGCAGCGCCTCTCAGGAAAGAGAGGGCCGGGACTGATCCCCGGATCGAGTCCGGGGGCGGCCATGACGAGGGGGACACCCGTCACCCCTTCTGCCCGCGCAGGAAGTTGATGATGCCGCTGTAATCATCACCCTCGTGGCCGGCTCCGGCGAACAGACCGAAGAGCTGGGCGGCTTCTGCGCCGAGCGGCGTTGACGCCCCGGACGCGAGAGCCGCCTCCTGCGCGAGCTTCAGGTCCTTCAGCATCAGGGCCGCTGCGAAGCCGGGCCTGTAGCCATTGTTGGCGGCAGAGGTCGGCACCAGATCGGGGACCGGGCAATGGTTCATCAGAGCCCAGCACATCCCCGAGGAGGTCGAGGCCACATCGAACAGGGCTTGATGCGAGAGCCCGAGCTTCTCGCCGAGCACGAAGGCCTCCGCCACACCGATCATCGAAATGCCGAGGATCATGTTGTTGCAGATCTTCGCCGCCTGACCCGCGCCTGCTTCGCCGCAATGGACAACTCGTCTGCCCATCTTGGACAGAATGGGCTCGGCGCAATCGAAGGCTTCTTTCGTACCGCCCGCCATGAAGGTGAGCGTCGCACCCTTCGCGCCGCCGACGCCTCCGGAAACGGGCGCGTCGAGACTCATGAGGTTGCGCTCCTGCTCGCGCGCCATGACATGCGCCTTGCGGGCGCTTTCCACGTCGATGGTGGAGCAGTCGACGACAAGCGCACCTTCCTTGATGGAGGGCAGGATGTCGGTCCAGACCGAGAGGACATGCTTGCCGGCGGGCAGCATGGTGATCACGACCTCCGCATCGCGCACCGCATCCGGCGCTGAGCCGGCGATGCTCACGCCATCCGAGCGTGCCTGGTCGCAGGACGCGGGCGACAGATCGAAGCCGGTGACGGCATGACCTGCCTTGACGAGATTGGCGGCCATGGGTCCGCCCATATTGCCGAGGCCGATGAAGGCGATGTTGGTCATGTGTTTCCTCCCGTTTTGTCGTGTGTCGATGATTTCAAGAGCCAGATGGAGCCCGCCGCCATCACGGCGGCGCTTACTCCATGCAGCAGCAGATTGAGGATGGCGTCCGATCCACGCACGGCGGCGACGATGATGAGATCGCCGATCGGGATCACGAGCGTCGCGGCAAAGATCAGGCCGAGAATGCGCGGCGTGGCCGTGAAGGACAGGATCAGCAGATAGAGCCCGAAGGCGAGGTCGCGCAGTCCGATGGCGGGGAGATAGCCGAAGCTCCCGCCATCGGGCGCAGGAAGCCCGAAAAGAGCAGAACCGGCGGGCGGCGCAAGAAGAAAGAGCAGTCCTAAGCCGATGAACGCAAGGCTTAAGATGCGCACGAGCCAGGCGCCCGGCGCGCCGTTCGAAAGTCCTCGTGTGCCGCCGGAATCTCTCATGGCCTATGGGCCCTCCAGAGCGCGCCGGCCAAGCCGAAGCCGTAGAACCAGAGCATGAGGGAGCCGAACACCTTGTCGAGGGAAGGGGCGAGGCTAGGAAAGAACACGGCGAAGTGCGAGCCGACGGCAGCCATGATCAGCATGCCCGGAACGGCGGTCAGCGCCATGGCGCTGACCGCCTTCTGGGCGGGTACGTTCAGGATGCGGGGAATCGACAGGCCGAAAGCCAAGCCGAATGCTGCTCCTGCAACGAAGTTGATCTGGAAGGGCCTGCGTCCCTCCAGGAAGAACCAGGGTCCTGCAAGCAGGAAAAGAGCAAAGATTGCCGCGGCGATGGAAAAGCCGAGGCCGATCGCTCTCCAGGTCATCGATTGCCACGCCCCACCAGATCGCGTGCCACGATGAGCCGCATGATCTCGTTGGTGCCTTCGAGAATCTGATGCACGCGCAGATCGCGCACGATCTTCTCGACGCCATAATCGGCAAGATAGCCGTAGCCGCCATGGAGCTGCAGCGCGGCATTCGCCACCTCGAAGCCCGTGTCCGTCGCCATGCGCTTGGCCATCGCGCACAGCTTCGTGGCATCGAGCGCCTTGGCGTCGAGCGCGGAGGCCGCGCGCCACAGGAAGGTGCGTGCCGCTTCGAGTTCTGTCGCCATATCGGCGAGCTTGAACTGCAGCGCCTGGAAATCGGCGATGCGCTTGCCGAAGGCCTTGCGGTCGTTCGCGTAGGCCAGCGCCTTGTCGAGAGCGGCCTGAGCTCCGCCGAGGGAGCACGCGCCGATATTGAGGCGCCCGCCATCGAGGCCCGACATGGCGATCTTGAAGCCCATGCCTTCATCCGACAGTCGGTTCGCGACTGGCACGCGCACGTCCTCGAAAATCACGGCGGCGGTGGGCTGCGCATTCCAGCCCATCTTCTTTTCCTGCGCGCCGAAGGAGACGCCGGGCATGTTCTTGTCGATCACGAGGGTCGAGATGCCGGAGGGGCCTTCCTCGCCCGTGCGCACCATGGTCACGTAGATGTCGGAGGTGCCGGCGCCCGAGATGAACTGCTTCACGCCGTTGACGATGTAGTGGTCGCCATCACGCACGGCGCGGGTCTTCAGCGCCGCCGCATCGGAGCCCGAGCCCGGCTCGGTGAGGCAATAGCTGCCGATGGTTTCCATCGTGCAGAGAGAGGGTAGAAAACGCTGGCGCTGCTCCTCCGATCCGTAGCGGTCGATCATCCACGCGACCATGTTGTGGATGGAGAGAAACGCCGAGATGGCGGGACAGCCGGTGGCGAGCGCCTCGAAGATGAGCGCAGCATCCAGCCGCGTCATGCCCGATCCGCCGACATCGTCGCGGGTGTAGATCGCGGCCATGCCGAGGCTCGCTGCTTCGCGCAGGACATCGACGGGAAAATGCTTCTTCTCGTCCCATTCGAGAGCATGGGGAGCAAGATTGTCCGCTGCGAAGGCAAGGGCCATGTCGCGGACGGCGATTTGGTCTTCGGTCAAAGAGAACTGTGTCATGGCTCTAAATCGGCATGAGAGGGGCGCCTCGTGCACCCCGACTTTGGATCTAGAGCATCTTTCGGCGAAGTGGTCTTAGGTCGCTGCCGAAAAGATGCGCCCATAAACAAAATGGCCGGGAGCTGAGTCCCGGCCATCATGAGTGCTCTTACTTCATCGTCGGAATGGAAAATTCCGCGCCTTCCTTGATGCCGGACGGCCAGCGCGAGGTGACCGTCTTCGTCTTGGTGTAGAAGCGCACCGCATCCGGGCCGTGCTGGTTGAGGTCGCCGAAGCCGGAGGCCTTCCAGCCGCCGAAGGTGTAGTAGGCGATCGGAACCGGGATCGGCACGTTGATGCCGACCATGCCCACATTCACTCGTGAAGCGAAGTCGCGGGCGGCGTCGCCGTCGCGAGTGTAGATCGCAACGCCGTTGCCGTATTCATGCTCGCTCGGCAGGCGCAGCGCCTCGTCGTAGTTCTTGGCGCGCACGACCGAGAGAACGGGACCGAAGATCTCTTCCTTGTAGATGCGCATCTCAGGCTTCACCTCGTCGAAGAGGCAGCCGCCCATGTAGAAGCCGTTCTCGTAGCCCTGCATCTTGAAGTTGCGGCCGTCGACCACGAGCTTCGCGCCTTCCTGCACGCCGAGATCGACGTAGGAACGCACCTTGTCGAGATGCGCCTTCGTGACGAGCGGGCCGTAATCCGCCGAAAGATCGGTCGAGGGGCCGACCTTCAGGCTCTCCACGCGCGGGATCAGCTTGTCCATCAGCGCGTCGGCGGTGGCCTTGCCGACGGGAACGGCGACCGACACGGCCATGCAGCGCTCGCCCGCCGAGCCGTAGCCGGCACCGATGAGGGCATCAGCCGCCTGATCGAGATCGGCGTCGGGCATGATGATCATGTGATTCTTCGCGCCGCCGAAGCAGTGCGCGCGCTTTCCATGCGCTGTGGCGCGGGAATAGACGTATTGCGCGATCGGCGAGGAGCCGACGAAGCCCACGGCCTTGATGTCCGGATCGTCGAGGATCGCGTCCACCACTTCCTTGTCGCCGTTGACCACGTTGAGGATGCCGGCGGGAAGGCCCGCCTCGACCATGATCTCGGCGAGGCGCATCGGCACGCCGGGATCGCGCTCGGAGGGCTTCAGGATGAAGGCGTTGCCGCAGGCGATGGCCGGAGCGAACTTCCACATCGGGATCATGGCCGGGAAGTTGAACGGCGTGATGCCGGCCACGACGCCGAGCGGCTGGCGGATCGAATAAATATCGATGCCGGGGCCGGCGCCTTCCGTGAACTCACCCTTCATGAGGTGCGGGATGCCGCAGGCGAATTCCACCACCTCGACGCCGCGCTGGATGTCGCCCTTCGCGTCGGGAATGGTCTTGCCGTGCTCGCGGGCGAGCAGTTCGGCGAGGGAATCCGTCTCCTTGGCGATGAGTTCGAGGAACTTCATCATCACGCGGGCGCGGCGCTGCGGGTTGGTGGCGGCCCAGGCGGGCTGGGCGGCCTTGGCGTTCTCGACGGCCTGGCGCAGCTCGTCCTTCGAGGCCAGCGCGACCCGGCCGATCACCTCGCCGGTCATGGGCTGGAATAATTCCGTGGTGCGGCCCGACTTTCCGGGAACCTGCTTGCCGCCGATGAAATGTCCGACTTCGCGCATGGCGTTTCTCTCCTGAAATTTTAGGTGCCCTGTTCTAGCATTGTCGAAACTGCACGACTATGGGCGAAGGTGAGGCTGCGTTGTGCAAAAATCCCAATATGCTAAACCGTCGGCATGAGCGCTTTCGATTGGGACGATCTTCGCTTTTTCCTCGCTGTTGCCAGAGCGGGCCGGCTGACGCTCGCCGCCCGCCGTCTGGAAGCGGATCATACCACGGTTTCCCGCCGCATCTCGTCCCTTGAAAACGCCCTGAAGGCCAAGCTCTTCGAGCGAAAGCCGCAAGGCTACACCCTCACCGAGCAGGGCGAGCGTCTGCTGGCGAAAGCCGAGAGCATGGAAAGCCAGGCCCTGGCGGTCGCGAGCGAAGTGGGCGGCTCCGATCTTGCGCTGTCCGGCACCGTGCGCGTCGGCGCGCCGGACGGACTCGGCACCTACTTCCTGGCGGCGGAGCTCGGCGCGCTGGCCGAGCGGCATCCGGATCTCACGATCCAGCTCGTCGCCTTGCCGCGCACTTTCTCGCTCTCCAAGCGCGAGGCGGACATCGCGGTCACCGTCGAGCAGCCGACCGAGGGCCGCCTCGTCTCGCGCAAGCTCACCGATTACCGGCTGCGGATGTACGCCTCGAAAGGCTATGTCGAGCGGCACGGGATCCCCGCCATACCGGAGGATCTGTCTGGCCGGTTGCTCGTCACCTATGTGGCGGATCTCATCTACAGCCCGGCGCTGGAATATTTCTCCGGTCTCGAGAAATACGGTCCCCGACGCTACGAATGCGCCAGCGTGGTGGCGCAGCTCGAAGCCGTGCGGGCAGGGGTCGGCATCGGGATCATTCACGATTACGCCGCCCGGCAATATCCGGAGCTGAAGGTGGTGCTGCCGGAGATCTCCTTCACCCGCACCTACTGGATCGTCACCCATGCCGAGGTGCGCAGCCTCCACCGCATTGCCGAGGTTCACGCCTTCATGCTCGACCGGGTGAAGGCCAACCGCAGTCTCTTCATGTGAGCTGTATTTCTCCCCCGCCGAGATCCGCCTTTGAGGACGCAAGTCGGGAACACCCGATTTGCGCCGGAGAGGGAGATATCACGTCATGACCGGCCTCGTGCCGGCCATCCGCGTCTTAGGAGCCGCCACGTCAAAAGACGTGGATGCCCGCGACAGGCGCGGGCATGGCGGGAAGCGATCGGGCTCCACCACTCACCCGGTCGCACCACCCTCACCCCTGCCCCTCCCCGCCGGGAAAGGGGAGGTGCGCAGGCCGGGAATGACACTGAAATGTCTTCACTCAGGCCCCTTAAGCCACTAAGTCTGACACCAGAAAAACCCACGGAGACCGGAATGCCCTCCAAGCTCGACCAATTGCGCGCCATGACGGTGGTTGTCGCCGATACCGGCGATCTCGACGCGGTGCGCCGCCTGAAGCCTCAGGACTGCACCACCAATCCGACCCTGCTGCTCAAAGCGGTCGAGATCCCTGCCTACGGGCACCTCCTTGAGGAGACCCTGGCCTGGGGCCGCAAGCAGGGTGGAACGCACGAGAGCGTGGTGGCTGCGATCTGCGACCGCCTCGCCGTTGCCTTCGGGGCGGAGCTCGCCGGCATCGTTCCGGGCCGCGTCTCGACGGAGGTGGATGCGGATCTCTCCTTCGACACGCAGGGAACGATCGCCACGGCGCGGGAGATCATCAAGGCTTACGAGGAGCGCGGCGTCGGGCGCGAGCGCGTCCTCATCAAGATCGCCTCCACCTGGGAGGGCATCCGCGCAGCGGAGGTCCTTCAGAAGGAAGGCATCGACTGCAATCTCACCCTCCTGTTCTCCATGGCCCAGGCGCAGGCCTGTGCGGAGGCGGGCGTGTTCCTCATTTCGCCCTTCGTCGGTCGCATCCTCGACTGGCACGTGAAGGCGGGCGGTGGGCCCTATACCGGCGAGACCGATCCGGGCGTGCTCTCCGTGCGCAACATCTACGCTTCGTACAAGGCGCAAGGCTTCAAGACCGTGGTGATGGGCGCGTCCTTCCGTAACATCGGCGAAATCGAAGCGCTCGCCGGTTGCGACCGCCTCACCATCTCGCCCGCGCTCCTCGACGAGCTGGCGAAGGCGGAAGGCGAACTGCCCCGCAAGCTCTCGGCCGACAATGTCGAGAAGATCCCGGCCCTGCCGCGCATGGACGAGAAGACCTTCCGCTTCGCGCTCAACGAAGATGCGATGGCGACCGAAAAGCTCGCCGAGGGCATCCGCTCCTTCGTGAAGGACCTGCGCAGCTTGCGCACGCTCGTCGCGAAGCGGCTCGACGAGGCGAAGGCGGCCTGAAGGTCATGACGAAAGCTCTCGTCATCATCGACGTGCAGGAAGGCATTCTTCCCGAAAAAGGATCGGAGCGCCCCGCCGTCAGGCAGCGCTTCGACGAGGTGCGTGGCCGCATCTTCGGATTGGCGGGCGAGGCCAGACGCCAGGGCCTCCCCGTCATCTTCGTCCAGCACAATGGAGAGCCGGGGCACCGCCTGGAAGTTGGTACTCCGGGATGGGAGATCTGCAAAGATCTCGGGCGGACGAACGACGATGTCGTCGTCAACAAGACGGCCTGCGACTCGTTCTACGAGACGGATCTGCAGGATGTTCTGGCGAGCCATGGAGTCCGTCACCTCGTCGTTGGCGGGCTCATGACGCAATATTGCGTCGACACCACCTGCCGCCGCGCCGTGAGCCTGGGTTACGACGTGACGCTCGTGGCCGACGCCCATACGACGGCCGACATGCCGAAGCTCAATGTCGAGCAGATCGTGGATCATCACAATGCTTTGCTCGATGGCTTCGATGCGGGAACGGCGATGATCAGGGTCAAGCCTGCGAGCGAGGCTTTCGTTTCGGCATGATCTGAACCCGCATGGACCTGCAGAAAAGGCGCTACGGTGATCATAGCGCCTTTCTTGTTTCTGGCGGGCTCTGAAACGGCAGAGCTTACTTCTTGCTCTCCAGCGCCTTGTCGCGGATCGCGGAGAGCGACAGGGTGGGCGTGATCGCCTCAGGGTCGAGCATGCAGTGCAGGATCGCAGGCCTGCTGGAGGTCAGGGCGCGCTGGAGTGCGGCAGGGAAATCTTCCGTGGTTTCCACCCGCTCGCCATAGCCGCCGAAGGCTTTCGCATAGGCTGCGAAGTCCGGGTTCTTCAGCATCGTCGCCGAGACGCGGCCGGGATATTCGCGCTCCTGGTGCATGCGGATCGTGCCGTACATGCCGTTGTCGAGCAGGATGACGAGGATCGGAAGGTCGTATTGCACGGCGGTCGCGAATTCCTGACCGTTCATCAGGAAATCGCCGTCGCCGGCAAACACCACGACCGTGCTGTCGGGCTGAATGCGCTTGGCGCCGACGGCGGCGGGCACGCCGTAGCCCATGGAGCCGGAGGTGGGGGCAAGCTGCGTGCCATAGTGACGGAAAGGCCAGAAGCGATGCACCCAGGTGGCGAAGTTGCCCGCGCCGTTGCAGTAGATCGTGTCGGAGGGCATCACCTCGCGCAGGTGCGCCATCACCTCGCCCATCTGCAGCGCGCCCGGCACGCGGACCGAAGCCGGGTTGCTCCAGTTGAGATAATCCGCATGCGCCGTCCTGGTGCTCTCGCTCCAGGGGAGCGACGCCGGCGGATGCACGCCTTCCAGCGCCGCCGTGAAGGCGATGGGCGAGGCGTTGATGGCAAGATGCGGAGAATAGACGCGGCCCAGCTCGCTCGGATCCGGATGGATGTGAACGAGCTTCTGCTGCGGTGCCGGAATGTCGAGGAGCGTATAGGCTTGGCTCGGGATCTCGGAGAGACGGCCGCCCACGAGCAGGACGAGATCGGCTTCCTTGATGCGCGCCAAGAGCTTCGGATTCACGCCGAGGCCGAGATCGCCGATATAGGAGGCATGGTCGGCCGGAAAGAGCATCTGGCGGCGGAAGGTGCAGGCGACCGGCAGCTCGAAGCGCTCGGCAAAGCGCACGAAGCGCTGCACCGCGACTTCGGACCAGCGGCTGCCGCCGATGAGCGCCACCGGCTTCCTCGCGCCGTGAAGCAGCTTCTGCAGATCGGCCATCTGCGCAAGCGATGGATGCGTCTCGACGACCTGGTAACGCGGCGCATCGGCAACGTCCGCCATCTCGGTGAGCACGTCTTCCGGCAGCGCGATCACGACAGGACCGGGACGGCCCGATGTCGCGACATGGAAGGCGCGCGAGATGATCTCGGGGAAGCGAGCCGGATCGTCCACCTCCGTCGCCCACTTGGCGAGCGGGCCGAAGGCGGCGCGGTAGTCGAGTTCCTGGAAGGCTTCACGCTCGCGCATGCCGCGCTCGATCTGGCCGACGAAGAGGATCATCGGCGTCGAATCCTGCTTGGCGATATGAATGCCGGGCGAGGCGTTCGTCGCGCCGGGGCCACGGGTGACGAAGCAGATGCCGGGGCGGCCGGTGAGCTTGCCGTAGGCCTCGGCCATCATCGCAGCACCACCTTCCTGGCGGCAGACGGTGACGTTGATGTTCGCATCATGCAGCGCGTCCAGGGCAGCGAGATAACTCTCGCCCGGAACGCAGAAGATGTGATCGACTCCGTGCAGAGTAAGCTGATCGACAAGAATCTGGCCGCCGGTGCGGGAAGTCGCTGTCATGGAAGGCTCACGGTGTAAACGAGGGGACCAGAAAAACGGAGGGCATCGCTGCCCTCCGCAGGGATTTTCGGAATGATCAGGCGCCCACGTCGAACTTCACGCCCTGGGCGAGCGGAAGCGTGTTGCCGTAATTGATCGTGTTGGTGGCGCGGCGCATATAGGCCTTCCAGGAATCGGAGCCCGACTCGCGGCCGCCGCCCGTTTCCTTCTCGCCGCCGAACGCGCCGCCGATCTCGGCACCCGAGGGGCCGATATTCACGTTGGCGATGCCGCAATCCGAACCCGTCACCGAGATGAAGGCTTCGGCCTCACGCATGTTGAGCGTGAAGATCGACGAGGAGAGACCGGCGCCGACCGCGTTGTGCTGCTCGATCACCTCGTCGAAATCCGTGTAGCGCATCACGTAGAGGATCGGAGCGAAGGTCTCGCGCAGAACGGGACCGGTCTGCTTCGGCATCTCGACGAGAGCGGGACGAACGTAGAGACCATCAGCCGCCACATCCGTGTAGCGTCCGCCGCCATGCACCTTGCCGCCGGCAGTGCGGGCCTCGTCGAGCGCGCGCTCCATGCCCTCGAAGGCGGCCTTGTCGATCAGCGGGCCGACGAGCGTGCCCTGCTCGCGCGGATCGCCGATCTTCACGCTGCCATACACCTTGACGAGGCGCGGAACGAGCTGGTCGTACACGCTGTCATGCACGAAGAGGCGACGCAGCGTGGTGCAGCGCTGACCGGCCGTGCCCATGGCGGCGAAAGCGATGCCACGAAGCGCGAGATCGAGATCAGCCGAAGGAGCGACGATCGCGGCGTTGTTGCCGCCGAGTTCGAGGATCGCACGAGCAAAGCGCTGAGCGAGCTTCGGACCGACCTGGCGACCCATCGCGGTGGAACCGGTGGCCGAGAGGACCGGCACGCGGTGATCGTCGACGAGGATCTCGCCGATCTCGCGGCCGCCGAGGAGAACTTCGCAGAGGCCTTCCGGCACGCCGCCGTAGCGCTTCGCGGCACGCTCGACGATGGCCTGCGTGGCGAGCGCCGTCAGCAGGGTCTTCTCGGAGGGCTTCCACACCACGCTGTCACCGCACACGAGGGCAAGCGCGGCATTCCACGACCACACGGCGACGGGGAAATTGAAGGCGGAGATCACGCCGCACACGCCCAGCGGATGCCAGGTTTCCATCATGCGGTGGTCGGCGCGCTCGGTGGCGATGGTGAGGCCGTAAAGCTGGCGAGAGAGACCGACGGCGAAATCGCAGATGTCGATCATCTCCTGAACCTCGCCGAGGCCCTCGGAGACGATCTTGCCGGCCTCCAGCGTCACGAGACGGCCGAGATCGTCCTTGGCGGCGCGCAGCTCCTCGCCGAGCAGGCGGATGAACTCGCCGCGCTTCGGGGCGGGAATCGTGCGCCAGGCCTTGAAGGCGGCGTCAGCGCGCCCGATCGCGGCCTTGGCCTCCTCCGGCGTGGTCTCGCGGACATGGGCGATCACCTCGCCCGTGATCGGGGAGAGGGCGGGACGGCCCGTGGGGGCGAAAGCGCTGTCCGGCACGCCGAGACGGGCGAGAATGGCGCGGGCTTCTTCCGCCACGCTGGCGGACGAGGGCGAAACGGATTGCAGGGCGGACATTGTCATTCTCCCATGGAAACGGGTTCGGGCCTTATTCAAAGCCCACCACCTTCGCTTGTCTTTAAACAGAAACGACGGCGGCCTTCAGGCCACCGTCTTAAAGCATGATCGCAAAATGTGGGAACTGCTTTTCCCGAATAGGATCATGCGATTTCGGAAAGAAGCCGGACGGGCTCTCAGCCGTGGAAGCTCAAGAGCCTGTTCCAAATCGTCATGCCCAAGTCGTCATGCAACGGCGTCGAGGCGGATGTTCTTCACGGCCGGTTCGCCGGCCTCGTCCAGACGCACGCCCGCATAGACGCGGCCGAAGCGGTTGGCGAGGAAGGTGTCGAGGTCGATCTCTTCCTGGCGCACGAAACCCTGTTTCGGCAGCTTGCCTTCGACCAGCAGGTCGAGCATGGCGCAGATGCCGGCAGCCGTGGTCACCTGGATCGCGGTGCGCTGCACGCCCGCGACCTTCTGGCCGTAGATGCTGCGGGCATAGGTTTCCTGCACATAGCGGCCGCCGCGCTCGCCGGTCACGGTCACGAACACGATTACCATGTCCTGCATGGTGGCGGGAACGGCGTTCTCCAGGATGTCCTTCAGAACCTCGCGGCGATTGCGCAGCTGCAGGTCGTTGAGGAGGACACGCATCAGGGCACAGTGGCCCGGATAGCGGATCGTCTTGTAGTTGAGGTTGCGCACCTTGCCTTCGAGGGTTTCGCACAGGGTGCCGAGACCGCCCGAGGTGTTGAAGGCCTCATAGCGGGTGCCGTCGAGGGAGAACTCTTCCAGCTCTTCCATGGCGGGCACTTCGCGTAAGCGGCCGTCGACCACCGCTTCGCAGCGCTCGATATACTCGTTGATGACGCCGTCCGTGCTCCAGGTGAGGTTGTAGGACAGGGCGTTCGACGGATATTGGGGCAGCGCGCCGACGCGCAGGCGCACCGTGTCGAGCTTGTCGAAGCGGCTTGCGATGTCGTGCGCCACGATGGAGATGAAGCCCGGGGCAAGGCCGCATTGCGGAATGAAGGCCGTGGCGGCGCCTTCCGACAGCTCTTTCACCATGCGGGTGGTGGCGACGTCCTCGGTGAGGTCGAAATAGTTCACGTCGGCAAGGCGCGCAGCCTGGGCCACATGGCCGGTCAGGTGATAGGGCGCGGCGCTCAGCACGGCGTAATGGCCTTTCAGGGCGTTCTGCAGGGCCACCGCGTCATTGAAGTCGAGCTGGATCGTCCTGATGCCGTTCTTGGCCACAGCCGCAAGGGCAGCTTCAGAGGCGTCGGCCACCGTGACGTCGTAGTCGCCGGTCTCGTTGAGCATGTCGACGATGGTGGAACCGATCTTGCCGGCGCCGATGACGAGAATGGATTTCATGGTCATTCAAACCTCCCTGGAGCATCGGACCCAAAAGTGGATTCCACTTTTGGGTCCGATCCGATGTTCATTCTTCCGAGAGGCGCATCGTTTGAGGCGGAAAACCGGGTCCACTTTTCACTGCCGTGGCCCTTCGGGTCCGCACGATGCGCCGGTGATCAGGGGAGAGAACGGCAAAGCCATGCAAAGCGCCATAGACAAGCCGACGGAAAGCCGAGTAGTTATCGGCATATTGCCGTTAAAACTGGTCAAAGTGATGCTCGACGCCACGGATCGTGCCCTGATCGCCCTCTTGAGGGAGAATGCCCGCATCGGCCATGCGGAAGCCGCCCGCCGCCTCAAGCTGTCCCGCACGACCGTGCAGGCGCGGGTGGAGAGCCTGGAGCGGCGCGGAGTGATCGTCGGCTATACATTGAGACTCGCGGAAGAGATCAGCCGGCGCGTGGTGCGGGCGCATGTCACCATCGTCGTCGCGCCGAAAGCGTCCGCCGCTGTTGCCACGGCGCTGCAGCGCATGCCAGAATTGCGTGCGCTTCATTCCGTTGCCGGTGTCTTCGATCTTCTGGCAGTGGTAGAGGCGGAAGACGTTCCCACCCTCGATGCCGCCATCGACAAGATCGGCGCATTGGAAGGGGTGGAGCGCACGCAATCCTCCATCATCCTCTCAACGAAATTCGAACGATGACCACTTCTGCCTCAAGCATTGCCGATATCGTGATCGTGGGTGGCGCCGTCATGGGCTCCTCCACCGCTTACCATCTTCTGGCCGATTCCGGTTTCAAGGGGCGCGTCATCGTCATCGAAAAGGATCCGACCTATCAGCTGTCGGCTTCCGCTTTGTCGGCGGCTTCGATCCGCCAGCAATATTCGAGCGCGGTGAACATCCGCATCTCACTTTATGGAATCCACTTCCTGCGCAACATCGCCGATTACCTCACCGTCGACGGCGACAAGCCGGAGATCGGTCTGAAGGAAGGTGGCTATCTCTATTGTGCGTCCGGAGCAGGCGAGCAGATCCTCCGCGAGAACCAGGCGCTGCAGGCTGCGGAAGGCGCGGATATTCTCTTCCTGAAGCCGGACGAGTTGAAGCAGCGTTTCCCCTGGCTCAACGTGGAAGACCTCGCTGCCGGCACCTGGGGCCGCTCGGGCGAGGGCTGGTTCGACGGCTGGGGCCTCCTGCAGGCTTTCCGCAAGAAGGCTCGTTCGCTCGGCGCTGAATACGTGAAGGGCGAAGTCGCGGAAGTGGAGCGCGAGGGTAACCGCGTCGTCGCCGTGCGCTTGCGGGACGGCACGCGCATCGCCTGCGGCACGCTCATCAACTGCGCGGGCTCAGGTGGTGCTGCGCTTGCCGCGATGGCCGGCATCACGATTCCGGTACAGGCGAAGCGCCGCTACGTGTTCACCTTCTCGTGCAAGGAGCCGGTGGAGAACCTGCCGCTACTCATCGACACCTCCGGTGCTTACGTGCGCCCGGAAGGCGAGGGCCACTTCATCTGCGGCGCGTCGCCGGAAGCGGATGTGGATCCCGACTGGTCCGACGAGGATCCCGCAAGCCAGGAGATCGACTTCTCCTTCTTCGAGGAATTCATCTGGCCTTCGCTCGCGCACCGCATTCCCGCCTTCGAGGCCATCAAGCCCGGTCGCGCCTGGTCCGGTCCCTACGACATGAGCCTGCTCGATCACAATGCGATCATCGGCACGACGAACGAAATCGAGAACTTCTATCTCTGCAACGGTTTCTCGGGCCACGGCCTGCAGCAGGCGCCGGCCGTCGGACGCGGCCTCTCCGAACTGATCGTCCATGGTGGGTACCGCACGCTCGATCTCTCCGAGCTCGGCTACGAGCGCGTCCTGGCGAACCGTCCGCTGATAGAGCGCAACGTGATCTAGAGCCTCGGACGAGAAAAGCGGAATCCACTTTTCGAATTCGATCCGATGCTCCCTTTTCCAAGCGGCGCATCATTTGGCGCGGCCCTTTGGGTCCGCACGATGCGCTAAACCGTGCCCTCGTCGAAGGTGCGATAGGCCCAGATCCGGCCGCCGCGGTTCATGTGCCGCTGCATCAGGCCGGGCTGATCCGGGGAGGGTTGGGAGGCGACGGCGAGTTCGTTCACACCCTCCCGGTCCGCCCGTTCGTCGCTGCGGCGTGCGCCCGTTCCCGCCGTGGTCTGTGCGCCCGCATTCGGTTGGCCGGTCTCGTCCGTGCGCAGATCGGCGCTACCCAGATCATCCGTGCCTTCCGCCATCAGGCCCATACCGGGAAGCAAGCCTGTATTGGTCCGGCCGGCTTGAGCGCCGCCGGCGATGCCCGCGGCCAGAGGTGCGCCCGGGCCGGCGCCAAGTTCTTCTCCAGCTTTTTCTTCTCCGGCTTTTTCTTCTCCAGCCTTCAGCCATTCCCGGCTGCTGCTGTCGAGATCCACGGGATCGAACATCTCCAGCACCCGTGCAGCTTCTTCCATGTCATTGCGGTCGACCTGGGCGGCGATCATCGTGCAGCCGTTGCGCAAACCTTTCTCGAACACGCGCAGGTCTTCTCCCGGCAGGTTCAGGTCGTGGAGGGCTTCCAGGGAGTTGTCGCGGGCAGACAGGGTTCGAAAGCCGGAGATCGAGGAAATCTCGCGGGCGTCCTCGGTGCCCACCGCGACGATCCGGTGCTGGGCGATTCCCATTTCCAAGAGCGCCTGAAGCGCCTGACGGGCCTGAGCGGGGTCCTTAAAAAGGGCTGTAATCATCTGGGGCATGGGCTTCTTACCTTTGGATACTCCGTCAACGACGAGCACTTCCGGCCTGTTCCCATCCCCAGTTGTTAAGTCTTTTCAATGAAAAGGGCTTCCATTTTGAAGCCGGCTATGATTGTCATGGATGTGTCATTAAAACGTCATCCAGCTTTCGCGCGGGGATGGTGAACGACAATAACATCCCTGAGGGATGATATGGGAGAGATGATTATGATGAAGAAGTCCCTTCTCGGCGCCCTGGCCTTCGGTCTCGCGACGAGCACTTCCGCCTTCGCTCAGACGGAGATCCACTGGTGGCACGCCATGACGGGCGCCAACAACGAGGTGATCAACAAGCTAGCCGACGAGTTCAACAACGCGCAGAAAGACTACAAGGTCGTCGTCAGCTATAAGGGCACCTATGCCGATACCCTGAACGCCGGCATCGCCGCGTTCCGCGCAGGCAACGCTCCGCACATCCTGCAGGTTTTCGAAGTGGGCACCGCGACCATGATGGGCGCGAAGGGCGCAGTGAAGCCGGTCTACCAGCTGATGGCCGAAGCCGGCGAGAAGTTCGATCCCAAGGCTTACCTGCCCGCGATCACCGGCTACTACTCCACGGCAAAGGGCGAGATGCTCTCCTTTCCCTTCAACTCCTCCTCGATGGTCATGTGGATCAACAAGGACGAGCTGAAGAAGGCCGGCGTCAACGAGATCCCGAAGACCTGGCCTGACGTGTTCGCCGCCGCCAAGAAGCTCAAGGCTGCCGGCCACGAAACCTGCGGCTTCTCGAACGCCTGGGCGACCTGGGCCAACATCGAGCAGTTCTCGGCCTGGCACAACCTGCCGATGGCCACCAAGGCCAACGGCCTCGACGGTTTCGACACGGAGATGAAGTTCAACTCTCCGACGCACGTGAAGCACCTGCAGAACCTCGTCGATCTGCAGAAGGACAAAACCTACGACTACTCGGGCCGCGACTCGAAGAGCGAAGGCCGCTTCACGTCCGGTGAATGCGCGATCTTCCTGAACTCCTCGGGCTTCTACGGCAACGTGAAGGCCAACGCGAAGTTCGACTACACCTCGGTGCCGATGCCGTACTATCCGGACGTCCAGGGCGCTCCGCAGAACTCCATCATCGGCGGCGCTTCGCTGTGGGTCATGGGCGGCAAGTCGGCCGACGAGTACAAGGGCATCGCCAAGTTCTTCGCCTTCCTTTCGGACACCGACCGTCAGGCGAAGCTGCACCAGGAATCGGGCTATCTCCCGATCACGAAGGCAGCTTATGAGAAGACCAAGGCTTCGGGCTTCTACGAGAAGAACCCGGTCCTCGAGACGCCTCTGAAGGAGCTGACCAACAAGGAGCCGACCGAGAATTCCCGCGGTCTGCGCTTCGGCAACATGGTTCAGATCCGCGACGTGATCTCCGAGGAGATCGAGGCGGCTCTCGCCGGTCAGAAGCCTGCCAAGGACGCTCTGGACGCCGCGGTTTCCCGCAGCAACCAGATCCTGCGTCAGTTCGAGCGCACCGTTCGCTAAGCCTGACTGACGAACGATTTTTCATCCCGGGCAGCCGAACGCTGTCCGGGATGATCTTATGAGGCAACCTCGCAGACCGGTTGATGCCGTCATCTGCACCATCACCGGACAACCGTAGCGCGATGGAAAAACGAGCTCATTTTTCAGGTTGGACGCTGCCGCTTCTGCTGATTCTTCCGCAGATGGCGATCACCGTCATTTTCTTCTACTGGCCGGCCTCTCAGGCCATCTGGCAGTCCTTCCTGCGGGAAGACGCCTTCGGCCTTGCTTCCGAATTCGTCGGCTTTGAGAACTATATCGACCTGTTCAAGCAGCCCGAATATTACCGGGCCATGATCACTACCGCGATCTTCTCGACCCTGGTGGCGTTCTTCTCGCTCTCCGTTGCGCTTCTTCTCGCTACCCAGGCCGACAAGAGCCTGCGTGGCGGACATGCCTTCAAGACGCTGCTGATCTGGCCCTACGCCGTGGCTCCCGCCATCGCAGGCGTGTTGTGGATCTTTATGTTCCACCCGACGCTCGGCACCCTGGCGCGCCCGATCCGCGCGGTCGGCATCGACTGGAACCCGATGCTCAACGGCAATCATGCCATGATCCTGCTGGTCCTGTCCGCCACCTGGAAGCATATCAGCTACAACTTCCTGTTCTTCCTCGCAGGCCTGCAGGCGATCCCGAAGAGCGTGATCGAGGCGGGGGCCATCGATGGCGCAGGCCCCTTGCGTCGCTTCTGGACGATCATCTTCCCGCTTCTGTCGCCGACCACCTTCTTCCTTCTCGTCGTCACGGTCGTCTACGTGTTCTTCGAGACGTTCGGCATCATCGATGCCGTGACGGGCGGCGGCCCGGCCGGTCAGACCACGACCCTGGTCTACAAGGTTTATGCGGATGGCCGCCTTGGCGGCGATCTCGGCGGCTCGGCCGCGCAATCGGTGATCCTCATGGTCATCGTGATCGCGCTCACCGCCATTCAGTTCCGCTATGTCGAACGCAAGGTGCAGTACTGATGGTCGAGAATCGTCCCTTTAGAGACTTCATGGCCTATCTGACGCTCGTCGTCGGCGTCATCGTCGTGGCCTTTCCGGTCTATCTGGCCATCATGGCATCGACCTTCGATGCCGCCACCATCATCAACGGCAACATGCCGCTGATTCCGGGCGATCAGGCCGCAGAGAACTACAGCCGCACGCTGTTCTATGGCGGCAAGGCAGCCCGCGAGCCCGTAATGGGCATGATGATCAACTCGATGATCATGGCGATGGGCATCGCACTCGGTAAGATCCTGATCTCGATCCTGTCGGCCTATGCGGTGGTCTATTTCAAGTTCCCGTTCCGCAAGACGGCCTTCTGGGTCATCTTCATCACGCTGATGCTCCCTGTCGAAGTGCGTATCTATCCGACCTACAAGATCGTCGCTGACTTAGGTCTGCTCGATACCTATACGGGTCTCGTCCTGCCGCTGATCGCATCCGCGACCGGCACTCTTCTCTTCCGTCAGTTCTTCATGACGATTCCCGACGAGCTTCTGGAAGCTTCCAAGATCGATGGCGCGGGCGCGTTCCGCTTCTTCAAGGACACGCTCCTTCCCCTCTCCATGACGACGATCGCGGCGCTCTTCGTGATCCAGTTCATCTACGGCTGGAACCAGTATCTCTGGCCGCTGCTGATCACGACCAAGAGCTCGATGCAGACCATCGTCATCGGCATCAAGAAGATGATCACGACCACGGACGCGCTCACCGAGTGGCAGATCGCCATGACGACGGCGGTGCTCGCGATGGTGCCGCCGGTGCTGGTCGTCATCTTTATGCAGCGGCTCTTCGTGAAGGGTCTCGTCGAAACGGAAAAGTGACGCGCGAGCTTCGCGCGTCGTCCTTCCTGCTTGGGCGGGAGGGGCATCAAGGGAATATCGGAATTTTCCAGCCTGATGCTTCTCTCAAGCGCCGGCTGACGTGAAAAGGAATGAACCAATGGCAGGGGTTACGCTCGATACCGTCCGAAAGATCTATGCGGGCAATGTGGAAGCCGTGAAAGGCGTATCGCTCGACGTCGAGGACGGTTCCTTCTGCGTGCTCGTCGGCCCATCGGGCTGCGGCAAGTCCACTCTTCTTCGCATGATTGCGGGCCTGGAGACGATCTCCGGCGGCGACATCAGGATTGGCGACCGCGTCGTGAACCAGGTGGAGCCTGCCGATCGTGACATCGCGATGGTGTTCCAGAACTACGCGCTCTATCCGCACATGAGCGTCTACGACAACATGGCTTATGGCCTGCGCAATCGTAAGACGCCGAAGGACGAGATCGAGAAGCGCGTGAAGGAAGCAGCTCGCATCCTCGCCATCGAGCCGTTCCTCGATCGCAAGCCGCGCGCTCTCTCGGGCGGCCAGCGTCAGCGCGTCGCCATGGGCCGCGCCATCGTGCGCAAGCCCCAGGTGTTCCTCTTCGACGAGCCGCTCTCCAATCTCGACGCCAAGCTGCGCGTGCAGATGCGTGTGGAGATCAAGCGTCTGCAGAAGGCTCTCGGCGTGACCTCGATCTACGTGACGCACGATCAGGTCGAGGCCATGACGCTTTCCGACAAGCTCGTGGTGATGTCCGGTGGCCAGATCGAGCAGGTCGGTTCTCCGGCTGAGGTCTATCGCCGTCCCGAGACCCGCTTCGTCGCCACCTTCATCGGCTCCCCGCCCATGAACATCCTGCCCGGCAAGGTGGAGGGTCCCGGCCGCGTGTCGGTCGGCGGTCAGACCATCGCCGTCACGGATATGCGCGAAGGCCTCGCTCCAGGGTCGGCCATCGAAGTGGGCCTGCGTCCCGAGGACGTGCAGGCAGGCGGCGCTGCCGGTTCCAGCAGCCTCGGCATGGATGTGGACTTCGTCGAGGAGCTTGGTGCCACCCAGCTCTTCCACGGCAAGGTCGCTGGCACGGATTTCGTGGTGCAGGCCTCGACAGGCCAGATCCCGGCGGAAACCCGCAAGCTGACCCTGTCCATCGACCCGGCAAACGTCCATCTCTTCGATCCGCAGACAACGAAGCGCCTGGGCCGGTTCTGAGAGTTCTGCGCTCTTCCCTTCCCACGAATCCCGGGTGTTCCCGATATCCGCTTTGGCTTGCGCAAGTCGGGAGTTCCCGACGTGCGGCAGAGGGAAGAAGGGTGGGGTCGGAAAGTCGGAGCGCGGCGCCACATCCAGAAAGCGCAATAACATGACCTCGTCATGGCCGGCCTTGTGCCGGCCATCCCCGTCTTGAGGAACCGTCGCGCCAGGAAGACGTGGATCCCCGGAGCAAGTCCGGGGATGACGGGGAGGGATCTCGTTCAATCGCTCACTCGGTCACACCACTCCCAACCCTGGCCCTCCCGGGCGGCTGTTGCGCGTTTAAGGCTGCCCGATTATCCCTTTAAGAAGAACGTGAGGGATAGCCATGACGGTCAAGCTCGATGGAGCGACGCTTCAGATTCAGGATGTGGTGCGCGTGGCACGACCCGATGCCCAAGGGCGCTTTGCGCAAGCGGAACTGGCGCCCGAGGCGCGGGAGCGGATTGCGGCGACGAGGGCCTATATCGACCGCACCTGGATGCATGACGACGCACCGCTCATGTATGCCTTCAACACCGGCGTCGGCCTGTTCAAGGATCAGCGCGTTCTGATCGCCGACATGGCAGCCTATCAGCAGAAGACGGTCTATGCCCACGCCACCGGCCTCGGCGAACCTTTCGCGGAAGACGTGACGCGCGCCATGATGCTGTTGCGCGCCAATGCCTTTGCGTCGAACTATTCCGGCCCGCGAGTCGAGCTGGTCGAGCGGCTGCTCGCTTTCCTCAACGCTGGCTTGCACCCGATCATCCCGCAAAAGGGTTCGGTCGGCGCTTCCGGCGATCTCGCGCCGCTCGCTCACATGGCGGGCGCGGTCTGCGGCTTCGAAGAGGCTCACATGGTCTATCAAGGCCGCGTGATGCCTGCGCGCGAAGCGATCCGTGCGGCAGGCTTCGAGCCCGATTTCGAGCTTGGCGCGAAGGATGCGTCCGCACTCATCAACGGCTCCACGACATCGCTTGCACTCGCCTCTCTCGCCACCAGCGATGCGCGCCGTATCCTGAAGCATGCGGATGTTGCCATGTGCCTGTCGCTCGAAGCCATGCGTGGCGAGCTTGCGGCCTTCGATCCGCGTGTGCACAAGGCGCGTCCGCACCCGGGCCAGGCGCGCGTGGCACGCAATCTGCTGCGCATTCTCGAAGGCTCCAAGCGCTGCTCGCAAGGTGCGCGCGACATCGTCTTCCCCGACGAGCCGCGCCAGCCCGGAACGCCCGCTGCCCCCCGTGTGCAGGACGTCTATTCACTCCGCTGCACGCCGCAGGTTCACGGGCCGGCCGTCGAGGCGGTAGAGTATGTGGAGCGCATCGTCGGCACGGAAATGAACTCCGCCACGGACAATCCGCTCATCTTCGATGATGGCCAGGGCGGCTATGTGTCGATCTCCGGCGGTCACTTCCATGGGCAGTACATGGCGCAGGCCATGGATTTCCTTGGCATTGCCATGGCCGATCTCGGGGCGATTTCCGAGCGCCGCCTCGCGCGCCTCATCGATCCCACCATGTCCTACGGCCTGCCGCGCAATCTGCTTGCCGGCAAGCGCGGACTGAACACGGGCTTTGCTACCGTGCAGTGCTCCATGTCGGCACTGGTGATGGAAAACCGCGGTCTTGCCACGCCCGGCTCAGTGGATTCCATCCCCGGCAAGTCCAACGCGGAGGACCACATCTCCAACTCCACCTGGTGCGGACGGAAAGCGCGCATCATCGTGGAGAACGTGGAGCAGATCGTGGCCGGCGAGTTGCTGATGGCCGCGCAAGCCCTCACGCTCGTGGAACCGCTCGCCGAGGATTATCCTCTCGGCGCGGGCTCACGCGCTGCGATGGAGGCGATCCGCGCTGTCATTCCACCGGCATTGGATGGCGACCGCTGGTACGCGACCGAGATGCGCCAGGCGCTCGACCTCGTGCGTTCCGGCGCCGTTGTGGAGGCGGTCGAGAGTGCGGTTGGAGCATTGGAATAGGAAAAGGCCCGGAATGATCCGAGCCCCTGAGATGTCAGGCGTTCTTGGATCAGCGGCAGCGACGCACGTTGCGTACGATCACATTGCCGTTCGGACGATAGACACGTTCCTGCACGACGCGGCAGCGGGTAGGCCTGACTTGCCAGGCCGGTACACCACAGTTGCGGACGGTGCGATAGACGACGCGACCGTTCGGACGCACCGTTCGGACGCGGCGGGTGACGCAGGCCACGTTCTCGACGAGGGAAGGCGCTTCGATCTGCTGCGGGCTGAAACGGGCCTGCGCTTCCGGGGCGGAGGCAAGAAAACCGGCGCTGAAGACAATAGCGATGGCAGGGATGATGGACGCTCGCATGATCCTATCTTTCGTTGCAAGGGACGGACGACAACTTCAATGTCTAAGTCATGGTTCCTGAAATAGGGATGAATAGCATGCAGCCGCGCGTTATCATCAACCATGTCCGGTCGGCCGATGGACCCGAACTGGTCTCGGCCAATCTCGCGAGCCTTGCGCTGCATGAACCATGGGTGTCGCCCTGCCGCGATCTTGCAAGTTTCCAGGGCTATCTCTCCCGTTGCGATGGAGACAGATCCGTTGGATTCATCGCGCGCGAGCGCGCGAGCAACAGGATCGTCGGCGTCATCAACCTCAGCGAGATCGTGCGCGGCTTCTTTCAGAATGCGTATATGGGCTATTACGCCGTTGCGGGCATGAATGGACGCGGCCTGATGAGCGAGGCTGTTGGCCTCGTGGTGACACATGCCTTCAACGAACTCGGGCTCCATCGCCTGGAAGCCAACATCCAGCCCGGCAACGAGCCGTCACGCGCGCTCGTGAAGCGTCTCGCCTTCCGGCAGGAGGGCTACTCGCCGCGTTATCTCAAGATCAATGGCGAATGGCGTGATCACGAGCGGTGGGCCGTCCTCTCGGAGGATTGGCGCGGCTAGCGCATCGCGCGGAAATGTGGACCCGATTTTTCGCTAGCGCGGCCCTTCGGGTCGCTGACGCGGACCTCCGGTTCCGCCCCGAACGATGCGCTGCTCTATGAAGAGAGCATCGGATCAATTCCAAAAGTGCAGGTCCACTTTTCTCATCCGATGCTCTAAGAAACCTCAGCAGCGAGCTTCTTTTGCAGGAAGAAACGGCTCGAGCCTTTCGGAAAATCCTTGAGTTCGCCGAAGCACCCGTATCCAAGCCGCTCGTAGAGAGCGAGAGCCTCAGAGTTGAGCGTGTCGAGCCACGCGGAATGGCACCCGCGCCTGATGGCCTCTTTCTCCGCCATCGCGATCAGGCTGCGCGCGATCCCTTGCTTGCGCAGGCTCTCCGGCACGAAGATCAGCTCGATCGTCAGCCATTCCCAACCGGTATGAGCCCACAACCCGCCGACGATGGTCCTGGAGTCGACGGCGCGGATGACGACAGCCAGATCCTCGGTCTTCAGATCCGGCATGAAAGCGTTGCGATTGAAGTCGCTGAGGCCGTTGAGAATGATCTGGCGGACGATGGAGTGCGGCTTCGGGAGAAGCTCGAGATGGAAGTTCAAGCGACAATCCTTTTGACGGCCTGAAACAAGACGCGGGCCGCCGTGTCCGCATCCTCGAGCGTGATCGACTCGGCCGGGTTGTGACTGATGCCGCCCTTGCAGCGCACGAACAGCATGGCGGCCGGGCAGAGGTTCGCGATGGCCACCGCATCGTGCCCCGCGCCCGAGACAAGGCGCATCGGCTCGATGCGTAAACTTTTCACGGCTTCTTCCAACTGCGCCATGAGATCCTTGTCCATGGGTGTGGCGGGCGATTCCATGAAGGGCTCGAGCGTAAGCGAGACGCCGCGCCGCTGAGCGGCGGCCTCGCATTCGGTGACGATGTCCTGCACCATGGCATGGCGCACCGCATCGTCGGGCGAGCGGGCATCGAGCGTGAAATCGACGCGTGCCGGAATGACGTTGATCGCACCGGGCTGCACCTGGGCCACGCCCACGGTCGCGACCGTGTCGTGACGTGTGGAGCTTGCGCGCTCCACGATGCCGATCATCTCGGCAACCGCTGCCAGCGCATCGCGACGCATGTTCATCGGCACGGTGCCCGCGTGTCCCGCCTCGCCGATCACATAGGCGCGGGCGCGGGTGATGCCGTTGATGGCAGAGACGATGCCGACGGGAAGGTTGCGCGCCTCGAGCTGCGGACCCTGTTCGATATGCACTTCGAGATAGCCGCGGTAACGCGCCGGGTCGCGCGCCAGGGCTGCGATGCCGAGAGGGTCGCCGCCGAATTCGAGCAGCGCATCCCGTAAGCTGATGCCGTTCGCATCCCTGCCGTCGAGCCAGGCCGGATCGTAGCGCCCTGCAAGAGCATAAGACGTGGAGAGATTGGTGGGGAAGCGGACATTCTCCTCGTCCCCGAAGGCCACGATCTCGATGGGACAGGAGGGCGTAAGGCCTTCAGCCTTCAGGGCCTCGGCCACGACGATGCCGAGCACGACGCCGAGATTGCCGTCATAGCGGCCGGCATCCACGACCGTATCGATATGGGAGCCGATGAGGAGGGCAGGCGCTTCCGGATTGGCGCCGTCCAGGCGGCCCACCACGGAACCGAGCGCGTCGATATGGGCCTTGAGCCCGGCTTCGCGCATGAACTCCAGCGTCGTATCGGCTGCGGCGCGATGGGCGGGCGAGAGATAGAGACGCGTCAGGCTCCCATACTCGTCCGTATGCCGGGCCAGATCCTCGATCATCGCCATCACGCGGCGGCCGAGGGTGAGATCGGGTCGATTTGTCATAGGGAGAGAGTTTCAGGAACGGGCCTGCTCCGCAAGAGGCGAGCGGGCCCATCTCCATGAACTCTGATCAGGCCGCGACGCCCAGCTTCTTCTGCAGGCTGGTGGAGGACGTCGTGTATTGGAAGAGCAGCTTCTTCTCAGGATAGACGTAGCGGTGCACCTTCTGGGCCGCGAGCGCACCCTCGTGGAAGCCGGAGAGGATGAGCTTGAGCTTGCCCGGATAAGTGTTGATGTCGCCGATGGCGAAGATGCCGGGAACGCTGGTCTCGAACTTCTCCGTATCGACGGGGATCAGGTTCTCGTGGAGGTTCAGGCCCCAATCGGCGACAGGGCCGAGCTTCATGGTGAGCCCGAAGAAGGGCAGCATCACATCGCAATCCACCGTGAACTCGGAGCCGTCGTCCTTACGGATCACGGCGCCTTCGAGCACGGGAGCCTCGCCCTTCAGCGAGCCCACTTGGCCGAGATGCAGGTCCATGTCGCCGGAGGCGACAAGCGAGCGCATCTTTTCCACCGTATGCGGCGCGGCGCGGAAAGCGTCGCGGCGGTGGAGGAGCGTGAGGCGCTTGGTGATGGGCTGCAGGTTCACGGTCCAGTCGAGGGCGGAATCGCCGCCGCCGACGATCAGCACCTTCTTGTTGCGGAACATCTGCATGTGCCGCACGGCGTAGAAGACGCCAGTGCCCTCATAGGCCTCGATATTGTCGATCGGCGGCTTCTTGGGCTGGAACGAACCGCCTCCTGCCGCAATGATCACCGCTTTGCATTCGAAGGTCGTACCGTTCTCGGAGGTCTTCAGGCGGAAACGCGGAGCCTCGGGCGTGCCGATGGATTCCAGGCTCTCCACCATCTCGTTGAGGTGGAAGGTGGGGTGGAAAGGCTCGATCTGCGCCATCAGGTTGTCAACGAGCCCCTGGCCCGTGACCATCGGGAAGCCCGGAATATCGTAGATCGGCTTTTCCGGATAAAGCTCGGCGCACTGGCCGCCCACCTTCGGCAGGATGTCGACCAGATGGCATTTGATGTCGAGGAGGCCCAATTCGAACACGGCGAACAGGCCCACGGGCCCGGCACCGATGATGACGACATCCGTTTCGATATGGTCGGTCATAAACAGGCTCCTTCGAGAGACCGTTTCGAAAAGCACGGTCTCATAGTCTTGGCAATGCGGCAGGGATGACGGTTCAGCCGCCCGTCGGGGCGAGGGTGACCTCCAGACCGTCGAGTTCGGGGGTCCAGATGATCTGGCAGGAAAGGCGGGAATTGGGCTTCGTCACCACCGTGTCGAGCTGGTCCTCTTCCTCCTCGGTCGGGGGATAGAGCCTGTCCAGCCACGTCTCGTCCACGAAGACATGGCAGGTGGCGCATTCGCAGGCCCCGCCACACAGGCCTTCGATGGGCAAGCCCCAATCCCGGATGATCTCCATCACGCGCCAACCCTCGATGGCCTCGAGGGTATGGCGCTGGCCGGCCCGGTCGGTCACATGGATGACGCCCATGAAGCGGGAATTCCTTAGCGTAGGGTCAGAGGAATGGCGCGGGAGCCCGCGCCGTTTGGGCTGGATATCGACTTTTCGGCCCGTCGCGTCAATGGTTTAAGGGCTACGTTTGTTTCCGTATCTGGGCCATTACTAGATCCCTAGCGTCTCCGCCCTCAAGGACTCGTTGGTCATGAGCTCGTCGATGGAGCCTTGGAAGCGCATTTCGCCGCGTTCGATCACGATGGTGCGGTCGCTGATGCCGGCCGCGAAGGCCCAGTTCTGCTCGGAAAGGAGCACGGCCACGCCTTCGGCCTTCATGGCCCGGATCGCCTCCGCCATCATTTGTACGACCACGGGGGCGATGCCCTCGGACGGCTCGTCCAGCAGAATGGCATCCGGATTGCCCATGAGGGTGCGTGCGATGGTGAGCATCTGCTGCTCGCCGCCGGACATCTGATTGCCACGCCGCCCCCGCATCTCGGCCAGGTTGGGAAAGAGCCGGAACAGCCGCTCCGGCGTCCAGGGGGAGCGGCCCGGACCCGCCGCCTTGCGGCCTGCCTCCAAATTTTCCTCCACCGTCAGGTCGGTGAAGATGCGCCGATCCTCTGGGACATAGCCTAGCCCCAGGCGGGCGATCTTGTAGGTGGGAAGGCGTGCGAGGGAGCGGCCCTTGAAGGTGGCCTTTTGGGCCGTTGCGGGCACGAGGCCCATAATGGCCTTCAAGGTGGTGGTCTTTCCTGCGCCATTGCGCCCGATGAGCGCCAGGACCTCGCCTGCATTGAGCCCGAAGGTCAGGCCGAACAGCACCTGGGCGCGGCCATAAGAAGCGGTGAGATTCCAGATTTCGAGAAGCGGCTCGCTCATGCCGGGCTCACCCCTTCCGCCGGGCTCACCCCTTTCGGCTTTTCCAGCGCATGGTCGTCGCCCAGATAGGCACGCCGTACTTCCTCGATCTGGCGGATCTCTTCGGGCGAGCCGGTGGCGATGATCCGCCCGCGCACGAGGACGATCACTCGCTCCGCATGGCCGAACACCACATCCATGTCATGCTCGGTGAAGAGAACGCCGATCCCCTTCGCGTCCGCGATCTCAGCGGTCAGATCCATCAGGGCGGCCCTTTCCCGTGTCGCCATGCCGGCGGTGGGCTCATCCATCAGCAGGAGCTTCGGTCGCCCCGCCAGTGCAATGGCGAGTTCCACGCGCTTCACGTCGCCATAGGCCAGCGCCGAGCAAGGGTGATCGGCGGATTCCGCCATGCCCACCTGCTCCAGCAGCGCAAGTGCCTCTTCGTGATAGCGCATGCGTGCCGGAGCCCAGAGCGCGGTGCTTTTCCGGTTGTGGCTGACAAGGGCCATCTGCACGTTCTCGGCCACACTCATGGAGAGAAAAGTCTGCGCCACCTGGAAGGTGCGCCCGACGCCAAGACGAAAACGCTTTTGCGGTGAGGCAAGCGTGATGTTCTGCCCATCAAGCAGAACAGCACCATGATCGGGACGCAGCTGTCCGCCAACCATGTTGAAAACGGTGGATTTCCCGGCACCGTTCGGCCCGATGATGGCAAGCATCTCGCCCCGTTCGAGCATGAAGCTCACGTCCCGCGCCGCCGCCACGCCGCCGAAGGATTTGCTCAAGTCTTGTACGGAGAGAAGCGTCATGCCTGTTCCTCCCGCCATGTGCGAACGGTGCCCACGAGACCGCGCGGGAAGATGAGCACGATGGCGATGATGCTCAGGCCCAGCAGCAGGCGCCACAGGGACGTGAGCGGCATGATCTGATCGCGCAGCACATGCAGAACACCGGCACCCACGAGCGGGCCGGTGACGGTCTGGATGCCGCCGATGAGGAGCATCGTCAGCGCATCCACGGATGTCGGGATACCGAGCAGGGTCGGATCCACGGAGCCGCGAGAGAAGGCGTAAATTCCACCGGCGAGACCGGCGGCTGCGCCTGAGATCGTGAAGGCCAGCCAGCGATGCTGGCGAATCTTCAGGCCGATGGCTTCGGCCCGAGCTTCGGAATCCCTTGCGGCACGTAGCGAATAGCCGAATGGTGCGTTGATGATGCGCATCAACAACAGAACGGTCACTGCGGTGACGGCAAGCGTGAAGAGGTAATAGGACACCTGCCGGCTCGCCCAGGCGGAAGGCCACACGCCGACGATGCCGTTATCGCCTCCGGTGACATCGACCCACTGAAAGGCAACGGCGAAGATGATCTGCGCAGCGGCAAGCGTCATCATGGCGAGATAGATGCCCGACAGGCGCACCACGAAAGCGCCGATGATCAGGGCTCCGACTGCCGCGAGAAAGAGCCCGGCAGGAAGTGCGGCCTCCATTGGCAGCGCGAACCACTTCACGGCAAGCGCCGCGCCATAGGCCCCTAATCCGAAGAAGGCGGCATGGCCGAAACTTACGACTCCGCTGACGCCGATGAGAAGCTGCAGGCTGAAGGCGAAGAGCGCGAAGATCAGGATCTCGGTGGCGACCTTGAGCACATAGGCATCGCCGATGAGCGGCAGGCTTGCGAGGGTGCCGACGACGGCGAGGATCGTCAGGGGCGCGAAAGGAGAGTGCTTTTGGCTTGAGATGCCCACCGCATGCGTGCCGCCGATCACTTCGGGACGTCCGAAGAAACCATAAGGGCGGACGGCGAGCACGACAGCCATGAGCAGGAAGACGACGACAAGCGTGCTCTTCGGAAAGATCAAGATACCGAAGGCCTGCAGCTCGCCGATAATGAGCGCCGCCAGAAATGCACCGGGCACGCTGCCCATGCCGCCAACGACAGTGACGACGAAGGCTTCGGCAATGATCGAGAGATCCATGCCCGCATTGGCCGAGACGCGCGGAATCTGGAGTGCGCCGCCGAGACCTGCGAGAAATGCGCCGAGGAACAGCGTCCCCGTGAAGAGCAGCGCCTGGTTCACGCCGAGCGCCGCAATCATCTCCCGATCCTGCGTTGCCGCGCGCACCAGAACGCCGAAGCGTGTCTTGCGCAGGAGCAGCCACACGAGCGCGAGCACGATGGGACCGGCCGCGATGAGCACGAGTTCGTAGGACGGAAAACGTCGCCCGAGAATTTCGACCGGTGCGCGCAGGCCTGGAGCACGGGGCCCGAGAATGTCCTCGGGGCCGAAGATCAGGATCGTGAGGTCCTGCACCACCAGCACCACGCCGAAGGTGGCGAGCAGCTGAAACAGCTCCGGTGCGCCATAGATGCGGCGCAGGAGCAGAACTTCGATCAGGACGCCGATCAGGCCGACGATGATGGCGGAGGCGAGAATGCCGGCCCAGAACGTCGCCGGACCGAAGGAGAGTTCGAGCAGCCGCGGCACGAGCGTCGCAGCCGTATAGGCGCCGATCATGTAGAGCGAACCGTGCGCGAAGTTCACGATCCGCGTGACGCCGAAAACGAGCGTGAGGCCGCAGGCGGTGATGAAGAGCGACGAGGCGCTGGAGAGCCCGTTGAGAGCCTGAATGGCGAGGAAGGAAAGGTCCATGGCCGATCCTCTCAACGGACGTCGATTGCGCGCTCTGCCGTCAAGCCATCAATCCTTCCGCACCGCCTTCACCTCGGCTTCTGTCGGCATGAACGACGTGCCGTCCTTGTAGGTCCAATCCTTCATACCGCCATTGGGGCCTTTCAGCACGAGCTTGCCAACCCAGGCGCCCATGGTGGACTGGTTGTCCAGCCCACGCATGGTGACGGGGCCGATGACGGAGTCGAATTTCGCATCCTCCAGCGCCTTGATCAGCGCATCGGTCTCAACGGAGCCTGCACGCTCGATGGTATCGCGGATCATATGGAGGACCATGTAGCCCAAAAGCGAACCAAGGCGCGGAGTATCGTTGAACTTAGCGCGATAGGAGTCGATGAAGGCCTTGTGCTTGGGATCGGTGATCTCGTCCCAAGGGTAACCCGTCACCGTCCAGCCTTCCGGCACTTCGTCCTTCAGCGGAAGAAGCCATTCAGGCTCGCCGGTCAGAAGAGAGAGAACCGTTGCGCCTTCAAAGAGGCCGCGCGTGTTGCCCTCGCGCACGAACTGCGTGAGGTCGGGTCCGAAGAGCACGTTGAAGATGCCGTCGGGCTTGGCCTGTTCGAGCGCGGAGACGGTGGCACCCGCCTCGATCTTGCCGAGCGCCGGATACTGCTCGGCGACGATCTCGGCTCCGGGCACGCGCTCCTTGATGAGGCGTTTGAACACTTCCGCCGCCGACTGGCCGTATTCGTAGTTCGGCGCAACAATCGCCCAGCGCTTCGCGCCGGAAGCTTTTGCCTGATCCACCAGCATGCCGACCTGCATGAAATTGCTGGGACGGATGCGGAAGGTATAGCGGTTGCCCTGCGCCATGGTGACGGCGTCGGTCAGGGGTTCCGCGGCGATGTAGAGGATCTTCTTCTGGTTGGCGTAATCCGCCATGGCGACGCCGACATTCGACTGGAACGAGCCGAAGAGCAGGGACACGCCCTCGCGGTTCACCAGCTCGTCCGCCACGCGCGTAGCATCGCCCGTGGTCGCGCCGTCGTCGCGGGAGACGATCTCGATTTTGCGGCCGAGCACGCCGCCTTTGGCGTTGATCTCCTCCAGCGCCATCTGCCAGCCGTTGCGGTAAGGCACCGTAAAGGCGGCCCAGCGGGCGTAGGAATTGAGCTCGCCGAGCTTGATCGGGGCCTGCTGCGCCTCAGCGGAGGGGCTTGCGAACGCAAGCGCCAGTCCAAGAGCCAGCCAGCGGGTCATCGATGCCTTCGTCATGATGCGGTTCCTGTTCCAAGGATCGGCGTGGATGTAGGGCCGATCATAGCCCGAAGAAAGCCCAAACTGCCAAGGTTCACGGATTCATGCCTTGCTTGTTCCAGGGGAGGAATGACACATTCGCTGCCTCGTTCCCTCAAGCTCTGTGATCCCATGCTTCTCGATGCCGATCCCGCCCGCGCCTTCATGCCCTATCCGGCTGCTGCCGTGCCTCATGCTGCGAGCGGGGCTCTCTCCGGGCTGACCTTTGCGGCCAAGGACCTGTTCGATGTCGCGGGCTACCCGACGAGCTGCGGATCGCCCCACATGCTGGCGATGTCCGGAATCAAGACCCGCACGGCACCGATCGTGCAAAGGCTTCTCGATGCCGGGGCGCGGCTCGTCGGCAAGACGATCACGGACGAGCTTGCCTTCTCCATGAGCGGCAAGAACGCCCATTTCGGAACCCCTGTGAATGGTGGCGCGCCGAATCGCATTCCCGGTGGCTCCTCCTCAGGCTCGGCGGCAGCCGTCTCCAACGGCCTCTGCGATTTCGCGCTCGGGACCGATACGGGCGGTTCCGTGCGTGCGCCAGCCAGCCATTGCGGCCTCTTCGGCATCCGCTCCACCCATGGCCGGGTGAGCCTGGAACTCTGCCACGATCTCGCGCCCTCCTTCGACACCTGCGGATATTTCACCCGCGACGGCGCGACCTTCGTGCGGGTGGGTGAGGTCATGCTCGGGTCCGACGGCAACCCCTTGTCAGCCAACCCAAAGATTCTTCTGGCCAGGGATGCCTTCGGCCTTCTGGGCCGAGAGGCGAAGGAGGCGCTCGAGCCCGCCGTCCGCCAAGTCGAGGCGGTGCTTGGCGCATCCGAGGATGTGACTGTCGCCACCGAAGGCTTCACCGCTCTTTATTGGGCCATGCGCTACATCCAGAGCCGGGAGGCCTGGGGCGTCGACGGGCCGATGATCGAGCGCTACCATCCGCCTCTGGGACCAGGCGTGGCGGACCGTTTCGAATTCTCCCGCGGCGTCACCGATTCTCAAGTGGTCGAGGCGCAGGTGATTCGCAGCGCCTTCCGGGCACGCTTCAGCGCCCTGCTGGCTCAGGACACGGTGCTGATTCTGCCGGCCATGCCGGACGTGGCACCTTTGCTTTCCGAGAGCGACGAGGCGCTCAACGACTATCGCAACAACGCCCTGAACCTGCTCTGCCTGTCGGGGCTCTCCGGGCTGCCGCAGGTCTCGATCCCGCTCGCCTCGCGCCTCGGCGCACCGTTCGGCCTGTCCCTTATGGGACCGGCGGGCTCGGATTTGAGCCTCGTGACCTTGGCCAAGCGAATCGCGGATGCGGCTTCCGCCTGATTGAACCGCGTCCGCCCTGTGCTCGTTACCGGCAGGCGCGGATGACGGCGGGCCGCCTGATTTGAAAAGGGGACATCATGACAAATCCCATCGTTCACCCTCAGACGCCACATGTGGCGGTGGCAAGCGCCTGCGTGCTCGGCGAAGGGCCTGTGTGGGACGAGCGCGCCAACACCCTGTTCTGGGTCGATATCAAGAACCCGGCCGTGTGGCGCTACCATCCGGAGTCGAACGAGCATTCGCGTATCGCGGCACCGGAGCGCATCGGCTTCATCGCGCTCACCCCCGATCCCGATGTCGTGGTGGCTGGTTTCAAGTCAGGCCTTTCCCGTTTCAACCTGAAGACGGGCGAAGCCGAGCCCATCATTGCGCCGGAAAAAGACCTTCCCGGCAACCGCATCAACGACGGATATGCGGGGCCGGATGGCGCGATCTATTTCGGCACCATGCATGATGAGGAGACGGACGAGAGCGGCTCCTTCTGGCGTTGGGATGGAAAGGAACTGAGCCGGTTCCATTCCGGCTTCATCGTCACCAACGGCCCCGCCTTCAGTCATGACGGGCAGATTCTCTATGCCACCGATACGGTGAACGGCATGATCTATGCCTTCGACATGAGCGGGGGCCAAGTGGGCGAGCGGCGGCGCTTTGTGCATTTCGAGGAAGGTTGGGGCCATCCGGACGGCATGGCCGTGGATGCGGAAGGCTATGTCTGGGTCTGTCACTGGGGTGGCTCGCGCATCACGCGCTTTGCTCCTGACGGATCGGTGGAGCGTACCGTACCGGTGCCGACCGCGCAGGTCACGAAATGCGCCTTCGGCGGGCCGGACCTGACCACGCTCTACATCACCACCGCCGCCATCGGCCGCGATCCCCATGAGGATCCCATGGCGGGCCATCTCTTCAAGGTCGAGACCGGCGGCATCAGAGGCCTGAAGACCAACATCTTCGAAGGGTGAGATCATGGCGATCGAACGGTTCGGCTCCGTCGATGGAGAGGATGTCCTGCAGATCACGCTGGCCGGCCCCGACGGGGTTGAGATGCGCGTGCTGACCTGGGGTGCCGTGATCCGCGACCTCGTCGTGCCGACGGGGAACGGGCCGCAGAGGGTGCTGCTGGGGCTGAACTCCATCGAGGATTACATCGCCCACTCGCCCTATTTCGGAGCCGTCGTGGGACGTCATGCCAACCGCATCGGCGGGGCCCGGTTCACGCTGAATGATGAAACCTACAAGCTTGACGCGAATGAGGGACCCAATCAGCTTCATGGCGGCTCCAGGGGCTTCGGCACGCGGCTCTGGAGCCTCGTCGAGCACAGCGAGTCCAGCGTCACCCTGAGCCTCGTCTCCGAAGACGGAGACATGGGCTATCCGGGACGCCTGATCGCCACCTGCACCTATACCTTGCTGCCTTTGGCCACAGTACGGATCGAACTGACGGCCATCACCGACCGCCCGACCCCGGTCAATCTCACCACGCATGGCTATTTCAATCTGGATGGCAGCGCGGACATTCTCTCCCATCAGCTAATGATCGCGGCCGATTACATCACGCCGACGCATCCCGATCTCATTCCCACAGGCGAAATCAGGCCCGTGGCGGATACGGCTTACGATTTCACCAGTTTAAGGCCCGTTGGCGCCGAGTTGATCAACGACGACACCCTCTACGATACGAATTACGTGCTGCGCGGCTCTTATGGGGTACTCCGTCAGGCGGCGGTTCTCAAATCTCCGGGGAATGGGCTGAACATGGAACTCTGGACGACCGAGCCGGGCGTCCAGTTCTATGCGGGTCATCTCATCAACATGCCCGTTTCCGGCCTCAACGGCGCGCAATATGGCCGTCATGCAGGCCTCTGCCTGGAACCTCAGCGGTTTCCGGATAGCCCCAATATCGCCCATTTTCCGTCGTCAATTCTCGAGCCGGGGCAGGTTTCAAAGCAGGTCAGTGAGCTCAGGTTCTCCATCTAGTCGGGAACTTTGCCACAAGTTGGCCGTTTTTCCTGCTGTGTTGCGTTCCGTAAAAAACACCAACCAAGAAGGGAATGCTCCCTATGCCTGTGCTCGATGCGAAAGCCCTGGAAACCGATCCCAAGGGAATGGCTTTCCTCTTGAGCGTCCTGCGTCAAAGCCCTTCCGCTTCGTCTCTTCAGCCCAAGGAAGTAGCTCCGCCGAGAAACCCGCCGCAAAATGTGCGGATGCATTTCCGCTTTACGCGCCGCATGAAGCAGCTTCTCCCCACTTTGGTCTAGCAGGCGTTTTCACGCCCGCTATTCGCACAGCGCTGCCAGTCCGCGCTTGGCCAGAAGCGCGTCAGCCGTGGGCAGACGGCCCCGGAAGGCCGTGTAGGCCTCCGCCGGATCGCGCAGGTTGCCGGCGGAATAGATGAAGCGCTTCAGCTTCTCCGCCATGTCCTTGTTGAAGACGTCGCCCGTTTCCTCGAAGGCCATGAAGGCATCGGCATCCAGCACCTCCGACCAGAGATAACTGTAATAGCCCGCGGAATAGCCGTCGCCCGCGAAGACGTGAGTAAAGTGCGGCGTGCGATGACGCATGATGATCTCGCGCGGCATGCCGATCTTCTCCAGAATCTCCTTCTCGAAGGCGGAGACATCGAGCCCTGTCACGTCCTTGCGGCGGTGAAGTTCGAGATCGACGAAGGCGGAGGCGAGATATTCCACCGTGGCAAAGCCTTGGTTGAAGTTTCGCGCGGCCATCAGGCGTTCGAGCAATTCCTCCGGAATCGGCTCGCCCGTCCGGTAATGGGTGGCGTAGCGACGGAGAATATCCGGCTGCGACAGCCAGTGCTCGTACAGCTGAGAGGGCAATTCCACGAAGTCTGTCGAGACCGCCGTGCCAGCCAGGAGCGGGTAGGTCACGTTGGAGAGAAGGCCGTGCAGACCATGGCCGAATTCGTGGAAGAGCGTGCGCGCATCGTCGAAGCTCAGGAGCGAGGGCTCGCCCGCGCCACCTTTGGCGAAGTTCATGACGTTCACGATGATGGGCCGCACGTCGCCCGTGAGTTTCTCCTGGGAGCGGAAGGCGCTCATCCATGCACCGCTGCGCTTGGATGAACGTGCGAAATAATCGCCGATGAAGATACCAACGTGATTGCCATTCGCATCCAGCACCTGCCAAGCACGAATGTCCGGATGATACTTCGGAAAATCCTTCAGTTCCTGGAAGCTCAGACCAAAGAGCCGATGCGCGGTCTCGAACGAAGCCTCGATAATCCGGTCGAGTTGAAAGTAAGGCTTGATCGTCGCCTCATCGAGGTTATGGCGCGCCATCCGCACCTGGTCCGCATAGAAGCGCCAGTCCCACGGCTCGATAGCAATGTTGTCGCCCTGTGACTGTGCCAGCGCCTGCAGGTCATCACGCTCAGCCTCGGCGCGAGCACGAGCGGGCGTCCACACGTCGCTCAGGAGCCTCTGCACGGCATCCGGGGTCTTCGCCATGGTGTCGGAGAGTTTGAAATCGGCGAAAGTCTCATAGCCCAAGAGCTTCGCGCGCTCGACGCGCAAAGCCGCCATCTCGGCGATGATGGCCTTGTTGTCGGTGGCGTTGCCATTGTCGCCGCGTGAGGCCCAGGCCTTGAAAGCCTGCTCGCGAAGGTCGCGGCGCTTGGAGAACTGCAGAAAAGGCTCGATGCTGGAGCGCGACAAGGTGATGACGTATTTGCCCCTCAACCCGCGCTCTTCCGCGGCTTGCGCTGCTGCTTCGCGCAGGAACGAGGGAAGGCCTGCGAGATCCTCTCCGGTCTCGAGCACGAGCTGATAGGACTTCTCGTCCGCCAGGACATTCTGCGAGAACTGCGTGCCAAGGCTTGCTAGGCGCTCGGTAATGGCGGCCAGACGCTTCTTCTCCTCCGGTCCGAGCTTTGCGCCCGCGCGCACGAAAATGGTGTTGTAGCGGTCGAGGACGCGAGTCTGTTGTGCATCGAGGCCGAGGCTCTCACGCTTGTCGTACAGAGCAGCAACGCGCCTGTAGAGCGCCTCGTTCATGAAAATGCTGTTCCGGTGCTTGGCGAGGATCGGCGCCATCTCGCGCTCGGCGGCCTGGATCGCCTCGTTGGTGTGCGATCCTGCGAGGTTGAAGAACACGCCACCCACGCGCTTGAGGGTAGCGCCGCTGCGTTCCAGAACCTCAATAGTGTTGGCGAAGGTAGGCTCCTCTGTGCTCCCGGCGATTGCTGCGATCTCAGATTGCTGTTCCGCTAACGCGTGGTCGAAGGCACGCTTGTAATGCTCAGGACGAATGCTCTCGAAGGGTGGAAGGGTGAAGGGCGTGTTCCAAGTGGAAAGAAGGGGATTGCTCGAGAGATTCGCGCTGGATGCCATTGCCGACATGCTCCGCTGGGAGTTTGGGTTGATTGAGTTGTAGCGACCTTAGCGCATCGTGCGGAAAAGTGGACCCGGTTTTCCGCGCATGACGATTCGCTGCTCTATGAAGGGAGCATCGGATCGATCCCAAGAGCGCAAGTCCACTTTTCTTGTCCGAGGCTCTAGCCGCCCATCGGAAGAGGCGCCGTGTCGGCGCCGGCCAGATGACGGTGCAGGAAGGCGAGCGCCCGCTGCGTGGCATCCTTTTCCGCCGCTCCCCGGAAGCCGTGGCCCTGGCCTGGATAGACCCTCACCTCATGCGGCACGTTCTGCTGGCGTAGCAGTGCCTCAACCGCATAGGCGTTCGCCACCGGCACGATGGGATCGGCTGAGCCGTGCAGAACCAGGGTCGGCGGCAGGCGCGAGGTGGTGGCAACCGCGCCCTGGGGCAGAGGACCGAAATAGTTCACGAGCGTCTTCACGCGCGGGTCTGTCGAAGAGACGGCGAGGCCGAGCGCCGCACCCAGCGAAATGCCGATGATGCCGATGCGGCTTGCATCCGCTCCAGGGTGGTTGGACGCAAAGGTCAGCGCATCCTGCACCGTGTTCATCCAGGGCATGAAGTTCTGGAACAGGGTGGCGAAGGAGGCCCGCTTCTCGCCTGTGCGGTCCAGGTAATGGACAAGGTGCACCTGATAGCCGGCTGCGGCCACGCCCCGAGCACCCTGGCGATACTCCGTGTTGTAGCTCAACCCGTCCGCACCGTGCAGCATGAGCACGGAAGGGCGGGCTGCGCCGCCGGCAGCCTGAAAGGTCTCGACGGCAATGGTCTTGCCACCGCTCGTGAAGGTGTTGCGTTTCTCCGTCACCGGCATCTTTTGGGCTTGGTCCTGTTGGGCATGAAGAGGGGAAGAGGCGGCAAGAGCCGCACCGACCAGAAGGCTGCGTCTCGTGAGCGACATGGGCTGAAGTTCGCGGGAATAGACCTGGGATAGTCTTGAGATGGGGATGAACGGCCCCGGCCCCCAGATGGCAAAAGGTCTCAAGTTTGCCTCGGCCTGAACGGCCAAGGATCGTTTTGCGGGTCCATACGTTGTTTGCTGACCGGCGAGATATCCTCGCTGCCAGCAGAGACTGAACAACGATGCCTCCCGCCCGCTTACCCGTCCCGCCACCCTCAGAGACGGAGATTCAGCCTCCCGGCGTTCCGGGCCTGTCCGGATTGCTGACCCTTGCGGTAGGCGTGGTCATACTGGCAGCGCTCTATGTGGGACAGGATGTCTTCCTGCCCGTGGTGCTCGCGATCCTGCTCGCCTTCGTGCTCGCCCCCTTCGTCGACCTGATGCGCAAATGGCATCTGGGCCGCGTCACGTCAGTCATCATCGCGGTGCTCGTGACGCTCGGGATCATCGTTTCTCTTGGCGGCCTCATCGGGTTCCAGCTGGCAGGCCTTGCCTCGGACATTCCGCGCTATCAGACCACAATCGAGAGAAAGGTCGGCTCCCTGCGGGAGGGAACGTTGGGCAAGCTGCCGACCATGCTCCGGGATTTCGGCCGTCGATTCGACAAGGCCGTGGGAGAGCAGCCTGCGGAAGCACAGGCTCCTGCCTCTCCCAGCGCAGCAGCACCTGCGCCGGAAGAGCCGAAGCCGATGCCTGTGGAGGTGCATGAGCCGGAGCCCACACCGGCGCAGGTCGCACGCAATTTCCTGCTGCCCCTGCTCGAGCCTCTGGCCACCATGGGCATTGTGTTCGTTGTGCTGGTCTTCATCCTCATGCAGCGCGAGGATCTGCGTGACCGCATGATCCGCCTGTTCGGCTCGAGCGACCTGCACCGCACCACGGCGGCCATGGACGATGGCGCGCGACGCTTGAGCCGCTACTTCCTCACTCAGCTTGCGCTAAACGCGGCCTTCGGCCTGGTTGCCGGTATCGGCCTTTGGCTGATCGGCGTGCCGAGCCCGGCCCTGTGGGGCGTTTTCGCGGCGCTCATGCGCTTCGTGCCCTATATTGGCTCGTTCGTGGCCGCCGCCCCTCCGATTCTTCTTGCCGCCGCCGTCGATCCCGGCTGGTCCATGGCCCTCATGACGCTGGCTCTGTTCGTGATCGGCGAACCCCTGATGGGTCACGTGGTCGAGCCCATCGTCTATGGGCAGAGCACCGGCCTGTCGCCTTTCGCCGTCGTTATTTCGGCGATCTTCTGGACGTGGATCTGGGGCCCGGTGGGACTGCTCATCGCAACGCCTCTCACCCTGTGCCTCGTGGTGCTGGGACGCCACGTTGAGCGGCTCGAATTTCTTGATGTGCTGCTTGGCGATAGACCTGCTCTGACGCCCGCAGAAAATCTCTATCAGCGCATGCTCGCCGGCGATCCCGACGAGGCACTGGATTCGGCAGAAATTCTGCTGAAAGAGCGCTCACTCACATCCTACTACGATGAGGTGGCTCTCAAAGGGCTTCAACTTGCTGCCAATGACGCGACACGTGGCGTGCTGACCCATCGCCAGCTTGATCAGGTACGCGATGTGATCAAGGCCCTCGTGCAGGATCTTGGCTCTCACGAGGATGTCGAGCCGCCACCGCATGAGACCGCGGATGAGCCGGTGGCGCCCCCGCCAAGCGAGAAGCCTGCGATCAAGGGGCCCGCCGTCGTTGGCGAGATGCCTCACGAGGATAAGATCTCCGAGGCGTGGAAAGCCGAAGGCGCCGTCATGTGCATCGCAGGTCGCGGTCCTCTCGACGAGGCGGCATCCGAGATGCTGGCGCAGCTCTTGAATAAGCATGGGCTCGGGAGCCGTCTCGTCCCTCACGAAGCGGTGTCACGCTCGGCGATCTACAATCTCGACATGACCGGCGTGCAGATGGTGTGCATCAGCTATCTGGAGATCAGCGGCACGCCCGCGCATCTGCGCTATCTGCTGCGGCGCTTGAGGAAGAAGGCGCCCAAGGCGCCCATTCTCGTGGGCCTGTGGCCTGCGGAAGATGCGGTTTTGAAAAGTGAGACGATGCGCGCGACATTGGGAGCGGATTACTACGTCTCGTCGATGCGCGATGCGGTGGTGCA
Organism: Microvirga vignae; assembly: GCF_001017175.1. Lineage (GTDB taxonomy): Bacteria > Pseudomonadota > Alphaproteobacteria > Rhizobiales > Beijerinckiaceae > Microvirga > Microvirga vignae. Next base: position 28,891 of record NZ_LCYG01000003.1, on the reverse strand, counting down.
ATGCCTGAAGGCCGCCACGGGAGAGGAACAGCTGCCTGAAGCCGTCACGACGGGTCAGGCAGCCAACGGGGCAGCGGCAGGAAAGCGCCTGCCGCTGCCCGCTTGAATTTAGAGCCGTTTCCACTGGGGTGGAATCGGCTCTCTTCGTTGTTCTGCCGCATTTTCTGACGGCGAACCGGATCCACTTCGCCGGAAAATGCTCTAAGCCGCCTGTTCCTTCAGGAAGTTCTCGGCGTAGTGGCAGGCGACCTGCCGGCCGTCGAGCTCGCGAAGCTGTGGGCGTTCCACCTTGCAGCGATCCGTCACATAGGGGCAGCGTGTCGAGAACACGCAACCCTTCGGCGGGTTGAGAGGCGAGGGGAGCTCGCCTTTCAGCACAATGCGCTTGCGTTTCACGCCAGTGATGCCGGGCGTGGAGGAGAGAAGCGCCTGCGTATAGGGATGCAGCGGACGGGCGTAGATCTTCTCCTTCGGCCCATGCTCGACCGCATGGCCAAGGTACATGACGAGCACGTCATGGGCGATGTGCCGGACGACGCCGAGATCGTGCGAGATGAAGAGATAGGCGAGACCCATCTCCTGCTGCAGATCGGCGAGAAGATTCAGCACCTGCGCCTGGATCGACACGTCGAGCGCCGAGACCGGCTCGTCCGCCACCACGAGCTTCGGCGAGAGCATCAGCGCGCGCGCAATCGCGATACGCTGGCGCTGGCCGCCGGAGAACATGTGCGGATAGCGGTTGTAGTGCTCGGGACGCAGGCCCACCTTCGCCATCATCGCGCGCACCCGCTCCTTGCGTTCGGCCGAGGAGAGGCTGGTGTTGATGACGAGCGGCTCCTCCAGGATCGTGCCAACTTTCTTGCGCGGGTTGAGCGAGCCGTAAGGATTCTGGAACACCAGCTGCACCATGCGGCGCAGCTCCTTGGCGTAGTTCGACGGCGGGTTCACCGCATCGATGCCATCGAGGGAGAGTTGTCCCTCCGTCGGCTTTTCGATGAGGGTCACCATGCGGGCAAGCGTGGACTTGCCACAGCCGGATTCGCCCACGACGGCCAGCGTCTTGCCGGGCTCGATGGAAAACGTGATGCCGCCGACAGCCTGCAGCTGAGCGGGTTCCTTGAAGAGGCCGCGCTTGATCTTGTAGATCTGCTTCAGGTTCTTGGCTTCAACAACGGGAGCGCTCACGACGCGGCCTCCGTCTTTAGGGGATGATCGTGATGGATGGCGGCGTTCCGGTTCGGATCGCCGAGCGGGTAATGGCAGCGGATATGGCCACTGGCCCAGGGACGCAACTCGGGCCGCACATTGCGCGAATGCTCGGTGGCATAGGCGCAGCGCGGGCTGAACAGGCAGCCCTTCGGACGATCGTAGAGACCGGGCACCACGCCGGGGATCGTCGCAAGACGTCCGCCTTCGCTGCGCTCGGGGAGCGCAGCGAGAAGCGCTGCGGTGTAGGGGTGCTGCGGTGAGGCGAAGAGGTCGGCAGCGGAGCGCTCCTCCATGATCTGGCCCGCATACATCACCATCACGCGCTGAGCGGTGTCGGCGACGACGCCCATGTTGTGCGTGATCATGACGAGGCCCATTTTGCGCTCCTTCTGCAGATTCATGAGCAGATCGAGGATCTGCGCCTGAATCGTCACATCAAGAGCGGTGGTGGGCTCGTCCGCGATCAGAAGCTTCGGATTGCACGCAATCGCCATCGCGATCATGACGCGCTGGTTCATGCCGCCGGAGAGCTGGTGCGGATACGCGGAGAGGCGGCTTTCCGGCGAGGGAATACCAACCTGGCTGAGGAGCTCGATGGCCCGGCGCTCAGCCGCCTTGCGATCCATGCCCTCATGCAGGCGCAGTGTCTCGGTGAGCTGGAACCCGACGGTGAAGGACGGGTTCAGGCTGGTGGTCGGCTCCTGGAAGATCATGGCGACGTCCTTGCCCGTGAGCTTGCGTCGCTCCTTCTCGGAGATTGTCAGGAGGTCGCGGCCGTTGAAGGTGAGCTTGTCGGCCCTCACGCGGCCGGGGAAGGGGATGAGGCCCATGAGGGCCAGCATCGTCACGCTTTTGCCGGAACCGGATTCGCCCACGACGCCGAGAACCTCGCCCTCTTCGAGCTTGAGGCTCACGCCGTCCACGGCACGCATGATGCCGCCTTGGGTCGGAAATTCGACCGACAGATTTTCAATTTCGACAAGAGCCATGATCAGCGCTTCAGTTTGGGATCGAGGGCGTCACGAAGACCGTCGCCCAGAAGATTGAAGGCAAGCACCGTGACGAGGATCGCAAGACCGGGGAAGGTCACGACCCACCATGCACGGAGCACGAACTCGCGGGCATCGGCCAGCATGGTGCCCCATTCCGGCGACGGCGGCTGCGCGCCGAGGCCGAGGAAGCCCAAGGCCGCGGCGTCGAGGATTGCGGTGGAGATGCCGAGCGAAGCCTGCACGATGAGCGGTGCGGTGCAGTTCGGGAGCACTTCCTTGAACATCAGGCGGGTCGTTCCGGCGCCGCTCACGCGGGCCGCCATCACGTAGTCCTTGGAGGTTTCCGTGATCACTGCGGCGCGAGCAAGACGCACGTAATGCGGCAAGATCACGAGGGCGACGGCGAGCATGGCGTTCATGAGGCCGGGGCCCAACACCGCCACGATCACGATGGCGAGCAGAAGGCTCGGCAGCGTGAGGACGATGTCCATCAGGCGCATGATGAAGATCTCCGTCAGGCCGCGGAAGAAACCCGCGACGAGGCCGAGCACCGTGCCGATGACGATGGAGAGCGTCACCACCGCGATGCCGATGAGGAGCGACAGCTGCGCGCCGTAGATCAGACGGGAGAGGATGTCGCGTCCGATCGGATCCGTGCCGAGCGGATAGGAGATCGAGCCGCCCGCCTGCCAGAACGGCGGCTGCAGGGCGATGGCGGTGTTCGTGAGGTTCGGATCATGCGGTGCGATCACCGGCGCCAGCAATGCGACGAGCACCACGGCCACGATGATCACGAGGCCGGCCACAGCGCCATGATTGGCGCTGAAATAGCCCCAGAACTCACGCAGGGGGTGGGGAGGGGTGGCCGTCGGCACTGCGACGGCCGGAGCTTCCATGGTTTCAGTGGTCATCGCGTATGCCTGATGCGAGGATTGATGAGGCCGTAGGCGAGGTCGACGAGGAGGTTCACGCTCATCACCACGACGCCGAGCAGCAGAGCGCCGCCCTGCAGCACGGGATAGTCACGGCGGAAGATGGCGTCGATAAGCCATTTGCCCACGCCGGGCCAGGAGAAGATCGTCTCAGTCAGAATCGCGCCGGTGAACAGCACGCCGATCTGCAGGCCGATCACGGTGACGACAGGGATCAGGGCGTTGCGCAGGGCATGCAGAGCCACGATGCGGAAGCGCGAGAGACCCTTCGCCTTGGCGGTGCGGATGTAATCCTCGCCAAGAACTTCCAGCATGGCGGAGCGGGTCATGCGGGCGATCACCGCGAGCGGAACCGTGCCCAGCACGATGGTGGGCAGGATCAAGTGCTGGACCGCCGACCAGAAGGCGTCCACCTCATCGGAGAGCAGCGTGTCGATCAGCAGGAAGCCCGTAATCGGTTCGATGTAATACAGCACGTCGATGCGGCCCGAGACCGGTGTCAGGTCGAACTGCACCGAGAAGAGCAGGATGAGGATGAGACCCCACCAGAAGATCGGCATGGAATAGCCGGCAAGCGATACACCCATCACGCCATGATCGAAGATCGAGTTTCGCCGGATGGCAGCGATGATGCCCGCTGGAAGACCGATGATGAGCGCAAAGAGAATCGCGCAGAGAGCCAATTCGATCGTCGCCGGGAACAGCGAAGAGAACTCGTTGAGGACCGGTTCCTGCGTGATCATCGACTTGCCCAGATCGCCTTGCAGGACACGGGAGAGATAGATGCCGTACTGCACGAGGATCGGCTGGTCGAATCCGTATTCCTTGCGGAGCTGTTCGTGGCGGGCGGGATCGATGCCGCGCTCGCCCGCGAGTGTTTCGATCGGATCGCCCGGGACAAGGCGGATCAGGAAGAAGGCAAGCAGCGTGATCCCGATAAAGGTCGGGATGATCAGGCTGACGCGGGTAAAAATGAATCTGAGCATCGTCTGAACGTAAAAAGGCGGAGCGGCTGAAGGAAGCCGCTCCGCCGTAGGTTGAGTGAAAAGGCTTACTTGCCCTTGATGTCGACGCCGTAGAAGGTGTGGCGGCCGAACGGCGAGAGCTTGAAGTCAACCACTTCCTTGCGGACCGGCTTCAGCTGCACGGCGTGAGCCACCGTGAACCACGGAGCCTGCTCCTTGAAGATCTTCTGAGCTTCTTCATAGAGCTTGGTGCGCTCGGCCTGGTTCGTCACAACCTTCGCCTTCGTCACGAGATCGTCGAACGGCTTGTAGCACCACTTGGCGATGTTCGAGCCCGAAGCGCTCTGCGCCGAGGCGCAGCCCAGCAGGGTGTGCAGGAAGTTGTCCGGGTCGCCGTTGTCGCCCGTCCAGCCCAGCTGAGCCATCTGGTGCTCGCCGGCCTGAGCGCGCTTGCGGTACTCGCCCCACTCGAAGCTCTTGATCTCAGCCTTCACGCCGATCTTGGCGAGGTCGGCCTGCATCAGCTCGGCGATGCGGCGGGCATTCGGGTTGTAGGGACGCTGAACCGGCATGGCCCAGAGGTCGGTCTCGAGACCGTTCGGGTAGCCAGCCTCCGCCAGGAGCTTCTTGGCAGCTTCCGGGTTGTACTCGTCTTCCTTCACGGAGTCGTTGTACGACCACATGGACGGCGGGATCGGGTTCTTGGCCGGAATGCCAGAACCGAGGAACACGGCGTCGACGATCGCCTTCTTGTTCATGGCCATGTTGAAGGCCTTGCGGACGCGCACGTCGTCGAAGGGCTTCTTCGTGGTCTGATAGGCGAGATAGCCGACGTTCAGGCCGGGCTGCTCCATGACCGTGACGTTCGGATCCTTCTTCATGGCCTCGAGGTCAGCCGGGTTCGGATACGGCATGACGTGGCACTCGCCCTTCTGGAGCTTGGCCCAGCGCACGGAGGCATCCGGCGTGATCGAGAACACGAGGTCGTCGATCTTCGCCTTGCCGCCCCAGTACTCGGGGAAGGCCTTGAAGCGGACGATGGCGTCCTTCTGATACTGGACGAGGTAGAACGGGCCGGAGCCGATCGGCTCTTGGTCGATCTTCTCAGGGGTGCCGGCCTTCAGCATGGCGTCGGCGTATTCCTTCGACTGCACGCCGGCGAACTGCATGGCGAGGTTCGACAGGAAGGGTGCCTCGGGCTGATTGAGCGTGACGCGCACGGTGTAGTCGTCCACCTTTTCGACCGACTTCAGCAGCTTGGGCATGCCCATGTCGGTGAAGTAGGAGTGGTTCGGGCTCGTGACCTTGAAGTAAGGATTCTCTTCCTTCCACTGACGCTCGAACATGAACAGGACGTCGTCGGCGTTCAGGTTGCGGGTCGGCTTGAAGTTCTTGTTGGAATGGAACTTGGCGTTCTTGCGGAGGTGGAAGGTATAGACCGTGCCGTCAGCAGAGATGTCCCACTTCTCAGCGAGGCCGGGAACGACCTGGGTGCCGCCGCGCTCGAAATCCACGATGTTGTCGTAGATGTGCTCGTTCACGTCGAACGAGGTGCCGGTCGTGTTGATGCCAGGGTAGAAGTTCTCCGGGCTGCCCTCGGAGCAGTACACGAGGGTTTTGGCGGCCAGCGGGGCTGCTGCCAGGAAAGCCGGAACGCAGATGGCTGCGAAAAGGGCTGATTTCTTCATTTATCTAGGTCCTCTGAGACGGCACTACACGTGGCCGTTCTGTGACGGAGTTAAGGTGCGAAGCCCCAAAAATGTCAATCTATCCCGGCAACCTTGGCTAATTTTTAGAAGAAATTTACCATTTCGTGCCGTTTTCACGCAGTTTTTTCAAAAACCGGGCCATTTCAAATTTCCGCGATTCTGTGGGCTTCGGGGCGGTCGGGAGCCTGTTCCATCCACAGCCACAGACAAATTGAGGGCTCTTCCGAACGGTCAGGGTGCTTGATCGGCAGCAGCTTCGGCCTGGGAGCAAGGGGGAGCCCTGGTCAGGAGAGGGCGAGGCCATAAGCGGGAGGCTCGTCACCCGGCTTCCAGCTCAAGAGCCCGCGCGGGATGCCGTGGTGGCAGTTGTACCAGGCGAGGATCAGCACGAGACCCGGTTCGTTCGAGTTGCGCACCAGCCGCTCAACCACCGCGAGGGCCTCGGCTGAGGCGGTTGTCTTTTGCTAGCGCATCGTGCGGAAAAGTGGACCCGGTTTTTCGCTAGCGCGGCCCTTCGCGTCGCAACCAACGATGCGCACCTCTACAGACTGAGCATCGGATCGATCCCAACAGTGCAAGTCCACTTTTGGGTTCGATGCTCGAACGGCCGGCCTGGCCGCCGGGATGGGCTTGCGCATCCGGTGAATCTTTAACCAGACATGGCCAAACATAGCTAACGAAGGGTAAGTAATCGTCCAATTGGTGGAACATTGTCCCACGAAACTTGGATGGGCCCGCTTGACGGGTGGCGCCTGGGACATAAAAGCAAGATCGTGTCCTTCGCCGCGTGGCCTTCGACCATCGACCCGGGCACGCCCTCGAGACGTTGTTTGCCCGAGTTGATGCCCTTTTTGCCGGGCCGTTTTCTCAATCCAGCTTCCCGTAAGCTTTAGGCCACGAAAGCCTTTGCCATGCGATCCGCCTTTCTGCGCAATGCGCTCGTCCTCGGAATGCTGTCCGCTATCGGACCCTTCGCCATCGACATGTATCTGCCTGCCTTCCCGGCCATTGCCCGCGAGCTTCAAGTCGATGTCAGCGCCGTGCAGATGAGCCTGATGAGCTTCTTCCTGGCGGTCGCCGTCTGCCAGCTGGCCTATGGGCCGCTCTCCGACCGTTTCGGCCGCAAGCCGCCCCTCTATGCGGGCTTGGGGCTCTTCGTCCTCGGCAGCATCGGCTGCAGCTTCGCGCCGAACGTCGAAATGCTCATCGCCTTTCGCTTCCTGCAGGGCGTCGGCTCCTGCGCCGCCATGGTGATTCCACGGGCGATCATTCGCGACTTGCATACCGGTCACGAAGCCGCTCGCCTGATGGCGACCACGATGCTGGTTTTCAGCGTATCGCCGATCCTCGCTCCGCTCGCCGGCAGCACGCTGACGGCGTTCTACAGCTGGCGCTACATCTTCTGGGCCATCGCGGCGATCGGTCTGGCCGGCATGGCCGTGCTCTTTTTTCTGCTGCCGGAGACGCGACCCGAGAGTGCAGGGCAACGAGGCATCGGCCAAGCGTTCTCCACTTACAAGACTCTTTTGAAAGACCGCCGCTTCCTAGGCATCGCTTTCACAGGCGGCTTCAGCCAGGCGAGCTTCTTTGCGTATCTTGCCGGCTCGTCCGTGATTTTCATTGAGCATTACGGTCTTTCGCCTTCGCACTACAGCATGATCTTTGCCTCGAACGCGATCGCCTTCATCGGCAGCGCGCAGTTCAACAGCATTCTCATGCGCCGGTTCGGTGCCGAGCGTTTGGTGCGCACGGCCATTTCCGGCTTCGTCGCTCTGGTGAGCCTGCTGTTCATTCTGACACTGGCCGGCATCGACAATGCCTATGTCCTCTGGGGCCTTTTGTTCCTTTCCTTCGGCTGCCTCGGCTATGTCATCCCCTCGACAGCGGTTCTGGCTTTGGAAGAGCATGGACCGATTGCCGGAACCGCATCGGCGCTCATGGGCACGCTGCAGCTCAGCACGGGTGCGGTGATGATTGCGCTCACGAGCGCGCTCTACAACGGAACGTCGCTGTCCATGGCGGGGGCCATCGTGTTCTGTGGCTGGGCCGCCTTTATCTTAAGCATGCGCACCTTGAAGCCGAAGCGCGCCTATCCCTGATGACTTTCTTCAAGAATCCAATCGCGGAAGGAACGCACCAGAGGCGCTTCCGCCTTGTGTTCGGGATAGACGAGATAATAGGCGCCGACGCTCAGGATGCTTTGAGGGAAAAGAACCTCGAGGCGCCCTGAGGCAAGCTCGTCTGCAATCAGGAAGTTCGGAATGAGCCCGACGCCGAGTCCTGCGGCCGCGGCTTGCGCTACCATGGCGAATTGCTCGAACCGCGGACCACGGATCGAATTGCCCGCTTCCACGGTCACGCTCGCAAACCACTCGGCCCAGGCGGTCGGCCGGGTGCTCTGCTGCAACAGCGTCGCGCGGGCGAGATCCTGAGGAGACCGAATCTTCTCGTGCTCCCGATAGGCCGGGCTGCAGACGGGCACGGCCTCCTCCCGTCGAAGCAACTCGCAGATCGCGCCAGGCCAATGCGGCTCGCCGAAGTGGATGGCGGCATCGAAAGGCTCGGTGGCGAAATCGAAGGGCACGAGGCGTACGCCGAAATTCACCGTCGCGTCCGGGTGAAGGCTAAGAAAATGCGGAATGCGCGGAATGAGCCAGCGGGTGCCGAAGGTCGGAAGCGTCGCGAGGTTCAGAACACCCTTTGTGCCTGAGAGCGCAATGGCCTGATGGGTGGCGTCCGAGAGTTCAGTCAGCGTGCCGCGTACCTGGGAGGCATAAAGACGTCCCACATCGGTCAGCACCACCCGCTGACGGGAGCGGCTGAAGAGGGAAACGCCGAGCGAATCCTCCAGCTGCTGGATCTGCCGGGAGACGGCGCTTTGGGTCAGGTTCAGCTCTTCGGCGGCGCGCGAGACGCTGCCATGCCGGGCCGTGGCCTCGAAGGCGAGAAGATTGCCGATATTGGGCAGGAAGCCGCGACGGAGCACTAGTTCATTCCAATTCCGAATAACCTGCTGCGAAGATGTCGCTTTACATCGGGCCTGTCCAGCGCGATTTTCCGGCAAAATTCAAGAGGTTTACCCGGCGCTCCGGAACAGCCTTCCGCGTCGGCTCACAAGAGGAATGCTCATCATGGCAGGTGCACATCAGGAAATCGCAAAGCTCAAGTGGGAAGACCCGTTGCTCCTCGATGAGCTGCTCACCGACGACGAGCGCATGATCCGTGACACGGCGCGCGCCTATGCCCAGGGAAAGCTCCTGCCGCGCGTGATCGAGGCCTACCGGGAAGAGCGTACGGATCGCGAGATCTTTAACGAGATGGGCGAACTCGGCCTTTTGGGTGTGACCCTCCCTGAGGAATACGGCTGCGCCGGCGCGTCTTATGTCGCCTACGGTCTCGTCGCCCGTGAGGTGGAGCGCGTCGATTCCGGCTACCGCTCGATGATGAGCGTGCAGTCCTCCCTCGTGATGTACCCGATCTATGCCTATGGCTCCGAGGAGCAGCGCCGGAAGTACCTGCCCAAGCTCGCCTCGGGCGAGTTCGTGGGCTGCTTCGGCCTCACCGAGCCGGATGCGGGTTCCGATCCTGGCGGCATGAAGACTCGCGCCGAGAAGATCGACGGCGGTTATCGCCTGAAGGGTTCGAAGATGTGGATCTCGAACTCCCCGATCGCGGACGTGTTCGTGGTGTGGGCAAAGTCGCAAGCCCACGACAACGAGATCCGTGGCTTCGTGCTGGAGAAGGGCATGAAGGGCCTCTCTGCGCCAAAGATCGGCGGTAAGCTCAGCTTGCGCGCCTCCATCACGGGCGAGATCGTCATGGACGGCGTCGAGGTGGGCGAGGATGCGCTGCTGCCGAACGTGTCGGGCCTGAAGGGGCCGTTCGGCTGCCTCAATCGCGCACGCTACGGCATCTCCTGGGGCGCGATGGGTGCGGCGGAAGATTGCTGGCACCGCGCCCGCCAGTACACGCTCGACCGCAAGCAGTTCAACAAGCCGCTCGCAGCGACCCAGCTCGTGCAGAAGAAGCTTGCCGACATGATGACCGAGATCACCCTCGGCCTTCACGCCTCGCTGCGCGTCGGCCGTCTGTTCGACGAGGGCCGCATGGCTCCCGAGATGATCTCGCTCGTGAAGCGCAACAATTGCGGCAAGGCGCTCGATATCGCGCGTATGGCCCGCGACATGCACGGCGGCAACGGCATCCAGGAAGAATACCATGTGATGCGTCACGCGCAGAACCTGGAGACCGTAAACACCTATGAAGGCACGCATGACGTGCACGCTCTCATCCTGGGCCGCGCGCAGACGGGTCTGCAGGCGTTCTTCTAAGAGCAGGCATTCTTCTCAGAAAGGAAAGGGCGATGCCTCTTCGGGTCACCCTGGCAGGATCGACGGGCTGGGTCGGCAAGGCACTGGTGGCTGCGATTGCGGCCTCGGACGATCTGGAGCTCGCAGGCGCGGTCAGCCGCAGCGCTGCGGGCCAAGACGCCGGCGAAGCTGCCGGTCTTCCCCGCCTTGGCGTTGCGATCAGCGCAACGCTCGAAGAGGCCTTGAAAGCGCCGTCCGACGTGGTGATCGACTACACCAAGCCCGGCGCCGTGAAGGCGCACGCTTTGACGGCGCTGGCGCAGGGCCATCATGTGGTGATCGGCACGTCGGGTCTCTCCGCAGAAGATTATGCGGAGATCGATGGGCATGCGCTCAAGGCCGGGCGGGGCGTTCTTGCGGCCGGCAACTTCTCCATCACCGCGACGTTGCTGCGCCGCTTTGCTCTCGAAGCTGCGCGCTACGTGCCCGATATGGAGGTCATCGACTACGCTTCGGCGAAGAAGCCCGATACGCCTTCGGGCACGGCGCGCGAGTTGGCGGAACTCTTGAGCGAAGTGCGCCAGTCTGCGACCTCAAAGCCGGTGAACGAACTCACCGGTGTGCGCGAAACGCGTGGTGGTGCTCTCGGCGCAAGGGAGCCGGTGCAGGTTCATTCGCTGCGCATGCCTTCCTTCGTGCTTTCATGCGAGGCCGTGTTCGGTGCCGACAATGAGCGGCTCGTGATCCGTCACGATGCAGGCTCATCGGCTGCGCCTTACGTTGCCGGTACGCTTCTGGCGGCCCGCCGCGTCTCGTCTTTCGTTGGATTGAAGCGCGGCCTCGATGCCGTGATGGATTGATTTTCATGAAACCGCTTGCAGGTCTCAAAGTCCTCGAACTCGCCCGCATTCTCGCTGGTCCCTGGGTGGGACAGCTCCTCGCCGACCTCGGCGCAGATGTGGTGAAGGTGGAGCGGCCGGGTGCGGGCGATGACACGCGCGGCTGGGGCCCCCCCTTTGTCGAGGCGGCCGATGGCGGCGATCTGTCGGCAGCGTATTTCCATTCCTGCAATCGCGGCAAGCGTTCGATCGCTGTCGACTTCGAAAGTGCCGAGGGACAGGCGCTGGTACGCAAGCTCGCGGCTCATGCGGATGTCGTGATCGAGAACTTCAAGGTTGGCGGGCTAAAGAAGTACGGTCTCGATTACGAGAGTCTGAAAGCCGTCAATCCACGCCTCGTCTATTGCTCGATCACGGGCTTCGGACAGAACGGGCCTTATGCGTCGCGTGCGGGCTACGACTTCATGATCCAGGGCTTGGGGGGCATCATGGATCTTACCGGCGATCCTCAAGGAGAGCCGCAGAAGATCGGCGTCGCTTACGTCGATATCTTCACCGGCGTCTATTCGGTGGTCGGCATTCTCGCGGCCCTTCGCCGTCGCGATCAGACGGGGGAGTGTGCGCATCTCGACATGGCGTTGCTCGACGTGCAGACGAGCGTGCTCGCCAATCAGGCGATGAACTATCTCGCCTCCGGCAAGTCTCCCCGGCGCATGGGCAATGCGCATCCCAACATCGTGCCTTATCAGGTGTTCCCGGTGGCTGATGGTCACGTGATCGTGGCCGTGGGCAACGATGGTCAGTTTTCCCGCTTCGTGGCCGTTCTCGGGAACCCCGAGCTCGCGCAGGACGAGCGCTTCTCCACGAATGCGGGCCGCGTGCGGCATCGCGCCGAACTCGTGCCGCTCCTCACCGAGCTTACGCTTAAATCAACGCGCGAGGCTTTGCTGTCTGCCCTCGAAAAGCAGGGCGTGCCGGCTGGTCCGATCAACACGGTTGCGGATGTGTTCGCTGATCCTCAGGTGGTCGCGCGCGGCATGAAGATCGATCTGCCTTCACCCGTTGCGAAAGGCGGCGCGATTCCGTCCGTGCGTTCGCCCATCGTCATGAACGGAGAGCCGATGGCGGCCGCGCGTCCCTCGCCGCGTCTCGGCGAGCATACGGATGAAGTGCTGAACGATCCATCCTGGATGGCTTAAAGCTTAAGGGCCTATTTCGCGATGCCCTTCGTGAGCAGGCGATTGATCGCCTGCACGATCCGCTCGCGGTCCTGATCCGAGAAGGGGCTGAGATTGTGCATCTCGAGATTGCTCAGTCCCTCCACTGCCAGCCAACCCAGAAGCGCGGCATCCAGATCATCGGAATTCGCCTTCACCTGTTCCAATGTTGCAGAAATAACTCCACGGACAGGATCGAGCAGGCGCGGGTTTTCCGCTGAGGCTACCATGAGCCCTGTGGCGACCTCCTGCATCTTGCCGCCGCAGCACATATTGAGAAGAGTGGTTGCGACAAGACGCGCTTCCAGGTTAGGGCCGGGCGCCATCTGAGCGCGCAGGCTTTCCTTGGCATCCGATACTTGGTCGATCATGCGCTGGATCATGGCCTGCAGCAGCGCATCCTTGCTGGGGAAATTATAGAGAAGCCCGCCCTTGCTGAGCCCGGCCCGCTCGGCCACGGCATCGAGGGTCAGGCGACCGGCGCCGATCTCGGCAACAAGTTCCGCGGCCGCGTCGAGAATCTTCTCGCGGGAACTCTTGCGGCCTCGGACATTTCCCAACATTGGCAACTCTTGCAACTAAACCGTCCAGTCGGTATATAAATGATGCCACGGCATTCGCGTCAATAGTAAGTTGCGCTAATGCCGCACCTTCATCTTACAAGTCTGTAGCCCGCCTTGCGGGTCCTAACTCTCGGAAAAAGCCCATGAAACGGCGCATCGTAGTCAGTCTCGTCTTCCTTTTCGCGATCTTGCTCTGTGCCGGGCTGATCGGGTTCAACATCTTCCGGGACAAGATGATCACTCAGTTCTTTGCCAACATGAAGCCCCCGGCGCAAACGGTATCGGCTGCCAAGGTGGAGGCTAGGAGCTGGACGCCGAGCATTGCTGCTATCGGCACCGCCAAGGCGGCGAACGGCGTCGAGCTTGCCTTCGAGACGGCTGGCATCGTCAAGGAAATCAAGTTCAAGGCCAACCAGAACGTCCGCGAGGGCGATGTTCTCGTCCAACTCGACGATACCGTCGAGCGCGCGGACATTCAGGACGTTCAGGCGGCTGTGAAGACGGCCGAGAGCGCCTTCGAACGCGCCAAGACGCTGTCGTCGCGCGGCTTCGGCACCGAAGCCAATTTCGATCAGGCGAGCGCCGTGCTTGCTGCGGCGCGTTCGCGCCTTGCGCGCTTGGAAGCCACCCTTGAGCAGAAGGCCCTGAAGGCGCCCTTCTCGGGTGTGATCGGCATTCCGCGGGTCGATGTCGGACAATATCTCCAACCTGGATCGGTGATTGCAAGCTTCCAGGATCTCGATTCCATGAAGGTCGACTTCACGGTTCCTGAACAGCTGGCGGACGACGTCAAGCTCGGCCAGGACGTGCGAGTGGGCGTGAGCGAGGCAGATCTTCCCTACAAGGGGCGCGTGACAGGTAAGGATCCGCGCGTCGATCCGAAGACGCGCCTCGTCTCAGTGCAGGCTCTCATCGAGGACAACAAGAACAGGGCCATCCTGCCGGGGCAGTTCCTCCACGTCGAAGTGATCCTGCCGGAGCAGCCCAACGTCATTACGGTGCCACAGACGGCGGTTATCACCAGCCTCTACGGCGACTACGTCTACACGATCGAGCAGGAAGAACGGGCCGGCAACCAGGTTCAGGTGGTCAAACAGGTTTTCGTGAAAACCGGCCGCCGCCGCGGGGGCACGCTCGAGATCCTCTCCGGCATCACGCCCGGTCAGCAGGTCGTGGCTTCGGGGCAGAACAAGCTGCAGGCCGGCTCGACGGTGAAGATCGACAACACCATTGACGTGACGAAGCTCGACGCGACCAAGCTCGCAAACGGGCAATAGGCAAAAACGCCATGAGTTTCACAGAACTTTTCATACGCCGCCCCGTTTTGTCGATGGTGGTGAGCCTCCTGATCCTGTTGCTCGGTGCGCAGGGTCTGATGAGCCTTCAGGTGCGTCAGTATCCTGAGGTCGAGGAAACCACGATCACGATCACCACGGCCTATACGGGCGCGAGCGCCGACCTGATCCAGGGTTTCATCAGCACGCCCATCGCCAAGTCGGTATCGAGCGCTGAAGGTGTCGATTACGTCACCACGCAGAGCCGCCTCGGCGTGAGCACGGTGTCCGTGCGCATGCGCCTGAACACGGACCCGAACGCGGCGCTCACCGAAGTCACCGCCAAGGTGCAGCAGGTGCGCGCGCAGCTTCCTTCCGAGGCTGAGGATCCGGTGATCGTGAAGGGCACAGGCCAGACCTTCGCCCTCATGTACATCACCTTCGCAAGCACGGAGATGAATCCCGAACAGGTGTCGGAATTCCTCACCCGCGTGGTGCAGCCGCGCTTTGCCACGCTCGAAGGCGTCGGCAACGCCGAAATCCTGGGCGGGCGCGACTTCGCCATGCGCGTCTGGATCGATCCCGTACGCCTCGCTGCACGCGGTGTGACCGCGGGCGACGTGGTGCAGGCCATCGGCGCCAACAACTTCCTCGCTGCACCCGGCAAGACCCAGAACGAATACGTGGCCTATTCGCTGCAGATGCAGACCACGTTGCAGACGCCCGAGACTTTCGGCGCGCTGCCGATCCGCTCGAATGGCGATCAGGTCGTGCGTCTGCGCGACGTGGCCGATGTGGAGCTCGGTCCGGAAAGCACCGATGTGAAGGTGAGCTTCAACGGCAAGGAAGGCACCTTCATCGGCGTCACGCCGACACCGTCTGCCAACCCGCTTACGGTTGCCGATCAAGTGACCAAGGAGATCGAAAGCATCCGTCCGACCCTGCCCAAAGGCATGACGGTGCAGATCGTCTACGATGCGTCAGACTTCATCTCGGCCTCCATCGAAGAGGTGTTCAAGACCATCGGCGAAGCTGCGCTCATCGTCGTGATCGTGATTCTGCTGTTCTTAGGCTCCTTCCGATCGGTGCTGATCCCGATCGTCACGATCCCGCTCTCGCTCGTCGGCGTGTGCTTCTTCCTCTTTGCGCTGGGCTACTCGATCAACCTCTTGACCCTGCTGGCGATGGTGCTCGCCATCGGTCTCGTGGTCGACGACGCCATCGTGGTGCTGGAGAACATCCACCGTCACATCGAGGAAGGACTCAAACCCGTCGATGCGGCCATCGTAGGCATGAAGGAAATCTTCCTTCCCATCGTGTCCATGACGATCACGCTGGCGGCGGTGTATGCGCCCATCGGCTTCACGCAAGGCCTGACGGGTTCGCTCTTCCGCGAGTTCGCCTTCACGCTGGCCGGCTCGGTGATCATCTCGGGCATCATCGCGGTGACGCTCTCGCCCATGATGTCCTCGAAGCTCCTGAAGCCTCACGCGGCACAGAGCCGGTTCGCGAGCTTCGTCGACCGTACGTTCACGCGACTCGAGAACTGGTATGGGCGTCGCCTGAAGGGCTCGCTGGATTATCGCTGGGTCACGCTTATCATCGTGCTGGTGCTGCTTGCGACGACAGGCTTCCTGTTCTCGAAGACCCCCTCGGAACTCGCGCCGGAAGAGGATCAGGGCGCCTATCTCGGTCTCGTCAACGCGCCGAAATACGCGACCGCGGATTACACGCAGGAATTTTCGAAGCAGTTCACGGGGGCTGCCGAGAAGATTCCTGAGATCGACGCGAGCTTCCTCATCGTCGGCATCGATGGCGGCGGCGGCGGCTTCGTGGGCTTCAAGCTGAAGCCGTGGGACGAGCGCGCGAAGAAGGGAGCGCAGACCAAGCAGGAGATCCAGAATCTTCTGGATCAGAACGGCGGTGTCCAGGCCTTCGTCTTCGCACCTCCGTCTCTCCCGGGCGCAGGCGGCGGCCTGCCGATCCAGTACGTGCTGCGCACCATCGGCGATCCGTCGCAGGCCTACGAGGTTGCCGAGCAGGTGCGTCAGCGCGCGCAGAAGTCCGGCAAGTTCATCGTCGTGCAGAACTCGATTTCTTACGAGACGCCTCGTGCGCGCATCACGGTCGATCGCGACCGCGCGGCGGCCCTTGGCGTGCCGGTGAGCGAGATCGGCACCACGCTCGGCGCGCTCGTCGGCGGCGCTCCGATCTCCAAGTTCGATCGAGACAATCGCAGCTACGACGTGGTGAGCCAGGTTCGTCAGTCTGATCGTCTGAACCCCGAATTGCTGGGCCAGTACTATGTGCGGGCGTCCGACGGCTCCATGGTGCCGCTCTCCGCTCTGGTAAGCATCACGACGGACGCCGCGCCGGCATCCATCGAGCAGTTCAATCAGCTCAATGCCGCGACCATCTCGGCGCTGCCTCTGCCCGGCGTGACCACATCCGAAGGTCTGGCCACCCTGCGCTCCATCGCGCAGGAGGTCATGCCTCAGGGCTTCTATGAGGATTATGCCGGCCAGTCCCGTCTCGAGGTGCAGGAAGGTAGCTCGATTCTGCTCGCCTTCGGTCTCGCCATCATCGTGATCTATCTGGTGCTGGCGGCGCAGTTCGAGAGCTTCCGTGATCCGTTCATCATCATGATGTCGGTTCCGCTCTCCGTATTCGGCGCCATGATCTTCCTGAATCTCGGTCTGGCGACGCTCAACATCTACACCCAGGTGGGCTTGATCACCCTGGTGGGCCTGATCACCAAGCACGGCATCCTGATGGTGGAATTCGCCAACGATCTGAAGGCGAAGCATGGCGTCAGCAAACGTGAGGCGATTCAGGAAGCCGCCCGCGTCCGTCTGCGCCCGATTCTCATGACCACGGCCGCCATGGTGCTTGGCGTCGCTCCGCTGCTTTATGCCAGCGGCGCGGGTGCGGCGGCCCGCTTCTCCATGGGTCTCGTGATTGCAGCCGGTATGTCCATCGGCACGATCTTCACACTTTTCGTGGTGCCGATGTTCTACACCTACATATCCAGGGAAACCGTGCGGAGCGGGAGGGCGAGCGAGACACGCGCTCACCATCAGGCTCTGGCAGCGGAGTAGAAAGAAAAGGTCGGGCAGCTTTGCCCCACCTTTTTCATGATGCCGCCCAAAGAGAAAAGGCGGAGGCGACCAGGGCCTTCGCCTTTCTCGTATTCAGTGAAACAGGCCTTGGCGCATCCTGCGGAACCGAAGGTTCGCGCCAGTGACCCGAAGGGCCACGTCAGCGAAAAGTTGAACCCGGTTTTCCGCTTTCAACGATGCGCAGTTAAACAAGGGAGCATTGGACTCAAAAGTGCATTCCACTTTTGGGTCCGATGCTCTAGCGGGCCAGTTCGCCTTCAACTTCCATGAAGGGCGAGATCGACTTGAAGCCGGCCTGCTCGGCCGCCTTGCGAACGGCTTCGGCCACTTCCGTGGAGTGGACCTCGATGGTCTCGCCCGTCTTGGAATCCACGAACATGATCTTCATGGCGTTCACTTCAGGCTGACCATGGGAGACCACGTAGGAGTTCTGCGTGGCGAGGCGGTGAACGAGGCCCGCATCGCGCAAGAAGTCGAGAGCACGGTAGATCGTGACCGGAGCCAGGCGCTTCTTGTCGCTGCTGAGACGGTCTACGAGATCGTAGGCTCCCACGGGGCCGCCGCTCTGAACCAGCTCGCGGTAAACCCGCTCACGGATCGGCGTCAGCCGAAGATTGTTCTGACGGCACAGATCGTCTGCACGGCGAAGGAGGTTTTCTTCTTCTTCTTTCCTGAGGGCACGGGTGCTCATGGGCGACGCTCCTGTTATTTCAAAACCTACATATTCATATAGGGCAAGCGTCTGGCGGACAATGTGCTATCGTTGCAATAACCTCTTGCAATTCTGCATATTCCTTTGCGGAAGCTGGCGATTTGGCAGACAAGTCGTTCAAAGAAGCATGTTACGATCTATAATAACATAGATCCGGTAGCAAGTTCCAACGAATAATGTTACTTTGAACAGGCTTCGCAGAGGCCGCGGATCTCTACGGTAACTTTCTTGGAACAGAACGAGTGATCCTCACTCCATTGCGAGAGGCGTTCATTGATGTTCGGATCGCTGAATTCCGTGACAAGGCCACAGCTCTCGCAGATGGCAAAGGCCGCCATCTCGTGGTGATGGGGGTGCTTGCAGGCCACATAGGCATTGAGGCTCTCAAGCCGGTGGGCCAAGCCCTTCTCGATAAGCTTGTCGAGGGAGCGATAGACCGTCGGCGGCGTGACCGCACCCTTGGCGCGCATCTTGTCCAGCACCTCATAGGCCGAAAGGGGATTCTGAGCAGCGGTCAGGATCCGGTGAACGCGCTTTTGCGTGTCGTTCAGCTCCTCAAGGGCATGGTGGTGATGGTTCGCGGCCATGACGGGATCGGTTTTCCAAAGAAGGTTTGGTCGATCCTATACGTCATGATTACGGGACTGATTTCAAGGCAGGAGACAACAACCCGCCCTTACGAGGGTCCATCTTCCTGCCGGGCACACCCGCAGTCCCGCCGGCTGCGGCGGGATTGCGGGCATGGGTAAGGCTTAAATATCCACCCAGGCCGCCCTTTCCTGCGACGATCGGACCGCCGCCTCGATGAAGCGCACGCCGCGCACGCCGTGCTCGACGGTCGGTACCTGCAGCGAGAAGGGATTGGGCTCACGGCCCTCGATCCGCGCGCCGATCTGCTCCGCCACATCCGTATAAAGCTGCGCGAAACCCTCCAGATATCCTTCGGGATGTCCGCCCGGAATGCGCGAGGCGGCTCGCGACACCTCGCTGGCGCCATAGCCGTTGCGACGGATGATGCGGGGTGGCTCACCGAGAGGCGAGAAGAGCAGCACGTTCGGATTTTCCTGGTGCCACTCGAGACCCGCCTCCGCGCCATAGACGCGAATGCGAAGGCCGTTCTCCAGGCCCGCCGCCACCTGACTGCACCAGAGCATGCCTTTCGCACCTGAAGCAAAGCGCAGCATCATATGGGCGTTGTCGTCGAGCCTCCTTCCTTCCACGAAGGTGTGCAGTTCGGCAGAGAGCGAAGCGACCTCATCGCCGACAATGAACTCGGCGAGATTGAACGCATGCGTGCCGATATCACCCACCGCTCCCGCAGGGCCTGAGCGGGAGGGATCGGTGCGCCACTCGGCCTGCTTGCTGCCGGTCTCTTCAAGCCGCGTCGCAAGCCAGTCCTGCGCATATTCCACCTGCACGACGCGGATGGCGCCGAGCGCTCCTTCCGCCACCATGGCACGGGCCTGCCGCACCAGCGGGTAGCCCGTATAGTTGTGGGTGACGGCAAAGATCAGGCCCGACTCTTTCGCGAGTTCCGCAAGCCGTTCAGCCTCCTCACGCGTCGTGGTGAGAGGCTTGTCGCAGATCACGTGGATACCGGCTTTCAGAAAAGCTTCGGCTGCGGAAGCATGCGCATGGTTCGGCGTGACGATGGCAACCGCATCGATCCCGTCCTCCCGCGCCGCCTCCCGCTGCGCCATTTCCTCGAAACTGCCATAGATGCGATCGGATGGCAGAAGCAGATCCTCGCCCGAAAGGCGCGCCCGCTCTGGATCCGAGGAGAGCGCACCGGCCGACAACTCCCATCGGTCGTCGAGACGGGCGGCGATGCGGTGCACCGCGCCGATGAAGGCGCCACGTCCGCCGCCGACCATGCCGAGGCGAAGGCGGCGGTTGAGCTTTTGATCGCGCGATCCTGCAATGGTCATGGCGTCACCTCCCTCAAGCGCTGATGCCAAGCAGACGGCGATTGGCCGCTTCGTCCGTTCCGCCAGCCGCGAAATCGTCGAAGGCTTTCTCCGTCACGCGGATAATGTGGGCCTTGATGAATTCCGCACCTTCCCGCGCACCGTCCTCCGGATGCTTCAAAGCGCATTCCCACTCCAGCACGGCCCAGGACTCGTAATCGTACTGCGCGAGCTTGGAGAAGATGGCATTGAAATCCACCTGTCCATCCCCCAGCGAACGGAAGCGGCCCGCGCGGTTGATCCAGCTTTCATACCCGCCATAGACGCCGACGCGTCCGGAAGGGTTGAACTCGGCGTCTTTCGCGTGAAACGCCTTGATGCGCTCATGATAGAGATCGATGAACGAGATATAGTCGAGCTGCTGCAGCAGAAAATGGCTCGGGTCGTAGTTGATGCAGGCGCGCTTGTGCCCGCCCACAGCATCGACGAAGCGTTCGAAGGTTGCGCCGTCGTGGATGTCCTCGCCGGGATGAATTTCGTAAGCCACGTCGCAATCCGCATCTTCATAGGCGTCGAGAATGGGCTTCCAGCGGCGGCCAAGCTCTTCGAATGCCGTCTCGATGAGACCGGCCGGACGCTGCGGCCAAGGGTACATGAAGGGCCAGGCGAGCGCTCCGGGGAAGGTGACGCTCGCTTTGAGGCCCAGGCGCTTCGAGGCTTTTGCTGCCATCAGCATCTGCTCGACCGCCCAGGCCTGCCGCACCTTCGGGTTGCCGCGAACCTCCGGTGCCGCAAAGCCGTCGAAGGCTTCGTCATAGGCCGGATGCACGGCAACGAGCTGGCCTTGCAGATGTGTGGAGAGTTCCGTGATCTCCAAGCCGTGAGAGCGGACGACGCCCTGGATTTCGTCGCAATAGGCTTCCGACTCGGCAGCCTTCTTCAGGTCGAAAAGGCGCGCATCCCAGGTGGGGATCTGAACGCCTTTGTAGCCGAGGGAGGCGGCCCAGCGGCAGATGGAATCGAGCGAGTTGAACGGCGCTTCATCACCTGCGAACTGGGCGAGGAAGAGGCCCGGGCCCTTCATGGTCTTCATGGGTGAACTCCCAAGGTGGCGGCTGTGACAATCGAAACAGGCAAGGGAAAGCTGCAGACGCGTGCGTGGGCGTGCAGCTTGCCGTTGCCTCGCCCCCCGATGCAGAGGGGCGAGGGCGTTGAGCCGCTTAGAACGGCGAGTCGGGGAAGTAGTGCTCCTTGGCATTGTCCTTCGTGATCAGCTGAGCGTTGAGCACGTAGGTGCCGCGCATGGGCGCGTTGGTGTAGAAATGCGCAGCCGTGACACCCATGGCGGTGGAGATCATCGACGGCGGATAGGACACGTCGGCCGGAATCATCTTGTCGCCGTCCATCACCTTCTTGATCATGTCCTTCATGCCGGCGCCGCCGAGAACGAACTTGATGTCCTCGCGCTTAGCCTGACGGATCGCTTCCATGACGCCGAGCGCCATGTCGTCGTCGGAGGCCCACACGGCGTCGATCTTCGGATGCTTGGAGAGGAAGTCCTGCATCACCTTGAAGGCGTCGTCGCGGTTCCAGTTGGCGTATTGCTTGTCGATCACCTTCACGCCCGAGCCTTCGAGGGCCTTCTCGAAGTTGGACACGCGCTCCTCGTCGATCACGGTGGGAATGCCGCGGAATACGACGACGTTGCCCTGCTTCAGGTTGTCGACGAAATACTTGCCCGCCACGCGGCCGAATTCAGGGTTGTTGCCGGCGACATAGATGTCCTGGATCGATGCGTCCTTCAGGCCACGGTCGACAACCGTCACAAGCGTGCCGCGCTTCTTCACTTCGCGGACCGGATTCGTCAGTTCGTCCGAGTTGAAGGGCAGGACGACGAGAGCGTCGACTTTCTGAGCCATCAGATCGTCAAGGGCGTTCGCCTGGGCTGCGCCATCGGGCGACGTCTTCACGATCACTTTGAGACCTGGATAGCCCTTCTCGAGCTGCTTGGCGGTTTCCTGCGCGTGATAGACCACGCCGCCGGTCCAGCCATGGGTGGCGGCCGGAATCGAGACGGCGATCGTCACGTTCTTCTGCTGTGCCATCGCTCCTGTCGCGACCCCGGTCATGAGACCGGCTGCGACTGCGATTTTCAGAAGCGTTGTTTTCATCTGTTCCTCCCTGAGGGGTTTGGTTTCAAGCCCTTCGTCCTTTTTGTCCGGTGGACTTCACCCCGGTTCATCGCCCGCGGTGGACTGACCGCTGTACGAGCATGGCGATAATGATGATGGCACCTTGAACCGCACCCACGAGGAACTCGGAGACGAAGTTCGACAGCACCATGATGTTGGCGACGAGTTCGAGGATCACCGCACCGACGACGGTGCCCCAGACGCGGCCGACGCCGCCTTTGAGTGCCGTGCCGCCGATGACGACGGCGGTGATCGCCTGCAATTCCCACAGCAGGCCGGTTGTCGGCGTGGCGGAGCCGAGGCGCGGCACATAGACCAGCACGGCGATGCCGACGCAGATGCCCTGAATGATGTAGGCGAGGGTGCGCACGCGCCAGATCGGCACGCCGGAATAGCGCGCCACATCCTCATTGGAGCCCAGCGCCACCACATGCCGCCCGAAGGAGGTGCGGTAGAGGATCAAGGCGCCGATGGCGGCGACGACCAGGAAGGCGATGATCGGCACGGGGATGCCGAAGATGCTGCCGAAATAGACCGGGCGATAGAGCTCGCGCAGCTCGAAATTGCGCATCGTGATGGTGCCGCCCGCAGCCAGCCACACCACGAGCGAGCGGAAGATGCCCATGGTGCCGAGCGTGACGATGAAGGGCTCGATGCGTCCAAACGTGACGATGAGTCCGTTGGCGAGGCCGCACGCAGCGCTCAAGCCAATGGCCGCCAGCATGCCGATGGCAAGCGTGCCGACATCGGCGCCGCCAAGCGAGTTCAGGGTCAGGATCATGACGCCCGCCGTGAGGGCCGCCATGGAGCCGACCGAGAGATCGAGGCCGCCGGCGGCAATCACGAAGGTGGCGCCGACTGCAATGATGGCGATGAAGGCCGAGCGCGTGACGACGTTGAGAATATTCGATGCGGTCAGGAAGTCGGGATTGATGAGCGCCCCCGCAATCGCCAGCACGACAAGGGCAATGAAGGGCGAAAGCGCCCGCATGTCGATCTTGAGTCTGCGCTTCTCGGCGCCGGTGCGAAGCACGGTTTCGGTCATGCGTGGCCTGCGGCGATTTCCGCCGCCCTTTCTTCATGAACGCCAGTGGCGAGATAAACGATGGAATCCTCGGAGAGATCGGCTTGCGCGACCTCGCCCGCGACGCGCCCGTTGCGCATCACGATCACACGGTGGCAGAGGCCGATGAGTTCCTGCATCTCCGATGAAATGACGATGACGGAAAGGCCGTTCTCGGCGAGCCCCGCGATGAAACGGTAGATCTGTTCCTTGGTGCCGATATCGACGCCTCGTGTGGGTTCGTCGATGATGATGATGCGCGGCTGAAGCAGCATCATCTTGGCGAGCAGGAGCTTCTGCTGGTTGCCGCCGGAGAGCTGGCCCGCCAGGAGGTCCCGGCTTCTGGTGCGAATGTCGAAATCCTTGATCGCGCCGTCGAGCGCCTTCTCTTCTGCACCGACATCGATGAGCGAGCCGCGGGTGAACTTGTCGAGGGCCGCGAGGGACAGGTTGATTCTCAAGTTCTGCTGCAGCAGCAGGCCTTTGCCTTTGCGATCCTCGGAGAGATAGACGATCCCCGCCGCCATGGCCTCGCGCGCATCGCGGAAATGCACGGTCTCGCCACGGAGAGTGATCTGACCCAGGCTCGGACGCAGACCGACGAGGCCTTCAAAAAGCTCCGTACGGCCGGCGCCGATCAGCCCGCCGAAGCCGAGGATCTCACCGTGCTTCAAGGTGAAGGAGGCGTTTTCCACATAGCCGGGCACGGCCATGTCCCGGACCGACAGAATGACCTGATCGGACGCGGTGGCCGGCTTGTCGGGATAGAGCTTGGACATGTCGCGCCCGACCATGAGGCGAGCCATACCGAGGGGTTCGAGACCTTCGATGTCGCGCGTTGCGATATGGCGCCCATCGCGCAAAACCGTCACCCGGTCGGCGATGGCCTTTACCTCGTTGAGGCGATGGGAGATATAGAGTACCGCCACGCCGTGCTCGCGCAGCCTGCGGATGATGGCGAAGAGGCTTTCGGCTTCGATCGGCGTGAGAACGGCGGTCGGCTCGTCGAAGGCCACGACCTTGTGCGGCACTAGAAGAGCACGCGCGATCTGCACCAGCTGACGGTCGGCAATCGAGAGGCGGCGCACCTCGTGATCCGGATCGATCCTCGTGCCGAGTTCCGCCAGGATGCCGCGCGTGCGCTCACGCATCGTCCTGTCGTCCACGAAGCCGAAGCGCTTGATCTCACGGCCGAGAAATAGGTTCTGCGCAACCGTCAGATCCTCGGCGAGCAGGATCTCCTGGTGCACCAGAACGATGCCATGGCTTTCCGCATCCGTCGGTCCAGCGAAGGTGATCGGTTGTTCGTTGAGATAGAGATTGCCCTTCGTGGGGGCGAGATGCCCGGAGAGAATGCGCATGAGGGTCGACTTGCCCGCGCCGTTCTCGCCGATGACTGCATGAATTTCGCCAGGCCGCAGATCGAGCGAAATGCCGCTCAGGACCTCGATCGGTCCGAAGGATTTCGAGATGTTCTCTGCGCGAAGAACGGAATCCATGCGCGGCTCCGGGTAAGCGACACCGTTCGCTGACGCGGTCGCGACAGCGGTGGTTCAGGCAATTCTTAAGGAGTGGCGATCAGCCGAATAAGGTGCGTGCTGGCATTCGTTTCCTCCGATTTCTCGCGTGGTCCTCTGGCGGGACTTGTCTTATCGAACTAGGAGCATGCCATTCTTTGGCAATGCCACCATGTAAACGATTACATCAGAACTTTACCGAAACGGAAGGTTCTGTCAAACAGAACCAAGGTAGGGGAGTCTCATGGACGAGAGCGGGGTCTCAGACAGACAGGAAGAGGACGGCGCTGCAAGCCACCGCGCGGTGCGCATCCAGGATGTGGCCAAGCTCGCCGATGTCTCGACGGCCACGGTGAGCCGGGCGCTGGCCACGCCGGAGCGGGTATCGCCGGAGGCGCGCGCCCGCGTGCTGGAGGCTATCGCCAAGACCGGCTACGTGCCCAATCCCGCCGCACGGTCGCTCCGCTCCCAAAAGACCTACATGGTGCTCGTCGTCCTGCCGGACCTGTCGAACACGTTCTTCTCCAAGATCCTGCGCGGCATCGAGGAGAGGCTGTTCGAGGCGGGCTACGGCATGATCATCAGCGATCTCGACGGCTCGCCCGAGAAGGAAGCGCATTTCGCAGCCTTCACCGCCGCGGGGCGTGTCGATGGCGCGATTCTCCTCAACGGTCATCTCTTCGGGCAGACCCGGGAGGGAGAGGGAATGCCCGCCAAGATCGGCATTCCGCTCGTGGCACTCTGCGAAGCTATTCCCTCAGCCGACATTCCCCAGATCGAGATCGACAACCGCGCCGCGGCAAACCGCATGACCCAGCATCTCGCATCGTCGGGCCACCGGAGGATCGCCTATCTCAGCGGCCCCGCCGGCAATGTCCTCGAGAAAGAGCGCTTCCTTGGATACAGGGATGGCTTGAAGGCAGCGGGCCTTCCTTTCGATCCCGCGCTCGTTCTTCCAGGCGATTACACCATCGAATCCGGTGTGAAGGCTGGTCAGGATCTTGTGGCGCGTTCGACGCGCCCGACAGCCGTTTTCTGCACCAGCGACGAGATGGCGATCGGTTTGATGCGCACGCTGCTGTCCGCAGGGCTGAAGGTTCCGGAAGATATATCCGTGGCTGGTTTTGACGACATCGAGTTCGCGGCCGTGGCTGAACCTGCATTGACCACGATCCATCAGCCGCGGCGGGAGTTGGGGCAGATGGCGGCCGCGGTCCTCATCGATCTCCTGCAGGGCCGTCCGTCGCCCAAGCGCATTCGCCTGGAAACCGAACTGATCATCCGCGACAGTGTCGCGTCGCCTCAGAACATCGAGAAGGCGCCGGCAAAGAGCACGAGAACGAGGGCGATAAAGCCGACATAGGCATAAAGTGCCTTGCGCGAGTGCTGGTGGGCGTAGCTGTCCCTATCATTGCCATTTTGCCAGCGGGCCACGCTTTCCTGATGGCGCGCGAGATCGACCTGATCTGAGCTCGGTGAAACACCGGCGGCCTCGTCATCCGTGCCGAGAGGGGAAAGCGCTGGGTCGAACACCTCGTTCTTGTCACCCGTGCGCCCGCTGTCGATGTCGCCCTTCAGCTGCGCCGAGGTCGAGCCCGCATTCATGGGCGGCGCGTCCATCGGCTTGATGGTGTGCGTGCGCGGAATGTCTCTGTGATTTGGGTCGTCTGAACGGGTGGACATCGAAACTCTCCCGGACTCTCTTGATGGGAAACCACGGGGAGTGCGCGAGGTTCCTCGAGGTTCCTGAGGTGAGACCTCCGGCCTCAACCCGTTCTGAACCCAAGAAAAAAGGCCGCTGGTGACAGCGGCCCGAAGTTTAGGGAGGAAACGCCCAAGAAGGGCAGCAGCAGGGCAACGCCAATCGCCGTGCTGCACTGCAATAACTAGGAGCTGCTCATTAAGTTCGCAAGATTAAAAGGTCAGCAAAACTG
Source organism: Microvirga vignae (assembly GCF_001017175.1). Taxonomy (GTDB): domain Bacteria; phylum Pseudomonadota; class Alphaproteobacteria; order Rhizobiales; family Beijerinckiaceae; genus Microvirga; species Microvirga vignae. Next base: position 2,437 of record NZ_LCYG01000003.1, on the reverse strand, counting down.
CCCATTTTTTCGCCTATGAAAAAGCTGGCTCTGTAAGGGGAAGCCGGCGCGCCTTAAAATAGGGCTGATCAAAATTGATGCAACATTGCTTCGCGAGCTGCCGATGCCTCAGCTGAACTCCGTTCTCGAAACTGCCCTCTACGTGGACGACCTGACACGAGCGCGAGCTTTCTATGAGGGCGATCTCGGATTGCCGCTCCTGTTCGAGAACCAGCGCATGTGCGCCTTCGATGTCGGCGGGAGAAGCGTGCTGCTTCTTTTCCTGCGTGGAGCGTCAGCCCAGGACATGACGACACCCGGCGGGACTATTCCCGGTCATGACGGGCAGGGGCCGCTTCATATTGGCTTCGCCATCTCAGGTGAAGAACTTGTCGCCTGGGAGGAGAGACTGCGCGCACGCGACATTCCGATTGCCAGCAAGGTTACCTGGTCGCGCGGCGGCACGAGCGTCTATTTCCACGATCCGGACGGACACGTGCTGGAACTGGCAACGCCAGGGCTTTGGGCGACCTATTGATCGCCCAAAGCTCATGAGAAGTATCAGGTGATGACGCTCGGCTCGTCACGGCCGGTACGCGGCTCTATTTCCGCGATCGCGTTAGCGGCTTCAATCACGGGAGCGAGCACCTCGGCTGTCGGCAGATTGTGGCGCTCAGCGTTCGGCTCGAAGCGTTCGAGATAGACGCGCAACGTCGCGCCGGACGTGCCGGTGCCCGACAGCCGGAAGACGGCGCGCGCATCTTCCTTGAACAGGATGCGGATGCCCTGCTTCGGGGTCACGGAGCCGTCGACCGGATCAGTGTAGGCGAAGTCGTCGCATTCCTGCACCGTCAGCTCGCCGAAGCGCTGACCGGGAAGGGTCGCAAGCCTGGCGCGCAGATTGTCCATCAGCTCGTTCGCCGGTGCGGTCTCGAGCTCCTCGTAATCGTGGCGGGTGTAGTAGTCGCGGCCATACGTCGCCCAGTGCTCGCGCACGATCTGATCCGCCGGCTTCTTCGTCACGGCCAGGATGTTGAGCCACAGCAGCACGGCCCAGAGCCCATCCTTCTCGCGGATATGGTTGGATCCCGTGCCGGCGCTCTCCTCGCCGCAGATCGTAATCAGTCCTGCATCGAGGAGATTGGCGAAGAACTTCCAGCCGGTGGGCGTCTCGAAGAAGTTGATGCCGAGCTTTTTCGCCACGCGATCGGCGGCGCGGCTCGTCGGCATGGAGCGCGCGACGCCCGAAAGACCCTTCGCATAGCCCGGCGCGAGATGGGCGTGGCTCGTGAGGATCGCAAGGCTGTCGCTCGGCGTCACGAAGAGCCTGCGCGCCACGATCATGTTGCGGTCGCCGTCACCATCGGAGGCTGCGCCGAAATCGGGTGCGTCCCGGCCCATCATCAGCTCCATCAGGTCATGGGCATGGACAGGATTCGGATCAGGATGATGGCCGCCGAAATCGGGCTTCGGCTCGCCGTTGACCACTGTGCCGGCCGGCGCGCCGAGGCGGCTTTCCAGAATGGCTCTGGCATAGGGACCGGTGATGGCGTTCAATGCGTCGAAGCGCATGCGGAAGCCGGAGCGGAAGAGCTGCGATATGGCGTTGAAGTCGATGAGCTTCTCCATCAACTCCACGTAATCGGCCACCGGATCAATCACCTCGACGATGGTGTCGCCGATCTTCGTTCCACCGATGCGCGTGAGATCGACATCAGGATTCTCGACGATCTTGTACTCGGTCATCGCGCTGGCGCGCTTGAACACCGCCTCGGTGAAGGATTCCGGTGCCGGTCCGCCATGGGACATGTTGAACTTGATGCCGAAGTCGCCGTCGGGCCCACCGGGGTTGTGGCTGGCCGAGAGCACGAGACCGCCGATGGCCTTGTGTTTGCGGATCACGCAGGAGACGGCTGGCGTGGACAACAAGCCTTTTTGTCCGACGAGGACGCGTCCGAAGCCGTTGGCCGTCGCCATCTTGAGCGCGGTCTGAACCACCTCCTCGTTGAAGAAGCGTCCGTCGCCGCCGATCACCAGGGTCGAACCCTTCGCGCCTTCCACGTTGTCGAAGATCGCCTGGATGAAATTCTCCACATAACGAGGCTGCTGGAAAATCTTCACCTTCTTGCGCAGGCCCGACGTGCCGGGGCGCTGATCGGAAAACGGGGTGGTCGGAACGCGGGTGATCGCCATCGGTGCTTGCCACTTCCTTGTATCGGCTCTGGCCGGCCTGTCCTTGAAGTCTCGGTGCGACCCTGAAATCGGATCAGAAACCCAATTTAGGGCCGCGGCCTTCAGATGCCACTGCCGAGATGAAGGTAAGATGAAGATCCTATGGCGACCGGTGGGTAGGGCATTTCTTCACGCATGGTTAATAAAAGAAAAGGCCCGGGGTGGTGTCCCGGGCCTGTCTCGGCTGCTGTCTCGGCTACTGCTCTCGGCTGCGGGGGTCAGTGGC
>NZ_LCYG01000029.1 GCF_001017175.1 Microvirga vignae | reverse complement strand
CCCCAATCAGGCAAATACAAGGCGAATTCGCACAGTCATTTGCCGCAGCCCCCCGGTCTAGAAAACCGAAAATCGAACAATACTTGGGACCTTCAGGGCGTAAAACACCCACCGGTGGTACTTCCCAATCAGCTTTCATCTTCGGTGTCGCCATCATTATTGTCCACTCTCGCTTGCAATATTCCGGACGATAGCCCATATTGCATCTATCGAACCGACATGTTCGGCCTGCTCTCTGAAGCTCATGATCGAGCACCGAGCCTGCTTTCCGCACTTTTGAAGTTTGATCGCTGCGTGGAACTACGCGGCGATTCCGTTAGTTTTTCCTCTCTCTATACAATCAACAACAGCGGCGCGGCTCGAGGCCGAAGCCGCTCAAGGTCATCATGGATACAATCCCTTATACGAAGCCCGCCAAGGTACTCTCTCAGCCTTTACCGAAGAAGCAGACGAAGGCCCTCTCGACTTGGCAGCCGCAGCAGAGCAGTCTCACCCGTGAAGAGATCCGAGCGATCATTCTCGAGCAGATCGGGTAAATCATCGAAGGCGCATAGGTGAATAGCCAGGGCGCTTCTGCGTCCCTGGCTCTCCCAGTCGGCTTCAATCTTCATCGCTGATCCGCTGCGCAGATAATCGAGCGGCCCGTAAGATGTCTAAGCCCTCGAAGCGTAGGTTCCAGCTGTCGGCAAGGTAGCCTCCATTCATGGACAGGCGCGAATGGCTCCGTCGCAAACCAGAGCAGGAACGAGGAGGTAGCAGGGGCTCCGTAGTGCTCATGCTGCGAGCAGGTGAAACTGCTCGGCGAGTGACGACTACAGATTGCAGGCGTACTTTGCCTGTCGCTTACGCATCATGTGGCTTATGCCAAACTGAGTTACCGAATGGTTCGCGACAGTTCCCTCAGGGATGGTCTCATATTGTGCCTCATTTGTCCGAATATCAGGCACTGACGTTTAACTTGACAATCGCGGCCCCGCACCAGGCATCCTTTTGTTGATCGCGAACGTCGCCTAATGGGACAAAGCGGATACTGCGCTTTGGTCTGTGTCGAGTTCCGAAGCGGAGCTTCACATACCGCAAGCCCTCCAGCTTTCACGAGATAAGTTGCGGACGCGTCTCGATCAATTGCCAGGGAGGCGCCGAAGGGTTCCTCGATCACTTCGAGCGGTTTCCTCTTCTTTGTGCCTGGCTGATGGTCGCCGGACTCGCTGACGATCATGCCCAGGACGGCACCGGCAATGTTTATCACCCGATCGCCCGCAAACTTGGTGAAACAGAAATTCCTCATCATGTCCGAGGCTCTCTGATCCGAGCGTTCGTCGAGCCTGCCGCCGCGCATTGGTGGCGATCCGGCTGATTACGTGGGCGACTATATCGCGCGAGCCGGCGTTGCCCATGAGCAACTTGTCCTGTATTGAAGCAGGACGGCTGAGATGGAACCTTCCGCTAGAGCAAAGTCCAATGGATCAATGGGCGCGCAGGGAAAGGCAGCTTCCAAGGTCAAAGCAGACGTTTGTACCGCCCTCATAACCACTGCCTCAGGCTCAGAAGCATGTCGAATATGACCTCCCGGCGACACCCGATGGCAAAAGGAGCGGGTTTCGACGAGGGATTGAGCCGCTTGAGGAGGCAGGGGCTTTGTTTTTTGCTCAAAGTGAACTCAGTCCGGCCAGGGTTAACGAAATAACGACAAATCCCAGCGAATTCTGGCGGAGATCGTCACTAAAATGCCAAAACGAAATCCGTTGTGTCAGCTTATTTGATCATCTCGCTCAGCATCTTTGTCTCGGCGGCCGCAGTAATTGGGGCCGCCCTCTTCATCGTGCGTGGATTTACCAACGATCTCACGAGAGCGGAGAGCGATCTGGCAAACCTCGCACTTGCTCTACAGGAGCGGACTGATGGTGCCCTCCAGTCCATTGAGAACGTTCTCCGCGACGTGGTTGGCAGAATTCCGCAGGCTAGCCTCAAGGCGGACGAATTCGACAGATTTGCCGCGTCGAATGCTACAAAAGCCACTCTGGTAGGGGCGTCTCACTCCCTTGACCAAATCATCCGTATTGATCTGGTCAACGCCCAGGGGAGGATCGTCGGCTCATCGAATCCGCATCTAATTTTTGACCCTATCTATCTGACAGACACATCCTATTACCGGGCTCTCTCGACGGATACGTCACTCATATTGTATCTGAGCGAGCCTATAAGGATCCGGGCCACCGGCAAAAGGGTTCTCTCCCTCGCCCGGAAAATCAAAGACACCGAAGGCAATTTTCTCGGCGTTATCGTTTCCACGATCGACCTCAGCCATTTCGAGAGAATTTACGAAGATCATCTCGGGACACGCTCATTAGCAATCACGCTTTACCGGCGCGATGGTATTATTCTTGCTCATAGTCCAAACGCTAAGAGCGCAGTTGGACATAGGATTTGGAAGCCCAACACCCCTCTGCAGCGTATGATTGCGAAAAACAGTCCTACGCTTATTCGTGATGTCAGTTGGATCGACAAGAAGGAGCGATTGGTCGCTCTTTATCCTCTCGCCAATTATCCGGGCGGCATAGCCGTCAGCAGAACTGTGGCAGAACTCATGGCCGGACGGCGCCTTGAATCTCGCTTAATCAGGTTCATCGCCTATCTCATGGATATAGCAATCGACACGGTCAGTTTGCTAGGCCTAAAGCATGTCAGAACCGGTATTCTTAGAGCGGCCAGCGAGAGCTACCTGTCGCGTCATGATATCCTGACCAAGCTTCCCAACAGGCTGCTCTTCACCGAGGAGCTGAAGCGGACATTCCTTGCCGCTCAAAGATCTGGCACAGACTTTGCATTGCTCCTTCTCGATCTGAACCGATTTAAAGACATCAATGACAACTATGGGCATGTAGCGGGAGACGAGATTATTCAAGTCGTGGCACGACGCCTGCGCGAGCGGCTCAGAAGGAGCGATTTCATCGCTCGTATCGGTGGCGATGAGTTTGCGATCATTCAAAGGCCGATCAGAGGTCGGCCTCAGATCACAGACCTTATCATGGCCATTCAGGCCGCCATGAAGGTTCCATGCACAGTCGTCAACACAGAGATCGATGTCGGGCTATCCATCGGTGTTGCGATAGCTTCTTCCGACGGCAAGACCTCGACTGAGCTCATGAGGTCGGCCGACATCGCTCTCTATGCGGCGAAGTCGGATTCCAACAATAGCTATCGGCTCTACGACGCGAACATGAAAGATTCTCGAACAGAACGTCGCGCGCTTGAGGGGGCACTGAAGAGCGCCCTTGAAAACAGGGAGCTTGAGTTGCACTACCAGCCGATCCTTGACTTGGCGACAAATCAGATGTGGGGCTGTGAGGCCCTGGTGCGATGGAAGCACCCTACGAAAGGTATGATTCCACCTCTGCAGTTCATCCCGACCGCTGAAGAGTCAGGTCTCATTGGCCCCATCGGGGACTGGATCCTTGAGGAGGCTTGTTCAACCGCCATGACCTGGGATCTACCGTTGAAGGTCGCGATCAATCTCTCTCCGGTGCAATTCAAGTGCCGTGACGTTTTCGCCAGCGTGAACAAGGCCTTGAACATCTCTGGCATGCCAGCCCATCGCCTAGTCCTGGAGATCACGGAGTCCGTCAAGCTTACCGACGAAGCATCCGCGACGCTCAAACGGCTCAAGGCTCTGGGGGCCTCGATCTCGCTTGATGACTTTGGTACTGGCTATGCCTCTATGAGTTATCTCAGAAGCTTTCCGTTCGACAAAATCAAGATTGACCAGTCATTCGTGCGTGGAATGACGGATTCATCCGATAGTCGTGCAATTATCAAAGCGACCATCGGTCTTGCGAACGATCTGAAGATGAGTACGACGGCCGAAGGTGTCGAAACGGAAGAGCAGCTCAACGCCCTGCGCTTAGCTGGCGCCTCACAGGCGCAAGGCTACCTCATTGCCAAGCCGATGCCCCGCGAATCCATCGCGGCTTTCATCGCAGATGTTCAAAGGGCCCAGCAGAACAACAGGGACGAACAGTCCCCAACACGAGCTATAGCCTAAACAAACCTGCGTATGCGCCGAATGTAGGCTTCGTGCCAATAGCGATATCGTTTAGATCGAAAAGGCCCTTCCAGTAACCTTTCTCGGAGGAGCGGGATACCGTTAAAAGGGGTGGGTATGCGCAACGCGAACAAGACCATCAGCAGTTGTGCGCTCACGGGCTCCATCCACACGCCCGGCATGTCGCCCTGTCTCCCGATCACGTCTGAGCAGATCGCGACGATGCCGTCAGAACCGCAGAGGCTGGCACCGCGTTCTGCACCTGCACGCCCGCGTGCCTGAAACCGGGCGTCCTTCGCAATCACCGGACTTGTTCACTAAGTTCCTTCCCTCCATCAAGGAGCGTTGCAGCGCGATCATCAATATCATGACTGGCGAGCTCGGCTCGTCGAGCACAGCGCGGAGAAATTCATGGATCCCGATGTTCGAAATCTACGTGTTCTGGTGACAGACGGTGCAAGTGCACCGGGTTGGAAATTGCGCGGGCCTCGTGCGCGAAGGAGCGTAAGTGCACATCTGCGACACCCATGAAGAGGCTCTTGTCGTTATGGAGAAGAGTGATCCAGAAATCAGTGCTCACGCGTGGATGTATCGAACCGCGCCGATGTGGAGCGCCACTTCGAGGAGGTTGTGCAGGTGCTCGGGGGCTTGGACGCTCTGGTGAACAATGCCGGCATCGCATGGCCTGCTGCGCGCGTGGACCAGATTGCTCCTGAGGACTGGGACAAGACCCTCGCCGTCAACATCACAGGCCATTTCGACTGTGTGCGTCTTGCCGTCAAATATCCCTCCGAGAGCGACAATCCTTCCATCATCAATCTTCGTCGGTCGCAGGGCGCCTTGGTTCTCCTCTCCGCTCCCGATATTCGGTCGCGAAATGGGCTGTGGTCGGTTTCACGAAGACGCTTGCCCCGGAGTTGGGACCACTCGGAATCCGCGTGAACGCAGTCCTCCCCGGTGTTGTCGAAGGTGATCGGATCCGCTACGTGATTAGCAGCAAGGCACAGGCACGTGGCATCGCCTACGAAGCCATGCAGGATGAATTCCTCGGCAATGTCTCGATGAAGGCGATGGTGACACCGCAGCAGATTGCGGATCAGGTCGTGTTGCTGTGCGCTGCGCGGGGCCCGTTCATCGGTCCCGCTACTTTTCCTTGGCGTCTGGCAGGCTCAAGCAATCAGGTCCCATTTACTGACAGTCAAGGTGTCAATCCGCACGAGTTCATCACCTTGACGCGTGCCGTAGATTTCCAGGGTCGCTCCCGTTGTTAGCTGCAGAGTGGCTTCGTAGAAGGTGAGTGTTCTGGAATCCGCACCCGTTGAGCCGAGCTGCTTGTCGGCGATCCATGAGCTCACTGTGGTTCCGTTGACGCGAATGCCCATGGGAGAGGCGCCATCACTCTCGTCGTAATAGGCGACCTTCACTTTGTAGGTTCCGGTCTCGCCCGTGAACGTACCTTTTGCGGTGGCCTCCACACCCTTATTCCTGTTTTCGACGGCTTGCCCGCCTTGCGCCGTGCTGAGGCTGACAAGCGTGAAGTTCGTCAGTTTCAGCGTTTCCATCTGTATGATGCCGGCTCCGATGGCCGGATACTGCGTTGTCGAGGGAGGTGGCTCTGAGCCGGATTTCAGATTGTGGTCGCTTGAATGCACGGCTGCTCCACCTGCAATTTGAAAAGTCTCCGCGTAAGTGCCATCCGTGATCCTCCAGGTGTTGGTCCCCGTCTGTGTCAGTGTCGCATTGCTGGTAAAGCCGACAAACTCCAGCCGGTCTCCTGCGGCGCTGCCGTTGCCGGAGAAGTCGAAGATCGTATCGCCTCCGAACTCGCCTTTGCGAAGGACGAAGGCATCATCGCCCAATCCGCCGTAGAGTGAATCCACTCCGAGTCCGCCCTCGACCGTGTCGTTGCCATCATTGCCTTTGAGCGTATTGGCGGCGCTGTTGCCGACGAGTTTATTGTTGAGCCCGTTTCCGTGCCCGTTGATCACCTTCGTACCCGTCAGGATGAGGTTTTCGACATTCGCCGGCAGCGTATAGGTGATGCTCGATCGGACGGTATCGGTGCCAGCTCCCGAGGTTTCGACGACACGGTCTCCGGAATGATTGACGATGTAGGTGTCGTCGCCCGCCATGCCGCGCATCTCTTCGCCGCCTGTCGTGCCTTCAAGCATGTCGTTTCCACTCGTGCCGAGCCAGATGTAGTTCGGCACGGAAACGGAACCTGAGTCCATTCCGGAAATTGAATTGCCGGAGACGATGGTTCCGGTCGGTCCTCCATCATCGTTCGTGGCTTCTTCGCGCACACCGTAGCGTGCGTTGATGCTGCTGTCCGAGTAGATCGTGTTGTTCAGGATCTGCGTGTTGGTCGCATAATAGGTCTTGCCCGTGACAGTATCCACGCGCAAGCGGATCTGAATCTCATCGTAGGTGTTGTCGGCTTCCTGAGAGTTGTTGAAGACCGTGCTGTTTTGTACGACCGTGTCTGTCGCTCCCTCGATCCGGATACCCTGGCGCAGGTTGTCATGAACCTTGGCGCCGTTGATTGCGACATCATCCGACAGCTTGACGAGGATGCCTTCTTTCGTGTTGCCGTAATACTCGCCGCCGACGATCCGAATGTCTGTCACCCATTCGATGGTCGTCTCACCCTCGCGCAGGATGTCGCCGCGCTGGATAGTGACGCCTGCCGATCCGTTATTGTAAGCTTTGTTGTTGGCCAGATCGAGATTGGTGGTTGCGTTTTGGATGTTGAAGCCGTGGCGGTCGTTGTCGAAAGCACGGTTGTTTTCATAAGTGCCGCCAACCACGCCATCGGCCACGAAACCATCAAGGCCATTCCCGTGAGAGACACAGTCCTTGATCGTCACGTCATAGGTGATCTCGTGAGGGTTGAAACCGTAGGCCGTGCAATTCTTGATCTCGACGCCGGACAAGGTGATGTCCGATTGGGTGAGCCCTGATCCGTCCTCCTTGATACCGCAGATGAAGCCCGCCTGATGCCCCGTGTTGTTGGCGCGATTACCATCGATGGTCAGGTTGGCAACCGTGACGTGTTCGACGGTTTGCAGCGCTGTTCGAACAATGCCATTGATTCTGGCGTTGAAGTCGTCAGCAAGCTTGATTGTGGTTTGTCCCATGCCGTTGCCGACGAGAGCAACGCCTGACAGGAGTTCAACAGGACCGACAGACGCGTTGTTGGGATCACCCGTGACGACATAGGTTCCCGTGCCGAGTTGAACTTTCACCTGTTCGGTGGGGTTCTGCAGGTATGCCTTATGGGCTGCTTGGATTGCCGCTTTGATGGCGGCTGTGTCCCTCCTGGCGTCGCCTGTGGCTGGGGCAACAGTGAAGATTGGTGCAGCCATGGCGGTTCCCTCTCTGCGCATTAAAGCCAGTCAAGGAAAGCTGCATCGTAACTCAGCATCCACTGCAACTAAGGGTTAATTTAACTGAAATTGTAGGTACGGCGAATTTCGGCAGGGTGACGCGCGAAGAGAAAATGCAAGGGGAGAGACGATTTGCATCGGCAGGCCTTACGGAGCTCCTACACTGTGGCGCGTAGCGAAGGTGGGAATGCCTGTCTTTTAAGTATTCTCATCAAATCACTCAGGTGTTCCATCTTTCCTGCCATATGAGGGGTGGCTTGCTCCGGCATGGGCAGAGGAGCCTCTAGATATGAATAGCTTTTCTGCCAAAGAGTAAGTTGAACCTCTGGAAGGTAAGTACCCTTAGAAATCGAACATTGGTTCATTGTTGTCACGATTTCGCCCCATTTGATATAGAAAAGGCTTTCCACAGATGAATGGAGAGTGATCTCCGCAGTCTGAAGTAAATCTTGGTGCTTGGAAGCACCGGCATGAATTTTTAAGTGTCTGTTGCGTATCCTTCGGTCGTTCTGACTAAGTTTTTTCATCTCACTATCAAAAGCGTCTCGGAAGCATCAAAAAAGAAGCTCAGTAGACGTTTGGGGCAATACTCATGTCTTTGAATCCGAACGTCGCACCCAGCGGCAATTTTGACCTATCCAATTGGAAGATCACCCTTCCTGTCGACTCCTCCGGCGGCTTTTCCGGCACGGCGGTGGAGGTGCAAAACCTGAGCGGCTATCAGAACAGCAAGTATTTCTACACCGGCTCCGATGGCGCAATGGTCTTCTATGCTCCCGTCAATGGAGCGACTACCAGCGGCTCGTCCTATGCTCGTTCCGAGCTGCGTGAAATGAAGGGCACCGAAAAGGCTGCCTGGAATCTCTCCACCGGCGGCTTCATGAGCGCCACTCTCGAGGTCGATGCGGCTCCGATGCGCGATGGCCAAGGACACAAACTCGTCATCGGCCAGATCCATGGTCAGGACGATGAGCTGGTTCGTCTCTATTGGCAGGACAACAAGTTGTACTTCGCCAATGACCAGTCAGGTTCCGACAACCAAGAGCACGACTTCACCTTCAAGGCGGCCGACGGCTCTGCGCCGGACGTGTCGCTGAACGAGAAGTTCTCGTACACCATCAACGCCAAGGGCAATGCACTCGACGTCGACATCTATGCCGACGGCAAGGTTTATCACTCCCACACCACCATCAACAGCGTGTGGCAGTCGGACACCTTCTACTTCAAGGCTGGCGCCTATCTCGGTGCCAACGAGACCAATGGTTCGGGTTACGGCCAGACGTCGTTCTATGCGCTGTCGTTCAACCATGACGGCACGACGACGACTCCTTCGACGCCGACTCCCACTCCGACACCTACACCGACTCCGACCCCGACGCCTACTCCCACCCCCACCCCCACCCCTACACCGACGGATCCTCTGACGGTAACCAAGCTCGGCACCTCGGCCGACAACAGCCTCACGGGTACGTCCGGTGCTGACGTGATCAGCGGTCTCGGCGGCAGCGACAAGCTCTGGGGCAAGGCTGGCAATGACATCCTCATCGGCGGTTCGGGCAAGGATGCTTTCACCTTCGACACGACGCTGAGCTCCAGCGCCAACGTTGACACCATCAAGGATTTCAATGTCGTTGATGACACCATTCGTCTCAACGACACGGTCTTCACGAAGCTGAGCGACACAGGGCAGTTGCGCTCGTCGTGGTTCCGCGTGGGTGAGAAGGCCTTGGATAGCAACGACTACATCGTCTACAATAAGGATACCGGCGCCCTGTATTACGACAAGGACGGCTCGGGCTCGGCTGCGGCAGTGAAGTTCGCCGTAATCGAGAACAAGGCTGCTCTGACGACTGCAGACCTCCTCGTGATGTAACGAGAACCTGCCATTCAGGGGCGGCTCTCGTTTTAACGGAACCGCCCCTGCTCATTTCCTTTACACGGACACATTCTCGTCCGCTGTTCGTCTCGATATTTCAGTTTTGATGGATTGCGATTTTCTTCAGGAATTGCTCGTCACCATCACATTTTGAAAACAGACATTTCAAAGCAGGCCCCGCCTTCGTGCGGGGCCTTTTTTATGATGGCGCCGCAATGATCGGCGCTTATTCGGCCGGTGTCATGCGAACATTGGGGCTGGCTTCTGCGACCGGCGCAGGACGGAAGACGAAATAAGCAAACATCAGCATCGCGGCGAGGACGATGATGGAGGAGATGGCGGCAATCGGATCGGCAGCGTGATAGCCGAGATGAATGGCGGCCACAGCAATCGTCATGATGACCGTGCCGACGGACCACAGGGCAACCTGGATCAGCGCCATGCGGCTCGCATTCAGAGCAGGGCGGCGCTCGTAATAAATTCCGAAGAGAAACAGAGATACCCATCCGAGAAGGTTCAGATGAGCATGGGCCGGCATGATCGCATGGTTCTGCGACGCGGCCATGCCAATGCCCATGGCCATCCCTGCAATCACGAAAAGAACAGCTAATTTGAAGCTGAGAGACGACGCGGTCATGGTGTTTCCTCCTGAAAGTATTCCCCTGATGGGTTGTGTTTGTTGTTTTGATCACAATCCCACCAATCATTATGTGTGTAAAATCACAATGAATACTCTAGAAGGGTATGGTTTATTATAACCTTTTTGCATGCTTGATGCGGTACAATAATAAAAGCAGCCTGCCGAGGCGGGCTGCTTTCTGACTAACGAAGCAGCGCGTCAGCTGCGCTGCGTGACACGCTCCTCACGCGATCCGGATGGCCTGTCCTTGCGGCGCTTCTGTTCCTTCCAGGACGGTCTCATGCGGGCTTTGCCGGACATGGCTGCTCCTCAAGGTTTATGGCGGTCTTCCGGTTTCGGCCGATCGGGATCGGTCTTCTCCAGACCTTCCCGTTGCTGGTTCTCTGTAAGAACGCGATCGCTTGCCGTCCGGTCACCCTGCTCCTGGTGGTCCGGACTGCTTTGGTTGGGATGGACGATGCTGGCGTTCACGCTCCGCTCGGCGAGGCCTTGAGCATGATCTTCACCCTTGCCGGCCATGGCTTCACCCATTGCCTTGGACATCACGGCGATGCGCGCCCGAGCCCATGCCTTGTTGAGCCTGAAGCGCGTGCTCGCAGCGCTCGACATGGCTCATTGCACGCTGCTGCATCTGCTGTGCGTTGCGGCAGGGATCGTCCACGTCCTGATGGCAGAATTGGCACTTCATGGCAGCCTCCTTGTTGGCGTGATGGAAGGCCAACGCCACGAATCAAGCCATGTTCCGCCGTCAGGCGTAGGCTCTTTGGCAAAGCTGACTGCAGCCTCAGCTATAGAGATAGCTAGGCAGCCAAAGGCCAAGTTGTGGGAAGATGTAGAACATCGCCATGGCGACGAGCACGAGAAAGAGGAACGGCATCACGCCTGCGAAAATCTCGTTGATGGTCACATGGGGCGGCGCAATCCCCTTCAGGTAGAAGGGCGCCATGGCCACGGGTGGCGACAGGAACGACGTCTGGATGTTGAGGGCGATCAGAACGCCGAAGAAGATCGGGTCGATGCCGAAATTGTCGAGGAGCGGCAGGAAGATCGGCACGAAGATGACCACGATCTCCGTCCATTCGAGCGGCCAACCGAGCACGAAGATGATAGCCTGCGTCAGGATCAGGAACCAGAAGGGCGAGAGGTTCAGATGTGTGACGAAGCTCTCAATGGGCTGATGGCCGCCAAGGAAGGCGAAGATCGACGAGAAGATGAAGGAGCCGACGAACAACCAGCACACCATGGCGGACGTGCGGGCGGTGAGGATCACGGATTCCTTGAGCTTCGTGAAGGAAAGAGAGCGGTAGGCTGCTGCGAGAACAAGGCTGCCGAGAGCGCCCACTGCGGCTGCTTCCGTCGGTGTCGCGATTCCGAAGAAGATGGCGCCGAGCACGGATAGGATGAGAAGGGCCAACGGAAAGAACGAGGTCGTGAGAGACCAGACGACTTTCGCGAATGAGACCTTGCGCTGCTCCGGCGGGAGCTTCGGCGCGAGGCTTGGGTTGAGCGCACAGCGAATGATGACATAGATCATGTAGAGACCTGCCAGAATCAGGCCCGGAAAGAGGGCGCCTGCGTAGAGCTTCGGCACGGAAACGCCTGCTGTTGCACCGTACAGAATGAGCATCACGCTCGGCGGAATGAGAATGCCGAGACAGCCGCCGGCGCAAACGACACCTGCCGCAAGGCGTGTGTCGTAGCCCGCGCGCAGCATGGCCGGGAAGGCGAGAAGCCCCATCAGTGTCACCACGGCACCCACGATGCCGGTGGCGGTCGCAAACAATGCGCAGGTGAGCAGCGTTGCGACGGCAAGCGATCCGGGAATGCCACCGACGGCAATCTGGATCGAGTAGAAGAGCCGATCGAGAATGTTTGCTCGCTCGATGATATATCCCATGAAGACGAAGAGCGGGATCGCGACCAGCGTATCGTTCGTCATGACAGAGTAGGCGCGCTGCACCACGAGCGCGAACACGATGTCGCCCATGGCCATGTAGCCGAAGCCGAAGCCTAGCGCCATCAGCGTGAATGCGATGGGAAATCCGAACATGATGAACACGATGAAGAGACCGAGCATCAGCACGCCCAGTTCGGGATTTCCGAGCCCCCATGATGCCAGCATCAGACAGTTCCTTTCTTGAGGCCTTCTTGTTCGGCTTGTTCGAGAATGAGCCTTTCGGTCTCCTCCACGTCGTGGAGGCGGGGAGGCCATGCGCCGTTGCGCAGACAGGTGACGCAGCGGATCACCTCTGCCACGCCTTGGACGGCCATCAAGGTTCCGACGATAGGAATAAGCGCCTTGAACGGATAGATTGGCGGGCCATTGGGCGAGTTCATGGAGTGCTCGTTCATCAGCCACGACATCTGCATGAAGGGAATACCTGCATAGATGAGCGCAAGAATGCCGGGGAAAAAGAAGAGGAAGTAGAGCACAAGGTCCAGGCCCGCCTGCCGGCGCGGCGGCCAGTTGCGATAGATGAAGTCGCCTCGCACATGGTTATTGCGGGCCAGCGTGTAGGGCCCGGCCACCATGAACAGCAGGCCATAGAGCATATAGCTTGCGTCAAACGCCCATTCGGTTGGCGCACGCAGCACGTATCGGGCAAAGACCTCGTAGCATACCGCGAAGGTGAGCACGACGATGGCCCAACTCACGGTCTTGCCGATGAACGTATTGATGCGGTCGACGAAGTAGACGAAACGCATGCAAGAGCCCTTCTTGGGGAGTGTATGTGAAACATGGCGAGGACGGCACGAAAGGTGCCGTCCTCAATCTTGGAGAGTCGCGCTGCGCCTTACGTCGTCTTAAAGAAGTGATCGTAGGCCATGTCACGCGAAGGCTCGTTCAGGCGCTCGTAAGCATAGGTGCGCTGTACCCAAGCCTTCTGGCTGTCGATGACCTTCTTGAAGAACGGATCCTTCGAGAACTCATCGATCACCTTGTTCCAGGCATCGAGCTGAACCTGCAGGACGGAGTCGGGGGTCTTCCTCACGTTGACGCCGCGGCTCCTGATGGTCTCCAGATCCTTCGAGTAACGATCGAGCGCTTTCCACGACATGTCGGCCGATGCTGCTTCCGCCGCGTATTTGACGATCGCCTTCAGCTCCGCAGGCAGCGCATCGTACTTCGTCTTGTTGAAGATGATCTCGAAGGTCTCGCCCGCCTGGTGATAACTTTGAAGCATGAGGTTCTTCGAGACGTCTGGGAAGCCGAGCACCAGATCGGAGGAGGGGTTGTTGAACTCCGCTCCATCAATCACACCGCGTTCCAGGGCGGGAACGATCTCGCCGCCGGCGAGAATGGTGACGGCTGCTCCGAGCTGCCGGTTGAGATCGGCTGCAAGACCCACGGTGCGATACTTCAAGCCCTTGAAGGCATCGGCCGAGGTAATCTCATTCTTGAACCAGCCGAGGGGCTGAGCCGGCATAGGGCCGGAGAGGAAGCCGACGATGTTGAGCTTCAGGATCTGTTGCTGCAGCTCGTTATAGAGATCATAGCCGCCGCCATAGTTCATCCAGCCGAGGAACGAGTTGGCATTCCATCCGAAGGACGGGCCAGTGCCGAACAGGGCGAAGGCCTTGTTCTTACCGTACCAATAGGCGGCTACGCCATGGCCGCCATCGAGAATGCCGGCATGGACGGCGTCCTGCAGCTGAAAGGCCGGGACGACGGCGCCGGAGGCGAGAACGTCGAGCTTCAGGCGCCCACCCGACATGTCGTTCACGCGCTTGGCGAAGTCATTGCAGAATTCGTGGAAGATATCCCGGTTGGGCCAGGTGGACTGGAATTTCCAGGTTGCTGTCTGCGCTCGCGAGACCTGCGGCGATGCGATGGTTGCGGCAGCGCCGAGGCCAGCAACCTGCAGGAAACGACGGCGCGAATGTTTGGACGGTCCCGAAAGTTTACCCTCCGGGGACTTGCCTTTCTTCATGGCTTCCTCCCTCACCCCCTGGTTGTTGTGAAGGATCGCGCTTTCTTGAGCCTGAGCGCGTTATTCCCGAGTAAAGGGTGTGTCAATTTGGCGGGAACTTCAAGGGGTAACCCCTTGAAAACAGAGTGTGCATTGGGGGAGGTCTTTTCATTTACTTGCCGTGCCCGTCGCATTGTTTAGACAAAAGTCTTGAATGAGGGGGAGCATGCAGCTCGGCGCGGTGCCGCTCCTTCTGCACGAAGTCTGCGGAGCCGAATGCGGAACCTGCGGGCGGTCTATTCCTTGGGTGGTAGGCTGCTTAAAACCTGGTCGAAAGGGAGGCCTAGCATGAGGCAGGACAATGCTGACAAGAGTCAGGACTTCCCTCTCTCATCCGGGATCATTTTCGGCCTCGGTCTCGGCGGCTTCTTCGATGGCATCGTTTTCCATCAGCTGCTGCAATGGCACCATCTGGTGACGAGCGCAGGCTATCCGCCGGACAGTATCGAGAACCTCAAGGTGAACACGTTCTGGGACGGCCTCTTTCACAGCCTCACCTACGTGTTCGTCGTCTTAGGGCTCATCATTCTCTGGCGGGCTGCACGGCGCAGCCACATCCGCTGGTCGAGCAAGCTGCTGCTCGGCGCGCTGCTGATAGGCTTTGGTCTGTTCAATCTGGTTGAGGGCACGATCAACCATCAAATCCTGGGCATCCACCACGTCAACGAGACCGTGGCGCACGAGCATTGGATCTATTGGGACCTCGGCTTCCTCGCATGGGGAGCGGCCATGCTGATCGGGGGCTGGTTGCTGATCAGGGCTGGGCGCAGGAGCCGAAACAATTTTTCGTGAATGCGGCTGTCACACGCGCTCAAGCGCATTCACGAGATCAGCCAGCAGGTCCTCGCGGTGCTCTAGGCCGACCGACAAGCGGACGATGCCGTCGGAAATCCCCATTTCCGCGCGCAGCTCCGGCGCGAAGCGCTGATGGGTGGTGGTGGCCGGATGCGTGACAAGGCTTTTCGCATCGCCGAGGTTGTTCGAGATGCGGATGAGCCGGAGCGCATTCATGAAGCGGAATGCAGCTTCCTTCCCGCCCTTCACGTCCAGCGCGATCATGGTGGAGCCGCCGCTCATCTGGCGACGGATCAGTTCGGCCTGCGGATGATCTGCGCGGCCGGGATAGGTTAGGTTGGTGAGCTTCGGGTGATTGTGCAGGGCGTCGGCGAGGAAGCCTGCATTCGCGGTCTGCCGCTCCACCCGCAGGGAGAGGGTCTCGAGACCCTTCAGGAGAACCCACGCGTTGAAGGGCGAGATAGACGGTCCCGTCATGCGCAGGAACTGCTGCACCTTGTTCTCGATGAATTCGGTGGAGCCCAGGATGACGCCGCCGAGACATCGGCCCTGGCCATCGATATGCTTCGTTGCGGAATAGACGACACAATCGGCGCCCAGTGCGAGAGGCCTCTGGTAGAGGGGCGTTGCAAAGACATTGTCGACCGTCAGCGTCGCTCCGGCCTCATGGGAGATCTTGGCGACGGCAGCGATATCGATGATCTGGAGACTGGGGTTGGAAGGAGTCTCCAGGAGAAAAGCCTTCGTCTCAGGCCTGACGGCCTTGCGCCAGGCGTCGAGATCCATGCCATCGACCAGGGTGCAGCCGACCCCGAAGCGGGGCAGGAGATCCTCGACCACCCATCGACAGGATCCGAAGAGGCCGCGTGCGGCCACCACATGGTCTCCTGCCTGCACTTGGCTCACCATGGCGGCTGTCACCGCCGCCATGCCGCTCGCGGTCGCTCGGGCCGCTTCAGCGCCCTCGAGCGAGGCCATGCGCTGCTCGAACATGTCGATGGTCGGGTTAGAATAGCGGCTGTAGCTGTAGCCTGGCTCCTCGTTGAGGAACCGCCGTTCGGCGCTCTCCGCGCTCTCATAGATGAAGCCTTGCGTGATGAAGAGGGCCTCGCACGTTTCGCCAAAAGGCGTGCGTTGCTGTCCCTCGTGAACGAGGCGGGTTTCGAGGCGGTAATCAGGGTCGCGCTGCGTCGTCATAGGCCGATACTAAATTCGTTCTTTTAAAAGAACAATTGTTTTGTTTGGAGAAGGTGGCAGCCCGCCCGGCTCGGCTCAAGAGACGCCGCTTTCCCGCATTTCCGCGATGAGACGCTCGACGCAAGAGGCCAGCGAGGTTTGCCAGGAGGGGAGCCTAATCCCGTGGATCGTCTCCAGCTTCGTGCAGTCCAGCCGTGAATTGAAAGGCCGCTTGGCAGGAGTTGGGTAATCCGCTGTCATGATCGGGCGAACCCGGGCGCTGGGCCCGCCGGACCGGGCCGACAGGGTGAAGATCTCGGCGGCGAACTCGGCCCAGCTCGCAAATCCTGCCCCCGTCATATGGAAGACGCCCCGCAGGGCGCGGTCCTGGGGCCTTTCCAGAAGGTTCTTGGCAACCGTAAAGATGCCGTCGGCGATATCAGAGGCGCTCGTGGGAGAGCCGAGCTGGTCGGCAACGACGCCGACCTCCTCCCGATCCTTGGCGAGACGCAGCATCGTCTTCACGAAGTTCCGGCCGAAGGGGCTGTAGATCCAGGCCGTGCGCAGGATCACATGGTCTGCGATCCCGGCCGCAACAGCCTCTTCGCCGAGCCGCTTCGACCGGCCATAGGCTCCCAGGGGATTGACCGTGTCATCCTCCCGATAGGGGCGGTCGAGGCTGCCGTCGAACACGTAATCAGTGGAGAGATGGATGAAAGGCACCCGCATGACGGCAGCTGCACCGGCGGCCACGCCCGCCCCGATGCCGTTGATCGCCTCGGCCAGTTCCGGCTCGGTCTCCGCTTGATCGACGGCAGTGTAGGCTGCTGCATTCACGATCAGGTCGCCACCGGTTTCGCGGAGAATGTCCTCGATCCCGGATGGGTCGGCGAGGTCCAGCCTGGGGCGCCCGAGCAGAACCGCCTTCGCGCCGTGCGCAGGAGCACGCTCCGCCAAAGCGCGGGCCACCTGTCCCTCCCGGCCGATCACAATGACGCGCATAGCCACTTACTCTTCTCCTTGTTTGAATGAGGCTGTTCCAACCTCTTGCCAGACGCAACAAGGCATAAGAATAAGATCCGAAGATTTCTGTTATTGTTGCGCTGCAATATCACACTCCCGTCATGGTTCTCCGGCACATTGCGATTCGCAACGCGATAAGATGGCTTTGGGGGACGACGATGGAGGAGGGCATGTACGCTTACAACTTGTTCCGCAGCACGCAGCAGGACGGCCTTGTCTGCGCAGTTCCGGAGGAGCGTTCGGTCCCTGCCTTCGTGACCAGCCCGCAATGGCAGTTCGGCGGCCGTCTCGACAATGGCGAGGCTCCTCTCGGCTTTGACAGAGAGGCTGCCATGACTGGCGTTCGCTTCAACGGCTTCTACCTGTTCGCTTCTTTCCAGAAGAATGAGACACATCAATAAGCCGGGCTGATCGATTGCATGAAACTTTTTGAAGAAGGATCGATACAGAGCGGATCGGGCTTGATCTGGTAGGACGTCTGCTCTCTACTTCGCGAGCGCGGCGTCCGCCGCCTTTTCCTCGCGTGGATCCGTGAATTCCTCTCTCGCTCTTATTTGGTCCGTGACGGCTGCAACCACGCTGTTGCAGGTTGCCAATGGTCTGCTTCAGGCCGTGATGCCGCTGCGTATGCAGGCAGAGGGCCTCTCCGTCACTGCTATCGGTATCGTCGCGGCGGCCTATGGCCTCGGTTTCTCGACGGGCTGTTTCCTGGCTCCCTCCTTCATCCGTCACGTCGGCTATATCCGTGCCTTCTCGAGCCTAGCGGTCATGGTGGCGGTGCTCGTGCTGGGGATGACGCAAGCACACACCACGCTGGCATGGGTTCTGCTGCGAGGACTGACGGGCGTGACGCTCGCCTGCATCTTTACCGTGACCGATGGCTGGATCAGCTCCCGCGCCACGTCGAGTCACCGCGGACGGATTTTGTCGATCTACATGATCTCAACCAAAGTGGCGCTCATGCTGTCGCCGCTCGGGATTGGCTTCGGCGATATCAAGACCGATGGGCTGTTCATGGCGATCAGCGGAGTGATGGCGCTCTCGCTGATTCCCATCTCAGCGACAACCACGAAGGAGCCGCCTGCGCCCTTGGGCGTGAAGATCGACGTGAAAGGTCTCTTCGTTGCCGCGCCCTCGGCGGTCGTCGGATCGTTCGTCGTCGGCCTCGTCAATGGTCCGGTAATTGCCATTACACCCGTCTTTGGCGTAAGCATCGGCATGAGCCAGGAGACGGCAGCGGCGCTGCTTGTCGCATTGCAGGCCGGAAGCCTCGTCATGCAATGGCCGCTCGGCTGGCTCTCGGACAGGGCGGACCGCCGCTATATCATCGCAGGACTGGCTGCGGGAACGAGCCTGATCTCGATCCTCATCCTGATTGCGAGCGCGCAAGGTGCGCAGCAGACGATCCTCTGGAGCTTCGCCGCCTGGGGCGGCTTGGCTCTCTGTATCTATTCGGTCTGCGTGGCCCATGCCTGCGATATCGTCGATCCCGGCCGCATCGTGTCGACAGTCGGAACACTGCTTTTCGCATGGGCGGTAGGCGTTACGATCGGCCCCTTGTTCGGTGCAGGGGCCATGGAGCTCCTTGGGCCGAAGGGGCTCTTCATCTATTCGGCGCTCGCCTCTCTGGGCCTTGCCGCTTTCATCATCCTGCGCATCGTGCAGGTTCAGCGCGCACCAAAGGGCGAGTTCGTGACCATCGCACCTACCAGTTCCGCCGCTCCTGCTATAGTCGCTCTTTCGGAGACGGCAGCGGATAACAGGAAGCAGCCGGATCAGAACGCTGCGTCTGCCGTTATCCGGGAGGAGACGTCCTCATAGCGGTTCAGTCGCTTGTCGATCATCGTGTCGATTTTCTCATAGACTTCCGACACGGTGAGCTCGCGGGTCTTCTTGCCATCCTTGGCGAAGAACAGCGACTTGTTGGAACGCGCCGCAGCCGGGAATGCGCTCTCGGCACTCTTCTTCGGCGTGTCGTCCACGAGGGCGATGAACCTGCTGGCGCTGTCCACGCCGAAGAAGTGGGATAGATAGAACTCGGAGCGGCTGAGCTTGCGGCCCAGGCGTGCCTCGATCTTAGCCTTGTCGCGCTTCATCATTTCCGCAGCCATCAGCGCGGAGATGAAAGGATTGCGGCGTAGGCCCAGGATGTACTCACGCTTGGTCTCATCCGGAACGGAGAGCTTGCCGCCATGGTTTTCGATGGCCGCCGCTTCCATGATCAGGCCATGTTTGGGGCCAAACGAGCGAACGGTTTCAAGCCACGTGCTCGAGATGAACTGGAACAAGCCCACCGCAGAGGAGGTGGATGCCTTGTTGCCCGGGAGAAAGCTCGATTCCTTATCGGCCAGCGCCATCATGTAGACGGGATCAGCTCCGGTGACTTCGGACGCGCGCATAATCGTGTCGACGATCCAGAGAGGCACGCGCATTTCCTCGAACTCAAGATACTCGACAGGCGTGACATCGATATCGTCCTCGGTGTCGCCTTCCACAGCAGGCGGATTGGTGAGCGGCATGGTCGTGATGAACAGTTCCTGCAGCTCGGCATAGGTGAGGATCTTCGCCGACTCGGGGTGAGCAATGTTTTCCAATGGATCGCTGCTCGGCAGCATGATCGGCCCAGGCGTGGACTCAAGCGCGCGCGAGGAGGGCTGCTGAGATGGGCTCGCTTCAGCGGGAGCAGCCATCGGGCTTGCGGTGATGCATGCGCCGAAGCACGCGCTCGCGGCGATGCCAAGCAAAGCCTGACGGTTGCAAAGGATCGAGAGGCTATTCAGCACGCCACATGGCTGAAGCCTGAAGTAATACTTGCTCCTATTACGAAACACTGATGACTGGCATGCGCGATAAAGCGCTGTCAGAACAACCCGCATTCGGACTTGCCCCCTCAAACGACTGCTTATCCGCTAAGGCGGTGCGCAGCCCTTCTTGATTAAACGAGAGCCAGTATGTGCTAGGCGGATATGTCCAGAATAGGTCAGCTTGGCCTTTTATTAGGTAGTTTTTCCGAAATGCGTCGAACGGTCGCCCGTCCGAATGAAGAGTAAATCCCTGCATTCAGAGAGTTTTTGGACACTCTCCGGTCGGTTCCTATTCTTGATAGGGCGAGTTGTCGCAACGGAACCCCCACCTTATCCAGGGCGGTAAAAACACTACCGAGAACCATGCTGTACCGCATCGGTTGCACTGAATGGCCACAATTCCAGAAGGTCAAAAGAAAAGGTCAGGTGCCGTAGCACCTGACCTTTGCAATTCATATGAGCATGATCGTCGCGACTGTTACCAAGTCGCACGCAGGCCAGCGTAGAAGGAGCGGCCTGCTGTGCCGTAATCATACACCTCCTGATAATCCGCGTCCGTCAGGTTTTCCGCACGGGCATAGATGCTGAAGGTGTTGTTGATCTTGTAATCGGCATAAACATCGAAGCGGGCGTAGGGTGCAAGCTCGTTCAATTCGCCAGGAGAGGAGAAGCGGCTCCCCACCAATACGACAGACGGCTCGATAGACAGGCCCGGCAGGGGCGTGATCGCAACGCCGAGACGGCCCTGGTTCTCCGGGCGGCGTGCAAGGCGCAGATCCGACTCTTCATCGAACGCTTCCAGATACGTGTAGCTTGCCTTTACGCGCAACCAGGTGGGAATGACATCCACATCGGCCGAGAGCTCGACGCCGCTGGTGCGCGCCCGGTTCACGTTGATGAAGCAGCCAAAGAACTGATCCGGCCGGCAAGTATCCGCCATGCCGAACGCAATCAGATTGCGGAAGCGGTTGGCGAAGAACGTGGCTGAGAGAAGCACGCGGTCATCCGCAAGGCGCTGATCGATGCCGACGTCGAAACCGATGGAGCGCTCCGATTCCAGATCTGCGGTGCCTGAGAACGGATCGAACTTCTGGTACAGGGTCGGAGCCTTCGCACCCGTGCCGACGCTGGCGCGCAGCTTGGTGCCGGAACTCGGGATCTCATAGGCCGCCGTGGCGCGCCACGTGCCAAAGGTATCGCCATCCTCGATGTCGTCGATGCGGCCGCCAAGCGAGAGATGCAGATTTTCGAAGAGGCTGAACTGATGGAGTGCATAGACCGAGCGTGTGGTCTGCGATGCATCGATGTCTTCATTCTCCGGAGTTGCGAAGGGAAGAACGCTGCGTGACGTCGAGACCAGATCTTCCTGCTCGGCCTTTGCACCAAAAGTGAGGAGGCCGTAAGGGCCGAGCTTCAGATCACCCTGATACTCCGCCAACAAACGGTCGCCCTGGTAACCGTAATTATTCCAGTAAGGGCCGGAGAATGATGAGATTCCCACAAGACGGTAGTCACGATCTGTCCGGCTGCCGGAGACGAGGAACGTGTTCCTGAGAATGCCGTCGAACGCGTTGATCGTCAGGCGCGAATGGCCCTCATACAAACGCTGCTGGGTTTGAGAGGGGGCATCGGGAAGAAATTCGAAGGCCGACGCGGCATTATCGATCTGCGCCCTGTTGTAGCTTGCATAGCCGCCGATCTCGAATTCGACATCCGGCGAAAGAGCAACCGAGATGCGGCCTGCCGCGCCGAGACGCTGCGCGCTGTCGGGCTCAAGAGGGGAGGAGAGGGCGTCTTCGATGCGGCCGATGCGATAGCCGTAGCGGGAAAAACCGGCGGTATCGAAGCCGGTGGTCGAGAAGGCGTAGGACACCGGGCCGTCGCTACCGGAGACCGAAGCACGCCCGGCCTTCGTGCCATAGCTTCCCCCTTCGACGCCGACGCTGACGCGCGGTGCGCCCTTGCCCTTGCGAGTGATGATGTTGATCACGCCGCCCATGGCGTCGGAGCCGTAAATGGCGGATTGCGGGCCCCGCAGAACCTCGATGCGCTCGATATCGACGGCGGCGAGGTTCGAAAAATCGAACTCGCCGGAATCCGTCGAAGGATCGTTCACGCGGATGCCGTCGATGAGAACGAGGGTCTGGCCGGATTCGGCGCCACGCAGGCGCACCGTCGTCGTCGCGCCTGGACCGCCGGTCTCGACGACCGTTACACCGGGAACGCGGCGCAGCACCTCTGCCGGGCTCGTCAGCGATTCCTTTGCAATCTCCTCAGCCGTAATCACGGAAATCGCGCTGCCGGCCTGCGAAATCGCGAGCGGTGAGCGCGTGGCCGTGACGACGAAGTCAGGGGCCGGCGCCGGTTCGGTGAAGGTTTGAGCGTGGACTGCACCCAGTGAGAGGGCGAAAAAAGACACGGATGCCGCGAGCAGGCGGCATGAAGGCATGGCCATGGAGACCTCCTGCCCGCCCCACCGGCGAGCAATACGGGTTGCGTTTTGACGCCGGCCGGTCTCCTGGCTTGCAGGTCATCGCGAGCAATCCGCCTTCCCAAATCCTCTTGAGCTTGTCTGGCCCAAAGATTCAGTGGCATGAAGGATTGCCGCTCGCCGCTTACAGTTGCGGGGGCAGCCACGGAATAGGACAAGGTCCGCACCGTGTTCCCGTTTCACCTCGATAGTCGAGGCACCAACGTCGGATCACCTCTTTACGGGCTTGCCTCTCATGCCGCAACTACGTCTCAGTCGGTTTTCCAGATGGATGTTGCCCATCTGCATCGCCTTCCTTTGGGGGAGCGTCGCGGGAGCACAACCGCGACCTCAGCGCGTGGTGTCCCTCAATCTCTGCACGGACGAGATGCTGCTCACGCTTGCCGACCGCGATCAGATCGCCTCGTTGAGCTTTCTCATCAAGGATCCGTCGATCTCCTTCATGACCGGGCAGGCGCAAGGATTGCCGGTCAATGATGGAAGAGCCGAGACCATCCTGTTCAGCGGGCCTGATCTCGTGCTGTCCGGCACCTATGGCCAGCAGGGCCAGGTCGCACTTCTGAAGGCGCAAGGACTTGAGGTGCTGACGCTTGGTCCCTGGACGAGTCTCAATGAGGGACAGGAGCAGATCCGCACCATGGCGCGTGCGCTCGGCCATCCGGAGCGAGGTGAGGCGCTGATCGCGCGGATCGATGCCGCGCTCCAACGCACGAAGGACATCGTTCAGGGCAGACCGAGCATCCTTGTCTACGACCGGGGAAGCTGGGTATCTTCGACGGATTCCCCCATGAACGAGCTCCTGATCCATATGGGTTTCAAGCCGCATCAGGAGGCTCTAGGGCTGCCGCATGGCGGCATGGCTCGCCTTGAAGCCATCGTCACGACGCCCCCGGATTTCCTGCTCCTGGATGATGACTCGGATAAAGCCGTCGACAATGGTACGGCGCTTTTCGTCCATCCGGCGCTCGTGCAAGCGGTTCCGCTGGAGCGGCGTCTCGTGGTGCCGAGAAAGCTCACGATCTGTGGTGGGCCTTCGACCCCTGGGGCTATCGAGGCTCTGGCGGCAGAGGTCAGGGCGAAGGTGCGTTAAAAGTGGCTGGCTCAACCCAGGTGCAAATCCAGGGGAGGGGCGGGTTTGAGGAGAACTGGGCATCCCGCTGCGATGAAGACGACCGCATCGCACGCTTTGGCGATGCGCTGGTTCAATCGACCCTGTTGATCCCGGAAAGAACGCCCGAGAGCCGTTGTGGGGACGATCCCCTGACCGACCTCGTTGGACACGAGAACCACCGGACCTGCGCTGTCCGTCAAGACATCGATCAATGCGTCGACTTCGCGGCTTGGGTCGCGCTCGCTCATGATGAGATTTGAAAGCCACAGTGTCAGGCAGTCGACGAGGACGATCCGACTTGGACCTGCATTCGCGCTAATGGCAGCGATGAGATCGAGCGGAGCTTCCACCGTCTTCCAGGATGGATCGCGCTCCGATCGGTGATGCGCAATGCGCTCGCGCATCTCATCGTCGAAGTCTTGCGCCGTCGCGATGAGAATGCGTGTGTCAGACGAGGCCTCCGCCAGATCAAGAGCCGTGCGGCTCTTGCCCGAACGTGCTCCGCCCAGAACGAGGACGCGGCGATGGATCGTCATGCATGTTTCCAGGTGGAGGTCATCAAACGAGGCGTTAGCCTGCCAGTCGGGCAAGAGGCAAGGTCATGTGCACACGCAGTCCGTCCGGCGACCATTCCCGCTCCAATGTGCCGCCGAGCTGGCCAGCGATGCTTCTTTGGGAAAGCTGAGTGCCGAAACCTTCGAAATCAGGCGGGCTCTCCACATTTGGGCCACCGGTCTCCACCCAGAGAAGATCGATCACCTCGTCATGGAGCGTCCAGCTTATCTCGAGCCGACCGTCCGGATTGGACAGGCATCCATATTTCGCTGCGTTGGTAGCAAGCTCGTGAAGGACGAGGGCAAGGCTCGTCGTGGTGTTGGAGCCTACACGCACACCAGGTCCTTCGATCAAGACTCTGTTTGCATCAGTCTGCCGGTAGGGCTCGAGAACGGCCTCGCATAATCGGGCGAGATCGACATCCGATCCTGCTCCATGTCCCATGGTGGCTGCCGGCTGGACCAGTTCGTGCGCGCGCGCGAGTGCGCTCAGGCGGCCGCGCAGAGCAGTGGCCATTTCCTTCGGGTCCTTGGCCGTGCGTGCCGTCATCGAGACCATGCCGTTTGCGATGGCGAAAAGGTTTTTGACGCGATGGTTCAGTTCCCGCGTGAGAAGCTGTTGGGCTTCCTCGAACGCATGACGTTCGGTGATATCGCTGATCACGCCGGAGAGGCTTAACGCATGAGGTTTATCGCCATCGGGTGCAAAAAGAGCCTGACCGACTGAGCGAAACCAACGGGTCTTGCCATCGGGCAGAATGGCCCGGTACTCGTTCTCATAATGGCCATCGGATTGCGGATCGCAGGCTTTTGCGATGCGCCCCCATGCGGTTTCACGATCATCAGGATGGATCATGCCGATCGCCTGTTCGAGGGGCATGCTGAACGATTCATCGTGAGGGAGCTGATAGAGCGCGCAGGTTCCCTCGTCCCAGAAGATCTGTCCTTTTTCCAGGTCGATCTGCCACGTACCGAGATCGGCGGCCTCGAGCGCCAGGCGATAACGGGTGTCGAGGCTGCGTAACGCTTCCTCGGCCTTTTTCTGCGCATCGATATTGGTGTTGGTTCCAAACCAGCGCACAACGTGGCCGGAGAGATCTTGAATCGGCAGGGCGCGGCTGAGCACCCATTCATACTCGCCTGCAGCGTTCCGGATTCTGTACTCGATTTCATAGGAAGTGCCGGTTTCGATGGACCGGCACCATTGCTCCTGGACTATGGGCAGATCGTTGGGATGAAGGGCGCTCTGCCAGCCGTTTCCGAGACATTGCTCGGGGGACATGCCCGTGAACTCATGCCAGCGACGGTTGAAATAATCGTGAGATCCATCGGACCTGGCCGACCAAACGAGTTGCGGCAGGGATTCCGCCAGAACGGCAAACTGATTTTCCGTTTCGTTGAAATCCACGCGAATCTCCCTGGGGGCGCGACTTGCAGCCTTTTCTCCTGCCAAAGGGAACCTCATTGTTGTGGGCCTTTTCGATGCTGACAACCTAAATCGTGCTCAATCTGTGCTTTTAGGGGCGAAAGAGTAGTCCCGATGATAGGGAAAGCATTAAGAAACCGCCTCACAGGCTGGCGCTCCGCTGTCGGAGCGCATAGATGCAGGGCTGCTCCTGAACCCTTGGGGCGTTTTCACGCTGAGGCTGATTGAACCCTTTCATGAACGATATGAGCCCTCATTCGGTTGCTCCGCCGGACATCACGTCTGCCGAAGCCCTGCACCCCAAGGAGCGGCGCTCCCGCCGGTTCGCCTGGATCGGAATGGCAGCCAGTGTGATTCTGTTCGGTGCGTCTCTCGTCGTTCTCTGGAGGATTGTCTCCGAAATCGACGTCAATGAGCTCAAAGCAGCCTTCACGGCAGCGAGCCTGCGGCAGATCGGTCTTGCAATCCTCTTCACGACGATCAGCTACAGCCTGCTGACCTGCTACGACGCCATCGCCCTCAAGCAGCTCAAGCTGAAGATTCCCTATCGCACCACGGCAATGGCCTCCTTCACCAGCTATGCGGTGAGCTTCACCCTCGGCTTCCCTCTCCTCACGGCGGGTACTGTTCGCTACTGGATCTATTCTCCGAAGGGGATCAGCCCGGGACGGGTGGCAAGCCTCACCGTCATCACCGGAGTCACCTTCTGGCTCGGCATGGCCCTCGTCCTGGCCTGGAGCCTGATCCGCAAGGCGGATGAGCTGGCGAGCCTCGTTTACACTCATATCTGGGTCAACCAGCTGATCGGCCTCGCTGCGGCCGTATTCGTCGCCGGCTATCTGATCTGGGTCTCGTTCAAGCGTCGGGTGGTGCGAATCCAAGGCTGGAAGCTGGAACTGCCGGGACTGCGCCTTTCCCTGGGGCAGATCCTGATCGGCGCCGCCGATGTCTGCGCCGGGGCAGGGGTTCTGTTCGTCCTGCTGCCGGGTGGACATGGCCTGAGCTTCGAGACGTTCCTGGCCGTTTACATCTTTGCCGTCATGCTGGGTGTGGCAAGCCATGCGCCGGGAGGCTTGGGCGTCTTCGAGGCCACCATTCTCCTGGCCCTCTCGAGCTATCCTCGGGAGCCGGTGCTCGGCGCGCTCTTGCTTTACCGCCTCTGCTACTACCTGATCCCCTTCGTCGTGGCGCTCGCTCTTCTGGGAGCCTATGAGGTCCGCAACCGCCTGCGCTCCTCTCGGGGGGCTTTCAAGCCGGATGAGGACGCCGCAGAGGAAAGCTTGGCCGGGAGATGACTCTTTGGGGTACGCGTCTTAATGAGGACGCGAAACTCATCGGGAACCCTGCAGCATCATGACAGATCCAGGCGAGATCAGGCCGGAAGGCAGCTTTTCAGGCGCCAACCCGCTGCGCATGGCCGCGTTTCGCGGGGCACTCCTGGCTTGCCTGCTGCTGAGCCTTGTTGCGCTTTGGCGCGGATACGGCGACATCTGGTTTGTTGTGGGGGCCATCAGCGCCATAGCGCTCAGCCTAGTTCTAAGCCATCGGCAGCGGCAACGCTTAGGCCAAGCCCTGCAAACGCGTCCCAAATCCTCTGCCCGGAGCGGCATGGCGGAGGCTGTGCTGGCTCATATTCCCGATCCTGTCATCCTTGTCGATCGAAGGGCCGTCATTCTTGAGGCAAACAAGGCTGCCTATCTCCTCCTGCCAGGGTTGAAGGTCGGCCACCCCCTGTCCTTTGCTCTGCGCAGTCCCGATGTGCTCGACGGCATCGAGGAGGTGTTGGAGGTGACAACTCCGTTGCGCATCGAATATTCCGAGCGGATTCCTACGGAACGCACCTTCGAGGTGCATATCGGCCCCTTGCACACCGAGGGGCCGGGCGTGGCCGTGCAGTCCGGTGTCGTCCTGTTCTTCCGCGATCTCACCTCGGCGCGACGACTTGAGGCCATGCGGGCGGATTTCGTAGCCAATGCGAGCCATGAACTGCGCACGCCTCTCGCCTCTCTCTTAGGGTTTATCGAGACCTTACAGGGACCGGCTAAGGACGATCCCAAGGCGCGCGAGCGTTTTCTCGAGATCATGCGATTGCAGGCCCAGCGCATGAGGCGGCTGATCGATGATTTGCTGTCCCTCTCGCGCATCGAGATGCGGGCTCATGTTTCGCCGACGCAAATCGTCGATCTTGGTTCTCTCGTCGTTCCAATGGTCGAGACGTTTTCGCCCAGGGCTAAGGAGAGAGGCGTAGAGATCCGGATGGCGCTGCCGTCGCGCCCCGTTCTGGTCCTCGGCGACCGGGACGAGCTTTTGCGTGTGATCGAGAACCTGATCGAGAACGCCGTGAAATACGGTGAGAGCGGCGGGGCTGTGGACGTTACGGTTGAGAGTGTCGAGGCAGACGACAACTCCAAAGGCCGCTCAGCGGTTTTCTCCGTTCGGGATTACGGCCCCGGCATCGCACCGGAGCATCTGCCGCGCCTGACGGAGCGGTTCTACCGTGTCGATGTCGCCGAGAGCAGGGATAAGGGCGGCACGGGTCTAGGCCTCGCTATCGTCAAGCACATCGTCAACCGTCACCGCGGCCAGCTCGATATCACCAGCGAGCCAGGGCAGGGCGCGCGTTTTAACGTTACGCTTCCCGAGGCTCCCTCAACTGGGTGACAACACGATCCCGAGACATTGCCATGGGATCCTTTTCGGGTGTCATTTAATTGTCATCCAACTGTCGTAGAGCCGACATCCGCTGGGCCTAGCTGTCCCTCGCGCGGTCTGGAGTAGGTCATGGAACCACCTGCCGCGCTTGTATGAACAGGGAGATTTATCGTGAAGATCATGTCCTTCGCCATTGCGGCCGGCCTTGCCGTCGCGAGCCTGACGACTACGGCGTCCGCTGCCGACATCACCGGCGCAGGCGCGACTTTCCCCTTCCCGGTCTATTCGAAATGGGCTGAGGCCTACAAGAAAGAGACCGGCATCGGCATGAACTACCAGTCGATCGGTTCCGGCGGCGGCATCAAGCAGATCCAGGCCAAGACCGTCGATTTTGGCGCCACAGACGCTCCGATGAAGGGCGCCGATCTCGAGAAGAACGGCTTCGTCCAGTTCCCGACCGTCATGGGCGCCGTCGTCCCCGTCGTGAACATCCAGGGCGTTCAGGCGGGCCAGCTCAAGCTCACGGGCCAGGTTCTGGCTGACATCTTCCAAGGCAAGATCGCCAAGTGGAATGATCCCAAAATCGCCCAGCTGAATGCCGGCGTGAACCTGCCGAACGCCAACATTACCCCGGTCTATCGCTCTGACTCTTCGGGCACGACGAGCGTGTTCACCACCTATCTGTCGCAGGTCTCCGAGGCCTGGAAGAACGAGTTCGGCGCCAATACCACGATCAGCTGGCCGATTGGCCAGGGTGGCAAGGGCAATGAGGGTGTCGCCGCAACCGTGAAGCAGGTTCCGAACTCGATCGGCTATGTCGAGTATGCCTACGCCAAGCAGAACAACATTCCTTATGCTCTGCTCCAGAACCAGGCGGGCAAGTATCCGCAGCCTGAGATCAAGTCATTCCAGGCCGCTGCCGCCAGCGCCAACTGGTCGTCCGCTCCCGGCTTCGGCATCTCGCTGACCAACCAAGCTGGTGACGACGCTTGGCCGATCACGAATCCCACCTTCATCCTGGTCTACAAGACCGCGGAGAAGCCAGAGCAGACCGCTGAGGTTCTGAAGTTCTTCGACTGGGCCTACAAGAACGGCGACAAGCTCGCCAGCGACCTTGACTACGTGCCGCTGCCGGACAACGTCGTCGAGCAGATCCGCACGACCTGGGCGAACGAGATCAAGAACGCCTCGGGACAGCCGGTCTACAAGAAGTAAGAAAGACAGCTCTACGTAGCTTGTCGTGAGGAGTGAGGCGGATGGTTGTTGTGTCTGATAAGATGACCGTATCGAACATGCAGACCCTCCGCCGCCGCTCCTCTCCTGCTTTCGATCAGGGCTTTCGCTGGGCTGCTTACGGCTCCGCCCTGGTCGTCCTCGCCGTCCTCGCCGGTATCATCGGCACCATGATTTATGGTGGATGGCCCGCTTTCCAGGAATTCGGCTTCGGCTTCGTTACTTCCAGCGTGTGGAATGTGGGGCAGGATCAGTATGGCGCATGGGTCGCCATCTCCGGCACGCTCACATCGGCTCTCATCGCGCTTGTGATCGGCGTTCCGATTTCCATTGGCATCGCGATCTTCCTCACCCAGCTTTGCCCGCCCTGGCTGCGCCGTCCCGTTTCAACGGTGATCGAGCTTCTGGCCGCGGTGCCCAGCATCATTTACGGCATGTGGGGTCTCTTCGTCTTCGCCCCGCTTTTTGCCAAATACGTCCAGGTTCCGCTGACCTCCATCGTCGAGGGCATGCCGATCCTCGGAACCGTGCTCTACGCTCGCGTGCCGTCCGGTGTTGGCATGATGACGGCGGGGATCATCCTATCGATCATGATCATTCCGTTCATTGCCTCGATCACACGCGACATTCTCGACCAGATCCCGACCGTGCTGCGCGAAAGCGCCTACGGCATCGGCTGCACCACCTGGGAAGTGGTGCGCTTTGTCCTTCTGCCGCAAGCGGGCGTCAGCATCATCGGCGCCATTATGCTGGGGCTCGGCCGTGCGCTTGGTGAGACGATGGCGGTCACCTTCGTGATCGGCAACGCAAACCGTCTGTCGCTTTCGCTCTTCGACCCGAGTTCCACGATCGCGTCCCGCATCGCCAACGAGTTCAATGAGGCGGCCGGTTTGCAGATGAATGCCCTGCTTGCGCTCGGCTGCATTCTCTTCGTCGTGACCTTCATTGTTCTGGCCCTCGCGCGTCTCCTGATCGCCCGCGTGAAGACGCACTGAAGAGGTGGATGATGGATACCGCTGTTTATGATCACCCCGCCACGACGGCTCATGCGCCCTGGGGCCGTGTGCGTCGCAGCCGCCATGTCGCTGACCGTGCCCTGAAGATCATCTGCACGCTGTTTACGGGTCTCGGAGCCTTCGTGCTCGGATGGATTTTGCTGATGCTCCTTGTTGAAGGCATCGGTGGCCTCTCGCCCGCTGTTTTCACCGAAACGACACCGGGTCCAGGCACCGAAGGAGGCGGCATCGCCAATGCCATCGTCGGCAGTCTGATCCTCACCATTCTTGGCGTCATGATAGCCACGCCGATAGGCGTGCTCGCGGGGACGTACCTCGCCGAATACGGCAAGAACTCGAAGCTCGCGACCGTCATTCGTTTCGTCAACGACATTCTGCTGGCAGCGCCCAGCATTCTCATCGGTCTCTTCGTCTATATTCTGATGGTGCAGCCGATGGGCGGCTATTCCGGCTGGGCGGGCGGTGTGGCACTAGCGATCATCGCCGTGCCCGTGATCGTCCGTTCGACCGAGGACATGCTGCGCCTCGTGCCGGGCTCCCTGCGTGAGGCAGGAGCGGCCCTCGGCGCGCCCATGTCCACGGTGATTGTGAAAATCAGCTGGAAGGCCGCTCGCGCCGGCATGGTCACGGGCGTGATCCTTGCCACGGCCCGCATCGCCGGCGAGACCGCGCCGCTGCTCTTCACTGCACTGAACAATAATTTCTGGTTCAGTCCGAGCCTGATGGGCGGCGTCTCGAATCTGCCCGTCACGATCTACCAGTTCGCGCTGGCACCTTATGAAAACTGGCGGCAGCTCGCCTGGGCCGGCGCACTCATCATCACCCTGTCCATCCTGGCGCTGTCCATCGTGGCGCGCCTGCTCTTGAAGAAGGATAAAGTCCGATGAGCAGCACGATTGCCGTCAATACGAGCAGCGCCATCGGGAATGCGGCCGCTGCCGATACCAACGCACCGGCCCGCATCGCCGTCAAGAAACTCAACTTTTACTACGGCGATTTCCGCAGCCTGAAGGACATCTCCCTCGATTTCTATGACCGGCAGGTGACGGCCCTCATCGGCCCTTCCGGCTGTGGAAAGTCGACGCTGCTGCGCACGTTCAACCGCATCTACAGCCTTTATCCGGAGCAGCGTGCAGAGGGGCAGATCCTGCTCGACGGACAGAATGTTCTCTTGCCGTCCATCGACGTGAACGAGCTGCGCGCTCGCGTCGGCATGGTGTTCCAGAAGCCGACGCCGTTCCCGATGTCGATCTACGACAACATCGCCTTCGGCATTCGTCTCTATGAGAAGCTGTCCAGGAGCGAGCTCGACGGTCGCGTTGAGGAAGCTCTGCGCAAGGCGGCCTTGTGGGACGAGGTGAAGGACAAGCTGCGCCAGTCCGGCATGGGTCTGTCCGGCGGTCAGCAGCAGCGCCTTTGCATCGCGCGCACCATCGCGCAGCGTCCTGAGGTGATCCTGCTCGACGAGCCGACCTCTGCCCTCGATCCGATCTCCACCGGCAAGATCGAGGAGCTGATCGAGCAGCTCCGCTCCGAGTTCACCATCGTCATCGTCACCCACAACATGCAGCAGGCGGCGCGCATCTCGCAGTTCACCGCCTTCATGTATCTGGGCGAACTCATCGAATTCGGGCCGACGACCAAGATGTTCATGAACCCGTCCAAGAAACAAACACAAGATTACATCACGGGCCGCTTCGGCTGACTGAAGCACTACAAGGAGGCTTCCCATGGCGGAGCATATCGTCAGCTCCTACGACAACGACCTGCAGGCCCTCCGGCGACGGATTTCCGAGATGGGCGGCATCGCCGAGAAGATGCTGGTCGATGCGATCCAAGCGCTCGTCCGCCACGACACGGCCCTGGCGCAAACCGTCATTGCTTCGGACAAGCGCCTGGACGTGCTTCAGCGCGAGGTGGAGGAGAACGCCATCCTCACGATCGCCCGTCGCCAGCCGCTGGCGGTGGACCTGCGCGAAACCATCTCGGCCATCCGCGTCTCC
Source organism: Microvirga vignae (assembly GCF_001017175.1). GTDB lineage: Bacteria > Pseudomonadota > Alphaproteobacteria > Rhizobiales > Beijerinckiaceae > Microvirga > Microvirga vignae. The sequence goes on along the minus strand of NZ_LCYG01000029.1, from coordinate 20,560 downwards.
GGCGACGTCGAGCGCATCGGTGATCTCGCCAAGAACATCGCCAAGCGTGCGCTCGCCATCGGCTCCGACTTCCAGCCGCAGAAGATCGTGGTGGGGCTTCAGCACATGAGCGACCTGGTGCTGGGTCAGCTCAAGGACGTGCTCGATGCCTATGCCCAGAAGGACACAGCTCGCGCTCTCGACGTGTGGAAGCGCGATGGCGCCATCGACGCGCTTTACACCTCGCTCTTCCGCGAGCTTTTGACCTACATGATGGAAGACCCGCGCAACATTTCATTCTGCACGCATCTTCTGTTCTGCGCCAAGAACATCGAGCGCATCGGCGATCACACCACCAACATTGCCGAGACGGTGCACTATCTGGTGACGGGCGAGACTCTCGCGATTGATCGGCCTAAGAATGACCGGTCCATCGACACCAGCGCCGAGGCAGGAGCCTGAGCATGGGGCCTCGCGTTCTGATCGTGGAGGACGAGGAGCCGCTGACGCTGCTCCTGCGCTACAACCTCGAAGCCGAGGGCTACGAGGTGGACAGCGTCTCGCGCGGGGACGAGGCTGAGATCCGCCTGCGCGAGCAGGTGCCCGATATCGTGCTGCTCGACTGGATGCTGCCAGGCCTCTCCGGCATCGAACTCTGCCGCCGCATCCGTGTGCGTCCGGAAACGGAGCGTTTGCCGATCATTATGCTCACAGCCCGTGGCGAAGAGGGCGACCGCATCCGCGGCTTGGCCACCGGCGCGGACGATTACATCGTCAAGCCTTTCTCGGTGCCGGAACTGCTGGCCCGCGTGCGCGCGCTGCTGCGCCGCACGAAGCCTGCCCATATTGCGACATTGCTGCGGGCCGGCGACATGGAGCTCGACCGCGAGACCCATCGCGTGCGCCGCTCCGGCAAGGACCTGCACTTGGGTCCCACGGAGTTCCGCCTGCTGGAGTTTCTCATGCAGAGCCCGGGTCGCGTCTTCTCTCGCGAGCATCTGCTCAATGCGGTTTGGGGACACGACGTCTATATCGACGAACGCACGGTGGACGTGCATGTGGGCCGCCTGCGCAAGGCGATCAACCTACCCAAGATGCCCGATCCCATCCGCACGGTGCGCGGGGCCGGCTATTCCTTTGACGAAACATTCGCCCGGGCCGAGCAGGCTGCGAACGCAGAGAGTTGAGATCGGTTATCAAAAAATCAAAAGGCCGCGCTGATGATCTCAGTGCGGCCTTTTTGTTTGAAACTCCCTATCGCGTTTAGCACGTCGCACGGAAAAGTGGACCCGGTTTTCCGCTTTCAACGATGCGCTGCTCTAGAAAATGAGCGTCGGGTGGGTCCCAAAAGTGCCTTCCACTTTTGGGTCCGAGGCTCTAGGCGCGGGCCAGCTTGCGCTCACGCTTGCGGTCGGTCACCGGCTGGTAGGCGATGCGGGCGTGGTGCGTGCAATAGGGCAGGCCCGTGATGGAGCGGGCGCCGCAGAAGCGGAACTCCGGCTTCGTAGGATCGCCCATGGGCCAGCGGCACATGGACTCGCGCAGGTCCATAATGGTCACGCGCTCGGACATGGGGATCGCCACATCCTCCTCCTCGACCATCACCTCTCGCTCCTCTCGCGCCGGCTGAAGCGGAATGGGGGCGAGAACCACATTGCTGTGGGCCTGAGGCGCAATCGGGGTCGGGGCGCTGGGTGCGCGGGTCACCTTGCGGGCGCGCGGGGCAGCAGTGGTGGGCTTCGCGTCCTTGGCACGGCCGGAGAGGCCGAGGCGGTGAACCTTGCCGATCACCGCGTTGCGGGTCACATTGCCAAGCTCGGCAGCGATCTGGCTTGCGCTCAAGCCATCGGTCCAGAGCCTCTTGAGAAGCTCGACCCGCTCATCCGTCCAAGTTGCGCCCGCATCTGTCATTTTTAAACCTGCCTCCATCGTGGCCGCTTCTTTAAACCCAGAATCCCCCATACCTCGCGGACAGAAACTTGATGTCCGACCGCGCTGAGAGGGGTCGCTCCTGAGGGTGAGAGCCGCCGCACGAATGCCGTACTCGACTGCCCTGAAGTTACAGGATGGGTGGACTCGGGCGCAAGAGTCCCCGGCCACCCCCTGTCGTTTTCCCCAGGGAAGTCACCTTGCGGAAAATTTGCCCGTGATGAGTCACTTCATTTCTCTTGAATTGACAGGGACTCGCACCTCGTTAGAATCTCTACCGTGCCGCCCCGCTTGGGCGGCGCTTTCTTTTTTAAGGCTCAAGGCCGGCCTCCAGGTGCGACCTTGGGTCACCATGAGAGGCGGAGACAACCCGTGACATCGCCATTGCTGCCTGTTTTTGCGCGTGCCGAGCTTTCCTTCGAGAAGGGGGAGGGGCCCTGGCTCTACGGCCGAGACGGGCAGCGATACCTCGATTTCGGGGCTGGCATTGCCGTGAATGCCCTCGGTCACGCCCACCCGCGCTTGGTCAAGGCGCTGACGGAGCAGGCGTCCAAGATCTGGCACACCTCGAACCTCTATCAGATCCCCGAAGGAGAGCGGTTGGCCCGGCGGCTCGTGGAGAACACTTTCGCGGATGTGGTGTTCTTCACCAATTCAGGTGCTGAGGCGAACGAGGCGGCGGTCAAGATGGCGCGCCGCTATCATTATGTGAACGGTCATCCCGAGCGCTTCCATATCATCACCTTCGAGGGCGCTTTCCATGGGCGCACCCTTGCGACCATCGCGGCGGGCGGCCAGGCCAAATATCTGGAAGGCTTCGGTCCCAAGGTCGAAGGCTTCGATCAGGTGCCCTTCAATGATCTCGGCGCCCTGAAGGCCGCCATTGGCCCGCAGACGGCAGCCCTGATGATCGAGCCGATCCAGGGCGAGAGCGGCGTACGACCGGTCGATGCCGCCTTCATGAAGGAGTTGCGCGCGCTTTGCGATCAACACGGCCTCCTTCTGATCTTCGATGAGGTTCAGACGGGTGTTGGGCGCACCGGCAAGCTGTTTGCCTATGAATTGACGGGCGTGAAGCCGGATATCATGTCGGTGGCCAAGGGCATCGGTGGCGGATTCCCGATGGGCGCTTGCCTTGCGACGGCCGAGGCTGCGAAGGGCATGACGGTCGGAACGCATGGCACCACCTTCGGCGGCAACCCCCTCGCCATGGCGGTTGGAAGCGCTGTGCTCGATGTTGTCCTGGAGCCCGGCTTCCTGCAGGAGGTCGAGCGCAAGGGGCTGCTGCTGAAGCAGCGCCTCGCCGAACTGAAGGACCGTCATCCTGGCATCATCGCCGAGGTTCGCGGGCAAGGTCTCATCATGGGGATTCGCACGATTGTGCCCAACACCGATTTCATCGCCGCCGCCCGCGCTCAGAAGCTCATTCTGGTCGCTGCCGGCGACAACGTGGTCCGGCTTCTGCCGCCGCTCATCATCTCGGATGCAGACATCACGGAAGCCTTCAATCGTCTGGATGCCGCCTGCGCGGCCATGGAAGCCGAGCTGAAGAAAACCGCTCAGCCTGGAGCAGCTCAATGAAGACCCGTCACTTTCTCGATCTCAGCGATTTTTCCGGGTCTGAGATCCGTCATATCCTGAAGGTGGGATCCGAGATCAAGGCCAAGCGTCGCCGTGGGGAGCGCTCGAAGGAGCGCCCGCTCGAGGGCAAGACGCTTGCCATGGTGTTCGACAAGCCCTCCACCCGCACCCGCGTCTCCTTCGATATCGGTATGCGCGAACTCGGCGGCGAGACGCTGATGCTCACGGGTAAGGAGATGCAGCTTGGCCGTGGCGAGAGCATCGCCGACACAGCGCGTGTTCTCTCGCGCTATGTGGATGCCATCATGATCCGCACGCTCGATCATGCCATGGTGACGGAGCTTGCGCAGTACGCCTCGATCCCCGTGATCAACGGCCTGACCAAGATGACGCATCCGTGCCAGATCATGGCCGACGTCATGACCTTCGAGGAGCATAACGGCTCCATCGAGGGGCGTACGATCGCCTGGGTGGGCGATGCCAACAACGTGCTCGCCTCCTGGGTTCACGCGGCGGGGCGCCTTGATTTCACGCTGAAGATCGCATCTCCGCCGGAACTTGCTCCGCGCCCGGAGCTTTTGTCCTGGGCAAAGCAGGAAGGAGCAAAGATCAGCGTGACGACCGACGCCTTCGAGGCAGCGGAGGGGGCTGACGCCGTCGTCACCGATTGCTGGGTCTCGATGGGCGATGATGACGAGTTCCGCCGCCACAACCTGCTCAAGCCTTATCAGGTCAACAGCAGGCTGATGAGCGTGGCCGCCAAGAATGCCGTCTTCATGCACTGCCTGCCGGCGCATCGCGGGGAGGAGGTGACAGATGACGTCATGGATGGTCCGCAATCCGTAGTCTTCGATGAGGCCGAGAACCGGCTTCATGCACAAAAGGGCATCCTGGCGTGGTGCCTTGGAGCAGCAAGCGCATGAGTTCAACTTCGTTCGAGGGACATGATGACGTCGTTCTACCGTTCGCGGTGGAGCCGCTCGACGTGCGCGGGCGCGTGGTGCGCCTCGGTCCCTCCATCGACACCATCCTGACCCGTCACGGCTATCCCGACATGGTCGCGCGAGTCATCGGTGAGGCGGCTGCACTCACCGTCATGCTCGGCGCGTCGCTGAAGCTCGAAGGACGCTTCCAGCTTCAGACCAAGACCGATGGCATCATCGACATGGTGGTGGTGGACTTCAATGCGCCGGATAAGTTGCGCGCTACGGCTCGCTTCGACAAGGAGAAACTGGAAGCGCTCGGCTCCTCGACGCCCAGCACAGGCGAGTTGCTCGGTCATGGTTATCTCGCGATGACCATCGACCAGGGCACGGAACGCAGCCGCTATCAGGGCGTGGTTGCGCTTGAAGGTCAGGGCTTCGAGGAGGCTGCGCACCAGTATTTCCGCCAGTCGGAGCAGATCCCGACGCAGGTGCGTCTCGCCGTTGCCGAGCAGTTCGAAAGCGGTCGTCATACCTATCGCGCGGGCGGCTTGATGATCCAGTTCCTGCCGTCCTCATCCGAGCGGCTGCGCCAGGCCGACCTTCATCCCGGCGACATTCCGGAGGGCCATCCTTCCAACGATCTCGCTGGGCCTTCCGAGGACGATGCCTGGGTCGAAGCCAAGTCGCTTCTGGCGACGGTGGAAGATCACGAGCTCATCGATCCCGCGGTGTCGAGCGAGCGGCTGCTCTACCGTCTCTTCCACGAGCGTGGCGTGCGCGTGTTCGAAGGCCAGCACGTGCACGAGGAATGCACCTGCTCGCACGAGCGCATCATGGGCATGATGCGCCGCTTCTCGCCCGAGGATCGGCGTGACATGGTGGGCGACAACGGGCGCATCGGCATCACCTGCGAGTTCTGCTCGCGCTTCTACGATCTCGATCCTGCCGAAGTGGAGGCCGAGATCGCGAAGACGGATGCGTAAAATCTGTTCTCGCTAACGTGTCCTCATCGTCCTGCCCGGGCTCGTCCCGGGCATCTAGGTCTTTGCGACCTGGTGTTCCGAAGGTGTGGGCGGCCGTAAACCAAGTGCGGCCATGGCGTGGATACAGGCTGTCATGACTCGGCGCAGGTCGCCGCCAAACGGCGCATGAAGGCCGCGCCCGCCTCCAGCTGCTCGAGGGTGATGTACTCGTCGGCCTGATGCGCCTGGTCAATGGAGCCGGGGCCGCAGACGACGGTCGGAATGCCGGCCGCTTGATAATGACCGGCCTCCGTTCCGAACGGCACCGTTTGCGTGCGGTTCTTGCCTGCCAGACGGAGCGCCAATGTTTCAGCGAATGATCCGGGCTCCGGCGCAAGGCCGGGCACATGCGCGTGGAGCTTCGTCTCGATGCGCCCGAAATCGCCGAAGCGGTTGAGACGCTTGAGCGCAACTTCCTGCGCGAATTTTTCGAGCCTGCCCGGAATTTCGTTCGGATCCTGACTAGGCAGGCCGCGGAATTCCCAATGGAAGGTGCAGGACTTCGAGATGATGTTCCGCGCGGTGCCACCGGAGATCACGCCCACATGCACGGTGGTGTAGGGCGGATCGAAGCGCCCGCTCGTGTCACCGCGCTCCATCATCTCGTCGGCGATGCGATTGAGCTCACCAATCATCTCCGCCGCCGTCATCACGGCGCTTGCGCCGAGATAGGGCTTGGATGAGTGCGCTTCCGCTCCATGCACAGTCGTTGTGAAGGTCAAGACGCTCTTGTGCGCATCCACCACTTCCAGCATCGTCGGCTCGCCGACAATCACCGCTTTCGGCAGCGGCAGGTCGTGGCCGAGATGGCGAATGGTGTCGACGACGCCGAGGCAGGTGGTCTCCTCATCGTATGAGAGCATGATGTGGATCGGCGTCTTGAGATTGGCGGCTTGAAATTCCGGGATCAGCGCGAGCGCCAGCGCGTCGAAGGCTTTCATATCCACCGCGCCGCGCCCATAGGCACGACCGTTCTCGACGCGCAGGGTGAAAGGATCGGACGTCCAGGGCTGGCCCGCCACGGGCACAACGTCGGTATGGCCGGACAGCGCAATGCCGCCCTTGTCCTGGGGGCCGATCGTGGCGTAGAGCGCGGCCTTGTCACCGGTCTCGTTCGGCACGCGCACGTAGGGCACATTCCAGCTCTGCAGATAGCTTTCTACGAATTCGATCAGAGCCAGATTGGACTTCGCGCTCTCCGTATCGAACGCAACCAGCTTCGCCAGCATTTCAAGCGGCGTGAGCCGCTGACCGTTGGAAGACATGCAAACCTCAATGCAGCACGCGCTTGTTGCGCGGCATGTCGAGTGAAAAGGCCGGGATCTCGGCGTCGAAGGTCTCGCCGCCTGCGGTTTCCATCACATAGTTGCCCTGCATCGTGCCGCTCGGCGTGGTCAGGGGGCAGCCGCTGGTATAGCTGTAGCTCTCGCCGGGGCCGAGCACCGGCTCCTCGCCAACGACGCCCGCGCCGCGCACTTCCTGCACGCGGCCCTGCTCGTCGATGATGCGCCAGTAGCGGGCGCGCAACTGTACGCGCTCAAGGCTCAGGTTGATGATCTCGACCGTGTAGGCGAAGAAATAGCGGTTTTCGTCGGGCGAGGATTCATCCGGCAAGTAGCGGGGTGTCACGGTCACGCTGATGCCGCGGGTGACGGCCTTGTACATGAGTGGTCCCTTGAAGCCAGTGGTGGAATGCTCGGTCTCCGTGGTAAGGCGGCCATGAAGCCCCGTCAATCGAGGGCTTCATGGAGGGGCCATGCTTGACGGGTGGGTGAGGCGCAGAATCGATCCGCGCTTGAATCGGATCGGGCAGGGGCTTGCCCAGGCCGGTGTCTCCGCCGATACCACGACCCTGCTGGGCTTCGGTGCCGGATTAGCCGCTGCCTTCATGCTGACGATGCGCATGGAAGTGGCAGCTCTCTTTCTCTTCGCTCTCAGCCGCGTGCTCGATGGCTTGGACGGAGCCATCGCACGCTCCATTGGGCCTACGGATCGGGGTGGCTTTCCTCGATATCGTCTGCGACTTCGCGATTTACGGAGCCATTCCCTTGGCCTCTCGCCCTGCAGGACCCTGGGTCCAATGCCGTGCCTGCAACCGTGATCCTCGTCTCCTTTTATGTGAACGGGGCGAGCTTCCTGGCCTTCGCGGCGGTTGCGGCCAAGCGCGGGATCACGGGCGGCTCCCGGGAGATCAAGTCCATCTATTACATGGCCGGCTTCATGGAGGGTACGGAGACCATCCTGTTCTTTGTCGCCATGATGATAGTGCCCGGCTTGTTCCCGGTTCTGGCCTATGCCTTTGCCGGATTAACCTTCATGAGCGCCCTGGGCCGGGTGGGGCTGGCCTGGTACGCATTTCGCGACGAGAATGGTGAAACGGATTGACAATTCCGCTACACGACGTCGACACCTAAGTTTCTAGAACACTCGAGTAAGGGCAGGGCCCTGGAACAAGATCATGGTTGCGTTGAAGGACGGGATCCAATCGGCTGATGCCATTATGCGCCTTGCGGAAGCGGGCGTGATCAAACCGGAGACGCCATTCGCCTCCGATCAGGTGCAGCCTGCAAGCCTCGATCTGAGGCTGGGCCGCCGGGCTTATCGCGTCCGCGCCAGCTTCTTGCCGGGTCGCAACCATACGGTGAAGGATCGCCTGACCCAGCTGAGCTTCCATGAAATCGACCTCTCGGCCGGGGCTATTCTGGAGACGGGCAGCGTCTATATCGCGGAACTGCAGGAAAGCTTGGCCCTGCCGGATGACCTGTCCGCCGCCGCGAACCCCAAGAGCTCGACGGGCCGCATCGACGTGTTCACCCGTGTGATCACAGACCGCAGCCAGGAATTCGACACCATCGGTGTGGGCTATGCCGGCCCGCTCTATGCGGAGATCTCGCCCCGCACCTTCCCCGTCCTGGTGCGGACGGGCACACGGCTTTCGCAACTGCGCCTGCGCAAGGGTGAGGTGCGCTTAAGCGATACCGAACTCCAGGCGCTGCATGAACGCGAACGGGTCGTCACTTCAGCCGAGCCGTCGATCCAGGAGGGGGTGGCGGTGAGCGTCGATCTGGCGGGTTTCGGCTCCGACAATCTCATCGGCTACCGCGCCAAACGCCATACGGGGCTTGTGGATGTGGACAAGCCAGGCTCCTGCCGGATTTCCGATTTCTGGGAGCCGCTTTACGCTGATGCCAGCCGGACTCTGATCCTTGATCCGGGCCAGTTCTATATCCTGGCCTCGAAGGAGGCCGTGCATGTCCCGCCGGACTATGCGGCCGAGATGGTGCCCTTTGACCCGCTTGTGGGCGAGTTCCGCGTCCATTATGCCGGCTTCTTCGATCCGGGCTTCGGCCATGTCGGCGCAGGAGGGGAGGGGGCCCGCGCGGTTCTCGAGGTCCGCTCCCGCGATGTTCCCTTCATCCTGGAGGACGGGCAGATCGTTGGACGCCTTGTCTATGAGCGCATGGCCGAGCGCCCGAAGGTGCTCTACGGGGCAGGGGCTGGCTCCAACTACCAGGCTCAAGGCTTGAAACTGTCGAAGCACTTCCGCTGACCCCTTGCGGAAGTGCAGCCAAGATCGATATGCTCTGAAAGAGCGCGGGCGTAGTTCAGAGGTAGAACGTCAGCTTCCCAAGCTGAATGTCGTGGGTTCGATCCCCATCGCCCGCTCCACCTTAACCCTTTGGTGGATAAAGCTTTCCGACGTTCTGCCACTAATCTCGTGTTCCCCACGTTCCCCGTCGCGTTCCCTATAGGCTGTTCAGGTCCCGTTCTTCGCAGCTCGGAAGGCCTGCCGGAGCCGAGCCACTTCCTGCGATTTGCCGACCGCGCCGCGGGAGTAGCGGATGGTCGTCGAGGTCTGCGAATGGGCCGCCGCTGACCGGATATGGTCAAGGGTCGCGCCTGCGTCCTCGGCTTCGGTGATGCCGCCTGCCCGAGCGTCCATGTTCCATACCTCGTCAGGTATGCCCGCAGCCCGCGCCACAAGTCGCCATTCTCGCCCGTAGGCGTCGTGGGCGTAGGGGCGTCCCGCCTTCTCGTCGATGATGAGAGGGCCTACCCGCCGATCGGCCGGGATCCTCGCGAGGAGATCGAGCACCAACGGGGAGAGTTTGAGGTCGTGTGCGACAAATGCGCCAGTTTTGGTCGTGCGCTTCCGGATTACGAGTTCCTCATTGAGGTCCGACCAAGTGAGGCCGTTTACCCAACGCCGCCCTCGCAGCACGATCCCGCTCGCGGATGCTCCCGGCGGTAACGGCTCCCATTCGCCGATCACGTCCTTCTGGCGCATCACGGCCTCGAACTGGATAGCCGTGCCGAGGGCGAGAGAGAGCCGATCCATATCGAGAGCCTTCGCGACGAACTGCTCGACGTGATGTAGTTCCAGCTTTTCGGACCGCCGGGCAGGCTGCTCGAAGCGGGCATGCCTCAATACCTCTGAGAGGCGGGAGCACTCGGGCAATTCGGCCATGACGCCATAGGAGATCATCTCTCGCAGCTTCTTGATGATCCCATATGCTCGGCGCACGCGTTCCCGCCCGCCGGGCATCTTCGGCTTCTTTGCTTCATCATACCATCGGTAGAAATCAGCAATCCTAAGCGCCGCGAGAGCCCGCTTGCCGAAGGCCTTCTCGATAATGGCAACCGTGTAGAGATCCTTCCGCCGGGTGTTGTGCTTTAGGCGTTGGAATGGGCTCGCCGGATCGGTCTGGTACCGGCGGGAGAGGCCCTTAATTGTCCCGTCGAAGCGGGCCGGATCACGCTTCCGGCCCGATGACCATTCGAGCATTTCCGCTTGAAGCTTGAGGCACGCCGCCGAGATCAAAGGCATCTGCGCCGGATCGTCGGGCGAATAGGAGAGGCGTACCGTCTCCGGCCGGTAGCCCGCTTTCACGAGATCGGCGCGGGCAACCCAATAAAGTATGTCGGGGCCGCTCTTTCGCTTCCGGCGCTTTAGGCCGGGCGTTGGACATTCACAATGCATCTAAGTTCTCCTCTCCATCGGCATGATGGAGCGGACCGATGCTAGTCACCCCGTGGCGACAGTCAAAGTAGCGCCGCACGGCGGGCCAATATCTGCCGCCCATGAGCGGATCTACAGGGGGGAGGCCGTCTCCTTCGAGGATCTTCGCCTTTGCCGCCCACTCTGCCGGTGTTTGATTTAGGCGACGCGCAATCTCCCGCTCGGAGGGGAAGAAGTCGCCTTCGTGCCGCGGGCGGGCGGTCTCAGTGCGAGCGGTTGCGTTCGCCATGCGTGATCCTCATTGAAGAGGGTCACGCACATATCGGCTGCAAAGGACCTTCGTCGATCTTTCCCGCATGAGTTTTCCTCAAGCGGGTATCGATTTCACTTAACGATCTCGATTGTCTCCGCTCCGATCACCGTCCTTTTTTGCCCGCCACTGATCTCGTCTTGATCGATTAGGGAGGGGTAGAGGCGGATCGTAAAGCGGCACTTCGGTGAGCTGAAAACCTTGCGGATCTCGCCGCAGCTTTCCTCAAGTGCAGATTTCGCAGAGGCGGGCTCGATGTTAAGGCCCATAATCATAATATCTGCGCTCGTGTGAGTGCAGCGATATTCATCCTCGTCCGCGTGGTAGCAGCGAACTCCTCTAACTTCGATCCCCTTCTGCTTGTACTTGTTCGGTGAAATCTGAAGGTCCATGGCGTCTACGACCTTCGCGCCGATGATCTCGGCATGTGCCGGGATGGCGGCAAGCATGCTGATTGCGATGATAGTTGCGATCTTGAACAACGTAGCCCCCTATGATGTAGCGTGTAGGAAGCTTAGCCTTGAGGAAGTCGCCATGAAAGGCAGGGAGCGGCTCCATCTACATGAAGTTCGCCTAAAGGCGGTCAGATAGGTATCGCCGGGCAGGAGATGTTCGAGATCCACGTCGGTGAGATCGAGGCAAGGAGAGCGCTCGAAGCCGAGCATCGGCAGCGCTATCGAGATTTGTGACGCGGCATTGTGCCCGAGGGCAGGAGAAGCAACGTAGATGCAGAACTGAGAGTTGATCTTGAGTGGGGGTAAAACGCCGGAGTGTTGCGTAATGTCCGATGACCTTGCTCGAAGAAATGCATCTGCACATCAAATCGTTGAACCGCCGTTCTCTGTAGCGACTGAAATTGCAGGTCCTCTACCCTCCACTACGTCGAAGAAAAGGAAAGTAAGGCGGCTCGTTCCCATGCCTCCGGGGATACATGCGGGCGAGCTTCATAAAGCAGCGCGGTCCTACATCGGAGCGGCGAGGAAGCTTGAACAGGGTCGACAGCAGTTCCTCAGCCCACGGTACTTCCTGCTCTGCCATGGGCTAGAGCTGGGTCTGAAGGCGTTCCTCGCAGCAAATGGCGACCGCTGGTCCATGCTCATGGGCCTAGGACATGATCTCAACGCATCTTACAAGCGGGCTCAGGTCGAATATGGCTTTCAGCCAGCCGAGCCTCTGCTCAACAAGGTCATTGAGTTGATGTCGCCCGAACATAAAAAGCAGCTGTTTCGATATCCTGGGACGGTATGGCTTGAATTGCCGGGAAGTGATCAATGCTGCGATGTTATCGACGGGCTGCTCGATCAGATCAGCGGCGGCGTCGACGAGGTAAGAGGCCTTACCACATTCCGCATGCGGTTGGAGAACTTGGCCCCCGACCCGAACCGGATTGAGTAGGCGCGCCGTCACGGTTATCGGGATCTGTGAAGTATAGGTCCGACAGACGTCATTCGCAGGATTGTATGCAGATTGTATGATGATCGGGGATCGAAGCACTCAAATCGTAGAATACTGTCGATAATCTTTCGGTAGGGGTTCACTACCCGCACAAATTTCACCATTCTTGCAGGCATGATCGGAGTTTTGCGTCCGCAGCCAAGTACGGCCTGCCCGCAGATCTCCACCGTTCAACCGCACCCGCCCGAGCCCTGCTCGGGCGGGTGTTTCGTTTGGAGAGAACCCATGAACCGCGAGACCCATCTGAACCTTACCGAAGCCTCGAAGTACGTCGGCGTCTCGGTGCCTCTAATGCGCGAGCTGATCGCATCCGGCGAGATCCGCGCTTTCCGCCTGTCGCCGAAGACGATCCGCATTGCACGAGAGGATCTCGATACCTGGCTCGCGAGCTGCGAGATCAAGCCGAAAACCGAGCCCGCGCAGGCCGCGTAAAGGCTCCAAAAGCGAGGCAGATCCTCGGCTCAAGCTGTAATCATCATCTGCTCTCGAAGTCATCCGCCCAAGTCATTCAATGGCTTGGGTTTTTTGTTGTCCCTCGCGTGCGTACGCGAGCGCGGCTTCTTTCAGTTCAAGATGGAGGCTCTCTTGTTCGTCCAGAAAACCACCAACGGCCTCGGCGTGAAAGAGGTGAAGGAGCTATCCGAGGCATGGCATCACGCGGCCCGCATCGGCACACCGCTCAACGCTCTCGTCACCTACCGGCCGTTTGATCCCGACGGCACCATGAGCCCGGCCGATCACGTCAAGGCTTACCGGGCCTTCCGCAACCGGCTCGGCATCTTCGCCCGGCGGCACGGCTTCAAGCCGACCTTCCTATGGTCGAGGGAAGTCAACGAGGACGGCCGAGGCGAGCACCTGCACATGCTCGTGCATGTCGCTCCCCGTTTCTTCGAGAAGTTCGAGGCTGCGCTCAACGCTTGGTTTCCCGAGCCCTTCGAGATCGACGTCAGACAAGCCGATCGCCGAACGACCATCTCCGAAAACGGCAAGTTGCGAAGCGCCCTCGGATACCTGGCAAAGCAATCCACGCCGCAGGCCGCATGGAGCCGAGGCCTCACCCGATACAAGGGAACCTACCCGGTTCTCGGCAAGCGTTCCGGCATGACGGACAACCTCGCGTCCGAGGCTATCGACGCCTGGCGCACCATGCAGCACGCACCGCCGAGAACTATCACCCGACCGACCACCGCAGCCCGGCCCGAGAGCCGGGTTTTTCTTTGAGAGGCGACCATGTTCTTCGACCTGTTTGCCGAGAACGGCACCCTATGGCGGGACATTCTCCGGTTCCGCGCACCTCCCGGCTTTCGGGAGCGCATTCAAGCCGCAGCCTTCGAGGAGGGCACCTGCATGAGCGAGTTCATCCGCCGAGCCGCAACCGAGCGCGCCGAGCGGATCGAGAAGGAGATCGCCAAAGACCCCTTTGTCATCAGGTCCCTTATTGTGGCTACGAACGAAGGAGCGCTCTGATGCCGAACGCAAGGCTCCGAGAAGATCCCGAGACCTGCGACACGCTCGCTCGCCTCGGCCGCCTATGGGCGACCATGGCAGAGGCCGCCTCATTCTTCGACGTGACGGAGCGGTCTTTGTATCGGGCTTTCAAGCGGCATCCCCGGCTCCGCGAGGCCTTCGATCGCGGGCAGGCTCTCGGCCGGATCGACCTTCGGCGGCGATTGTTCGCCTCAAACGACCCGCAGGTCATGGTTCACCTGGCTAAGAACCTGCTCGAAATGCCCGATCGAGTGGAAGCAAAAGCCCCTCCGAGGCCGCTCTCCGACGCGGACCTGCTTCGGATCCTCAACGGCAAGCGCGTGAGCAGCGCATAGCCATCACCCATTCCTTCGTAGCGCAGATTTAGGTCCGGCGCTCTGCTGCAAAACGAAGGCGGCGACTAACACCCAACACCGTAGGAGAATACCATGCCCCTCAAGGCAAAAATCGCATCCCTCACCGAAGTCGAAGCCAAGCACCGCGACCTTTATCGCGCCACGGGTGACGGCTCTTTCGTTCTCGACGTTGAGCCCGTCGGCGGCCTCTCCCTTGGCAACGTCGACGGGCTCAAGGCTACGGCCGATAAATGGCGCAGCCAAGTCGAGAGGTTCCTCGTCGCGGAGAAGGCCGCAGCCGCCCTCGATGGCGCGCAGATCGACCCGGCATGGCGCGACTACTTCCTCGCCCAAGTGACGGCCGCAGCTCAACTCCACGAGGAGGGAGACAAAGTCGAGGTCGAGATCGTCGACGACAAAGGCCTGCGCCGCATCGGTTCTCGGGGCGATTGGCTCACGCTCGAAGGCTTCGTCGCCGAGCTGAAACAGAAGCGGCCGCGTTGCTTCCGCGATGACAACAAGAAGCCGGGGGCGACCGGCTTCGACGGGCCGAACCCGTGGCTTGCAGCTCATCGCAACCTCACGATGCAGGGGCGCATCATTCGCGACAACCCAGATCTCGCCCGGCGGCTCATGGTCGAGGCCGATGTCAATCCCGGCACGCTCGGCAGCTCGCGCAGCTCCGGCAGTTTTAGCAGGCTGAACCCATTTAAGCGCGAGAGCTGGAACCTCACAGAGCAGGGTAGGCTCTTTCGAGACGATCGCGCGACGTATGAGTGCCTCAAGGCTGCGGTTTAACACCAAACATGCCCGTCCGGCCCGTTTTCGCGGCCACGGGCGGGCATTTAGCCTCTTTGTTACGGGCCAGTGCCGAATGCTAGTTCGCGCCTGCTACAGGCCATCTCTAGCGATCTGCTCTCGGGGGGCTGCACAAAGACAGAAAAACGGATCGGCCCTCTTGCAATTCAGTTCAACTTATATAAGTTCAGTTGAAGTGAATTAGCAGTAAGGAAGCGACGATGAGAACGAGGGAGTACAGGGTTCCCGCCGAGGACCCTGAGGTCGGACATGTGGAGCCCAGTGAATGGCTCAACGAGCATATGAACCGTGTAGGTATGACCAACGCGGCGCTGCTGAAAGCCATTCAAGATCTCGGATATGAGGGTGGAAGTCAGGCGAACGTCATCAACTGGCGCAAGCAAGGGTCTAAGTTGCAGATCCCTCCGGAGGCTTTTCCGAAGATCTGCATTGCTCTTGGTTTCCCTGCCGACAAGACTGACTACTGGACGTGTGATGTCCTCAAGCAGGCATATCCCGACCTCAAGCCTTTCATTCGTGATCCGCTTGAAGAGAAGAAGCAGCGCTTCTTGGCTCGCCAGACCGGCCGGACCGAAGAGCATCTTCGCGCACTTGGTCGCGATCGCAAAAAAGAGACTTTGAAGAAGCAACTGTCAGAACTGGAGGACTGAAAATGAAGACGATCGTTAACCGCAAGCCTGCCGAGATCCTTGATTTCCTCAAGGTCCACCGCCCCGACCTTCTCAAGAAGCGCATCCCGGTCGGTATCACCGAGGATGGTCGTCGTCTGGACCATTCTTGCGGCACGAGGGTCCGCGTGGGACCTAAGAAGGACAGTGCGATCTTCCCTTTGATCGAGGCCGCGTGTTTGATGTGGCACCTGCGTCATGATCCCAAGCGTCTTCGCTTCCGGGCTCCCCCTCTCGGACGCGGCGGGAATTCTCGTGTGAGTATCGTGCGTTTTGAGTGGGTCACGTTGGGCGAGTTTCTCGGCCTTCGTAGCGGGCCGTTAGCCGCATAGCGACGATTGAGAGCTGCTGTGACCCACGAGAAGAAGACAACTCCCGAGGAGATCGCGGAGCGCTTCGGTGGCTCTATGGAACCTTGGAGTGGCGGCGATGGGAAGGATCGCATCCGCGCCGCCATCGCCCAAGCCGAGGCGGCCGAAGCCCGCGAGGAGCTTGAGAAGGCTGAGGCCCGCCTCCGCGAGCTGAAAGGCGAAGAGCCCAAGGCCTAAAGATAACACAACTCAAACCCGAGCCCGCCGGAGCACACGCTTCGAGCGGGCTTTTTCATGCCCGAGCCGAGCGCCGGGCCTCCCGAAAGGACGACCATGACGAAGAAGTCTAGCCGCGCCCGGCCCGCCCGTGAGCGCTTCGAGGCCCTCTGCATTCCCGAGCCGACCTCCGGCTGTTTGCTTTGGCTCGGTGCCATTGATCGTGACGGGTACGGATCCTTTTTCGATGGCGAGCAGACCGTGCGCGCGCATCGGTTCGCCTGCGAGCAGGTTCACGGGCCGCTCGCGCCGGGAGTGGAGGCCCTGCATTCCTGCGACACGCCTTGCTGCGTAGCGGAAGCGCACCTCCGGCCGGGCACCAGGCTCGACAACATGGGTGAGGCCGCTCGCAAGGGGCGCATAGCTCATGGGTCGCACAGTGGGATCGCAAAGCTCGACGAGCGGAAGGTTGCGATCGGCCGCGCGCTTGGAATGTCCGCAGTCGACTTCGCTAAACGGTTCGACGTCGATGCCAAGACCGCCCGGTGGGCCCTTTCAGGGGTGACATGGAAGCATGTCCGAATGCTTTGGGATCGGAGAGCCGCCTAGAAACGCCAACGGCCACGAAGGGCGAGGCATGCGCGTACATCCGGCGTCATGCCTCGGCTCGTGGCCGTCTCCGGTCAAGCGTGAGATCGCGACCGGGTTGTATCTTAGGTGGGGTCAATGAGGTGACTTTACAAGGTCACATAGAAGGCGAGGTCGCGAAAATCCACCTTGTATAAAATCCAAACGTTCGTATTATTTCTATACAGACGCGTTTTAAGGCATCTTTGCTCATGTCCTCTCCTCGCCACTTCGTCGCCTATCTCCGCGTCTCGACCTCGACGCAAGGCCGCTCCGGCCTCGGCATCGAAGGACAGCGCGCCGCCCTCACTCGGTTCGCCGAGGCGGAAGGCTACGAGATCGTTGCCGAATTCATCGAGGTCGAGACCGGCAAGGGCTCGGATGCACTCGACCGGCGGCCGCAGCTCGCCGCCGCCCTCGCGGCCGCCAAGAAGCGGCGGTGCGCGGTAGCGGTCGCAAAGCTCGATCGCCTGTCTCGCGACGTAGCCTTCATCTCCGGTCTCATGGCGCAGCGGGTGCCCTTCATCGTCGCCGAGCTTGGAGCGGATGCCGATCCGTTCATGCTCCATATCTACGCCGCGTTAGCCGAGAAGGAGCGGGCGCTTATCTCTCGGCGCACGAAGGACGCTCTCGCGGCCGCTAAGGCGCGGGGTAGGCGGCTCGGGAGCCCTCAACTCGAAAAGGCGCGCGGGCTTGGCCTAGAAACGATCAAAGCCGAGGCCGATCGGAACGCCAGTAATGTTGTTCCAGTGATCCGGCAAATTCAACAAGCCGGAGCAAAGACGCTTCGAGACGTCGCCGACGCCTTGAACGCCCGCGGGATCCCGACACCGCGCGGTGGCCGGTGGTATGCGACAAGCGTGAAGAACGTGCTCGACCGAGCTGCGGCTTGACCTTAGGAAAGGCCTTGGCCGCCGGTTACCCCTGTGGGTAACTACCAAACCCTTATGCCCCTTGGGTTTGTGCAGATGTGTGGCATGAGGCCACAAAAATTTCTTGAAACCGATCCGGCTCCTGCGTATTGTCCTCGCAGATGGGGCCGTTGGTCTCGTCGGAGAGAACAGATCACCTGCAACAGTCTCTCCCCGCCGTAGCCTCTGTGCTATGGTCCACGCGCAACGCGAGATAGACCGCAAGGTCGAAGTGGGTTGGTGAGTTCCCAAAAGGCCCCCTTTGTGGGGCCTTTTACTTTTAGCGCTTCACCTTGAAGGTTACACTCTTCCCCATAAACACGTTGGCGCAGAGGATTGCAAACTTGACCTTTGAGGAGCTTGCAATCAGGGCTTTCGTCTCCTCGGCGGCGAACGGGTAGGCGCTCTCGACAAATAGTTCGAGATGGCATCCGTTGCCCTTGTCCTTCTTCAATCGGAAGAACATCGGGTAATTATGACCCGACCCATCATCGAGCGTGATGAAGTAAACGTAATTTCGTTCCCATGTGGTCTGCCATACGGCCGCTTCCGGCAGGGCTCCGATCATGCCGGGGAGCCGTTCGGACAGGCCATACCGAGTGTGACAGAAGACCCTCTCCTTAATGCCGTCCATCACCTTCCAAGAGGGCTCATGCACCCCTGTCTTGAAGTGATCGGTGAAGCAGTGGTTCGAGAACTTCACCGCAATCTTGAGGGTGCGCTCAAGGTTCTTGATGAAGCAGTTGAGGTAGGTCGGCTCCAAGTGTTGGAACGTGATGAGCGAGCCGCCAATGAGCAGAGGGGGATGATAGGGCTTGGGCGCAACGGCCTGTCCCGCCGGATCGAGAGGTTTCATGACTGCGCCCTTACGCCGATCGCAACCCGGCCGGGGTTTCGGCTGCGGTACGGGCCTCAGCGCGCTTCCGGCGGGCCTCTGCGAAGTCGGGCTCAAGCGCCTGCACCTTCGAGACGAGACCGTCGAGATGATAAACGTTGGTGTTATAGTCGCCCGCAGCCGTCTTTCGGATCTCCCGCCGGATCAGACCTGCCTTTTCGAGTGCGCGGATATTGTTCTGCACCGTCTTCTCTGTGATCCCGATCCGCTTTGCGATCTCACGCTTCGGCGGAAAGGGACGACGAGAGGGCTCATGCCAATAATCGAGCAGTTGGACGATGATGTTCATCTGCGTCGGCGTGATGCCGATGCGCTTCTGCGCCTGAATGAGGATCGAGGGGATTGCCGCATAGCCCAAGCTCACGACAGGACGGCCCCATATCTTCTCGACCGATGACGGCTGCCGCTTCGCGGCAGCCGTAGCCGGAAATGGAACAACGGCAGGATCATCGGCCTCCGGGCCGGTCTCTTCGGTCGACATAGTAATTCTCCTCGCCGAAGGAGATACGGGAGCCGAAGAGCCGGATCAATGCGTCCGAAGGGCAGGGGGTATGGAAACGTGGAGGGCCACCCCTCCTGCGATACTTGAGATACTCCCGACAACACTCGATCTTTCAGTATCCGCTACTTTAGTGGTCGGAATTCGACCTGAGGTAGGTGTAAGATCTTCCTTACCGGTATGGCCGCAAATTTCCATACCACTGCAACAGCAGACGAGCCGGAGGAGGGAGGGCGATCCTCCATAGACCGGTACTGCCCGGCCTGACGATGCCATCGACTGCATGTGTCGTGCGATGAGATCGTCGGCGGGATCCAACAGGCTATACCGAAAGTGGCAGTTGCGGGCCATACCATAAGCCGCGTCAGTAGGGCAGGTCTCCCTCGTCAAGCCAAGCCCACTGCGGCGCATCCGGCAAGGTTACCGTAGGCCACATCCCAAACCCCTGTACCTTGAGGTAGGGCCCCACGCCCTTCTTTTTGAGTTCCGCCAGAGCGGCTTGCAGATCGACCTTCTCGATGTGCATCCGGAACCGCTCGAAGGGCCGTCGTGAGATTGCTGCATCACGCACGGCCGCAAAGGCGCGCCGCGCGAGCCGGTTTTCAGGGTCATTGATCGTAACCTCACATAAGAGGCGGCGCTGTTCGACAGGTAGCTTCTCGTCCGTGAGCAGATGGGTAAGGGAGCAACTACCGATCGACCCGTCCATCTTGCTAAAGTCCAGAAACTTGAGGCGGACGCGGATTGCCAGATCGCCATCCGCCAAGCCTCCGCGGCTCGATAGCACGCCGGTTAGCTCTACGGTGCCTTCACGCCAAGGGTGATCGTCTTCGCGGGCGCTGTGCGCAAAGTAGGAATGTGCTTGCGCGATCAACAAGGTGGTCACGTCGCGCCCATAGAGCAGCCCGACGTCTCGCTCGTACTGCTCCTTCGTCCGACCTGCCTGCTTTTTGCTAAAGATCATCACTCGCCCCTGTTCGACGCCAAGCTTAGCCTTTGCTGCCGGACTGGAAAGAGGGGAGGGGGCTAGGGAACGTGAGAAAATGAAATCAATGGCTTGAGAGCGCTTCCCAAGCTGAATGTCGTGGGTTCGATTCCCATCGCCCGCTCCAACCTTCTTCACTTTGATACGGATCAACGACGGCCCAGCCTCTGGCGCTAGGGTTTTATGAGCCGTTAAGCATGCCTCCCGGGTGGGGCACGGGAAAATGCGAAATCCGCTTGATGAGGTGTTGACAAAGCGCCGGCTAATCGACATATCCGCAGCCCCGCCGGATTTCAGATCCAGGCAGGCTTCATGTCACAGACACCGCGTCAGCAGAGTTCCACGGGAACTCCACTGGATGCCGGGTCTGATCGGACTCTCTCAGAGGTCCCGATCGACGCCACGAGCCGTAGCTGCCAGAAAACGGCAAGTCTTAGCGGCTCCTCTGACGAACAGTGAAAGTCTTCAGGCTGCGCAAGTGGCTTGAGGAATAGTAAACGCAGGGGTAGTCTCATTTCTGCGAACGATGAAGTTTGTCCGGAATACTGAAAGGTTGGTGGGATCGAACTTCGAACCGATAAAAACTTCAAGATTGTTGTTGACGTCGGAAACGAGTTTTGCTAGATATCCCTTCATCGACGGCG
>NZ_LCYG01000028.1 GCF_001017175.1 Microvirga vignae | reverse complement strand
CGCCGCCGCACCAGCGCGGCGGCACTATCCATTTCCGATGGACCACCAAGGAGCAAAACATCGGAGCGGCAATTCGTCCAAGTTGCCGCTCCGATCGGATTTCAATCCTCAACGAGACCGCTCCAGGGCTCTGCAAGCTCAGTTCCAAGATTCAACAAATCGATGGCTCGCTTGGCCGTGTGGTCGATGATGTCGAGCACCGTTTCAGGCTTACGGTAAAACGCAGGAACCGGAGGCGCAATGATCGCCCCCATCTCCGTTGCGGCGGCCATCATGCGAATATGTCCCAGATGCAGCGGGGTTTCCCTGGTCATCAGCACGAGCCGGCGCCGTTCCTTCAAATGGACATCCGCAGTCCGCACGAGAAGGTTATCCGCCGCGCTGGTCGCAATCGCCGACAAGGTCCGCATGGAGCAGGGAGCAACAATCATTCCGTCCGTGCGGAAGGATCCGCTCGCAATCGTCGCGCCGATATCGTCGATTGCGTGATAACGAGAAGCCATGGACTGCACCCGTTCCAGGGCATCGGAGCAGATCTCATGCGCGATGGTTCGCTCTGCACCTGCCGAGACAACCACATGGGTTTCGCAGCCCATTGCGGCGAGAAGCTCTAGAGCCCGAAATCCGAGCATCGCGCCTGAAGCGCCGCTGACGCCGATGACAACGCGCGATGAGGACCTCATGCGACTCTCCTGATGTTGGATGCGTGAAGTCCGAGCTTTTCCCAAAGCGCATCGACGCGAGCTGTGACGGCAGCATCCGTTCGAAGAACCTCGCCCCACTCCCTGCTGGTCTCCGAAGCGATCTTGTTGGTGGCATCAATACCGAGCTTGCCGCCTAGTCCGGCTTTCGGGGATGCGAAATCCAGGTAGTCGATCGGCGTGTCGTTGATGGTGACGAGATCGCGAGAGGGATCGGACCGGGTCGCGACAGCCCACATGACATCATCCCATGAGCGAATATCAATATCCTCGTCGACCAGGATGAGGAGCTTCGTATAGGTGAATTGCGGAAGCAGCGACCAGAGGCCCAGCATGACGCGGCGGGCCTGTCCGGCATAACGCTTCGCGATAGATACGATGGCGATCCGATAAGAACACGCCTCCGGCGGCAGCCATGCATCGCGGACTTCCGGAAACTGGCGTTTCAGAATCGGAACGAACATTTCATTGAGCGCCTCGCCGATGCGGGATGGCTCATCCGGTGCGCGGCCCGTAAAGGTCGAGAGATAGATCGGGTTGGGGCGCATGGTGATGGCCGTAACCTGCATGACAGGAAAGCGTTCGACGGCATTGTAATAGCCCGTGTGATCGCCGAACGGCCCTTCGGGCGCGGTCTCGTCAGGCGAGACGTAACCCTCGATCACGATTTCAGCCTCCGCAGGCACAAGAAGCGGAATGCTGGTGCAGGACATGAGTCTGGGGCGCTGGCCGCGCAGAAGACCGGAGAAGCGAAGCTCCGACAAGGATTCAGGCAAGGGGATCACGGCGGACAGGATTGTCGACGGGTCGGCGCCGATCACGACGGCGGCCGGCATGGGTTGGCCGAGGGTCTTCCATCGATGGTGATGCCGGGCTCCGCCCCGATGCGCGAGCCACCGCATGATCGCTCCGTCCCGGTCGAGCACCTGCACGCGATAGACACCGACGTTGTAGTCATCCACGCGGATGCTCTCAGGGGGGCGCGTCATGACGAGAGGCCAGGTGATAAGGGGAGATGGCTCGCCGGGCCAGCAGATCTGAACCGGAAGGCGTCCGAGATCGATGGAATCGCCCGTCAGAATCGTTCGCTTCGTGCTCTTGACCTCTTTCGAGCGCATGGCGAGGGCCGCACGCGCGAGGGGGATCTTGCTCCACGCGTCAGCGAGCCCCTGTGGTGGGCGCGGATCACGCAATTCGGCAAGGGCCTCGCCGAAATCCCTCAATTTCTCCGGATGCACCCCGCAGCCCCAGGCGACACGCTCGACCGTGCCGAAGAGGTTCACGAGAACCGGCATCTCGGCCGGGCGGCCATCGGGTTGAATGGGGCGCTCGAACAGAAGAGCCGGGCCGTTAGCCTGAAGCACGCGCCGATGAATCTCGGTGATCTCATGCGCGACCGAGATGGGCTCGGAAATCCGGACGAGCTGACCCTTGGCTTCGAGGAAGTCCATGAAGTCGCGAAGATCGGAGAACAGGGGCAAGTCGCGCTGTGGCATCGGCTTTCTCGGGATGAGCCATCCCGATGAAGGAGGGAGATGTCCCTGTCTTTGCTCCAGCTCAAATAC
Organism: Microvirga vignae; assembly: GCF_001017175.1. GTDB lineage: Bacteria > Pseudomonadota > Alphaproteobacteria > Rhizobiales > Beijerinckiaceae > Microvirga > Microvirga vignae. The sequence continues at coordinate 76,360 of NZ_LCYG01000028.1, read as the reverse complement.
AAGCTTGACGGTTGCATCTACAGCAGTCGCGAGGATGCCATCATGACTCTATCGAACACGCCCGCTACAGCTCTTCCGCCCCTTGTCTCGCTCGCCTTGCGGCCGCTTCCCTTGTACCCGTTTCAGCTCTTTCTTTCGGCCGTGCTGCGCAGGATCGTGCAGCAGCACCCGCGCATGTTCGAGCGCCTCGGCTCCTATGCTGGAAAGCGATATGGATTAGCGCCGTCCGATCTGCCCTTCGCCTTCGTGCTGGATACGGCTCCGCAGGCTGCACGCCTTACAGTCGTGCGCTCCCTGCCTCTCCGCCTTGACGCCAGGATCTCCGGACCTTTGCAGATCCTGCTCGGCATGGTGAACGGGTCCTACGACGGCGATGCACTCTTCTTCTCCCGCGCTATCGTCGTGGAGGGCGACATGGAGGCTGTTCTTGCTCTCCGCAATGCCGTCGACGACGCCGGAGTGGACGTGCTGCAGGAAGGGGCCTCACTTCTCGGGCCACCCGGGCGTTTCTGTGAGGCGCTGCTCCGCGAATATTTCGGCGGAGAGCAGAAAAAGGGACTGTCTTCCGTCTCAAGACGGCAAGGAGAGACATCGTGGAATTGATCTGCCCGGCCGGCACGCCGGCTTCTCTTCGCACGGCTGTCGACGCCGGTGCGGATGCGATCTATTGCGGCTTTCGCAACGAGACCAACGCCCGCAATTTTCCCGGTTTGAACTTCAGCCCTGAGGAACTTACTGAGGGTGTTCAATACGCCCACTTTCGGGGGGCAAAGGTGCTCGTGGCGATCAACACGTTCCCGCGCGCCGGTGCATTGGAACTGTGGCACAAGGCCGTTGACGATGCGGTGGCGGCGGGAGCTGATGCACTCATTCTTTGCGACATCGGCCTGATGGCCTATGCCGCCGAACACTATCCAGGGACACGCCTCCACGTCTCCGTGCAGGCTGCCGCGGCCAATCCCGATGCGATCTGCTTTTACGTGGAACGCTTCAATGCGAAGCGCGTCGTTCTGCCTCGCGTGTTGAGCATCCCCGAGATCGCCGCCATCACGCGGGCTTCAGCTTGCGAGGTGGAGGTTTTCGTCTTCGGAGGCCTGTGTGTCATGGCCGAGGGCCGATGCTCTCTCTCATCCTATGCCACAGGCCTGTCGCCCAACATGAACGGTGTGTGCTCACCGGCCAGTCACGTAAGCTATGAGAATGCGGGCGGCACCGTGGTGTCCCGTCTCGGTGACTTCACGATCAACAAGTTCGGCAGCGGAGAGCCGGCAGCCTATCCGACGCTGTGCAAGGGCCGCTTCCAGACAGAAGTCTCCACCGGCTACATCTTCGAGGATCCTGTCAGCCTTGATGCCGCAACGTTGCTGCCTGGACTGCGCGATGCCGGGGTGACGGCGTTGAAGATCGAAGGACGGCAACGCAGCCGCGCCTACATCGAGAATGTCGTGCGCTCCTTCCGCGAGGCTCTGTCCGCCATGGAGCAAGGCCGCGCTGTTCCGGCCGGAATGCTCCTGGCGATGAGCGAGGGGCAAAGCAACACTCTCGGCGCCTACCGCAAAACCTGGCGCTGAGCAGGTAAGGATGACCATCATGAAGCTGACACTCGGGCCGGTCCTGTACAACTGGGAGCCGGACGCATGGCGGGACTTTTATTTCAGGATAGCCGACGAGGCACCCGTCGACGCCGTCTGTGTCGGAGAGGTCGTGTGCTCGAAGCGTCTTCCGTTCTTCCAGGATCCGGTGCCGGAGGTCGTGGAGCGCCTGGCGTCAGCCGGAAAGGAAGTGCTGCTGAGTTCGCTGGCTCTCGTGACATTGGGGAGAGAGCGCAAGCAGACAGCATCCCTCGCCCGTGAGGCCGATCTGCTCGTGGAGGTGAACGACATCACCGGCCTCACGCATTTGGACGGGCGTCCGCATGCCATCGGGCCTTATGTCAATGTCTACAACGAGGCGACCCTATCCTGGTTGGCGCGAAACGGCGCCCGCCGGGTGTGCCTGCCGCCCGAGTTGCCGGCTTCCTCCATTGAAGCGCTCGCGAAATGCTGCCCCGACGTCGAGCTGGAGGTCTGGTCCTTCGGGCGCGTGCCGCTTGCGATTTCGGCGCGCTGCTATCACGCCCGTCTTCACAAGCTCACGAAGGATAACTGCCAGTTCGTCTGCGGAAAGGACCCGGACGGCCTTCCGACCGACACCTTGGATGGGCAGTCGTTTCTGGCCGTGAATGGCGTTCAGACACTCTCGGCGACCTACGCCAATCTGATCGAGAACATAGCCGATCTCGCGGATATGGGTGTTGTTTCCTGCCGACTCTCACCACAGGCAGTCGACATGGTTGCCGTGGCGAGGATCTTTCGTGATGTCGCTGACGGAAAGCTCGGGCCTGAGGAAGCCCAGCATGCCCTGGAACTCGTCTGCGATGGAACCACCTTCTCCAACGGATTCTTCAAGGGGGCTTGCGGTGCCGAGTATCGGACGGGAGCTCCAGCCGGGCCGGGATAAAAGGCCACCCGCTACAATTTGCGCTAGGGCAAAGAATTGCGGGAGCGTTTGTGCGAGCCTTCGAAGGTAGAGAGGAGGAGGCTTGCCGTGAACTTGGTTGCAGCGATCGCGAATTTACGGTTCAGATGGGCGGCGGTACGGGAACTGAATCTCCTCGATGCAGGCGAGGTTGACGCCCTCTCTCGCGATGTCGGACTTTCCACGGAGCGGCTGAAGCAGATGGCATCATATGGTGACGCGGCCGGCGGTGAATTGCCGCGCTTGATGCGTGCCCTCAATCTTGCACCTGAGAGAATCGAGCGGCGATATGGGAATGTCATGCGCGGCATGAGCATCACCTGCTCTATTTGTGCGAAGACTCACCATTGTCGACGCGACCTTGATCGCGGGCAAACCTTCGCAGTAAGGAGCTATTGTCCGAACCTTGAGATTATCGAGGCGCTGAAGTCGGCAACGAGGGCATAGAGATTCCGTTCCCGGTGAGCCGGCAGGACCTCGCCGATCTGATCGGCAGCACCCTGCCGACGGTAAGCCGGACCCTTGGGGCTTGGGAGAGCCAACGTCAGATCAGGCGTTATCGGCGTCGGCTGGTGATCGCCGACGTGGAGGCTGTGGCCAGCGTCATTTACAAGGGCGCGTCTTCAAAATCGGAGGGCGCTTCCCAATGAGTTATGCGGCCAGGGAGTGTTTCTCTCCTGCGCTAGTGATGAGGGAGACACGTCCCACGCCGATCCTGCGAAGGATGTCGGAAATCTCCGCAACGGGCAGGAGGCTGAACGCCGTCGACAAGGCATCCGCCGCTGTTGCCGTCGGCATTGCGACGGTCGCGCTCTTGTGCAGATGCGTCGAGGTCCCGCTTCGTGGATCGAAAAGGTGATTGAAGCGTCCGGCAGAATCGAACCGGAAGCCATAAGAACCTGATGTTGCGACGGCCTGATCAGCGACTTCCAATGTCTCTCCGATCCGCTCCGGCTGGTCCGGATCAGCAATGCCGATGCGCCAGGGCGCTCCATCCGGGCGTGAGCCGACAGCCCGACTCTCTCCCATATCGACAAGACTGTTGCCGATTCCCTCCTGTCGCAGGAGGCTCACGACACGGTCGGTGGCGTAGCCCTGGGCGATGCCGTTCAGAGTGAGAGCCATGCCGGGCCGGCTGAGGACGATCCGGTTGCGGTCGAACAGAACTGTGTCAAAGCTCACGCGCTCCAGCGCCGCTTGGATGGATGATTCGGAGGGGCCCTTTGGAGCGGCTCCAGGTTTCGCGAAGTGATCCCGATAAAGAGTCCACAATGCTTGAACGGTCGGGTCGAAGGCTCCGCCCGTCAGGTCGGCAAAACGACGGCATTCCGACAGGAGTTCGACGAGTTCCGCAGGCGGCGCAACGAGCATTCCCGTACGGTTGAGGGTGCAAAGCGCAGAATCCTCACGATAGAGGCTGAAGATCCGCTCGAAGCGGCGCATCTCGGCAACCGAACGTTCGATCAGGCGGTTGGCGGCAGGGCGATCGTGATGATGAATCCGCAGGCTTGCCATGGCCCCCATGACCTGCCCTTGCCACTCCACGAGTTCAGCCTCAGCCTTCGCCTCTCGGTCGACCGGCAGCAAGCCGAGACCAGCGGCCGCTGCGGTGATGCCGATGAAGCGTCTGCGGGAGAAGGAATGGGACATCTCTTCCCTCCTAGTGGACATGGCCGTTCTGCGGAGCAGGAGGCGCAGCGTGTCCCTCATGCGGTTCACTCGCCGCTGGTCCTTGTCCCATCGAGCTTGTGGTCTCGGCCGTGCCGCCCAGGACATAATCCTTCGGCACATCTGTGAAGGTCACGACGCGGCCACCGTTCTCGACAGCGAATTTTTCAGCCGCGCCCCTGTCGGAGAACGGCACGGCCTCCTCACCGCCCATGCCGCCTTTCATGCGACTGCCGATGACGAACGAGGCCTGCTTCGCATCAACCCAATTTGTTGTCCCCGGCTTGCCCCAATCAGGGGCCTTCGCCATGTCGGACACATAAATCGCGCGAATATCCTTGGGCTCCTCAGGGAGAAGGGTGAAGGAAATCGCATCGCGCGCGGAGGAGAACCAAACCGGCTCCTTCCGGCTTGCAAGAATGATCTGCCCCTTCGGTCCCGGATGCTCCATGACATTCATGCCGCAGTAATGACCAATGTCTGAAGCCGTCATCTCCTGTGGCGGCGGCGGAGCCTCAGCCGTCCTCTGATCGTTGCAGCCGAAGAGGATGAGAGTGCCGGCAAAGGCGGCAAAGAGAGCGATCTTTCTCATAATTCTCTCCTGGAGAAGGCAAGGGTCGCAAGTCCAAGCGGAAAGAGAGCCCAGACTGCCAGCGCGGCCAGAAGAACCGACGAGCTCAACGCGGTATTCTGCGCAACCCCGGCCATGCCGGAAAGGGCGCTGACATTGCCGGAGCCGCTGAGATTGAACAGGCGGTAGACATCCGTCGGATTCAGGAGAAGCAGGGTGCTCAGGAGATTCCCCGAGATCGTCTGTCCCTGGTCGACGACAAGCAGGCCGAGCAGGGCCATGTCATAGATCAGGACGAAAACGAGCCAGATCCCGATGGCGATTCCGGCGGCGGTGCCACGCTCACGAACCAAAGCGCTCACGAGATAGCCGACCGCGATGAATGCGGCTCCAAGCAGCACGGAGGATCCGATCATCGAGGCGAAAGCTTTCCAACTCTCCGCATCGATGACTTCACCCGTAACGGCCAGAGCAACTGCTGCGGCACCGTAACCAAGAAGAGTCGCGAAAGCGAGGATGGCGAGGTGGCCCAGAAACTTGCCGAGCACAACCTGCCAGCGCGCAATGGGATAGCTCAGGAGAAGCAGCATTGTCCCGCGTTCCATTTCGCCCACGATGGCATCATGCGAGATCAGCAGGGCGATGAGCGGCAGCAGGAAAATCGTAAGGCTCGACAGGCTGACGATGACGATGTCGAGAGCACGGACTCCCACATTCCCCGTAGGGGCGCTGCCGAGGAACGTCAAAGTCAAGGCTAAGGCCGCCAGGAGCAGGGTCGTCGCCAGAACCCAGCGGTTGCGCAGCCCCTCCTGAATTTCCTTACGCGCGACAATCAGGATGTTTCTCATCATGCGCGCTCCTGCGAGAGAAGGAAGTGAGCGTAAAGCTCATCGAGGGTCGGCGGCATCACATCAAGATCATCGACAGGGGAGCCGTCGCGTGTTGCGCGCCGCAGCATTTCGATCTTGCGGTCCGGCGTGGCTTCGATCTCGATCATGTGACCGTTGACGCGGCGCCACCTGTCGATAGGGCCAAGCCAGCGAGGGATGTCGGCAAGGCCGCCATCCGTCACCTTCAGGCGGATGCGGGTCGGTATTTGAGCCATGCGGCGCAACTCGTCGAGAGTCCCGTCCGCGACCTTGACGCCCCGGTTCATGATGATGACCCGCCCGGCGCGCTCTTCGAGCTCGGTCAGAGCATGCGATGACAGGAGGAGTGTCGCGCCTCGTTCCCGCAATTCCTCGATGATCTCGTAGAAGCTGTGGCGCAGAGCCGGATCGAGACCTGTCGTCGGCTCATCGAGCAACAGGACTTGCGGCTCGCCGAGAAGGGCTTGCGCGAGACCCAACCGCTGGCGCATGCCCTTGGAATAGGTTCCGACGCGACGGTGGGCTGCATGAGTGAGGCCAACGCGATCAAGGAGCGGTTTGATCGATTGTTGCGGCTCCCGCTTCAAACGCGCGTAGAACGACAGCGTCTCGTAGCCGGTGATCGCCGCGTTGAACGAGACATTCTCCGGAAGGAAGCCCAAACGTCTGCGGGCTGCGAACTCACCCGCAGCCGGATCGTCTCCAAGCACGGTAATGCTGCCACTGGTCGGCCGGATCAGACCGAGCATGAGTTTCATCAAGGTTGTCTTGCCGGCTCCATTGTGGCCGACAAGCGCAACGGTCTCGCCTTTCTGCAGCGCGAAGGAGACATCGCGGACCGCTTCGACCCTGCCGAAGCGCTTCACGACATTGCGGATCTCGACCGTCCCGCTCATGGCCTGACTCCTTCGGCAATCTTTTTCGGACGCGCAGGCGGCGTCATGAGGGGATGGCTGTCAACGACGCCTCCCGGTAGCAGAGCGGGAAACTGAGCTTGCGCCCAGCGGATCACCTGAACGGCCGGGCTGTTCATCAGCACCTTCGCCTGCGGCGCGGTCCAGAGCACCTTGTCGACGAGATCGTTGGGACGATAGGCATTGTCGCCGAGGCCATCGCCGTTCAGGTCGAAAGCCGGGTTGTCGCTCCAGTAGTTGCCGCGTCCATCCTTGGACCAGTCGAGATAGCGCGTGCTGACGTACTTCACCTGGTTGCGGTTCTTGATGAAGGCGTTACCAACGATCTCGTTGCGCTCGGATCCGGCTGTGAAGTGAATGCCGATCTCGCATCCTTCGAACCAGTTTTCGCGAAAGCGGTTCTGGTTGGCATTGTAGATAAACACGCATTTCTCCGGTCCGATGCGGTCTCCGGCCGCAAGGGTCGGCTCGACCTCACGCTCTTGAGGCAGACCGTGTTCACGCGTCTCGTTGTCATGCTGACCCGGCCTGGCCCAGCGCTCGGCCGGCAGAATGCGTCCCAAGACAGCGTTGCCGGTGATCTGGGAGCCGTTTGCGAAATTGAACAGGAAGCCGCGATCACGGTCGCTGTCAGACACGTTGCCGCGGATCGTCAGCCGGTGCGAGTACATGATGGCATAGCCGACGGTGTTGCCGATGGAGACGTTATCCGTGACCTCGCCATCGTTGGTATACATGTAGTGGACCGCAAAGCGCAGATCGCGGAAGCGGTTGCCGGAAAACACGTTCTTGCGGCTGGCGATGGAGAAGATTCCGTCGCGTCCGAAGCGGAAGCTGTTGTCGAGCACCTTGGCGCCGGGTGCATCCCACACCGAGACACCGTTGCCGGCGTCGTTCATGCGTCCGGCCTGGATGCCGATGATCTCATTTCCTCGGACGATGGCATCGGGCGCTCCATGAATGTAGACCCCGTAGAGATTGTCCTCGACGCGGTTCCCCTCGATAATAGCCCCAACCGCCGCCTTCTCGATGAAGACGCCGGAATCCATTTTCTCGAGATCCCTTCCCGATGCGCGAATGGTCAGTCCCCGGACGATGGCAGCTGGGGCCGAGATCGTGACGACGCTGCCCTTCCTGGGACCAATCAGGACCGCTCCCGGCTCGCCTTCGACCGTCAGCTTGCGTGCGATCCGGATAGTGCCGCGATGCTCGCCGGCCTTGAACAGAACGACGTCGCCGTCTGCCGCCCGCTCGAGAGCTTCCTGAGGCGAGCCTTCGCCCGGAGTAACTACGATCTGCCCGGCCCAAGCGGGCAGGGCGAGACTGGCGGCGAAGGCCGCCGCCAGCCCCAGACAAATGCTGGTGCGAGTGTTTCTCATCCGTCAGGTCGCCTGCGGCTCGACGAGCATACGGCCCTGCATCTCCATGTGCATCGCGTGGCAGAACCAGGTGCAGTAGTACCAATATACGCCGGGCTTCGAGGCCGTGAACGTGACGGATGCCGTCGCTTGGGGCGCCACCTCCATGTTGATGCCGTAGTTGACGATGCAGAAGCCGTGGGTCAGGTCCTCGACATCATCGATATTGGTGACGTAGACCGTTACCTCGTCGCCCTGCTTCACCTGGAAGCTCTCAAGCCCGAACGCCGGGGCGGCCGAGGTCATGTAGACCCGCACCTTGTTGCCTTCGCGGATCACCTTCGAGTCTGTCTCCAGGGTGATGCCATCCGCCTTGGCCTGCTGCACGGCATCGGCAAAGAACGGGTCGTCGCGCTTCCACACATGAACCGGGTTAACCTTCGAGCGGTGCACGATGGTGGCATCGTGCGGTTCGGCGAAGCTCGGACCGTCATGGACGACCACCATCTGGTCGCCGGAGATGTCGATGAGCTGATCGTTCTCGGGTTTGAGCGGGCCGACGTTGAGGAAGCGGTCCTTCGAGAACTTGTTCAGCGATATGAGCCACTTGCCGTCCGCCTCCTTGGTCTGGCCCATGGAGGTGTGGTTGTGGCCGGGCTGATAATGCACATCGAGCTTCTGGATGACCGGATTGACCTTCTCGCCCTTGTAGGCGCGCTTGGCCAGATCGATGTTCCACTTGCAGACCTGACTGTCGAGGAACAGCGTCGTATAGGCATTGCCCTTGCCGTCATAGGCCGTATGGAGCGGGCCGAGGCCGAGCTCAGGCTCGGCTACAACCACATCGCGTGGTTGGATCTTGTCGTCGAACAGGTCGTCGAGCTTGCGCGCGTCGAAGACGGTTACTGTCGGCGACAGCTTGCCGTTGGCGACGAAGTGGATGCCGTCCGGCGCAGTGTTGATGCCGTGCGGGCTGTTGCCGACCGGAACATAGCGCGTGTAGGGTGAACCGTGGCGGCCATTGAGGACCGGCACTCCATTCATCTCCTGGTAGTCGCCCCGTTTCACCGCCTCCTCGATGCGCTTGAGGTTGAAGATCACGACCCAATCCTGCTCCTTGGCCATCATCTCGGCCAGCGTCACGCCTTCCTCCGAGTTGTAGCAGGTCGACCAGGCGTACTTGCCCTGGTAGTCGGCATCGACATTGTCGAGATTGCCGTCGACGATGATCTGCCAGGCGACCTTCATCGTGTCGCCGTCGACGGCCGTGAACATGCCCGAGTACTTCTTCGGCTCGTCCAGAATCTTGCCGTCGTTCGGAAGCGGTATCCGATCCTCGCCGTTACAGAAGACGTAGCCGGTGCGCGGGTATTTCTGCACGCGCAGGCCATGCACCGTCGCCTGGTTCGGTAGCTGGATGATCTTGTCACATTTCATCACGTCGAGCCGGATGCGGCAGACGCGGGTGTTGGACTTGTCGTTGGCGAAGAGATAACGCCCATCATAGGTACCCTCTGTGAAGGACGGATGCGGATGATGCAGGTCGCCGTTCATGAAGATACCGCCGCGGTCCTTCAGGAACTCGCGGTTCTGTGGCGTCAGGCCCTCGGTCAGCACCTTGAGGCTTTCGTTCGTCTGGCCCCAGCCCGTGGCGCTGTCGCGGTTGAACACAGGGATGCGCATCAATTCACGCATCGACGGAAGGCCAACGATGCGGACCTCGCCGGTCTGACCGCTGGAGAAGAATACGTAATACTCGTCAAGCTCGCCCGGCTTGACCTCGTACTTGTTGGCGGTAGACCGTGCTGACGGAGCCGTCTGCGCCTCGGCGGGCGTGATCACGCCTGCATCCTTCAGAGAGACGCCACCCGTCACTCCCGCGGCGCCAGCCGCGGCCGCAACGGCAGTCGTCCCGAGCACTTGGCGCCGGCTGAGACCGTTCTTTTTCTCTTCCTGTGACACGTGAGCCTCCTTCTCTGCTCATGAACTCGTTGTCGGGACGTCGGCGGTGGTTGGCTGATCCGTAGGCGTTCCGACGACCTTTCCCTTGTGGGTAATGATAGGTTTAGCGGGACCTTTGCCCTCGTCTTTGCTCCCGCGCATGGACGGCGACGAAAGTGCCTCGCGCTTCTCGCGCTTGAGACGCACCTGGATCATGTGCGGGCAGCGCTGGTCGTCATGGTAAAGCTCCTGGCAATGCATGCAGTAGATGCATTCATTGACGTTGATGAAGCCTTCGGGATGGATCGATTGGACCGGGCATTCCTTAGCGCAGCGCTGGCAAGGAGAGCCGCATTCGGGCCAGCGCTTCAGCCACTCGAACATGCGGATCTTGCCGGGAATCGCGAGCGCCGCGCCGAGCGGGCAGAGATAGCGGCAGAAGAAGCGCTCGATGAACAGGCCGACCGAGAGCAGGGTCAGGGCATAGATCACGAAGGGCCAGTCCCGGACGAATTTCAGGATGATAGCTGTCTTGAACGGCTCCACCTCGGCAAAGACCTCGGCCAGCGCGATGTTGTAGAGCGAGAGGCCGAACAGGCCGAGGAAGATGATGTACTTGATCGGCCAGAGGCGCTCGTGCAGGCCCCAGGGCACGGTGATCTGCGGCACCTTCAGCCATTGGGCCATGTTGTTCGTCAGCTCCTGAAGGGCGCCGAACGGGCAGAGCCAACCGCAGAAGGGGCCGCGTCCCCAGAACAGCAGCGCCGCCGCGACGGCCGCCCAGAGGATGAAAATCAGCGGGGCTGCCAGGAAAAATTCCCAATTGAAGCCGGTAATGAGTGAATTGGTGAACGTCAGGACGTTGACCACGGAAAGCTGGGCGTTGGCGTACCAGCCGAGCCAGACGAGAATGAACGTCAGATAGGCACGGCGCACCCACACGTAGATGGCCGGGCGTCGCACCAAGGCGTCCTGGAAGAAGAAGATGCCGGTGAGGACGGCAAGCGCGAGCGCCGCGATGCCGATGGAAACCGTATTCGTCTTCCAGATCTTGAGCCAGAGCGGTTCTTCCAACGGTCCGGCGGCGAGAGCATCCGCGTCACTCAAGGTCGGTGTTGCTGTTGGTGTCTGCGCAGGGGAGCTGACTTGGCTCTGAGCTTGAGCTTGCGGTTGGCCGGGAGCCGCTGCCGCAGGCGGGGGCTGCTCGACCCGCAGGTACTGGTCCGGTAGCGTGTACTCGAGATTGTAGGTCAGGAAGGCCTTGTCGCGGGCGCCGACGTTGCGCTGCACGAGCAGTTGCAACTGCCAGGGTTCGGTCAGATCGAGCCTGAAATCCTCGGGAACGACGAAGAGGGCGATCTCTCGCAGGTCCGGCGCGCCATCGGCAGCCAATGCTCCGAGACGGGTGTGGTTGCGGTCGCGGAAACGGGTGCTCTGGCCATCCTGCAAGAGTTCGATGCGGTCGAAGATGCCGCCGCGAACATAGCCCGATCCCTTGAACGAGTAAGCGCCATCGCCAGCCACGATGATGGCCTGCTGGTCCGGCTTGAGACGAGCGCGCAACTGCTCGTAACCAGCATCGCCGAGGAGACTGCGTCCGATGGTCGGCACGCTGACGGGTGCAAGGTACAGGTCGATGAAAGTGTCGGAAGGCTCGTTCGTTTCAGCGTTGTTCGCAGCTTCCTGATTGCCTGCCTTCGCAAAGGCGTCATTGACTTCGCCGACAGTGAGTGACAGGCGGCGAACCGAACCGTCGCCGAGAAGGGTTTGCCAATCCCTGATTTCGCTCTTGCTGAGATCGAGGTTCTTGATGATAGCGGCGGAAGCATTGGCGCGAGCCACCGGCCCCGCTCCGTCAAGGCGTCCGCTGCGGATGATTCGAACTGCGGAGCGTACGACGCTGTCGCCCATCACCAGGATCGTCACGGTCGCTCCGCTGACGATGTCAACCTGGGATGGGCGCTCGGCCCCGGTCGCAACCGGCTTCATGTCCTTTCCGACAAGCGTGTTCACCGCAGCGACGATGCGCTGCTCCGGAATGCCGATGAGAACAATGGGCTCTTTGTGGTCGACAAGCTTGATGCCCCGGATCGTCCCTTGCGGGTCGATTCCGACCAGCATGTGAATCGGTTTGCCGGAATAGCCGACGGTACTCGTGAAATCGGAATTCAGATAAACGTACCCGAGAAGGCGCTCTCCATCAAAGGCAGGAATGAGAGGCGGATCGCCTTCGGCCTGACCGAATCTGTCGGCTCCCGGGATGAGTTCGCCCGGTCGAGCTTTGGGGAGAAACTCCTGCACACGTCCGGCTGCCAGAGCCTGACCCGCCAGCGTGACAAGCACAATGATGGAGAAGATCCCGATCAGCACTGTCTGCAGGCAAGGGATGAGCCGTGATGGGGCGAGATGCAGAAGACGCAATCTTTCCAACAGGGGACCGTCCGCATTCAGAAAGGTTTCTGAACGGAAAAAACAAACCGGCTGGCGAGCGGAAAACGTTCCAGTCCCGGCCAATGCATTTTCCGAGGTGCGCTGACGGGTAAGGCGGTCAACGAACCCAGCGCATCATGGGGCGCTTCAGCAGAGCGTTCATTGATCTGGCGCAAGGTGACGGCAAGATAGTTCATTGTCAACGTCTGGCGCTCCCCCGCCTTTTTTGCGATGCTTGACCCATAATGTCTGGAGAGCCGGATGCCGCTTCTGAAAGCTGAGCCTGCAGGGTCCGTACGATCTCTCGAGGAACTGTTTGCCATTGCATCCGCCATGGAGCACGAGGCGGCGACTCGCTATGCCGAGATTGCCGAGCGCATGCGCCGGGAGGGCAATCCAGCCCTGGCCGAGGTCTTCGAGCGTCTCTCAGCCGATGAGAGAGGTCACCTCGACAATGTCGTTCACTGGTCGCAGAAGACGAAGGGAAAGGATCCCGACCCGACTCTTATTCGGTGGCAGCTTCCTGAAACCTTCGATGATGAAGGGGCTGCAACAACCGATCCTCACCTGCTGAGTGCCTACCGTGCCCTTTCCATGGCGGTCCGCAACGAGGAGCGCGCCTTTGCCTTTTGGACTTATGTCGCCGCACATGCGGGGTTGGCCGAAGTTCGTCAGGCGGCGGAGACAATGGCCCATGAGGAGTTGGAGCACGTCTCCACGCTTCGGCGCGAGCGGCGGAATGCATTTCATGCGCAGCGTGAGCAGGCTGGCTCAGATGCGCAGGGGAGCGAGAGTGACGCTGCCCGCTTGGAAAGGCGGCTTGCAGATCTGCTGAAGTCCATGGCGGCTCAAGCGCCGCATTCAGAGGAGCGCTCGCGCCTCCAGAACTTCGCTGAGGAAGCGCGTCGCCATGCAGAGGAGCTTGAGCGTTTCCCCCTGTCTGTTCCTGGGCCGGCAGCAACGCGGTCGGCTTTGGATGATACCTTGGCTTTGGCCGAATTGCTCACCGATCGTTATCTGGCCGCCGGCGATTCTCTCCGAGACGAAAAAGAACTGGAGCAGGCTCAAATGCTAGCCGGACGTGCCATTGCGCGGCTAGCCTGGCTGCGCGCCGATCTCCCGGAACTCCGGAGAGATTAAACGAAATCTCATGGTGTGATCTGACGACTGCCGTTACCCGGTCAAGGCCTGATCGTGATAAGCCCTTCCAGACTGGCTTTTTCGAAGTCGTCGACGAGGACCTCGACCTTGACTTGCCAGGACCCCGGCAGCGGCAGCACCAAACCATCGACAGACCATTCGCTTCTTCCTGTTTTCACGGCAGGGCGCTCAATGGGTTCGATTCCTGAATCGGGCTTTGCCAAGACCAGTGAAATCTTTTTGGCATCCACGGACTCCCCATGCACGGAGGCGACGAGGATTTTCGCTCGCGTCGCTCCGCTACGCCCTGGAAAGAGGGTGACTTGCGCCATGAGTTTGGGTGCATGCAGATGAACACTTGTCGAAGAGCTGATCTCTGGCGCGGATGCAAGCACTCGTGGGGGAGGAGTGAAACGCCACAACCCTGCAAGTGCGAGAATGGCTACAACGAGCGCAGTCTCGGTCACGATGGATCGTATGAGCCACTTCCGACCAGATCCTGCGGGAGCCGTTAGCGCTGGTGTGAGCCAAAGACGATTCATGCCTGCCAAGCCGAGGAGCCCCGTGACAAGCAACGTCTTTACAACGAGAATCCGGCCGTAGGCCGTGCCGATAAGATTGGCGGGCGCGGCGACCTGGACCACCGCCAGCATAACGCCAGCCAAACTCATGAGCCCCACAGCAACAAGCGCTCCGGACGAGAACCGGCGAACAACCGGAAGGGCCAGCAAAGGCGGAGCCTGGCGCAGAAGCAGCATCAATGGGATCAGGGCTCCGACCCAATAAGCAACCCCGATGCTGTGCAGGAACACGGCAGGACGCATCAGCCATTGAGGAGACGCCGAGCTGGCATGACCGCTCAGTGTCATCGATACTCCAACGCCGACGAGACCCAAAAGGCTCAACCCTCGCCCCCACGTCTCCACTCTGACTTGCTTGCTGGCCGATGCTACTGCGAACGCAGTCAGCGCGGCCGCGATCGTCGGACCAAACGATGTCCGCCATCCGGCCGACCATACAAGAGGCGATCCCAAATCGGTGAGCGAAAGCCCGAGAGCATCAAGTCCTTGAAAAGCCAGAGAGGCCAGTGCCGCTCCGGCTCCGACACCAAGGAGGATGGTCAATATTTGAGCGGTTTTCCGAGACGGGAGGGTGGGCGCGATCCATCTTTGGAAGAACACGCCTCCCACGCCTGCGAACAATCCCAGATGAACCAGCATCCGCGAAAGCCAGAGAGCGACGTGGACATCCCAGGATTGTTTCGCGTCCGAACCTGTTCTGACTGCCGATGACGTTCTAATCGAGAAAACAACGGAACCGCTGATCGGGTGACCGTCACCCGAAACCACACGGTAGCTCAGGACATGACTGCCGAGGGGGAGATCGGCTGGTAGGGTGATATCGAGAATGGTGTCATGGCCGGCAACAGGCAGCCCGTGATGAACCCGTCCCTGCGCGTCCGCCAGATTGGCAGTCAAAGGAGCAACGGGCTCGTTGAAGCGTAGCTCTACCTTGGATGGAGCCGTCTCGACGACGGCTCCATCCGCAGGATTCGAGGAGACAAGTGCCGCATGCGCGAAGGCGCGCTCGCCACATAGAAGGGCGAGCGCAAACCAGATAATCGTGAAGAGCACGCGCATGGTTCGATCCTAGAGAGAGCCAGGGCGTGGCTCTTCTCATCAATCAATGGGTCTCAGCCTTTGCGGGCAAGAGCTTCAGCCCGGGAGCGGGATACCTGTAATCATCCACCTTCTTGCCCTCCGCAGGGATCTCAATCCACCGATCCGCTTTGCCGCCGCCGCATTCCTGTACGGTTGGAAAATACAACGTGGTATCAGGCTTGAGGTGGTCCGTCAGGAACGCACGGAAGACGAACTCGTCGTAGTGTTCGTCCAGCAGCTTGCCTGTCCAGATGATTTCCTTCACGCCCTCGGTGGTGGGAGTCCCATGGTAGTCATAAGGCTGGTCGTAGGTTCCTTTGACCGTCTCCATCGTCCACCCGGATTTGGGCATGGGCTTGACGGCAATCACGCCCTCCGGAACACGCACCCTTAATTTCAAGGTCGGCGCGCCGTCGCAACCGTGGCCGACACGCAGCACGGCCTTGTATGTTGAGTTGACAGGCGCTTGCTGCGTTTCAAGGGTCGTGTGAGCCAAGGCAGGGCCTGCAAGAGCAATGAGAGACGACGCGACAAGCATCGAACGAAAGCGATCTGTAAACATGATTCAGTCCTGTTGAAGAGAGTTTCGTGTGGCGGCTCAGGCAGCTGCAGGAGGCGCGCGCGGGCCGATGGGACGAAACAGGACGATGTTTGCTGCTGCTTCCGTCGGATGCTGGAATGCAAGAATATGAGATTCAATCCTTGGCCAAAGCCAGGAAGCATACCCAGTGGGAGAAGGAGGCAGCCCGGGATGCGCGCCGAAGATACAGCACGGAACCTTGTGCGTCATACCTCCTTCGGGCATGTCAGCATTGTGATCTGTCGCCTGCGCCATGTGGGCGGCATGAATGCTGGCATTCTCCATCGCGCCGTCGGTGGCGCGGCCAGCCCCCAGAGCGATCAAGAGAATGTGGAGAGCCAACACCAAGGCGGAAATAAAGGCAGTTGCCTTTCGAGCCCACCCAGCAACATGCCTTGGAACGAGCATGGCCATTACCTAGGCTCCGGGGCAGGCGCATCAACGACATCGCCGTGGATGATCTGGCCTTTGTCGCTGGAAAGGCGCCTGCGGCTCCGGCGCGAGGTGAGAGCCAGAATACTGGCGAGCCCTACGAGTGCAAAGAGAGTTACGATCCCGCTGGCTTGCCGTCCGCTGGTCCAGTCCGTGAGGTCGCAGACCAGGCGCAGGGCCATCGAGGCATGCAGGAGCATCAATGGCCCATAGAGTGCAGATGAATAGCGAATGCGGATTCCGGCAACAGCCGGAAGTATGATGAGGGCATGGCCGAACACCATGGACAGGACGAAGCCGACCAGCAATCCGTGAAGAATGGCGCCGTACGCGAAGCCGTTGCTGGCGGGGGCTGCGATCAGTAATGCTCCGACGATCGCCAGCCAAGCATATCCCGACATCATGCATACGGCCATGAACTGAGTTTGCCCTGTCCGCAGGATGTTCAGGCGGGCAATGTCATGACGCAGGAGCCAGGCAGCCAGCACGATGAGAGCGCTGCCAAACAGAATGGCGCCATTCTCGCCTGTCAGCTGGTTCTGCGCTCCGGCTGCAAGCAGGCTGATGGCGAAGAGGAATAGGAATTCGCCTTTGCGCTGGGGTGCCACGATACGGCTCATCTCGAGACGCTCGCCTGCGATGGTGAGGATCAGGAAACTGACCCACCAGCCGGAGACCTCGGGGACCGAAAGGCCCATGAGCCAGAGCACATTTCCAGCGAGCCACGCCAAGGCTCCGAACAACAGCGTTCCTGTAAAGAGGGCGGGCTGCTGAAGCGTGATGAAAAGCGATCCTCCGGCCAGCAGGAATGCTGCCATGACATAGGCAAGCGCACCCACTTCCATAGGAGCGCCAGCAATTAAAGCGAGACTTCCAAGCACCGATAGAGTAGGGGCAACGTAGCTCCATATGGACCCAAGGGCGGCAGCACGCTCGAGGCTGATCAGGGTTCCAAAAAGCCCGCATATCATGATCGGCCCATGGATCCCTGCGAGCGTTGTGCCATGCGGCAGGATCCAGCCGAGGCGCTCAAGGGCTCCATAGAATCCAGCAAATACAATCAGGGCGGCAGTCAACAGAATGAACGAGTGAACGCGCCGCTTCTGCCGGGCGGACAGCACGCGCGGAGTCTTTTCGCCACATGCGTGTGCTGGCAGTGACGCCGACATTGGACCTCCAAGAAAAAGACGCATGAGGAGCCTCAAGGTGTTGAGGAACATCTCTCGTCTAGGGAGACTCGTCTTTGATGGAGCGCAAACGAGATCCATGAGTTCGAGCGGCCAGCCTCTATGGACGTCAGTTGATCCGTCCCAGAGACGGAGATGGTCTGGCGCATCGTGCGGACCCGAAGGGCCACGTCAGTGAAAAGGGGACGCGGTTTTCCGCGTTACACGATGCGCTCCTCCAGAAGGAGAGCATCGATCCCAAAAGTGGAATCCCCTTTGGGTCCGATGCTTTAGTCTCCATGACGATCACCAGTGTCCATGACGATCACCTGCGCCAGACCTGCCGTTCGAAGTCGAGCACCCGCATCGTGATCTTGAGAACGGAAACGGAACTGAGGCTGATCCAGCTTGTCTATTGCATGGTCAGAACGACGAGCCCCTCACATCAGTGGCTTGAGCGAGGGGCCCATTCCCGAAAAGGGGGTTAGCGGACGACAAGGACCGGCAGCTTCGAGTGTGAAAGAACTTTCAGGGTCTCGCTGCCGAGAAACATGGCGGAAACGCCACCGCGGCCGTGGGATGCCATGACGATCAGGTCACAGCCTCGGCCTTCCGCAGTACGAACGATGGCCTGATAAGGTTCGTCGTCCTCACGGTGGATGGGACTTGCCTCGACGCCCGCATCCGCAGCCACCTTGGCTGCCTCTTCGAGAGTTTTCGACGCCTCCTTCGCCACGTGCTCCTTGAAGGACGAGGCTGTCTCTTCAAGCTGCTCGGCCTCCAGACTGAAGGCGTGAAAGCGCTCCGAGACCGTAAGAAGAGTAACCTTGGCGTTTAGCGCCTTGGCCAGTTGAACGCCATGCGCGACACCGCGTGACGCCAGAAATGATCCGTCCGTTGCGATCAGAATGTGCCTGTACATCGGAACCTCCTCGCTAGGCTGCTCAGCTTCCCCTCGCGATGGAGCCATGATCAGCCCAACCTTGGATATTGGAGTTGATTATAATCCAATTGAAGGATGTTACATGCAGTTTTCCGCAAGGCCTAGGGACGGAACGGTTCTGAGGGCGTGCAGGAGCCTTGCCTTGCGCCAGTAGACGGATCACGTCGCAACGGTAACGGCAGCCACGATCATGCCGACGGCTGCTGACAGGCCGACCCAATCCATCACCAGCGCTAAGCGGTCGTTCGCCGGCGACTGGGATCGGACTTCCAGAATTGGCTCGGCATCCTCGTCCTGCATGGTCTGCTCCACGCATCCAGCGTGATTTCTAGGGCTGCACGCGGAGGGAGGCGATTGCTCTTAAAAGGGCGTCCAAAACGGAAGCCGCCCGAACGGAGGACCGGCGACGCGCATCAGCAGATTGGAGCCAAGCCTCCATTCCACCATCTGGACTTCCTTAGAGCTTACTGCTCAGGATCAGGATGCTGACAAGGGGGCATATCATGAAATGCTTTATAGCTGCAGTCGCGGCAACGTTGTTGCTGGGCGCGCCGGCCATCGCAAAATGGGAAACCGATGTCGACGAAGATCCCATGACCGATGACAAGGTCGCCTATATGGAAACGACTCTGGACGGTGACGACGACGTGGCACTTGCCATGAAGTGCTGGGACGACAAGGACAAATCCATTTCTTTGTACGTCTATACGGGAACCCGCTATGACAAGGCGGCCAAGTACGAAGAGTTCGAGGTCTTCAGCCTCAGAGTCGACAAGGGAGAGGTTTTCAAATTGCCCTTCGCTCCGGTCGAGGACGAGGGATATCTGATGTATGAGCTCCCCATCTCCGGTTATGGTCGAACGGAAGAGGCGTTCAGAGCGGCGATCAAGATGATCGGAGCGGCCAAGGGCAAGGTCGCTGTCGAGATGAGCAATAATCAGTATGTGTTCGATGTCGGTGGATCTGACGATGCATTCGACACGTTCCGCAAAACCTGCAAGCTCGATCTGTCCAGCTGACAAGATCAGCAATCCTTCTCGTGATCGGACCTGCTTCAATCCTGAGGCAGGTCGTCCAGCCGAAGGCTATGCAGGACGCCCACCGTATCCGCGGGAAGCGGCGTCGGGCGGCGCGTCTGTTTGTCGACCATGACGATGGTGGCCTCCGCCGTCGCGGCGAGACGACCGTCATTGAACATGCCCTGCGCCAGCGTGAACGAGCTGCGGCCGACTTTGAGAACCCCTGTGCCGATATTGACGGTACCGGGCCAGAAGAGCTCGGAGCGGAAATCGATCAGCAGCCGTGCGATCACGAAGCTCGTGCCTTTGGGCGCGAGCGGCCTTTCAGGATCATACATGAAAGCCACCCGGCCGATTTCCGAGTAGGTGGCGAAGACCGCGTTGTTCACGTGCCCCTGTCGGTCCATGTCCGCATAGCGGATCTCGGCGGACGTCCTGTGCGGATACGCCTCTAGCGGGCGTTGAGAGTTCGTATCAATCATCGTTTTGTCCTTGAGCCTCGGCCATAGAACAGCAAAGGGAGCGACAGCAAAAGGTCCTATGGCGAAACTGTTTTTTGTCGCCGCTTGCCCCCCGCTCTTCTATAGGGAAGGGCGAAACGGGCAATCATTGCCAGGAGAGATTGATGAAGCGAGCGCGTAACGAAGTGACAGAACCGCAGGATGCCGAGGCGCGCCGGAAGATTCCTCCGGTCATCTGCTATCCCGTCGATACCCTGCCCCGTCCCAACCTTGCGGCCTATCAGGCGGTGCGTGAGGGCTGGCAGAAGGTGGATGAGGTCATCGTGCCGCCACGCGAAGCCCGCTGCTTCTCGGTGCCGGCCGGCTCCTTCTTTCGCATCGTGAGCATCGAAGGCCCGCAGGTGGGAGACTTGAACCTCTGGGCAGCAGAAGATCTCAATGAGCGCTTCTTCTCCGGCAAGACGCGCGCGCTGCACGGCACGCATCTGTCCACCGGCGATCAGCTCTGGTCATGCCTGCCCTACTTGCGGCCCATGGCGACGATCACGCATGACACGCTCGATTGGTATGGCTTCGACGAGTTCGGTGGCTCGGTGCACGACGTCATCGGCACGCGCTGCGATCCCTACACGCACAAGCTCCTCTCCGGTCATGAATATCACCATTGCTGCCATTCGAACCTGACGCGCGCACTCGCCGACAGGGTAGGCCGCTCGCGCGAGTCCGTGGAACCTGCGGTGCACGACGTGCTCAACGTCTTCATGTGCACGGGCTTCACGCGCGATACGGGCCAGTACTTCATGAAGGCTAGCCCCGTTCGTCCCGGCGATTACCTGGAGTTCTTCGCGGAGATCGATCTTCTCGGCGCTTTGTCGGCCTGCCCCGGCGGTGATTGCAGCTCGGAGCATTCGAGTGATGTGGCCGTGTGCCATCCGCTGCTCGTCGAGATCTACAAGCCGAAGACCAGGCCTGAAGGCTGGGCTCCGGCGCCTCGCAGCAGCTACAGCCGCAAGCATGGCGACTGAACATGAAAAGGGCCCCGGGAGGGGCCCTTCTTCCTTATCTGACCACCGGCAGCGGCTTGACGGCCGGGCCTGTGAAACGGTTCGTCGCAAGATCTCCTACGGGCTTGTTGGAGAAGCCCATATGGACGCTGGGTTCCGCCGCCATCAATGCGCTCAGCGCCGTCGGTTTCTGAGGCGCATGGGCTGCAGGAGCCTTCGGCTCGGGAGCATCAACCGTCTTCGCCTTGGAATCTTTCGTCGAAGCCTTGGGCAGGTCCTTTGGCGTCGAGCCTGTGACCGGAATGTCGACGGGGCCCGCAGAGGCGACAGCGACAGCACGGTCAGGACGTGGCGGGGGTAGGGGAGCCGAGCTTGCGGATGCAACCTCCACTGGGCCGCGCAGCTCGCTCTGCAGCGGGATCGGATTCGTCTCAGCGAGCGAGCCGGGGCGTACAGGCGGGAGCGGGGCGTAGGCGAGCACGGTGGTCTCGCCCGCGTCATCCGCGTCGGGACGGCGCGGCGGCATCGGTGCGAAAGCCATACCCTTGGCAATCGACATCTCGTTCTGCGCTCCCGGTCCCTGTTGCCATGCGAGCGTCGGGCCGCTTGGCGTATCGACCGTGCTCGGCATGCCGCTGATGCGCGTCGGCGGCAGAGGAGCCGATGCAGGAGGTGACAGATCCTCGCGTAGGGCCGGTGCCATTGCGGCCACCACGGCAGGTGCCGGAGCAGGCTCGGGCCGCGCCTGCGCCACCATCACAGGAGCCTGGCGCGCAACCGGCGCGTTCCTGTTCTCGTATTGCTGCAGGACGGTCTGGGGCGACACATCGTCCGTATAGGAGCTGCCCGGCGGATAGCTGGTGCTGCGCGATGCCACGAGCGTGCGGCCTGGGCGGGAAGCGGTGCGGATCTCCTCCGCATCCTCCTCCTCATCCTCAAGACCGAACAGGGTCGCCCAGAAGCTCTTGCGGCGCGGCTGCTGGGCGGCAATCGCCTCTTCCGCATCCGCATAAGCCGAGTAGCCCGCCACAGTGCCGCCCTTGGCCAGCACTTCGGCACGGGCCATGTCGTAGCCGGGCAAAGGCCTGCCATCGGCCGGAATATGCACCGTCTTGCCGTCGGGGAACAGGCCCACGAGCTGATCGCGCGTCATGCGTGGCCAGGCGCGAACGCTGCCCACATCGAGATGGACGAACGGCGTATAGGCATTGGGATAATAGCCGACGCCACCATTCTGGAGCTTCATGCCGACGGCGCGCAGGCGCGCGGCAGACACGTCGGGCAGATAGAAGTCCATGGCCTTGCCCTGCATGTGCTGGCTGTTCTTGGCCACGGCACTGGAACGCCGGCGCAGCATGGAATTGGTCTGAGGCGATCGGTAAGCCGAGTTCACGTGCACGGGCGCGCTGGAACCTACCTCTCGATAGACCTCCCACACCGTATCGAACAGGCGCGGGTCCATGCGAGTCGGCTCGTCGCGCCGCCAGTCGCGCAGGAACCAGTTGAGCTGCTGCAGGGCGGCAGAATCGTACTGGCCGTTGCGCCGGAACGTCACGGTGAGAGTTTCCTTGGTGTTGTTGTGATAGAAGGTCAACGTGCGCGTATCGCCGTTGGCGATGGCATCCTGCGTGCCGCGCACGCCGCCGACCATGACGGCCAAGAAGGCCGCAAGACCAATGCCGGCGCGACGCACCAAGCCGTCCGAACGCAATACTCTCACTGGGATACTCGTCTCGTACTCGCTGCACTCGGGGCAGTGCAGTAATCACTTATAGTGAAAGGATCTTTGCCGAAGACGGTTACGTTGAAGTTAAATAGGCCACAAAAAAGCGGCCTTTAAAGGCCGCTTTTGAAGGAAATCAGGGAGCGAGGCTGAGAGCCGCCCGGACCTTCTGATCCAGGCCGTAGAGATCGGGGAAAGACTTGAGCCCGCCCTTCTCGTCAGCCGCGAGCGTAAAGTAAGCCAGGTGCACGGGTAGGGGTTTCGGCAGGAACACCGTGCGTTCGCCCTTGCCGATCAGGCCCCGCAGCTTCTCCTCGGTCCATTTGCCGCCCTCGCCCATGATCTCTTCCGCAAGCGCGAAGGGCTTGTCCACGCGCACGCAGCCATGGCTGAAGGCGCGTTTGGAGGCCGAGAACAGATTGCGGTTGGGTGTATCGTGCAGATAGACCGCGTGCTGGTTGGGGAACATGAACTTCACGAAGCCCAGCGCGTTGCGCTCGCCCGGCGGCTGCTGCACCATGATGCGATCACCCCTGCGGATGATCTTGTAGCCCTTCCTCGCGGCGTAATACGGATCGTTCGCGAGAGCAGGTAAAATCTCTTTCTTCATGATGGACGGCGGGATCGTCCAGGACGGGTTGACCACGAGGTACTTCATGTCCTCGGAGAAGATCGGTGTCTGCGATTGCTCCTTACCGACAATCACCCGCGTCTCGTGTGCAACCTTGCCGCCCTCCATGAGCTGCAGGCGGAATTCCGGTACATTCACCATGATGTGGCGTGCCCCAAGGTCCTCGGGCAGCCAGCGCCAGCGCTCCATATTGGCGATCAATCCCGCCTCCCGCTGCGCCAGCGAGGGGCCGGACAAGGCAGCGACCGTCTGCGGCGTGAGAATGCCGTTGGTGGGCAGGCCCTTTTCCTTCTGGAAAGCCGCGACCGCTGAGGCCAGACGCTCGTCATAGACATTCTGGTTCCGGTCGTCCTTCAGATTAAAGCGGGCGCGGATCAGCGGTACGCGCGGATCTTTCATGCCGACCCGAAGCGCCGGGCCCTTGGGCACACGCACGCTCGGCTGCGAGGGATGATTGGCGCGCAGTTCCGCAAGCCGCTCTTTGAGAGCACGATAGCCCGCATGCGGCGGGTTATAGGAGGCAAGCGCCGCATTCGCGTCCTTTGCGAAGGCGACTTTCGTCAGAACGTCGTCGGCACTGGGAATCGCCAGTTTCGGCGTCACCAGCCGCGAGAGGCTGGACGGCTCGATGCGTCCGCCGCGGGCGTCGCGTGCGTAGCGGATCACGGAAGCCGAGAGCTTGAGGTCGGCTTCTGCCCATTGAGAGGGAGAGGCGTCTTTCCGCAGCTTCAGATCGGGCAGGGGATAGGCCGCTGAATCGAGCCCGTCCTCGTCGGCAGCCTTGAGCCGCGCGACGGCCCCCATGGCGGCGGGTGTGAAAGCGCCATCCTGCGCCCAGGCCAAAGGACGCTCGGCCTGCGCATAGAAGGATGTCAGAGCCTCGCGTTCCTTCTTGCTCAAGCCCAGATCGCGCATGGCTGCATCATCGGCGAGCAAGCCTTCCATCATGATGCGCAGCACATCCTGCTGCATGAGTGCGGTGACGGGTGCGGCATCAGGTAAGGGGATCTCGATAGCGGGAGCCGGCTTCAGACCGGCAGTGTCGAGGGTCACCGGCGCGGGATCGGGCACAGGGATCGCCTGGAGGGCCGTGTTCTCCTTTTCCGTTGCGGGAGGCATCGACACATCGTGGAACGATGGTTCGGCGGGGCTCAGTGCAAGAACAGGCTGGGGCGCATCGGTCGTGCCGCTCGTAACGGTCTGCGCCATTGCGGAGAGAGACAAGAGTGACGCCGATCCGATCAGGCCCAGCCATAATGCCGTCTTGCGCAAATCACGCATGACCCATCTCCCTTATCGCAATGGGTTGGAGGACGTTGCATCCTCCGCCTTCAAATGAGATTCGTCAGTGTGCGGGCACACGTCTGCTACGCTTAACGCACGAAGGCGTCATGCGGCTGCATCGCTTAAACCAAGTTCTTTCAATTTTCGGTAAAGGGTCGAGCGGCCGATTCCGAGATGACGTGAGATAGCCGACAGATGCCCTTGATAATGCTGAAGGGCAAAGCGGATCGCGCGCTCTTCCAGCTCCGCCAATGTCAGCATGTCGCCGCTCTCACGAATCAGCGAAAGCGCGTGCGGAGCAGGTTTCTCAGGCGGTTCCTGCATGCGAATGGGCGCAAGCGTTCTTGCCGCCGGAACCGGCGGGATCTCAATGCGGAAGCCCTCCACATGGGCCGCAATTTGGGGAAACTCGCTAGGTGTCAGAAAAGCTCCATCGGCGAGGATCACCGCGCGATAGACGGCATTTTCGAGTTGTCGGAGATTACCCGGCCAGTCGTAGCGGGTCAGCAAGGTCAGTGCATCCGCCGACAATCCCCGGATCTTCTTCCCTTCGTCCTTTGCAAAGCGCTCGGCGAAAAAGTGAGCCCATTCGGCGATCGTTTCGCGCCGAGCCCTTAAAGGACGTAGAGCAAGAGGCATCGCTTGGAGGCGATAATAGAGGTCTTGGCTAAATCGACCTTTGCGCACCTCGTCGGCCAGGTTGAAGCCAGCGCTCGCGATGATCCGCACATCGAGGCGGCGGGCCGGCCGCGAGGCTGTATCCTGGTGGAAAATCGTCTCCGTCAGCTGGGTTTGAGCTTCCTGCGACAGGTGCTCCACGCCTTCGATGAACAGCGTGCCGCCATTGGCTTCCTTCAGGTGCCGGAGGAGGCTGGCCTCCTGAGTGCTTCCCTCCCAGAAGGCCTCTTCCGTCAGCAGACTGATGAAGGGGCGGGTCCTGCGATCGCTGTTCTCGTGGATCGCCATGGCCAGCGCCTTGGCACCGCTGCCGGCCTCCGTCTCGATCAAGACTGGGAGGGCCGAACGTGCCCCCCGGTCGGCGAGCCGAGCCGTCCTTTCCCGCTCCGAGCTCGTGACGAAACCGGCCGTGCCCTGGCGAAGAGCTCGGATATCGTCTGCGAAGAACCGGTGGAGGGGCATGAGGGAACAAGTTTCAAGGGAATCGCTCCCGGCGATGCTGGGCGACAAGGGTAAACCGGGACTTAACGCCGGCCGCTTTTGAGGGGGACCCTTCCCCCAAACGCCTGGGTTGATCCGAGAGGCTAGGCAGCCAATATGTGGTGCAACCTCTTTCAACCTTTCTTTCAGCAATGTCCCAGAAAGCTTCTCCCGTGAATCAGCCATCCTCAACCGGCGCCGCTCAGGTCGATCTCGGCTCACTTCCTGAGTGGAACCTGTCCCACCTCTACCCGGGCATGGACAGCGAGGCGTTCAAGAGCGATCTCGCGAAAGCCGCGGAAGAGTGCAAGGCCTTCGCCGAGGCCTATCGCGGCAAGCTCGACGGGATCGCTCGGACCGAGAACGCTCCCCAGGTCCTTACTGACGTGATCAAGCGTTATGAAGCGCTGGAGGACCTGCTTGGACGTCTCATGTCCTATGCCGGACTCATCTATTCCGGGGATACGACCGATCCGGTTCGGGCCAAGTTCTATGGCGACACGCAGGAGAGCCTCACCGCGGCCTCGACGGAACTGCTCTTCTTCGGGCTCGAGCTGAACCGTATCGAGGATGAGGTGCTGGACACGGCGGTGGCTCAGGCCCCGCTGTCTCACTACAAGCCCTGGATCGAGGACCTGCGGAAGGACAAGCCCTATCAGCTCGAGGACAAGATCGAGCAGCTTTTCCATGAAAAGTCTGTGACGGGCCGCTCCGCCTGGAACCGCCTGTTCGACGAGACCATCGCCTCCTTACGCTTCACCGTGCGCGGCGAGGAGCTTCCCATCGAGCCGACCCTCAACAGGTTGCAGGATCCGGACGAGAGCGTGCGCAAGGATGCCTCCGATGCGCTCGCCAAGACCTTCAAGGCGAATCTTCGCACCTTCACGCTGGTCACGAACACACTCGCCAAGGACAAGGAAATCTCCGACCGTTGGCGCGGCTTCCAGGATGTGGCGGATTCCCGTCACCTCGCCAACCGCGTCGAGCGCGAGGTGGTGAATGCCCTGGTCGCCGCCGTGCGCGAAGCCTATCCGCGCCTGTCGCATCGCTATTACTCGCTGAAAGCCAAGTGGTTTAACAAGGACAAGCTCGACCATTGGGATCGCAACGCGCCGCTTCCCAAAGTCGAGCAGCGCACCATTCCCTGGAACGAGGCGCGTGAGACCGTGCTGTCCGCCTATTCCGCCTTCTCGCCGCGCATGGCCGACATCGCCCGCCGCTTCTTCGACGAAGGCTGGATCGATGCGCCGACGCGCCCCGGCAAGGCGCCGGGTGCGTTCGCACATCCGACCGTGCCGTCTGCACACCCTTACGTGCTGCTCAACTACCAGGGCAAGCCGCGAGATGTGATGACGCTCGCCCACGAGTTAGGCCACGGCGTGCATCAGGTTCTCGCCGCGCCTAACGGTGCGCTGATGGCACCGACGCCGTTGACGCTCGCGGAAACGGCGAGCGTGTTCGGTGAGATGCTCACCTTCCGCCGCCTGCTCGACCAGACCAAGGACCCGGTGCAGCGAAAGGCGATGCTGGCGGCCAAGGTCGAGGACATGATCAACACGGTCGTACGCCAGATCGCGTTCTACTCCTTCGAGCGCAAGGTGCATCTGGAGCGCCGCAACGGTGAGCTCACCGCCGATAAGCTCTGCGAACTCTGGATGTCCGTGCAGGACGAGAGCCTTGGTCCGGCAATCCGCCTCGGTCCCGGCTACGAGACCTTCTGGACTTATATCCCGCACTTCATCCACTCGCCGTTCTACGTCTATGCCTATGCCTTCGGCGATTGCCTGGTGAATTCGCTCTACGGCATCTACGAGCGCTCGAACGAGGGCTTCGTGGATCGCTATTTTGCGCTGCTCTCAGCCGGCGGCTCCAAGCCGTACTCGGAGCTTCTCGCCCCGTTCGGCCTCGACGCCCGCGATCCGTCCTTCTGGCAGATCGGTCTGTCCATGATCGAGCGGCTCATCGGCGAGCTGGAGGCGATGGAAAAGGCGGCGTGATGCCCGCGTCGGCGCAATAGGCTTGAGGCGCTCCTTCATTAAAGAGCGCTCAAGCCCATTTGTGACGTCATCGGAAAGAACTGTTTTTATGGCTGAACGCGACAACGAAGCAAACCGCTTCTCCGCCCGTGCTGCGCGCTATGCGCGGGTGGGTGCCAACATGGGCGGTGTGGCCGCGCGCATGGCGGGAGCACGCCTCTTCGGCGGCGATGCGCGGGATGCCTCCAATGCGGCGGCGCTCGCGCAGGCCCTGGGCGGTCTGAAAGGACCGATCATGAAGGTGGCGCAGCTGCTTGCCACCATTCCCGATCTCATTCCGCCGGAATACGCCTCCGAACTGCAGAAGCTGCAGAGCGAAGCGCCCCCCATGGGCGCGGCTTTCGTCAAGCGGCGCATGCAGGCTGAACTCGGGCCCCAATGGCAGAGCCGCTTCGGCTCCTTCGACTTGAACCCATCGGCCGCAGCGTCGCTCGGCCAGGTTCATCGTGCCATGACGAAGGACGGCGAGAATCTCGCGTGCAAGCTGCAATATCCCGACATGCAATCGGCCGTGGAAGCGGATCTGAAGCAGCTCGAATTCGTGTTCGCCCTGCATCGGCGCATGGATCCCGCCATCGATACGCGTGAGATCGCGAAGGAAATCGGCGAGCGCGTGCGCGAGGAACTCGATTACGAGCGCGAGGCCAGGCACGCCTCGCTCTATGCCAAGGCTCTGGCGGACGTGGACGATGTGCACGTTCCGCAGGTTCATCCAGAGTTATCGACCAAACGGCTCTTGTCTCTGCAGTGGCTTGAGGGCGAGAAGATCCTGCAATTCGTGGAGAGCCCGGTCGAGATCCGCAATCGTCTCGCGATTGCGATGTTCAAAGCATGGTGGCACCCCTTCAGCCACGCCGCCGTCATTCACGGCGATCCTCACCTTGGCAATTACACCGTGTTCTCCGAAGGCCGAGAGGCGAGGGGGATCAACCTTCTCGATTACGGCTGCATCCGCATCTTCCATCCCCGTTTCGTCGGCGGCGTGGTCGATCTCTATCGCGGGCTCCAGACGAATGATCGCACCCGGATCGTCCATGCCTACGAGACCTGGGGCTTCAAGAACCTGTCGAACGAGCTGATCGACATTCTCAACATCTGGGCGCGCTTCATCTACGCACCGCTTCTCGACGACCGCGTCCGCACGGTGGCAGACGGTGTGAAGCCCGGCGAATACGGCCGCCGCCAGGCTTTCGAGGT
Source organism: Microvirga vignae (assembly GCF_001017175.1). Classification (GTDB taxonomy): domain Bacteria; phylum Pseudomonadota; class Alphaproteobacteria; order Rhizobiales; family Beijerinckiaceae; genus Microvirga; species Microvirga vignae. Next base: position 47,657 of record NZ_LCYG01000028.1, on the reverse strand, counting down.
CCACAAGGCGCTTAAAGAAAAGGGGCCGGTCACGGTCCCGCGCGAGTTCGTCTTCATGGACCGGGCGGCGGTGGGCTTGGGGGCCGTGTTCCTGCATCTCAGGGCCGAGCTGAATTACCACCAGCTGTTCGAGGCCGAGATCGCGCGCTTCTCCCTTGAGGGGCTGGCACAACGCCAAACCGAGATTCTCGGCGCCTCCGGTTTACCGATTCCGCTGTAATCAAGTTGCGTCTTGCGCGGAACGGCCTTACAGGCCTTAACCCAGCGCATCGTGCGGCACCCGAGGTCCGCGTCAGCAAAAATGGACCCGGTTCCCGCTATAACGATGCTCTAGCGTCAGGGGCAGCCCATGAAGATCGTTTTCGTTCACCAGAATTTTCCAGGCCAATTCCTGCGCCTGTCCCAGAGCTTCGTTGCCGAAGGGCACGAGGTCGTGGCACTGGGTATGACCAAGCAATGCGCTCTCAAGGGCGTGAAATATTATCCCTATAACCCGGCTCCCGGCCCTGAGGACCCGCAGTTCGAGGCTCGCTTCTCCCCGGTCATTCCCCGCCTGCGACGGGCCTATGGCGTCGCGCACAAGGCACGGGAGCTTGCGAGCCGGGGCTTTGAGCCCGACGTGGTGGTGGTCAATACGGGCTGGGGCGAAAACCTGTTCCTGAAGGATGTTTGGCCGAAAGCCAAGCATGTGGCCTATTTCGAATATTACTACCACGCCAAGGGCCAGGATCTCGACTTCGATCCCGAGTTCCCTGTCACCGACGAAGAGGTAATCTGGCGGCTCCGCCTAAAGAACTCCATGCAGCTCGGCGCGCTCGACGCCGCCGACCTCGCCGTCGCCCCGACGAAATACCAGCGCGATACCTTCCCGACCTATCTGCATGATCGCGTCGCCATCATTCACGACGGCATCGACACCGAGCGGCTCGTGCCCAATCCCACCATGGGCATTCAGATCGGCAAGGACGGCCCCAAGCTGAGCCGCCAGAAGCCCGTGGTCACCTATGTCACCCGCAACATCGAGCCGATGCGCGGGGCGCATATCGTCTTCAAGAGCCTGCCCTACCTGCTCGATGTCGACCCCGAGCTTCGGGTCGTCGTCATCGGCGGCAAGGGCAACAGCTATTCGGGCAGGGCCCCGGGCGGCAAGTCCTGGTACGACCACTTCGTGTCAAAGATCGATCGGCCGGTGGACTGGTCGCGCGTCCATCTCGTCGGAAACCTGCCGTACGACCAGTTCGTGAAGGTGCTCCAGGTCTCCTCGGCCCATATCTACATGACCTATCCTTTCGTCCTATCCTGGTCCTCCATTGAGGCCATGGCGCTCGAATGCCGGATCGTGGCCTCGGATACGGCCCCGGTCCGCGAGATCATCACGGATGGGGTGAATGGGCGTCTCTTCCCCTTCTTCGACCACAGGGCGCTCGCCGAGCGGGTGCGCGAAACCTTGATCGACAAGGAGAAATCCGCCGCCATTGCGAAGGAGGCCCGCCGGATCGCGGTGGAGCGCTACGACTACGAGACGGTCTGCCTGCCGCAATGGCGCGAGTTCTTGGGGATAATATAACGCTCCCGCGCGTTCATAAAGTTTTCCTGAGTGCGTCGCGAAAGATTGCGGCGCCTCACCGCATGCGCTAAACGCAGCAATTAACAACCGATGCTAATAGGGCGTTGAACCATGGCCGATACAAAACATGCGCCGCATGGGGGTTATAGTCCGGAGATGGACGGCCCTGCCCATGAGGTGACCTACAACGGGTTCGTGCGGTTTGCCGAGATCGGCACGGCCGTCGTCGTCTGTCACGTTCTGGCTCTGGCCGTTGGCGGCATCAAGCATGCCTGGCTGACGGCGATTTTCGGGGTCATCCTGTCACTTGCTGCGGGGGCAATCGGGGCAATCGCTCCCTCGATCGGGGTTCGTGCCCCGGCCGCCGTGGGCGTGCTTCTGCTTCTGGCACTCTTCCTCTACTGAGCAGCAAAAGGCCCTGTTTCCAGGGCCTTTTCTTTGTCTCAACCGATCGCAAGGGGGCATTTATGCGAATCGCCGTTCTTTCCGAAACCGAGGGAGCGGAGACTCGCGTCGCCGCAACGCCAGACACGGTCAAGAAGTACAAAGGCCTTGGTGCCGACGTGGTGGTCCAGGCTGGAGCCGGCACCAAGGCCGGCATCACGGATGCCGAGTTCGAGGCGTCCGGCGCTGCAATCGCGCCCTCCCGTGAGGAATCCTTGAGGGATGCCGACATCATCCTGAAGGTCCGCCGCCCTGCCGACGGCGAACTCGCCGGCGCGAAGCCCGGCGCGCTTCTGATTGCCATCATGGACCCTTACGGCCAGGACGCGGCTTTGAAAAACCTGGCCGATGCCCAGGTCGCTGCCTTCGCCATGGAGCTGATGCCGCGCATCACGCGTGCGCAGGTGATGGACGTCCTCTCCTCCCAGGCGAATCTCGCCGGCTATCGCGCCGTGGTCGACGCCACTGCCGAATATGGCCGTGCCATGCCGATGATGATGACCGCAGCCGGCACGGTTCCGGCGGCCCGCGTCTTCGTCATGGGTGCAGGCGTCGCAGGCCTCCAGGCCATCGCCACCGCCCGCCGCCTCGGCGCGGTGGTGACCGCCACCGACGTGCGCCCCGCCGCCAAGGAGCAGGTGGAAAGTCTCGGCGCCAAGTTCGTTGCGGTCGAAGACGAGGAGTTCAAGCAGGCCGAGACGGCCGGCGGCTACGCCAAGGAGATGTCGGCGGAGTATCAGGCGAAGCAGGCGGCGTTGGTCGCCTCCCACATCGCCAAGCAGGACATCGTCATCACCACGGCCCTCATTCCGGGCCGTCCTGCGCCGAAGCTCGTGACGAAGGCTATGGTGGAATCCATGAAGCCCGGCTCGGTGATCGTCGATCTCGCGGTCGAGCGCGGCGGCAATTGCGAGGTCTCCAAGCCCGGCAAGGTGGCGGACCACAAAGGCGTGAAGATCGTGGGCCATCTCAATGTGCCCGGCCGTCTCGCCGCCACGGCCTCCAGCCTCTACGCGAAGAATCTCTATGCCTTCGTCGAGACCCTCGTCGACAAGGAGAGCAAGGCGCTCTCCGTCAAATGGGACGACGAGCTCGTCAAGGCGACCTGCCTGACCCGGGACGGCGCGGTGATTCACCCCGCCTTCCAGCCCAAAGCTTAAGTTACCAGGGGGATCTCATGGCGACACTCACGCCCGAACAGGCCGTCGAGCAGGCCCGCACAGCGGCCGAAACCGCGCAGCGCGCCGCAGAGCAAGCGCAAGTCCTAGCCGATCAGGTGGCCGCTGCCGCAGGTGCGGCCGTCGCCACCGTCACGCACGGCGCGGTGGATCCCACCGTGTTTCGTCTGGCCATCTTCGTGCTGGCGATCTTCGTCGGCTACTACGTGGTCTGGCAGGTGACGCCTGCCTTGCACACGCCGCTCATGTCGGTGACGAACGCGATCTCCTCGGTGATCGTGGTCGGCGCGCTGCTGGCCGTGGGCGTCAATGTGGCCGATGGCCTTGGCGACGGCCCGATCTGGGCGCGGGCGCTCGGTTTCGTCGGCCTCATCCTGGCAAGCATCAACATCTTCGGCGGCTTCCTGGTGACCCAGCGCATGCTCGCCATGTACCGCAAGAAGGGTTGAGGCCATGTCGGCGAATCTTGCCTCGATCCTCTATCTGGTCTCCGGCGTCCTCTTCGTCCTGGCGCTGCGCGGCCTCTCTCATCCCACCACCTCCCGCCAGGGCAATCTCTTCGGCATGGTGGGCATGGGAATTGCCATTCTCACCACGCTCATGGTGCAGCCCCCGGAAGGCTTTGGCGGCTGGTTCCTAGCCTTCTGGGGCCTCGCGATCGGCGGCGCCATCGGCGCGGTGGTGGCCAAGCGCGTGCCCATGACGGCGATGCCGCAGCTGGTGGCCGCCTTCCACTCCCTCGTGGGCCTTGCCGCCGTTCTCGTCGCCGCTGGCGCGCTCTATGCGCCGCAGGCCTTCGGCATCGGTGCTCCCGGCGCGATCCATGGCGGCTCGCTCTTCGAGATGGGGCTGGGCGTCGCCATCGGCGCCATCACCTTCACCGGTTCGGTGATCGCGTTTTTGAAGCTTGACGGTCGCATGTCCGGCAAGCCGATCCTGCTGCCGAGCCGCCACTTCATCAACATCGGCCTGGGGCTGGCGCTGCTGGTGCTGCTCGTCATGTTCATCCGCACCGAGAGCCACACTCTCTTCTGGCTTATCGTGCTGGTGTCCTTCGTGCTCGGCGTCACGCTCATCATCCCCATCGGCGGTGCGGACATGCCCGTCGTGGTGTCGATGCTCAACTCCTATTCGGGCTGGGCAGCCGCGGGCATCGGCTTCACCCTGGGCAATCTCGCGCTCATCATCACGGGCGCGCTGGTCGGCTCGTCGGGTGCGATCCTGTCCTACATCATGTGCAAGGGCATGAACCGCTCCTTCATCTCCGTCATCCTCGGCGGCTTCGGCGGCGAGACGGCGGGTGCTGCCGGCGGCGCGGTCGAGGCGCGTCCGGTGAAGCAGGGTTCGGCGGACGATGCGGCCTTCATCATGAAGAACGCGTCCAAGGTCATCATCGTGCCGGGCTATGGCATGGCGGTGGCGCAGGCGCAGCATGCCCTTCGCGAAATGTCGGACAAGCTGAAGGAAGAAGGCGTCGAGGTGAAATACGCCATTCACCCGGTGGCGGGTCGCATGCCCGGCCACATGAACGTGCTGCTCGCCGAGGCCAATGTGCCGTACGACGAGGTGTTCGAGCTGGAAGACATCAACGGCGAGTTCACGCAGGCTGACGTGGCCTTCGTGATCGGCGCCAACGACGTCACGAACCCGGCTGCGAAGACCGATCCTTCCTCGCCGATCTTCGGCATGCCGATCCTCGATGTGGAGAAGGCCAAGACCGTGCTCTTCATCAAGCGCGGCATGGGCTCGGGCTATGCGGGCGTGGAGAACGAGCTGTTCTTCCGCGACAACACCATGATGCTCTTCGGCGATGCCAAGAAGGTGGTGGACGAGATTCTGAAGAGTCTCTGATTCTGCTCGTCGGTTGTGAACAGGCCGGGCTTCAAGCCGGGCCTTTTTCGTTGCGCATTCGTCATCCCCGTCCCCGGACTTGATCCGGGGGTCAGTCCCGGGCATCCACGTCTCAGCCCGCAGAAGGCGTGGATGGCCGTAAACCAAGTGCGGCCATGACGAAGTGGGCATGACGAGAGAGACGAAAGCTGGTTTAAGAGGGGCCCTCGCAAGCCGTCCCGGATTCCGTCATGCCCTCCATCACCCTGCGCACAGCTCTGCCTCAAGACCGCGACACGGTCGTGGAGCTGATCCATCAGCTCAATGTCTTCGAGGCCGATCTCGTGGGCGACCGGCGGCGCGACTACGATGGAGCCAATGCCTATTACGACGAGCTCATGATTCGGCTCTCGCGGCGCAATGGGCGGATCGTTCTGGCCGAAGCGGGCGGCATTGTCGTGGGCGTCATGGGTTTTTCGCTCGATCAGGACGCAGCCTATGTCGCCGCAGAAGTCCGCAGCCACGGCACCGTGACGGATCTCATCATCCATGAGGAATGGCGCGGGAAGGGGATCGGCCGGATGCTGCTGAGGGAGGCCGAACGCCTCACGAAAGAGGCGGGCCTGACGCGCCTGATGATTGGCGCTCTCGTCGCGAACGAGCGTGCCGTGCGCACCTACAGCCAGTTCGGCTTCGAGCCTTACGTGTCGTTCCTGAAGAAGGAGCTATGAAGCGGATCGCATGGCCACTCGCTCGTCAGGAGGGTGAGCCTAGGCCAGCGGGCTGCCCAGTCCTTGGCCTGTATGCGCGCGCGGTAGATATCCATCTTGTGAGCAGACGCAGGCGTCGGCCTTACGATCAGGTTGACGAGATCATTGATGCCGCGAGGCGCGATGATCTCGACACGGCCTCGGACCGTTCTCGCTGCAATCGCGGTGGCGGTCTCCGGCCAGCGGGCGGTGGCATCGAACACGCTCGGGTAAGGCGCGTCCCCGTTACGTTGATGCATGCGGGCTTGGTTCTTCACCTCCCTAGAGCCGTTTCCCCTTACGTGGAATCGGCTCTCCTCATTGTTCTGCCGCATTTTCTGACGGCGAACCGGATCCACTTCGCCGGAAAATGCTCTAGGAACGCCCGGCGCAAGCAACTGGAGCCTGTTTGCAATGGCAACATCATGCGCTTCATGAGTATTGGCGGGATCGAGGAAAATCACGTCTACATCGTTAAGCCGCGAGGCATCGATGCGGCGGTCGTGAAGCACATCCCAAACGGCACTGCGGAGAAGCCTGCGCCGATCCAGCTATCCGGCAGATTTAGGCTCTCCACATGCAAAAGAAGCACATGCAGATCCGCATGCGCTTCCAGAAGTCGTGCAATATCGGTGACGCTCCGCAGGGGAGGGGCGGGGAGCTTCATGCCGATTCCCCGCTCCGGATTACCGGAACAGCGTCGCCACGCCGCCCTGGAGGCGGGAGTTGCCCTGGCGGGCCACCGAGTTCGAGCTGTCGAGGGCGAGGGCGCGGGAATAGCTCTCGATCGCGCCCTGGCGATCACCCTTGCGTTCCATCGCCACGCCACGCCAAGCCCAGGAATCGGCATCCTTGTTGTTCACGTTGAGCGCCGCGTTGAAATCCTCGATGGCCTTGTCGAACTGGTTCGTCGCCACGTAGCTCTGGCCGCGGGCCGCGTAAGGAGCCGCCACGAAGGGGTTGCGGTCGATGGTGGCGTCAAAGTCCAGGATCGCCTGCGGGTGCATGCCCTGGCGTTGATAGAGCAGGCCGCGCGAATGGAGCGCCTCGGCCGATTCGGGCAGGAGGCGGGTGGCCATGTTCAGGTCGTTCAGGGCTTCCTGATAGGCGCCCTGCGTCCGCAGCAGGTTGGCGCGGCCGATATAGGCCGGGCCGTAATTCGGGTCGGCCTGGATGGAGCGGGTGAAGTCCGCCAACGCCTGATCGTTCCGGTTTGTCTGACGCAGCGCCAAGGCGCGGTTCGCATAGGCTGGGGCGTAGTTGGGGTCGAGCTGGATCGCCTTGGTAAAGTCGGCCGTGGCGTCGCTGTAACGGCCCACGCGGGCATAGGCCGCGCCGCGGGTGTTATAGGCGCTCGGATCGTTCGGGTTGCGCTGGATGACATCGGACAGGGACGCGATGTTCACTTGGCTCGTGCCTTGCGTATCCTCTTCCACCACGGCGATCCGCTGGGTGGGGGCGCCGCCTCCCACCGTGCTGCAGGCTGCAAGGCTCAGGGCGGTCAGGGCCAGGCTCAAGGGCGCAAAACGGCGAATCGATGGGGCGATCACCTTTGTCTCCAACTTCTTTACTCAACAAGGTGAGGGATGGTTTAGCGGATAAACCTTAACAGCCGTGAAACACGGCAACACAAAGGCAGTATCAAGGAAAATAGTCCGTTAACCGTCAGAAGTTCGGGTCAAAAGGTCGCCGAAGCGGGGCCCAGACATGCAAACAGCGCCCCTGATTGCGCAGAAGGCGCTGATTCACAATCGACGGGCTGGCCTCGAGAAGAGGCCGGCGTAAAGCGTTAGCGAGCCGAAGTGCGCGGCTTGGAAGGCAGAAGGCCTTCGCGCTGCATGCGCTTGCGGATGAGCTTGCGAGCGCGGCGGACGGCCTCGGCCTTCTCGCGGGCCTTCTTCTCAGACGGCTTCTCGTAATGACCGCGGAGCTTCATCTCGCGGAAGATGCCCTCACGCTGCATCTTCTTCTTGAGAGCGCGGAGCGCCTGATCGACGTTGTTATCCCGGACAAGAACCTGCACGCGAATTCCTCGTGTTTTGAACCGTTTCGATTGTGTAAAAGAAAACGAGGCGCGTCATGCGCACCTCAATCTGGCTGGCGTCGATACCAGAAGAAGCCTTGCCTGTCCAGGGTTCCTTACGACAAAAGCGCCGCGCCAGGACATCAACGTCTGGGCTTTTGAAAGGTTCAGGCCTTTTCAGGAAAAACCCGGGTTACATGGCCCATCTTGCGGCCGGCCCTGGCCTCCGCCTTGCCGTAAAGGTGCAGATAGGCGCCGGGCTCGGCCAGAATCCGCTCCCATTCGTCCGCGTCATGGCCGATGAGGTTCTGCATCTCCACACGGCCCAGACGCGCGGCCGAGCCGAGAGGCCAGCCGCAGACCGCCCGGATATGCTGCTCGAACTGGGACGTCGAGGCCCCGCCGAGGGTCCAGTGGCCGGAATTGTGCACCCGGGGGGCGATTTCGTTCACCACCAGGCGCTCCCGGCCGTTTTCCGTCACAAGGAACAGCTCGACAGCCAGCACACCCACATAGTCGAGGGCATCGGCAATGCTCTTCGCAATCCGCATGGCTTCGGCTTCGGTCGCGGCTGAAACGCCCGCCGGGACCCGCGTCGTGTCGAGGATGTGGTGGCGGTGCTCGTTGGCGCAGAGATCATAGGCGGCGAAGGCTCCGGTGGCCGTGCGGGCTGCCACCACGGAGACCTCCCGGTCGAAGGGCACGAAGCCTTCGAGAATGCAGGGCGTGCGGCCCAGCTCGGCCCAGGCGGCGACGGGATCAGTCTCGGGCCGGATCATCATCTGGCCCTTGCCGTCATAGCCGAAGCGCCGGGTCTTGAGCACAGCGGGGCGGCCCAGCCGTTCCGCGGCCTCATTCAGCTCCGCCGCGTTGGAGAAGCCTGCAAAGGGAGCAACCGAAATGCCAAGTCCGGAGATGAAGGTCTTTTCCAGGAAACGGTCCTGCGACACGGCCAGAGCCTGAGCATTGGGCGCGAGCAGCGTATGGGCGCTCAACGTTGCGGCTGTCTCGCTGGGGACGTTCTCGAATTCATACGTCACCACATCCACGGCCTTGGCGAAGCGTACCAGGGCGGCTTCGTCCTCGTAGGGAGCGATGGTGACTTCCGCCGCGACGTCGAAGGCAGGGCTGTTCTCTTCCGGGGCGTAGATATGGGTTTTCAGGCCGAGCTGAGCCGCAGCCATGGCCATCATGCGGCCAAGCTGCCCGCCGCCTAAGATTCCGATGGTGCAGCCTGGACGGATCATGAGGTTAGCCTTCGTCGGAGGGGCGCTCTGTGACGCTGTCGCTCTGGCGCTTGCGCCAAGCATCGAGCCGTTCGGCAAGAGCGGGGTCGTGGAGAGCGAGCACGGCGGCGGACAGAAGCGCCGCGTTCACGGCGCCCGCCCTGCCGATGGCGAGCGTTCCCACCGGGATGCCGGCCGGCATCTGCACGATGGAGAGCAGGCTGTCCTGGCCCGACAGCGCCTTCGATTCGACCGGAACGCCGAAGACGGGGAGGGGGGTCATGGAGGCGGTCATACCGGGGAGATGTGCTGCCCCCCCTGCGCCTGCGATGATCACCTGGAAGCCTTCCGCCTTGGCGCCCTTGGCGAAAGCGACGAGCCGGTCCGGCGTGCGATGGGCGGAAACGATGCGGGCGTCGTAAGCGATGCCGAGCGCGTCCAGGGTCTCGGCGGCATGGCGCATGGTCGCCCAGTCCGACTGACTGCCCATGATGATGGCAACGGGGGCTTGCGCCATGATGTGCTCCGGCTTTCAAGGCCTGCGAATCTGAAAGCCGGACATAGCGAAGGCTCTCACGGCAGGCAAGCATTTGCGGCTGAAAGCGGGGCTTTATCAGGCAATGATGTCGGGCGTGAGCTGGTCTTCCAAACGGATGATCTGGTCCTTCAGGACGAGCTTGCGCTTCTTCAGGCGCTGAACCTGGAGCTGGTCCCCGGCGATCATGCTCTCGAGGGCGTCGATGGCCATGTCGAGATCACGGTGCTCCTGCTTGAGGCGCGCCAATTCCGCTTCCAATTCAGCCAGTTCGGTCATTGAAAATCAATCCAGATGTCCGTGTCCTAAAGGGACCCGGCGAGAGGGCGGAATTATGCTCCCAAGCCTCCCGAAGGGCAAGCTGAGGGGCGCATCTTCTACTCACGATTTTGCAAATTTTGCCTTCGACTCGCCACAGTGAGTCTGGCTAAATAAGTTTGTCAGGTATCGAACAGGAGGAACTGACATGCCGCTGCAGAACCATCTGACGGAGCTTGAGCGTAAGCATCGGGCTCTCGAGCGCGAGATCCAGGATGCTCTCAACAGTCCATCCATGGATGACATGAGACTCGCAGAGCTGAAGCGGAAGAAACTCCAACTGAAGGATGAGATCGCTCGCCTGAGAAGTTCAGATACGGCGGTGCATTAAAGACGATCTTCAAAACACCCCCACCGAAAGCCGTCGCTTCCTTTGAGGAGCGGCGGCTTTTCCTTGGGAGGGACCCTAGATGAGTGTGCCCGCGCCGTCATAGATGAGCTTTGCACCTACCAGCACCAGCAGAATGTAGACGGCCGTGTAGAAGCTCTGGCCGGACACGCGCCGCACGAGCAGGACGCCTGCCCAGGTCGAGGCGATCGCCACCGGAAAAAGCGCAGCTGCGGTCGTCAGATTTTCCATCGTGAACTGGCCAAGCGCCATATAGGGCGGCACCTTGATCCAGTTGATGATCGCGAACACGACGGCACCCGTTCCGACGAAGACGTCCCGCGGCAGCTTTTGTGGCATCACGTAGATCTGGAAAGGGGGGCCGCCCGCATGCGCGATCATGCTGGTAAAGCCCGTCACCCAACCCCAGAAGAGGCCACGCGGGGTATCGGCCGGGGCCGCTTCTGGCGGGGTGGCGCTGCGTTCCAGCACCATCCGGCGGATCGCAAAGGCGACGGAGATCACACCGACGGAGAGCTTGATCGCAGCATCCGACACCTGCGCCGCCAGGAGATATCCCGTGAGGATGCCCGACATCGCTCCCGCCACCAGCAGCACCACGTTGCGCTTGTCCCATGTGTAACGATAGGCCCAGACGGAGACGACATCCTGCACGATGAGAAGCGGCAGCGTGATGGCGGCCGCCTGCACCGGCGAGACCACCAGCGCCATCAGCGGCAGGGAGAGAAGCCCGAGCCCCGAGAAGCCGCCCTTGGCAAGGCCCATGAGCGTAACAGCCGGAATGGCGGCGGCATAGAAGAGGGGATTGGTGATCATCCGAAGCCTTGAGAGAACTCGCCGAAAGTCGCTTAGAACATCGGACCCAGAAGTGGAATGCACTTTTGGGTTCCAATTGATGCTCCCTTTCAGGCGGCGCATCGTTGGGTGCGGAACCGGGGTCCGCGTCAGCGACCCGAAGGGCCACGTCAGTCAAAACCGGGGCCACTTTTCCTCACCATGCGCTAGCCGAAAGTCGCCGCTGACCACGGCTTCTTTGCCTGCTACCACAACAGCAAACACAAGTCTCATGCGGTGACAGCAACTGGGAAACGCCATGCCATCAACCCAAAGCCGCTATCATGAGGTCTATGCGCGCTGGAAGTCCGATCCGGAAGGCTTCTGGCGCGAGGCCGGCCGGGAGATCGACTGGTTCAAGCCTGCCGATAAGGTGTTCGACGCCCAAGCAGGTGCCTATGGCCGCTGGTTCGATGGCGCACTGTGCAACACCTGCTACAACGCCGTCGACCGTCATGCGGAAACGCGCGGCGATCAGCCCGCCATCATCTACGACAGCCCCGTCACCAACTCGAAGCGCAGCATCTCTTACGCCGAACTGAAGGACGAGGTGTCCGCGCTCGCGGCCGTGCTGCACGACATGGGTGTCGGACGAGGCGACCGGGTCATCATCTACATGCCGATGATTCCTGAGGCTGCATTCGCGATGCTGGCCTGCGCGCGCATCGGTGCGATCCATTCCGTGGTGTTTGGCGGCTTTGCGGCGAAGGAGCTTGCAACCCGCATCGATGACGCGAAGCCGAAGGTCATTCTCTCCGCCTCCTGTGGCATTGAGGGCTCGAAGGTCGTGGCTTACAAGCCGCTGCTCGATGAGGCGATCCAGCTCGCTGCCACCAAGCCCGATGCTTGCCTGATCTATCAACGCCAGCAGCTCGAATGCTCGCGCATTGAAGGACGCGATCTCGATTGGGCGCAGGAAGTTGTCAACACCAGGGCTGCAGGCAGGCACGCCGATTGCGTGCCGGTTGCCGCCACGGATCCGCTCTACGTGCTCTACACCTCCGGCACCACCGGCAAGCCGAAGGGCGTGGTGCGCGACAATGGCGGCTACATGGTCGCGCTCAAATGGACCATGAGCAATTTCTACGGCGTGAAGCCCGGCGAAGTGTTCTGGGCGGCATCCGACGTCGGCTGGGTCGTGGGCCATTCCTACATCGTCTACGGCCCGCTGCTGCATGGCTGCACCGCAATCCTCTACGAGGGCAAGCCCGTGGGCACGCCGGATGCGGGCGCCTATTGGCGCGTGATCTCCGACCACAAGGTCGTCACGCTCTTTACTGCGCCTACCGCCTTCCGCGCGATCAAGAAGGAAGATCCGAATGCGGATCTTCTCAAGAAATACGACCTCTCGCATTTCCGCGCTCTTTTCCTCGCAGGCGAGCGGGCGGACCCCGACACGGTACGATGGGCCGAGAACATTCTCAACGTGCCCGTAATCGACCATTGGTGGCAGACGGAGACGGGCTGGCCAGTCGCGGGCAATGCGCTCGGTCTTGGTGCGCTGCCCGTCAAGCACGGTTCGCCCACGGTGGCGATGCCGGGATATGCGCTCGACGTGCTCGACGAGGGCGGCAAGTCCGTGGGGCCTGGCATCATGGGCACAATCGCCATCAAGCTGCCGCTGCCTCCCGGCTGCCTGCCGACGCTCTGGCAGGCGGATGAACGCTTCAAGGAATCCTATCTCACCACCTATCCCGGCTACTACAACACCTCGGATGCCGGCTACATCGACGAGGACGGCTATGTCTGGGTCATGGGGCGCACCGACGACATCATCAACGTGGCGGGCCATCGTCTCTCCACTGGCGGTATGGAGGAGGTTCTCGCGTCCCATCCGGCGGTCGCCGAATGCGCGGTGATCGGCGTGAAGGATGCACTGAAAGGCGAGGTTCCTTGTGGCTTCGTGGTGCTGAAATCCGGCGTCCAGCAAACGTCTGCCGAGGTCGAGAAGGAGCTGGTGGGCCTCGTGCGCGACAAGATAGGCCCCGTGGCGGCCTTCAGGCTCGCCATCACCGTGCCACGCCTGCCCAAGACGCGTTCCGGCAAGATCCTGCGCGGTACCATGAAGAAGATCGCCGATGGCGATGAGTGGAACATGCCCGCCACCATCGACGATCCCGCGATTCTTGAAGAGATCAGCGACGTGCTCAGGAATAGGGGCGTAGCGCACTGAAAGGCGTGAGGATGACGAAACCGTCGAAGGAGGATGCCGAGGCGCGCTTCGAGGCGCTTCTGGCGCAGGTGCTCACGACCGATGAGGAAGCCCGGCAGCATGCGGCACTGAAGAACGCACGCGGCTCCGCGAGGCAGGAAGCTGTCAGCGCCAAGGCCACATTCGAAAAGAACCGGGAGAGAGCCCCCAAGGCACGCAAGCGTGAGCCCAAGCGGCGCGCTTAAGCTCCTGACTTCACCGTGTCATGGCCGTCCCCGGACTCGATCCGGGGACCAGTCCCGGCCATCCACGTCTTAGGAACTCTTGCGCATGGAAGGCGTGGATCCCCGGGACAAGCCCGAGATGACGGCAGGTGGAATGAAAAAGGCCCGGAGCGTTCCGGGCCTTTTTGTCTTATTCCTCGTCATCCGAGCGCTTGAGCTGCTTGAGCTTGGCGAAGACCGAGTTGACGTCGATGTCTTCTTCCTGCGGCTTCGGGCGGCTCATGTCGGCGAAGGGCTCGTTGCGAGCGGGCTCGGCGGTGGAGATCTCCGCCGGCATCAGGGTGCCACCGTGATCCTGCGGCTCCACATGCGGACGGTCCTTGGCGGCGCGTTGCACCTCGAAGTCCAGGTCGATCTGCGAGCAGAGGCCCAGCGTCACCGGGTCCATGGGGGAGAGGCTGGCCGAGTTCCAGTGAGTGCGGTCGCGGACCTGCTGGATCGTGGTCTTGGTGGTGCCCACCAGACGCATGATCTGCGCGTCCTTGAGTTCCGGATGGTTGCGCACGAGCCAGAGGATCGCATTGGGGCGATCATGACGGCGCGACACGGGGGTGTAGCGCGGCCCCTTCTTGACCCGCTTCTGCTCGGGCAGCTTCACGCGCGACTCGGCGAGCTTCAGGCGGTGGTTCGGGTTGTTCTGGGCCTTTTCGATCTCCTCGCGGGTCAGCTGGCCCGTGGTGATCGGGTCGAGGCCCTTGATCCCTGCCGCGACTTCGCCGTCCGCGATGCCCTTCACCTCGAGCGGGTGGAGCTTGCAGAAATCGGCGATCTGGTCGAACGACAGGGATGTGTTCTCGACGAGCCAAACGGCCGTCGCCTTCGGCATCAGCGGTCCCTGGGACATGGGGCGAACCTCCTTCAAGCCGGGCACCGGACATCGGCGCCGCACGGCAAAACTCTCTTGCGCTCCGAACCGGCGTGGACCGGAGCATCTCGTCTCACGTTGTGAGGGAAACAGGGTGATTATAGGGAGCGTGGGGCGATGTTGCAAACCTTAAAGGCGCAAAACGATCTTCCCGATATGCTCGCCCCCATCCATCCGGGCATGGGCCTGGGCTACGTCCTCCAAGGCGAAGCTTGAATCCATCACGGGTTTGCAGCGCCCTTCGGCCAGGAGCGGCAGCACGTCGGTCTCCAAAGCCTCGGCGATGGCAGCCTTCTCGGCAACCGAGCGAGGACGCAGGGTCGAGCCCGTATGGGTGAGGCGTTTCAGCATGAGGCGGCGGAAATCAACCTCGACCTTGCTGCCCTTGAGGAAGGCGATCTGGACGATGCGCCCATCCTGGGCCGCGGCCTCGTGGTTGCGGGGAATGTAGTCGCCGCCCACCATGTCGAGGATGACGTCGGCGCCACGGCCTTCGGTGGCTTCCTTCGCGGCCGCGACGAAGTCTTGTTCCCGATAATTGACCGCCACATCCGCCCCGAGCCGCAAGCAGGCCTCGCATTTTTCAGCAGAGCCCGCCGTCGCGATCACCTTGGCTCCAAAAGCCTTGGCGAGCTGGATCGCCGTGGTGCCGATGCCCGAGGTGCCGCCATGGACGAGCAGCGTCTCGCCAGGTTTGAGGGCGCCGCGCTCGAACACGTTGGTCCAGACGGTAAAGTAGGTTTCCGGCACCGCGCCGGCCTCTTCCGGGGAAAGGGTTTCCGGGACGGGGAGGGCATTGCTCTCATGGACCACGGCGTAATCGGCATATCCGCCGCCCGCAACCAGGGCCATGACTTTGTCACCTGCCTTGAAGCGGTTGGCGTTCGGGTCCGAGCCCACCACCTCGCCCGCGATCTCAAGACCAAGGATATCGGGCGCACCGGGAGGAGGGGGGTAGCCGCCCTGACGCTGGATCACGTCCGGGCGGTTGATGCCCGCGACCCGGACCCGCACCAGGATTTCGCCCTCCTTTGGTTGCGGCACCGGCCGCTCGACCACCTTCAGGACCTCGGGTCCGCCGCTGCCGTCCGCGATCACCGCGCGCATCGTGCCTGGAATCGGCTCCATAATTTCCCTCCTTTGGTCAAGCTCCGCCCATATAGGGCGAAGTTGGCAAGGAATGCATGCCGGATTAACGTCCAGTGGATACCCATTGAGAAGGAGAATGCCATGGCCTTCGATCCCTTCGCCGACGAGCCCCGCAAAACGTTGGGCGCCCACGAAATCGGGCAGGATCTGTCGATGCTCTCCGTCGACGAACTCGATGAGCGCATCGCCCTGCTGGAAAAGGAAATCGCCCGCCTGAAGGAGGCGAAGGCCGCCAAGGAAAATTCCCGCGCCGCCGCCAGTGCCTTCTTCAGGCTTGGACAGGGTTAACGCGGTTTTAATGATTTCGGTGTCTCATGAGGACGTCCAGTTCTCTCCCGCTGGACGTTCCGAGTGGTTCTTCCTCCCACTCTGTTTGACGCCTCCCTGTTGAACTTCCCAAGAGCCGCTTCAGCGGCTCGATTTTTGCCGGGCTCCTCGGTTTAACCTTAAGAAGAGGTTACCAGAGCATCCTTGGAAAGCCCGTTCTATATTCCTTTCGACAACGAACATTTTTCCGGCTTTTGACCGGGAGAACGCCTTGGGAGACGGTCTCTTGAACGAGCCCGAAGTGATCAAACTTGACGTCGATCCTGTCCGTTTCGGGCAGAACTTTGTGGGATCCGAAGCCTTCACGGCTCTCTTCCAGGAGGGCATGGAGCTGGTCGAGGAGACGGCCGCTTATCTCGACGGCCCCGGCCGTGAGGAATCGCGCCTCCTGCAGCGTGAGGCGAGCGTGGCTTATGCCAGCGAGAGCATGCGCCTGACGACCCGCCTCATGCAGATCGCCTCATGGCTTCTGCTCCAGCGCGCGGTCGCCGAAGGCGAGATCACCCTGGACCAAGCCCGGGCCGAGAAAGCCCGTGTGCGCCTGAACTCCCACGAAACCACGACGACGCTTGTCGAATACGAAGCCCTGCCTGCGCGCCTGCGCGAGCTGATCGGACTTGCGACCCGGCTCCACGCCCGCATCCTTCATCTCGAGCGCCTGCTCGCGGAGGCAGCAGAGGCACCGCCTCTGCCTCAGGAGCCAAACCCGGTGGCCCTTCAGCTCGGGATGCTGGAGCGGGCCTTCGGCCCCAGTTGAACAGCCATCATGTCCTAGTAATGACCTCATCCTGAGGAGCCGCGAAGTGGCGTCCCGAAGAATGATCCCGTGCGCTCTGGAGACGCCCTCATCCTCCGAGGCGGCCTTTCAGGCCTCCTCAGGACGAAGGATCTGTTGTAGGTCCAGCAACAAAAAGCCCCGCGAAAGCGGGGCTTTTTGCTTGTCCGTCGAAGTGTCCGGAATGAACCGGATTACTTCTTGCCGCCGATGCCCAGGTTGCCGAACTTCGAGGTGAAGCGCGACACGCGGCCGCCGCGGTCGAGCAGCTGCTGCGTACCGCCGGTCCAGGCCGGGTGGGTGTTCGGGTCGATGTCGAGGTTGAGGGTGTCGCCCTCTTTGCCGTAGGTCGAGCGAGTGGTGTACTCGGTGCCGTTGGTCATGACCACCTTGATGAAGTGGTAGTCGGGATGATCGGTTTCTTTGCGCGCCATTGCCATAGTCCTTCTTGCGGCCAGCCACATCTGGTCAGCCCGCAGCGTAAGATCGAGCCTGAATTGGTGAATGCGCGCCTATACCTCACTTACAACCTTGAAACAAGCCGGGGCAAAGGTGTTAAACCGCTCCAGAGCACTTTTCGGCGAAGTGGATCCGGTTCGACGTCGAAAATTGAGGCACCTCAAGGAAAAGAGCTGATTCCATGCACATGGAAACAGCTCCAGTCCGTGAATTCCGCAAATGAAGGCTTCCATGGCCGATCTACCAAACGCACGACACCGCCCCAAAGCCGCACTCAGCGCGCTCAGACCGCTTATTCCCTATGGCCTGGCTTACAAGGGAAGGATCGCGGGCGCGCTGGCTGCGCTCACCATGGCCTCGGCCGCGACCCTCGTGGTGCCGATCGCCGTGCGCCGGGTGGTGGATTTCGGGTTCTCGGAGGAGGGGCGGGCCTACATCAACGCCTACTTCACCCTCCTCATCGTGGTGGTGGCCGTACTCGCGATTTCGAGCGCGCTTCGCTATTACTTGGTCATTACCTTGGGCGAGCGGGTGGTGGCGGACCTGCGCTCCGCCGTGTTCCGGCATCTGACGTCGCTTGACCCCGCCTTCTTCGATCAGACCAAGAGTGGCGAAATCGTCTCGCGGTTGACCGCCGACACGACCCAGGTGAAGGCGGCCTTCGGGGTCAGCATCTCGATCGCGCTTCGTAACGCCTTTCTTTTCCTGGGTGCCGTGACGCTCATGATCATCACGAGCCCGAAGCTCTCGGCCCTCGTGCTGCTCGCGATCCCCGTGATCGTGCTGCCCCTCATCCTTTCGGGCCGAGCGGTGCGGCGGCGCTCCCGGGCGGCACAGGATCGGCTGGCCGACGCCTCGGCCTATGCGGCGGAGGCCATCGGCGCGGTCAGGACCATGCAGGCGTTCGGCATGGAAAGCCTCACCGCCTCCCGCTTCTCCCTGGCTGCCGAGGAGGCTTTCGATGCTGCCAGGCTTTCCACGACCATGCGCGCGTTTCTCACGGGCGCCGGCATCTTCATGATCTCGGCAAGTGTGGTAGGCGTGCTCTGGTACGGCGCGCAGGATGTGCTCGCGGGCGTCATGACCGGCGGGCGGCTGTCGCAATTCGTGCTCTATGCGGTCTTTGCAGCAAGCTCCCTCGGCCAGCTCTCCGAGGTCTACGGCGAGCTGTCGCAGGCCGCAGGCGCGGCGGAGCGTCTCGGCGAAATCCTGGCCGCCAAGCCTGCCATCGAGGCTCCGCGCAATCCGAAGCCCTTGCCGCAACCTCCGCTCGGCACCGTGGCTTTCGACGATGTGCATTTCGCCTATCCCACCCGCGCCGAGCAGCGCGCGCTGCATGGCTTGAGCTTTGCAGTGGCCTCGGGCGAGCGGGTTGCCATCGTCGGCCCTTCAGGGGCGGGCAAGAGCACCATTCTCCAGCTGCTGCTGCGCTTTTATGATCCTCAAAGCGGCACGATCCGCGTCGATGGGGTGCCGATCACCGAGGCCGACCCGTTTGCCGTTCGTGCCCGCATGGCCCTTGTGCCGCAGGAGCCCACGATCTTTGCGGCAAGCGTTCTCGACAATATCCGCTACGGACGCCCCGAAGCCTCGGAGGAGGAGGTGCGCCATGCGGCGGAACTCGCCTCGGCCCATGGGTTCATCGGGGCTCTGCCGCAGGGCTATGCGACCCTCATCGGCGAGCGCGGCGTGACGCTCTCCGGCGGCCAGCGCCAACGGCTTGCGATTGCCCGCGCGATCCTGAAGGACGCGCCGATCCTGCTCCTCGATGAGGCGACCTCGGCGCTGGATGCCGAAAGCGAGCGCAAGGTCCAGGAGGCCCTCGACCGGCTGATGGAAGGCCGCACCACCCTCGTCATCGCCCATCGCCTCGCCACCGTGCGCTCGGCAAACCGTATCCTCGTCATGGAAAAGGGCCGGATCGTGGAAGAGGGGACCCACGAAACCCTTCTCAATCAGGGTGGGCTCTATGCCCGTCTTGCACGGCTTCAATTCACAGGTGCACAAGAGCACGGTCTAGCGGCCGAGTAGACGTATCGCACCGAACGAATCCCTTACTTTTCGGTTGTTTTCAGGGGCCGGCGCAGATCGGCCCTTTGAGCGCTCGGGGAGACGGGAAATGGCGGCGACCGTCAGGAGGCATCCGCAGGATTCGGCCCGCATCAACCTCTATGAAGATTGGGAGATGCGCTATTGGTCCGACAAATGGGGCGTTCCACGCCAGCAGCTGGTCGAGACCATCAAGCGCGTCGGCGTCCAGGTGAAGGATGTCGCCCGTGCGCTCGGCAGAGACGCCTGATCCTATCGTTCCGTCAGCTTCAGCTCGATACGCCGGTTGCGGGCGTAAGACTCTTCCGTTGTGCCGTTGTCGAGGGGCTGGAACTCACCGAAACCTGCCGCGACGAGGTGCTGGGGCTGCACGCCCCGGGCAATGAGAGCCTGCACCACCGCGATGGCGCGGGCGGAGGAGAGGGCCCAGTTCGACGGGAATTGGGGGGTGTTGATCGGGCGCTGGTCCGTATGGCCGTCGACGCGGATCACCCATGGGATATCCGGCGGAACCTGTTTTTCGAGTTCCACGAGGGCGCTGGCGATGCGGTCGATCTCGCCCGAGGCTTCAGGGCGCAGGAAGGCTTGGCCGGCGGGGAAAAGCACCTCCGACTGGAAGACGAAGCGGTCGCCCACGATGCGCACATCGGGACGGTTGCCGAGGATCTGGCGCAGGCGGCCGAAGAAGTCGGAGCGATAGCGCGCGAGTTCCTGCACACGCTGGGCCAGCGCCACGTTGAGGCGGCTGCCGAGATCGGCGATGCGGGCCTGACTTTCCTTGTCCCGATTCTCGGAGGCCGAGAGGGCCTCTTCAAGCGCTGCGAGCTGGCGGCGCATGGCCGCAATCTGCTGGTTGAGGATTTCCACCTGGCTTAAGGCACGGCCGGTGGCCTGCTTCTCGGCTTCAAGGGCAGCGTTCAACTCGCCAGCCTCGGCCTGCGCCGCACCGCCGGATTCCACGAGGCCTTGCAGGCGGGCCCGCTCGGCCTCGGCGGCTCTCAGCGTGCTCTGCAGGGACGTCAAGCTTTCTTCCGCGGTGCGGCGGCCAGAGCGTTCGAGAGAGAGGAGATCGGTGAGTTCCGCGATCTGCCGATTGAGACGGTCGAGCACGGTGTCGCGGCCCGAAAGTTCGCGGGACAGGAAGAACTGTCCCACCGTGAACACCGAGATCAGGAAGATGATGGCTAGAAGCAAGGTGGACAGGGCGTCCACGAAGCCCGGCCAGTAATTGATCTGGCTGCTGCGCCCGCGCCTGCGTCCGCCTGAGCTCGAGACCGGCATCAGGAGAGCCTTTCACGGGAGATGCGGTCGAGCACCTGCTTCAGCTCCTTCTCGCGGGTGGCCTGGGCTTCCACCCAATCGCGGATCATCTGCTGCTCCGCGCGCATGTGCTGGACGAGTCCCTGCACCCCTTCGGCGAGGTTCGCCATCGCCTGCGTCGCAGCCCGTCCGCCCGCGCCATCGTTCACGGCGGCGGTCAGCCGGTTGAGGGCGACCGTCAGGTCATGCGGGGTTGTCGAGCGCAGGGGAGTATCGCTGGGTGTGTCAGAGGTGGAGGTGGCAAGCCAATCCTCCAGCTCGGTGTAGAAACGGCTCTGGGCTTGGCCCGCCTGGAGATCGAGGAAGCCGAGAACGAGCGAACCGGCCAGACCGAAGAGCGAGGCCGAGAAGGAGAGGCCCATGCCCTGGAGAGGGCCGGCCAGCGAATTCTTCAGCTCATCGAAGAGTACGGCGGTGTCCTGACCTGTGCGGAGCGAGCCGATGATCCGCCCGACGGATCCAACCGTGTCGATGAGGCCCCAGAAGGTGCCGAGCAGGCCCAAGAAAACCAGAAGGCCGGCCATGTAACGCAGGATCTCGCGGCTCTCGTCCAAACGCGCGCCGACTGAATCCAGGAGCGAGCGCATGGCCGCGATGGAGAGCGAGTTGCCCGAGCGGTTGCTGATGAAGGCGGCCATGGGGGCCAGCAGCACAGGCGAGGTCGGGGCGACTAACCCTTCCTCGGTCTGCCGCAGGGTGTTGACCCAGCGCACTTCAGGAAACAAGCGCCAGACCTGCCGGATGGCGAGCACGATGCCGATGAACATCACGCCCAGGATCAGGGCGTTGAGGCCGGGGTTCGCCTGGAAGGCAGCCCAGATCTGCCGGTACAGGATGAAAGCGATAAACCCTGCCAAAACCAGAAAGACCGCCATGCGGATAAGGTAGATCCGCGGTGGGGTAAGGGGTTGGTCCGCCATCGTTATCCTGTGCTCAAGTGCTTCGGGACGGTTCTAATGTGACCGTCCCGGTCTCAAGGATCAAGCACGAGCATAGCCTCGCTTGGGGACAGGAGCAGAAATATCCGTCCCCGGCCTCAGCCTTTGGCCTTTTTGAGCAGCTTCAGCAGCTCGCGATGCATGTATTCGTTGCCGCAGGCGATGGAGCCGGTGGCCATGGGGTTCGGAACGCCATCCGCATCGGAGACGAAGCCGCCGGCCTCGCGGACCATCAGAATGCCCGCCGCCATATCCCAGGAGCTCAGGCCGCGCTCCCAATAGGCGTCGAAGCGCCCGCAGGCCACATAGGCGAGATCGAGGGATGCTGCGCCCCAGCGACGCATGCCACCCACATTGGCCATGACGGAGGCGCATTCACGCAGGAAAAGGCCGTGATCGCCTTTGCCGATATGCGGCAGGCCGCAGGCCACGACCGCATCGGGTACTTCGGTGCGGGCCGCCACGCGGATGCGGCGGTTGTTGAGATAGGCGCCCTTGCCCTTCTCGGCGATGAACAGCTCGTCCTTGGCGGGATCGTAGATCACGCCGGCCACGATCTGACCGTCGCGCTCAAGGCCGACGGAGATCGCGAATTGAGGCAGGCCGTGGAGGAAGTTCGTGGTGCCGTCGAGCGGGTCGATGTGCCAGCGGTGGCTGGTGTCGGTGCCTTCGACGACGCCCTGCTCCTCCATGACGAAGCCGTAGCCGGGGCGGGCCTTCTCGAGCGCCTCACGCAGGATCTTCTCCGCCTTGCGGTCGGCGGCGGACACGAAATCGCCGGGGCCCTTGCGGGAGACCTGCAGATTCTCCACCTCGCCGAAATCGCGCTTCAGCGAGCGCGAAGCCTTCATCACGGCATCGGTCATGACGGTCATGAGGGGCGAGCGGATCATGGTGGGCAGGTCCTGGCAAAGAGCAAAGTTTGAGACAGTGGTCGATGGACCACGGGAGGGTCGGCGTCAAGCGGAGGATAACCGGAGGACATCTCAATTGATCCCACGCCGTTGCCATTTTGTGCGTGCGATCAGTCGGTCCGAGCCGGTTTTCATTCAGGGTAGACCTCTCCCGTCATGCCCGCGCTTGTCGTGGGCATCCACGTCTTCGAACCGCACCGTCAAAAGACCGTCATCCCCGGGCTTGGCCCGGGGATGACGGTGAAGCTGCATTACCGCATCCCGAGTCGTTCGGCGACGAGCCTCTCGGCGCGGGTCCGTTCCTCGGTGGTGAGGTCCTTCAGGGCGTTGTCGAGCCATGGATCGGTGAGGCCCTGGGCCGCAGCAAGAATATGCCAGGCGGCGGCGTCGATCTTGTTGGCGGGCACGCCCCGTCCGGCCACCAGCAGACGGGCCAGGCGGTTCTGGGCGAT
Source organism: Microvirga vignae (assembly GCF_001017175.1). Classification (GTDB taxonomy): domain Bacteria; phylum Pseudomonadota; class Alphaproteobacteria; order Rhizobiales; family Beijerinckiaceae; genus Microvirga; species Microvirga vignae. Next base: position 24,920 of record NZ_LCYG01000028.1, on the reverse strand, counting down.
GGCGTTGCCCTTGGCGGCGGCGCGGCGGAAATAGCGTGCGGCCTGGGACTCACTTGCGGTCACGCCCTCGCCGTTGAAGAGCAGGATCGCGTATTCGACCTCGCCCACGGAGCTGCCGTTCTTGGCCGCGCGCTCGAAGAGGCGGGCGGCCTCCGAGGCGTCCTTCGCCACGCCACGCCCTTTCAGATAGAGCACGCCGAGCGCATGCTGGGCGTCAGGGATCTCTGCATCCGCTGCCTTGCGCAGCAGCTCGACTGCCTGCTCCAGATCCATGTCGGAGCCGCTGGTGAGAAGCAGCAGAGCGAGGTTGTGGCAAGCGACGCCATTGCCCTTGGCCGCAGCCTGCTCGAGCCAAGCTTTGCCCTGGGCAGGGTCTTTCTGCACGCCGCGCCCGTCGAGTGTCATGAGGCCCAGGGACGACATGGCATTGGCGTCGCCGCGCTGCGCGGCGAGCAGATACCATTCGGCGGCCTTCTTCGGATCGAGCGCCACACCAAGGCCCTGGTTGTAGAGCTCGCCCAGAAGGGTCATGGCGGCGGCATCGTTCTTGTTTCGCTCCAGCCGCAAGGCCGCCTCGCGGAAGGCCGTCTGGTAGAGGCCGCGCTGATAGGCGCCATAGGCGAGATCTGGCTCGGCCGCGCGCACTCCGACAACGGAGGCCAGCAGGAGAACGCCGCCGATAAGACCGGACGCCCGCATCAATGCGAGGCCCCCAGCCGGGCGAGGGCCTCAGCTGCAGCCTTCACGGCGGCAGCCGGGCCGTCCGGATGGCTCCAGACCGAATCCCCGAGGGCGATGAATTCCGCATGGGTGGCCGCCAGCGTCTCGACGGCCTCCAGGCTCGGTGCATAGGCGACGCAGGGCGTCTCGAATATCTCGGCCCACCAGGCGGCGCGCTCGGCAACACTTTCGAGCGAGGGGAGGGAGCCGTCACGGCGAGGCTCGCCGAAGAGCAGGTAGTCGACCCCGGCCTCACCGAGGCTCATGGCATCGTCCTTGGTACGGATGTCGCCTGCGCCGATGGCGCGTTCGGCCTTCAGGCGCTCGCGCAGTTCGCGGATCTGCGCTGGAGTCGCGCCCGAGACGTGGGCTCCGTCCGCGCCGCCGCGCACGGCCACATTGGCGAGATCGACCTCACCCTCGGCGGTCACGATAAGGGCCGCCCCGTGATCCTGAGCGGAGGGGCCAAGCGCCTTCACTAGGTTGGTGAGGCTGCGCTCGTCAGCGGCCCTCAAGCGCAGCAGCACGGCGGCCACGGCTCCGCCCTTGCAGGCCTCGGCCAGCTTGGGAGCGAAGGAGGCATCCTCCAGAACGGGAGTGATGAGATAAAGGCGGGCGGGCTCGGACATCGATCACGGAACTCGAAAAACGAAAGACAAGCATCCCATAACGAAAACGGGGCCATCTTGCGAGGCCCCGCTTGTCGATGAGGATTACGGCGACTGTGTGAGCGGTTGAACGAGACCGCTCAACGTCATCCCGGAACAAGTCCGGGGACGGCCATGACGCCGTGAGGCAGGTGCTTTCAGGTGCCTTTACTCAGCTGCCTGACGGCTGGAGCCGAAGGTTGGGTCGAGTTCGCCGGAGGCGTAGCGCTTGGCCATTTCGGAAAGCGTGAACACGCGCTTGATCTTCGAGGCCTGGCCTGCGGTATTGAACTCCTGCAGGCGCTGCTTGCAGAGCTTCGTCATCGCTTCCATGGCAGGCTTCAGATACTTGCGCGGATCGAACTCGCCGGGATTCTCGGTCAGAACCTTTCGGATCTGGCCGGTCATCGCCATGCGGTTGTCCGTGTCGATATTGATCTTGCGCACGCCGTGCTTGATGCCGCGCTGGATCTCCTCCACCGGCACGCCCCAGGTCGGCTTCATCTGGCCGCCGTACTGGTTGATGATGTCCTGCAGCTCCTGCGGAACCGAGGACGAGCCGTGCATCACGAGGTGTGTGTTGGGGAGCTTCTTGTGAATCTCCTCGATCACGTGCATGGCAAGGATCGCGCCGTCGGGCTTGCGGGTGAACTTGTAGGCGCCGTGCGAGGTGCCCATGGCGATGGCGAGCGCATCGACCTTCGTCTCGGCCACGAACTTCACGGCCTCGTCGGGGTTCGTCAGCAGCTGATCGTGCGAGAGCTTGCCCTCGGCGCCGTGGCCGTCTTCCTTGTCGCCCATGCCGGTTTCGAGAGAGCCCAGAACACCGAGCTCACCTTCCACCGAGATGCCGCCGAGATGGGCCATCTCGACCACCTTCTTGGTGACGCCGACATTGTAGTCCCAGTCGCCCGGGGTCTTGCCGTCCGCTTTCAGCGAACCGTCCATCATCACCGAGGTGAAGCCGGCCTGGATCGCGGTCATGCAGGTGGCGGGCTCGTTGCCGTGGTCGAGATGCACGCAGACCGGGATATGCGGATAGATCTCGGTCACCGCGTCCATCATGTGCTTGAGCATGACGTCGTTGGCGTAGGAGCGCGCGCCGCGGCTGGCCTGGATGATCACCGGCGCATCGACCTCGTTGGCCGCAGCCATGATCGCGAGCGCCTGCTCCATGTTGTTGATGTTGAAGGCAGGCACGCCATAGCCTTGCTCGGCTGCGTGATCCAGAAGCTGCCTCATCGTGATGCGGGCCATTTCATCCTCTCCGGGTTGGTTTTGGCTCTTTAAACGTGCGGAACCTGAACCTGAGCTTAAGCGATCCCGTCAGCGTTTTGTTTCGGCAAAGTGGGTACCCACTTTGCCGGAGCATGGTGTTTAAGCGCGCAGAGCTTCCACGCCGGGAAGCGCCTTGCCCTCGAGCCATTCGAGGAATGCGCCGCCTGCCGTGGATACATAGGTGAAGCTTTCCGCAACGCCAGCGTGGTTGAGGGCCGCCACCGTGTCGCCGCCGCCAGCGACCGAGACGAGTTTGCCTTCCTTCGTGCGCTGCGCCGCATGACGGGCAGCCGCCACGGTGCCCTGGTCGAAGGGCGGGATTTCGAAGGCGCCGAGCGGGCCGTTCCACACGAGCGTCGCCGCATCGTTGATCGCCGCATTGATGCGCTCGACCGATTGCGAGCCCACGTCGAGGATCATCTGGTCCTCGGGGATCGCATCGATGCCGTAGGTCTGGTTGTGCGCACCGGCCTTGAACTCGTAGGCGCACACGCCATCGACCGGCAGAATGATCGCGCAGTTGGAAGCGCGCGCCTTCTCGATGATGCGCATCGCGGTCGCGGCGAGATCCTTCTCGGCCAGCGACTTGCCGATGTTGAGGCCTGTCGCGTGCACGAAGGTGTTGGCCATGCCGCCGCCGATGACGAGGGCATCGACCTTGGTGACGAGGTTTTCGAGAAGGTCGATCTTGGTCGAAACCTTCGCGCCGCCCACGATGGCGACCACGGGGCGCTTGGGAGCCTCAAGCCCTTTGGTGAGCGCATCGAGTTCCGCCTGCATGGTGCGGCCGGCATAACCGGGCAGCACGCGGGCGAGGCCTTCCGTCGAAGCATGCGCGCGGTGCGCGGCCGAGAAGGCGTCGTTCACATAGATGTCGCCGAGCTTCGCGAGGGCCGAGACGAAGGCCGGATCGTTCTTCTCCTCGCCCGCGTGGAAGCGGGTGTTTTCGAGAAGAAGCACCTCGCCCTCTTTCAGAGCAGCGACCGCGTTGGAGGCTGCTTCGCCGATGCAGTCATCGGCGAAGGCCACATTCTTTCCGAGATGCTGCGAGACCGCTTCCGCAACCGGCTTCAGCGACTCCTTCGGGTCGCGTCCCTTCGGGCGTCCGAAATGGGCGAGCAGGATCACCTTGCCACCCTTGTCGGCGATTTCCCGGATGGTGGGAAGGACGCGCTCGATGCGCGTCGCGTCCGTCACCTTGCCGTTCTCCATGGGGACGTTGAGGTCCACACGGACGAGGACGCGTTTTCCCTTGACGTCGGCTTGGTCGAGCGTGCGGAAGGCGGTCATTGAGGCAGCCTCCTTAGATGAGCTTCGCCAGAGCGATGGCGGTGTCCGCCATGCGGTTCGAGAAGCCCCACTCGTTGTCGTACCAGGACAGGACGCGCACGAAGTTGCCCTCCATCACCTTGGTCTGATCCAGGTGGAACACGGAGGAGTGCGGATCGTGGTTGAAGTCCGACGAGACGTTCGGCTGGTTCGTGTAGCCGAGAATGCCCTTCAGCTCCTGATCGGCCGCGCGCTTGATCGCCTCGTTGATTTCTTCCTTGGTCGTCGCCTTCTTGGCGACGAACTTGAAATCGACCACGGACACGTTCGGGGTCGGCACGCGGATGGACGAGCCGTCGAGCTTGCCGTTGAGCTCCGGCAGGACGAGGCCCACCGCCTTGGCGGCGCCGGTCGAGGTCGGGATCATGTTCAGGGCCGCCGCGCGGGCGCGGTAGAGGTCCTTGTGCATCTGATCGAGAGTGGGCTGATCGTTGGTGTACGAGTGGATCGTCGTCATGAAGCCCTTCTCGATGCCCACCGTGTCGTGAAGCACCTTCGCCACGGGGGCGAGGCAGTTCGTGGTGCAGGAGGCGTTCGAGATGACGATGTGGTCCTTCGTCAGCTTGTCGTGGTTCACGCCGTAGACGACCGTGAGGTCGGCGCCGTCGGCGGGAGCCGAGACGATGACGCGCTTGGCGCCGGCGGTGAGGTGAGCGGAGGCCTTCTCCTTCGAGGTGAAGATGCCCGTGCACTCCATCGCGATGTCGACACCGAGTTCCCGGTGCGGCAGCGTCGCCGGATCCTTGATCGCGGTGACCTTGATCTTCCGGCCGTTGATGACGAGGAACTCGCCCTCGACCTGCACGTCGGCCGGGAAGCGGCCGTGGACGGAGTCGAAGCGCAGCAGGTGGGCATTCGTCTCCACCGGGCCGAGATCGTTGATGGCAACCACCTCGATATCCTTGCGGCCGCTCTCCACGATGCCGCGGAGGATATTGCGTCCGATGCGACCGAAACCGTTGATCGCGACCTTCACCGTCATAGTCTTAGCTCCCTTGTGATGAGGCCCTTGGCCTCTTCCAGTCTCAGAGATTATGCGTCCTGAGAACTTTTTCCGCCACTGCCTCGGCGGTGATGCCGAAGTGCTTGTAGAGGTCCTTGTAGGGCGCGCTGGCGCCAAACCCATGCATGCCGACGAAAATTCCGTCCGGACCGATCACCGAATCCCAGCCGAAACGCACAGCTGCCTCTACGGCAACCTTGATCGGCGCATCGCCGATGATCTCACGGCGCACCTTCTCGGGCTGGGCCAGGAACAGGTCGAGCGAGGGCACCGAGACCACGCGGACCTCGAAGCTCTGCTCTGCAAGGAGCTTCTGGGCCGCGAGCGCGATCTCGACCTCGGAGCCCGAGGCGAAGATGGTGGCGCGAGCCTTGCCGTTGGCTGGCGACAGCTCGTAGGCGCCGGTGGCCGAAAGATTCCTCGCGCCGCCGTCCTTGCGCACCTGCGGCAGGTTCTGGCGGGTGAGCGCCAGGGTCGTTGGGCCATCCGTGCGCTCAAGGGCCATCTGCCAGGCCTCCGCCGTCTCGATGGCATCCGCCGGGCGGAACACGCGCATCTTCGGCATGGCACGGAGAGCCGCCAGGTGCTCCACCGGCTGGTGGGTCGGGCCGTCTTCGCCCAGACCGATGGAGTCGTGGGTCATGACGTAGACCGCCGGAATGCCGGCGAGCGAGGCGATGCGCATGGCAGGGCGCGCATAGTCCGTGAAGACCAGGAAGGTCGCGCCGGCCGGGACGTAGCCGCCATGGAGAGCGATGCCGTTCATGGCCGCCGCCATGCCGTGCTCGCGGATGCCGTAATGGATGTAACGGCCCGCATAGCTGCCGGGCGAGATGGCGGTGAGGTTCTTGGTCTTGGTGTTGTTGGAGGGCGTCAGGTCCGCCGAACCCAGCACCAGTTCCGGTACGGCCTCGGTGATGACCTCGAGCGCGATCTCGCTCGCCTTGCGGGTGGCGACGTTCTGGGGCTCGGCCACCAGACGGTCCTTCAGCTTGGCGACGGCATCGGCGAGGCCTTGCGGGCGCACGCCCTTCACGCGGCGCTCGAACTCGGCGCGCTGCTCGGCGGGGCGGGCCTTGAGACGGTCGGTCCAGGCCTTGCGCAGGCGGCGGCCCTTCTTACCGGCCTTGGCCCAGGCGTCACGGATGCTGTCCGGGATCTCGAAAGGAGCGTGGCTCCAGCCGAACGCAGCCTTGGCGCCCGCCAGCTCCTCGGAGCCGAGCGGCTCACCGTGGGCCTTGGAGGTTCCGGCCTTCTTCGGAGCGCCGAAGCCGATGGTGGTCTTGCAGGCGATGAGGGTCGGCTTGTCCGACTTCTGCGCGCGGGCAATGGCGCGCTGGATCGCCTTCGGATCATGGCCGTCGATGCGCACCGCGTTCCAGCCGCAGGCCTGGAAGCGCTTCACCTGATCGACCGAGTCGGAAATCGAGAGCGGGCCGTCGATCGAGATCCCGTTGTCGTCCCACAGGACGATCATGCGGTTGAGCTTCAGGTGGCCGGCAAGAGCGATGGCCTCCTGGCTGATGCCTTCCATCAGGTCGCCGTCGGAGGCGAGCACATAGGTGTAATGGTCGACGAGGTCGTTGCCGTATTCGGCGTTGAGCATGCGCTCGGCGAGCGCGAAGCCCACTGCGGTCGCAATGCCCTGGCCCAGCGGACCCGTGGTCGTTTCGACGCCGGGGGTCATGAAGTTTTCCGGGTGGCCCGGGGTCTTCGAGTCGAGCTTGCGGAAGTTCTTCAGCTCCTCGACGGTCATGCCCTTCACGCCGGTCAGGTGGAGCAGGGCATAGAGCAGCATGGAGCCGTGGCCGGCCGAGAGGATGAACCGGTCGCGGTCGGGCCAGGTCGGGTCGGCGGCATCGTATTTCAGGAACTTGGTGAACAGCACGGTCGCAATATCGGCGGCGCCCATGGGCAGGCCCGGGTGACCGGATTTGGCTTGTTCGACGGCATCCATGGCGAGGACGCGCACGGCGTTCGCCAGATCGGAATGGGTGACGCGATCGGCGGGGACGGTATTCAGCACGGCGTGATCCACAAGTCTTGAAGGCCCCTGAAAGGGCGGTCTGTCTGAAAGCGTGGGCTCCTTAACACGGGGGAGGGGCGAGTCAAAGGCTTCAGGGGTCGTAATCCTCCGATCGGCCGTTGCTCCTTCAGGATTCGCCGCCTAGAGCATCGGATCCCAGAGTGGACTTGCACTTTTGGGAACTATCCGATGCTCATTCTTGAGAGTAGCGCATCGTCCTGAGCGGAAAACCGGGTCCACATTTCCGCATGATGCGCTAGTCTCAACCGATTCCAGGAGGCAGAATGACATCCCCTCTCGACGATGCGATGAAACGGCTTGATGTGGCCCTGGGGCTTTTGGAAGCCTCGGTGTCCCGCCGTTTAGAAGCCGACCGGCGCAAGGGGAGCCTGGAGACCGAGTTGCAGCTCATGCAGGACGACCGCTCCCGTCTCGCCGAGGAGCTGGATGGGGCGCTCACCCGCCTTCACCGCTTCGAGGTGGCGACCGACGACGTGAGCCGGCGCGTTCAGCTCGCCATCCTCGCCGTGCAGAACGTGCTTGCCCAAGCCGGGCAGCTCGAGTCCGGGCAGCTCGCGCTGGAAGAGGGTTGAGCATGGCCCAGGTCACGGTCACCATCGCCGGCCATACCTATCGCATTGCCTGCGCCGAGGGTGAGGAGGCGCATCTGGAGCGGCTGGCGGCGGCCTATGATTCCAGGATCGCGGAAATGCGCGCGGCTTTCGGCGAGATCGGCGACCTGCGCCTCCACGTCATGGCTGCCATGACACAGGCCGATGAGCTCGATGCGACCAAGAGGCGCCTCGTGGCGCTTGAGGCGGAGCTCGCCGGCCTGAAGTCCTTCGGCTCGTCAGGCGATGAGCGCACACTGATGATCGAAGCCAGGCTCGCGGAGGGAGTCGTCAAGGCCGCCGAGCGGATCGAGCAGCTGGCGCGCAGCCTGAATGCGACGGGGCAGGGGGAGACTCTGAAGCCATCCCGGACGGCGTTAGCCGATCCGGGATCATGCGCCGAATGAGGCGCTATTATCGTTGAACGATCCCGGGTTCCGCTTCGCAGCTCCGGAATGACACTTTTGATTATCGCTTATTGAGCGAACGACAGCCGATGTTGGCGCTGTCTCAGCGTCGTCAGAAGCTCCACATAAGGCTCCCGTCGCTCGTAATGCGCGGCCGTGATCTTCTTCTTGATGTGGCTCTTCAGCTCCTGGTCGGCGCAGCTGTGCTCGACCTGATCGAGCCGGATTTCGTACTCAACGTCGATATCGCCGAGCCGTTGCAGCACCTCCCGCATCATGGCGTCGATGCTGGGGGAACCGTTGCAGTCCTTACAGTACAGTTCTTTGTAATTGTTCTGTTTCAGATGGGCCATGTTTCCTCCCGTCGATGGATGGCTCATCCCCCACGAGACCCAGTATAGGGACAGGCTTGCGAGCATGGCCATCCGTAGTTTCCCTAGGGATCAGGCACGCCGCGCAGCCGAGTCTCGGAAGATCTCGGAGACCTGCTCACTTTCCCCCTTCCCCCCGACCTCTCCAGTCCCTACATAGGGAAGGCGGGGCTGCGGGGCGCGTTAGGAGTTCATATTCCCCGGGGCCTTATCGATCCTGAAGGGAGCTGTCCCTGACCCGGTCCGTGGACCGGGACATACGGCGCCCACCTACTTTGTAGGTTCCCGGGATCGTTTCTCCGACGGCTTTTGTGGCTCCGCACTTCATGCATTCTTGTCCTCCTCCCGCCTTGAAAGAACAGCTTCGCACCGAGGCGCTTGCCCGCCGTGACGGGCTCGACAAGGTTTTTCGCGAGGCGGCGGCTCAGGCGATTGCCGAGCAAGCCCTCGGCCTTTCCGATCTTCAGAACGTGACCCCGGTAGGGGGCTATTGGCCCATCCGCAGCGAGGTCGATCCGCGCCCGCTCATGGAAGCGCTCCTGGAGCGCGGGCAAGATGTCGCGCTCTCCCAGATCCTCCATCCCCATTTGAGCTGGCGCCTCTGGCAGCCCGGCGACGCACTCATCAAAGGCGGTTTCGGCGTGCGGGAGCCCGGACCCGATGCGCCGGAGGTTTTCCCGAAATGCCTCATCGTCCCCCTCGTCGCCTTCGACCGCAGGGGAGGGCGCATCGGCTACGGCAAGGGGCACTTCGACCGCGCCATCACGGCGCTCGAATCGCAGCATCCTATCTTGACCATTGGCTTGGCTTATGCGGTTCAGGAGATCGAGCAGGTTCCGGTCGAGGACCACGACCGCCTGCTCGACGTTATCATCACGGAAACCGAGCTTATTCGGACCAAGCCTGTTTAAGGGACCACCATGCGTCTTCTCTTCCTCGGCGACATCGTCGGGCGCGCCGGCCGCAATGCCGTCATCGAGCGGCTGCCGGGCCTTCGCGAACGCTGGAGCCTCGATTGCGTGGTGATCAACGGCGAGAACTCGGCCGGAGGCTTCGGCATCACCGAGACGATCTGCGACGAGATCCTGAACGCAGGCGCCGATGCGATCACGCTCGGCAACCACTCCTGGGACCAGCGCGAGACCCTCGTCTTCATCGAGCGTCAGCCGAAGCTCCTTCGCCCCATGAACTACCCGCTCGGCACGCCGGGACGGGGAGCGAACCTCATCGACACCCGCTCAGGCCATCGGGTTCTGGTGGTGCAGGTGATGGGCCGCCTCTACATGGATCCGCTCGACGATCCCTTCGTGGCCGTCGATCAGGCCCTTGAGGATTGTCCGCTGGGGCAGGTGGCGGATGCGATCATTGTCGATATCCATGCCGAGGCGACCAGCGAGAAGGAGGCCATGGGCTATTACCTCGACGGGCGGGCGAGCCTCGTCGTCGGCACTCATACCCATGTGCCCACCGCCGATCACCGGGTGCTGCCCGGCGGCACGGCCTATATGTCGGATGCGGGCATGTGCGGCGATTACGACAGCGTGCTCGGGATGCAGAAGGAGGAGGCGATCCGCCGCTTCATCCAGAAGACCCCCGGCACCCGTCTCGAACCCGGCCTCGGCGAGGGCACGCTCTCCGGCATCGCTGTGGAAACCGACGACCGGACCGGCCTGGCCCTCCGCGTGGCGGCGGTCCGGCTCGGGCCGAACCTGGAAGAAACCTGGCCCCGTTTCTGGGATTAGGGAGCCGCCTTTCTGACGCCGAGCCTTGGCCTCCTGAAAAAACATCCCCATCTTTGCGCCACGGAGGAACCGGTGGACGCCAAGACAGAATCGACCAGCGCCAGACGACGCCCTTACCGCGAGGATAGCGAGTTTCATCAGGCGCATCAGCATGATAGCGCCTCCGCCATGCTGCGATCCGTGATCGACGACGCCAAGGGAGAAGTGATCTCCATTGGCGAGATCATCGAGGCTTTCGGCGAGCGCGCCTTCGGTTTCGTGCTGATCCTGTTCTCCCTGCCCAATTGCGTGCCGAACGTGCCCGGCATCGCGGGCATCGTCGGCACTCCGGTCCTGATCTTTGGCATCCAGATGATGCTGGGCCACAAACGCCCCTGGCTGCCGGGCTTCATCATGCGGCAGACGGTGTCGGTTTCGAAGTTCAAGCGCCTGATCGACATTGCCGAGCCGAAGCTCCAGAAGCTCGAAAGCTTCTGCCGGCCGAGATTGACCGGCCTGTTCGGCCCCCTCGGCGACCGAGTGGTGGGGCTTTTCGCCGTTCTGGTGGCACTCTCCGTCCTCATTCCCTTCCCGGGCACCAACTTTCCGCCCTCCATCGCTCTCGTCATCGCCTCGATCGCGGTGATGGAGGAGGACGGCTATCTCTTGATCGCGGGCTATCTCATCGGAATCGCGGGGCTTGCCTATACGGTGACGGTGCTGGGGGCTTCCTACCAGCTCGTCATGGCGGCGATTGCCAATGTCCCGTACTGGCTCGGCTTTTAAGTTTTGAAGCATTATGCGCGGGGGGCTTGGCCTCAGGCCCCTCGCCGCCTTATAAGCCTGCAATCGTCAACATCCGCGAGCCTGACGAGCGCCCGTACGGGCAGCTCTCGGCCGCATCTCGGAGGCCCCGATGGCCGGACATTCGCAGTTTAAGAACATCATGCATCGCAAGGGGCGCCAGGATGCGATGCGCTCCAAGCTCTTCTCCAAGCTCGCCCGCGAAATCACCGTGGCGGCCAAGATGGGTACGCCCGACCCCAACATGAACCCGCGCCTGCGCGCCGCGATCCTCGCCGCCCGCGCCGAGAACATGCCCAAGGACAACATCCAGCGCGCCATCAACAAGGCGGCGGGCAATGATACCGAGAACTACGAGGAAATCCGCTATGAGGGCTACGGCCCCGGCGGCGCTGCGATCATCGTCGAGGCGATGACCGACAACCGCAACCGCACGGCCTCCGACATCCGCTCCTACTTCACGAAGAGCGGCGGCAATCTCGCCGAGACCGGAGCAGTGTCCTTCATGTTCGACCGGGTCGGCCTCGTGGAGTTCGGCCCCGAGGCAGCCGATGCCGACACGATGCTGGAAGCCGCCATCGAGGCTGGCGCCGATGATGTGGTCTCCACCGAAGATGGCCACGAGATCTATTGCGACCAGGGCTCGCTCAACGAGGTGACCAAGGCGCTCGAGGACAAATTCGGCGAGCCGAAGGCCTCCAAGCTCGTCTGGAAGCCGCAGACCCCGGTTTCCGTCGACGACGAGACCGGCGAGAAGCTCATGAAGCTCATGGAGTCGCTGGAAGAGCACGACGACGTCCAGAACGTCTACGGCAATTTCGAGCTCTCCGACGCTCTCATGCAGAAGATGGCGGGCTAATTTGCCATTGGACGGGATGCCCGGGCTTGTCCCGGGCATCCACGTCTTCTAACCACGCAAAAGGCGTGGATGGCCGTAAACCAAGTGCGGCCATGACGGCGGAGAACAGAAGTGACTGAACGCGTCCGCATCCTCGGCCTTGACCCCGGCCTGCGCAACACGGGCTGGGGCATCATCACCGTCGAGGGGACGAAGCTCTCCTATGTGGCTTGCGGGGTCGTGACCTCCGATGGCGATCTCGACCTCGCGCTGCGCCTCAAGCAACTCCATGACCGCCTGACCGAAGTCATCCGCGCCTGGACGCCCGACGAGGTCGCGGTCGAGGAAACCTTCGTCAACAAGGACGCGCAGGCGACCCTCAAGCTCGGCCAGGCCCGTGCCATGTCGCTCCTGGTGCCCGCGCTCCACAACCTGCCCGTGGCGGAATACGGCGCCAACCAGGTGAAGAAGACCGTGGTGGGCGTGGGACACGCCGAGAAGGATCAGGTGCAGGCCATGGTCAAGATCCTGCTGCCCAAGGCCGACTTCAAGAAGGCCGACGCGGCCGACGCGCTCGCCATCGCCATCGCCCATGCCCATCACCGCAAGGCGCGCGCTTTGGCGGCCAGCCTTTAAGATGTTACAGAGCAGCCGGTGTCATCCCCGGCGGCCCGAAGGGCCGGGAAGGGGATCCATGGCGGAGCACGTGAGTGGATTCCCTTCCCCTCCGCTGCGCTCCGGCCAGGAATGACAAGAAGAACAGGAGACGCGGGTGATCGGCAAACTCAAAGGCGTGGTGGATTCCTACGGCGAGGATTTCGTCATCATCGACGTCCACGGGGTCGGCTATGTGGTCCATTGCTCCTCCCGCACGCTCCAGAACCTGCCGCCCGTCGGCGAGGCGGCATCGCTCGCCATCGAAACCCATGTCCGCGAGGACATGATCCGCCTGTTCGGCTTCCGCTCGGATTCGGAGCGCGAGTGGTTCCGCCTGCTGCAATCCGTGCAGGGCGTGGGCTCCAAGGTGGCGCTCGGCATCCTCTCGGTGCTCGATCCCGGCAGCCTCGCCACGGCGATTGCCACCGGCGACAAGGCGTCGGTGGCGCGAGGCCCCGGCGTCGGCCCTAAGCTCGCTCAACGCATCGTCTCCGAACTCAAGGACAAGGCTCCGGCCTTCGGCGCCGTCGACCCGGCCCTCATTCGTCTTTCGGGGGCGGTGGAGGACAAGAGCGCCCCTGCTCCGGTGGCAGATGCCATCTCGGCCCTCGTCAATCTCGGCTATCCGCAGGTCCAGGCCTCCGCTGCGGTGGCCGCCGCCATGAAGCAGGCGGGAGACGAGGCCGAGGCGAAGACGCTGATCAGGCTGGGTTTGAGGGAGCTTGCGCGGTAAGCCCGAGAGGGCTTGGCCTGCAGCCAATCGACGTTCCCGTTTTGATCTCGTTAAGAATAGCGTATTAGTGTCTCGCCGCCTATATGAAGCCTTTGGAAGGTAAGCCTCTTTGACCGATTCACGCCGCCTGCTCAGCCCCGAAAAACGCGAGGACGATGTCGATGCGTCGATCCGGCCGCTGTCGCTTTCCGACTTCACGGGCCAGGCCGCCGCACGCGCCAACCTCCAGGTCTTCATCAATGCCGCCAAAGCCCGAGGCGATGCGCTCGACCACGTGCTCTTCGTCGGTCCTCCGGGCTTGGGCAAGACGACGCTCGCGCAGATCGTGGCCCGCGAACTCGGCGTGAACTTCCGCTCGACCTCGGGCCCCGTCATCGCGAAGGCGGGCGATCTCGCGGCTCAGCTCACAAACCTCGAAGAGCGTGACGTGCTCTTCATCGACGAGATCCATCGCCTCAATCCGGCGGTGGAGGAAATCCTCTATCCGGCCATGGAGGATTACCAGCTCGACCTGATCATCGGCGAAGGCCCCGCTGCGCGCTCGGTGAAGATCGAGCTGCCGAAATTCACGCTCGTCGGCGCAACCACCCGCGCAGGTCTGCTGACGACGCCGTTGCGCGACCGCTTCGGCATCCCGATCCGCCTCGAGTTCTACACCATCGAGGAGCTGGAGCTTATCGTGCGCCGCGGCGCGCGCGTGCTGGGCCTCGGCATGAGCGACGAGGGCGCCAACGAGATCGCCCGCCGTGCGCGCGGTACGCCGCGCATTGCAGGGCGCCTGCTTCGTCGCGTGCGCGATTTCGCCATCGTCGAGGGAGTCCAGATCGTGTCCCGCGATCTGGCGGATCGGTCACTGCGCCTGCTCGACGTGGACCCCATCGGCCTCGATCTGATGGACCGCAAATACCTCACCATGATCGCCAATTCCTTCGGCGGCGGTCCGGTGGGCATCGAGACGATCGCGGCAGCGCTTTCCGAGCCGCGCGATGCCATCGAGGACATCATCGAACCCTATCTCATCCAGAAGGGCTTCGTGCAGCGCACGCCACGCGGACGCATCCTCACGCCGCACGCCTTCAAGCATCTCGGGATTCCGGAGCCGACGCGCGAGACCACCGCACAGTTCGGTCTGTTCAATGGAGACGAGGATGAGTGAGGCAGGCTGTCCCTGGCCCCATCTCTCCGGCCTCATGCAGGATGGCGCGCATATCCTGCCGGTGCGCGTCTATTACGAGGACACGGATTTTTCCGCCCGCGTCTATCACGCGAGCTATTTGCGCTTCCTGGAGCGCGGCCGCACCGAGATCCTGCGCGCGGTGGAAGTGGCGCAGTCTGATCTGCATGCGGAGATGGGTGGGCTCGCCTTCGTGGTCCGCAAGATGAATATCGATTTTCTCGGCGCTGCCGTCATGGATGACGTGCTCACCGTCGTGACACGCTCGAGGGAAATCCGTGGGGCCTCGATGACCCTGCAGCAGGAGGTGCGCCGGGGCGATGACGTTCTGGTTCGCGCCGACGTGATGGTGGCGGCCGTCCGCGACGGCCGGGCAGTGCGCATTCCCGACAATCTCCGAGCGGCGCTTTCAGCGGGCCAGGAGATCTAAGCACATCCCCTCTCCCTGAGGGAGAGGCTCGGGTTGCGTCTCACGGGTTTCAGGGCTCGCAGCCGCTATCCTCGTCGTGGCCGCGCTCGTTTTTTGCGTCATGGCCGGCCTTGCGCCGGCCATCCACGTCTTGGGGAACACCGCGCGAAGAAGACGTGGATCCCCGGGCCAAGCCCGGGATGACGAGGTGAAGGCGGGGTGACGGGGATGACGGCGAGGGCGAGGCCCATTCCGGGCGGAGCGCAGCGGCGACCCGGGATCGTTGTCAGGGCCGGGCCCAGCTCTTTTCCTTGTTGGGAGGGGGCGAGAGTCCGCTTTCGGCATGCATTCCAACCAAGGGCTTCTTGGTTGCGGACATGCCGCAGAGGCATGTCGCCCCGCTCTGCTTCCGGCGCATGGCAGCCCGGACTTTGCCGGGCCATAAGGCTGATTTCAAAGCTCTTTGGCCCTGCTTAAACCAAGCCTTAACCTTACTCAGTGCCTAAAAGAACACAGTCTGAAAGTCATTGGCTCCCCGGGAGTCCGCGCCCTTATTTTCGACAGATTCGCGGGCGAACGAGCAGGGTAAGCAAACAAGATTTTCCTAGACCTGAAAGCGGTGGGCCTTGGGACTTCCTCCAAGGTTGCTCGAAGAGCGAGGACGAGACTTATGAATCCGGCTGATGTGGCCCAGGCCGCTCCTGTGGCGCACGACCTGTCCTTTTTTAGCCTGTTCTGGCAGGCGCATTTCGTCGTCAAGCTTGTGATGATCGGGCTTCTGGCCGCTTCCGTATGGTGCTGGGCCATCATCATCGACAAGACGCTGCTCTATGCCCGCACCAAACGCGCGATGGACCGTTTCGAGGACGTGTTCTGGTCCGGCCAGTCGCTGGAGGAACTGTTCCGCTCGCTCCAGAGCCGCCCGGCCACGGGCCTTGCGGCCGTGTTCGTCGCCGCCATGCGCGAATGGAAGCGCTCCTTCGAGGGCTCGGCGCGCTCGTTCCAGAGCCTGTCGCAGCGCATCGACAAGGTTCTCGACGTCACGATTCAGCGCGAGGTGGAGCGTCTCGATTCCCGCCTCATGATCCTGGCCTCCATCGGCTCGGCCGGTCCCTATATCGGCCTCTTCGGCACGGTGGTGGGCATCATGAATTCGTTCACCTCGATTGCGGCCTCGAAGAACACGAGCCTTGCGGTCGTGGCTCCCGGTATCGCGGAGGCGCTGTTCGCCACCGCTATCGGCCTCTTCGCAGCCATTCCGGCGGTGCTTGCCTACAACAAGCTCCAGTCGGAAGTCGCCAAGCTGCAGTCGCGGTTGGAGGGCTTTGCGGACGAATTCTCCGCCATCCTGTCGCGCCAGATCGACGAGCGCCTCTCGCGCGCGGCTTGAGAGAAGGATCTTTAAGCCATGGCCATGGTTGCAGCAGGAGGCAGGGCAGGCGGACGTCGCCGCAGGCGCGGGAAGCGCGGTGGCGCGATCAACGAGATCAACATGACGCCGTTCATCGACGTCATGCTGGTGCTGCTCATCATCTTCATGGTGGCGGCTCCCATGATGACCGCCGGCGTGCCGCTCGATCTGCCGCAGACAAAGGCAGCACCGCTCAATTCGGATGCGAAGCCCGTCACGCTGTCCATCAAGGCGACGGGACAGGTTTTCCTCGGTGAGACCGAGCTGAGGGATGAAGCCATCGTCGGCAAGCTCGCCGAGGTGTCGAAAGCAGGTTTCGACGAGCGCATCTTCGTCCGTGGCGACAAGAAGGTTGATTACGGGCGTGTCGCCCAGATCATGAGTATCGTCACAACCGCTGGCTACAAGCGGGTCGCGCTCGTGACCGAGATGGAACAGCGCTGAAGGAATTGAAGGTAAGGGGCAAACACACGTGGCGTTGAAGGATCATTTCAACCCCTCCGAACCAGGCTTCTGGGTCTCCGGCGTCGCGCATGCGGCGCTGCTGACGGCCGCCCTGATCGGTTTGCCCTTCGCGGCCGAATTTCCCGAGGCGCAGGAAGGCATCCCCGTCGAGGTGATCACCGACAATCAGTTCTCGCAGATCACCAAGGGCGAGACGGATGCGAAGGCCGTGCAGCCCAATCCGAAGCCCCGCGCCGACCGTGTCGCCGACAAGGCCGAGCAGCGCGATCCCGGAGAGGACAAGGTCAACGCGCCCGCGCCTCCGAAGCGTCCTGAAAACATGAAGGTCGCCGACAAGGACGAGGCGACGGCGGCCCCGCCGCCACCGCCGCCTCCGCCGGCCAAGACCGCCGAGCAGAAGGCTGCCGAGGCGAAGGCCGAGGAAGAAAAGAAGATGGCCGAGAAGGCGGAAGCCGAAGCCATAGAAAAGGCCAAGGCCGCCGAGCAGGCGAAGGCCGAAGCGGAAGCAAAAGCCAAGGCCGAAGCCAAGGCGAAAGCGGAGGCCGAGGCCAAGCGCGTCGCCGAGGAGAAAGCCGCGAAGGCGAAAGCCGAGGCCGAAGCAAAGGCCAAAGCGGAAGCGGAAGCCAAAAAGATTGCGGAAGCGAAAGCCAAGGCCGAAGCCGAGGCAAAGGCGCGCAAGGAAGCGCAGGTCGCCAAGAAGTTCGACGAGGGTGACCTGAGGCAGTTCCTCGACAACAAGGACAAGAACCGCTCCACCGGTGCAACCGGGTCGGAAGTTCAGAAGACCGCGTCACTTGGCACCGCAACCGGCACGGCCGCGAAGCTCAATCCGAGCCAGCGCGATGCGCTCATGGGCATCTTCCAGGAGCAGATGAAGCGCTGCTACCAAGCCCCGATCAGCGCCTCGAATGGCGATGCGACACCGCCGCTCCTCGATATTCGCCTCAACCAGGATGGCACGCTTGCGAGCGAGCCGACCGTGATGCGAGTCGGTGGCACCACCACTGACCGTGCCGTGGCCGATGCTGCTGTGCGTGCCGTGCGGCGTTGCGCCCCCTATCGTGTCCCCACCCAGTACCTGCAGTTCTATTCGGACTGGAAGATCCTCAACGTCCAGTTCGATCTCTCCTGATCTTTAAGCCCATCACGCTTGAGACATGACATCATGATCATTCGCCTCGTCTCCCGTCTTCTTGTCGCGCTGTCCATCATCGTTCCGATGGCAGCGCTCGCGCCTGCGGCCCACGCGCAGCTCTCTTTCCGGGTCGGCCCGGGCGGACAGTTCCAGCCCATGCCGATTGCCATTGCCGATTTTTCGGGCGAGGGCGATCTCGGTCAGCGCGTATCCGGCATCATCACCAATAACCTGCAGCGCTCGGGCTATTTCGCGCCGCTCGACAAGTCGCGCTTCCCCGAGCGGCCGTCGTTCGACGCGGCACCGCGCTTTGATGCGTGGAAGATGGCAGGCGCACAGGCTCTCGTGACGGGCCGCATCTCGCGCGATCCGTCGGGCCGTCTGCGTGCCGAGTTCCGTCTGTGGGACATCGATTCCGGACAGCAGCTGACGGGCCAGCAATATGTGACGGATGCCAATTTCTGGCGCCGGGTCGGCCATATCATTTCCGATGCGGTCTACGCGAAGATCACGGGCTTCGGCGGTTTCTTCGACACGCGCATCGTGTTCGTCGAAGAATCGGGTCCGAAGGAGAACCGCCGCAAGCGTCTCGCCATCATGGATCAGGACGGTGCCAACGTGCGCTACCTGACGCAAGGCGATACGAGCGTGGTGACGCCGCGCTATTCGCCGGTGACGCAGGAGATCGCCTTCATGTCGCAGGTCGAAGGCCAGCAGCCGCGCGTGCAGGTGATCAACCTCGAGACCGGTTCGCGTCAGGTCGTCGGCAATTTTCCCGACATGACGTCGTCTCCGCGCTTCGCGCCGGATGGTCAGCGCATCGTCATGAGTCTGCAGCAGGGCGGCAATGCCAACATCTACATGATGAACCTCGGCTCGCAGGCGACCACCCGCCTGACCTCGACCGGCGCTATCGACACCTCGCCGTCCTTCTCGCCGGACGGTTCGCAGATCGTGTTCGAGAGCGATCGCGGCGGCAAGCAGCAGCTCTACGTGATGGGTGTGGACGGTTCGAACCAGCGCCGCATCTCGTTCGGCGACGGCTCCTATTCGCAGCCGGCGTGGTCGCCGCGCGGCGATTATATCGCCTTCACCAAGCAGCATTCCGGTGGTTTCGCCATCGGAATCATGAAGCCGGACGGATCGGGCGAGCGCATCCTGACGGAAGGCTTCCACAACGAGAGCCCGGTCTGGGCGCCCAATGGCCAGTACATCCTGTTCTTCCGCGATCCGGGCGGCCAATCCGGAGGCAAGCTCTACATGGTGGACATCACCGGCCGCGTGGAGCAGCCCGTGCCGACGCCATCCTTCGCGTCGGACCCGACCTGGTCTCCACTGCTCAGCGAGACGCGGCAGTGAGAAAAACAAAGGGGCGCTTCGGCGCCCCTTTTTCGTTGAGGTGGTTTCGCCCCTTCGGCTGATCCGGTACACCGCACGTCGTCACCGGCCTTGTGCCGGTCATCCCGATTGGGTCAGCGCAGTGCTCCTCAAAAGCGGGGTGGCCGGGACTGATCCCCCGATCAAGTCCGGGGACGGCCATGACAGGGAGGAAAACTCCGTATCATGCCCGCAGCGAGGCGCTGCCGGTGAACTCCTCCTTGCGGCTGCGCAGCTTGAACGCGAGGATGATGAGCGCGATGCCGAAGACCATCGCATAGGCACCGAGCCACCAGGTCAGGACGACAGCGCCGATGAGCGGCGCGATCAGAAGCGCGACGCCGAACAGAACCGACACGAGACCGCTGAAGATCAGCCAGCCTCGCCCGAAGGTCGGGCTCAGCTTGAAGGCTGCGACGATCATCAGGACGCCCGTGATCAGTGACCAGACCGCGAGCAGGGTGACGAAGAACACGACCGTGAGGCCCGGCATGAGGAAGGCAAGAATGCCGACGAGGATGTTGAGGACGCCTTCCAGGATCAGCAGGCCCCAGCGCTCATGCTGCGCAGCGGCGCGGATGCCGGAGACGATCCCGAACACGCCATCGACCAGCATGTAGGCCGAGAAGAAAAGCACGAAGGACAGGATCGTCGCATCCGGCCAGAAGAAGGCGATCAGTGCGAAGATGATGGCGAAGACGCCGCGAAGCGCCACGGCCCACCAGTTGCGCGCCAGAAGCACGCTCATGGATTCGGCGCGGTAGAGCGGGTCGTAGGAAGAGGGATTGGAGGTGCCGGAAGCCATCGTCGTCTCCTTCGCTCATGCCTCTTCATCGAGGCAGCACCCTATCAATGCCAAGCTTGGCGGCTGGTTTCCTTCATTCCCCAGCGGAGGCTTCTTCTTCCTTGATTTTACTCAACCGGCGCCTGATCGCCAGCTTGCGCCGCCTCAGGCGCACGCGCCGCTTGATGCGAAAGGCGCGGATGAGGAGCGCAAGACCGAACCAGCCAAGGGCGATCACGATGGGAGCGATGATCAGCGCCGGAAATACAGTGATCAGGACCGCCAGCGCCAGAAGGGCAAAGCCGATGATGGCGATGCTGCTGGTCTCGGTCGCGGTGAGCGAGCGTGACCCCATGGCCTTGCCGATGCTGCTCGAGAGCGCGAGAGCACCGGCGGCGAGCCTGCGCACGCCACCTCGCTTGAAGCGATGACCGCGGCGCGAGCGCATGTTGCGGGCCCTCTTGCGGCGGGATTGCCATCCGGGCACAATCTCGGTGGCGTTGGCGAGATCCTCCAGATACATCGCCTCCATGGCTTCGGCGAAACCTGAATCCTCGACGATCACATCGAGCTCCCAGTTCGTCGCCCAGCTCGCGAAATTGAGATTGGTGGAGCCCACCCGTGCCCAGCGCCCATCCACCACGGCGGTCTTGGCGTGGAGCATCGAGCCGTTCCATTCGAACACGCGAATGCCGGCTTCGATGAGCGAACGGTAGCCCGCGCGCACGATGGGCTGAAGCGCGGGCACGTCGCTCGAGCCCGGCACGAGAAGGCGCACGTCCACCCCATCGCGCGCCGCTTCGCCGAGCGCCTGCACATAGGATGTTGTCGCGACGAAATAGGCGTCGGTCAGCCACAAATTGCGCTGCGCGGTGGCGGCGATGAACTGATCGACGCGGTAGGTGCGGAACATGCCGGGCTCGCCGCTGATGAGCCTTGCTGCCATCGTGCCCGCATGCGGGATCATGTCGGCGTGGGACAGGTCGCATTTCGGGATCGCGCGCATGCCCGCGAGCACCCAGCTTTCCGCAAAAGCCGCATCGAGATCGGCAACGACCGGGCCTTCGAGCGAGATGCCCGTATCACGCCAAGGCTCGCTCTCCTTCCCGCCCTCCCAGCTGTCCGAGATGCACAGGCCCGACACGAAGCCGATTCGCCCATCCACCGTGATCAATTTGCGGTGATTGCGCCTGACCCAGAACGGGTCCGTCAACCGGGGCGGGTTGAACACCCGCGCTTCCACGCCTGCCTCGCGCAGGCGGCGCCAGAAGGCGGGGAGGGCACGAAAGGAGGAGCCCAGCCAGTCATAGAGCACGCGAACCTTCACGCCCGCCTGAGCCCGCTCCATGAGAGCATCCGCGAACATCCGGCCGGTCTCGTCATCGGCAATGATGAAGTTCTCGAAGTGAATGACGCGTTCGGCCGACCGGATCGCATCCAGCCAGGCCGGATAGTTCTCCTTCGAGTTCTTCAGCAGTTTAATGGCGTTGCCCAGGCGCAGGTCGCTGTCGGCAATGCGTGAGAACGCGCGCTCCATGCGGAGCTCGTCCAAGGCTGCACGATATGGCTGGATCGACAGTCCGGGCTGGTTCGTCATGAGATTCATGATCTTTCAACGCTCAAGGCAGGCATTCGGCGCACGAAAGGGAGTGATGAATACCTAAACCTGCCTTAACCTCCTGTTAACCCTGAGCCAAAGTTCCACAACTTGGCCATAATTCACCTTAATCCCGGCAGCGCCTCTTAAGGTTGACGGAACCCTCCCTTAACCATCGCCCGATATAAACCTCACAACGTTCGGCAAACGTGTGTGTAAGGAGTATTGCCTATGATGTCGCTGCGCGCCGTCAAATTCGCCGCTGCTATCGTCCTCGCCCTTGGGGCCGCAGCCTGTTCTTCCAACAAAGACGGCATGGCCGATGGATCTGGCGGCTTCGGCGCCGGTGGTGCTGCGACCCCCGGCAGTGCCCAGGACTTTGTCGTGAATGTCGGCGACCGCGTCTTCTTCGAGACCGACTCGACGGATCTCACGCCCACCGCCGTCGCCACGCTCGACAAGCAGGCCCAGTGGCTGCAGCGCTATCCGAACTACACTTTCATCCTGGAAGGCCATGCGGACGAGCGCGGCACCCGCGAATACAACTTCTCCCTCTCGGCCCGTCGTGCCCAGACCGTGCGTGACTACCTGATCTCGCGCGGCATCCCCGGCAACCGCTTCCGCACCGTGTCCTATGGCAAGGAGCGTCCGGTGGCCGTCTGCAACGACATCTCCTGCTGGTCGCAGAACCGCCGCGCGGTCACCGTCCTCGGTGGGGCCAGCTCGTAAGCCTTCTGGGCACTGAAACGTGAAACCTCGAAGCGTCGCCACATTATCGCCGTGGCGGCGCTTTTGTGTTATCGGCACAGTCGCCTAAGATCCCCTCACGGTATCCAGCATGTTACGACGCCTCTTTGTCTTTTTCGCCTTGGCTCTTGCTCTGGCAGCCCCTGCCGCCGCGCAGGACGCGGCCGACGCCATCGTGCGCCTCAATCGGCTCGAGAACCAGATGCGGCAGATGTCCGGCCAGCTTGAGCAACTCCAGTTCGAGAACCGCCAGCTGAAGGACCAGCTCCGCAAGTTCCAGGAGGATGTGGAGTTCCGCTTCCAGGATCTCGGCGGCCGCGGCGGCTCCAGGCCTGCCAGTCCGTCCGCAACGCCGGCTCCTCGTCCGGCGCAGCCCCAAGCTCAGCCCCAGGCGACGCCCCAGCGTCGCAGCGACGTGTTCGATCCATCTCAAGACCCCAATGCCCCGGGCGCTCCGCGCCCGCTGGGCGCCACGCCTCCGTCCGCGCCGCTCGCTGATGCGGAAGAAGGGCAGGGGGGTGAGCAGTTCGCCGGTATCGGCGAACTGATCGAGGAAGATGAGCAGGCTGCCCCCGACGCGGCAGGTAATGGCATGGCGATCCCCCAGGGCGCGCTCCCGGCCCGGCCGGGTCCGAGCGTTGCGGCGACCAGCGTCGGCAATCCGCGGGCCGATTTCGATGCGGCCTATACCTCCTTCACGCAGAGGGCCTATGACCAGGCCGAAATGGGCTTCCGCCGTTTCCTGCAGTCCAACCCCCGCGACAGGCTGGTGCCCGAGGCCACGTTCTGGCTGGGTGAAACCTATCTCCAGCGCAATCGCTACCGCGAGGCTGCCGAGCAGTTTCTGAACGTTTCCACCGATCATCCGGAGGCCGCAAAGGCTCCCGATGCGATGCTGCGTCTCGGTGTGGCTCTCAACGGCCTGGGTGCCCGCGACCGGGCCTGCGCCGTTTTCGCCGAACTCGACCGCAAATACCCGCAGGCTTCCGCCAATGTCCGCCAGGCTTCCGAGCGCGAGCAGAAGCGCAACAAGTGCACCTGATCCAGGCTGACCCGATCGAGCACCCGAACCGTGGCCGCTCCTGTGCCTGACGATCCGCTCCCGACCATCGATCCGGAGCTGCTTTTTTCCCATTTGAGCCATGCCACGGGCATCCTGGCGGCCGTCTCCGGCGGGCCCGATTCCATGGCGATGATGCATCTGCTCGCGCTCTGGCGCTCGGAGCACAAAACTCCCATTGTCGTTGCCACCGTCGACCACGGCCTGCGTCCCGAAGCGGCCGAGGAGGCCGCCTTTGTGGCCCGGGAGGCGGCTGCCTTGAGCCTTCCCCACCGCACCCTCGTCTGGACAGGCGAGAAGCCCAAGACCGGCCTGCAGGAGGCCGCACGCGAGGCGCGCTATCGCCTCCTCGTCCAATATGCCCGCGAGGTGGGAGCGTCCCATTTCGTTACCGCCCATACCCAGGACGACCAGGCCGAGACGATCCTGATGCGTCTCGCGAAGGGCTCGGGCCTGAAAGGGTTGACGGGCATGCGTCGGGAGCGGAACCGGGAGGGCGTCACCCATGCGAGACCGCTGCTCGGCTGGCCGAAGGCGGCGCTCCTCGACCTCTGCCAAACGAGAGGCTGGCGCTTCGTCACGGATCCTTCCAATGCAGACGAGCGCTTCGCCCGTGTCCGCTGGCGCAGGCTGATGCCGCTTCTGGCGGAGGAGGGGTTGACCGCAAGCCGCCTGGCTCGCCTGGCCGAGCGGGTCGCGCAGGCTGACGAGGCGCTGGAGATTAAGGCGCGTGAGGCTATGGAGAGCGCGACCCCGGAGGCAGGAGAGGGGGGATTTTCCTTCCGGGCGGCCTGCCTTGCCGACGAGCCCTTCGAAATCGGGTTGAGGATCCTGGCTCAGGCTCTGGGCCGGATCGAGCTCGACAATATTCGCCTTCAAAGGTTGGAGAGCTGCGTTGAACGCCTGCGGACGGCAATTCTGGCCGGTGAGAGCCTGCGTCTGACGATTGCCGGGGCGCTCCTCGATCTCGACCGGACCGGGCGCTTAAGAGTGAGGCCGGAACCGCCCCGCTCACGAGGCCGTTAGCAAATTCTCTTAGCCAAGACCTTCGGATGATGCCGCATACGCGCCGCATTCCCTTGGCAAGGGGGAACGGTGTGCCTACATTGAGTTTAGCCGCATGGGGAGGTTTCCCATCTTTCTCGTGCTTCATCTCCCTCTGGGGCAGAACCTGATCCGATGAATTCAAATTTCCGCAACTTTGCCTTGTGGGTTGTCATTTTCCTCCTGGTGCTGGCGCTCGTCACCCTTTTCCAGAGCCCGGGCCACCGAGGCGGCGGCAGCGACATCGCCTACAGCCAGCTTCTGAACGACGCTGACGCTGGGCGCATTTCAAACGTCATTATCTCGGGTCCCGAGATCAGCGGCACCTATACAGACGGTCGTACCTTCTCGTCCTATGCGCCCAATGACCCCACTCTGGTCTCGAAGCTGCAGCAGAAGGGCGTGCAGATCACGGCGCGTCCGCAATCCGACTCGACCCCCTGGTTCATCGCCGTGCTGATGAACATCCTGCCCATCGCGCTCTTCATCGGCGCCTGGGTGTTCCTGTCGCGCCAGATGCAGAATGGCGCAGGCCGGGCCATGGGATTCGGCAAGTCCAAGGCCAAACTCCT
>NZ_LCYG01000027.1 GCF_001017175.1 Microvirga vignae | reverse complement strand
AAAGGGGGCCGTCCACCCCAACATCTGCCAGTGACGGCCCTCTTGCGCTGGTTGAAGCGCTCCAGCAGTTCAGGCGCATATCGCAATGTCCAGCGGTGGATCGTGGCATGGTCGACGGAGACACCGCGCTCGGCCATCATCTCCTCGAGATTTCGCAGGCTCAGATTATAGGTCAAGTACCGTCGGACGCAGAGCAGGACCACCGAGCGATCAAAATGCCTGCCCTTGAACACTATGGCCTCCGCAACTGTGACTCTGGCCATGGTATTTGAAACTCTGAAACAAGTTATTGCGACACATCCAGCCGCAGTCTGGCGGGACGAACACGAGCCGTGGCTTCGTTCTTCCCGGTCCTCGCTAGAGCGGGCGAGGAGAAGTCGTCCGCTGGCCGTCAGTTGGGCTTGATGGGAAGCATTCTTGCTGCGGATAGGTTCATCGATCAAAGCCTTGGCCATCTACGTGGGGGGCCTGTGCCATGGCTCCGTGTTCGAGCGCGATGGGGCCGTGATCCACGGCCCCGCCCGCAAGCCGCTGCCGCCGCGGGATATCTGATCTCCCTTGACGGGAATCGCGCTGCGAGGCCGGCACGGCTTCCAGCTACTGGGGATGTCCTCTCACCCGCCGACGAGAACTGGTGGGGCGCTGGCCGACGCCCCCTCGCCCTCAACCACGATGACACGCAAGCCAGCGCCGGCCGAGCCCTCAGCCGGCCCCGGTCGGATCTCGCGGGTTGGTCCCGTCGCGGAGATCATGCCCATTCCCCTGGGGTTGGTCTTCAATACCGCAACGGGCACATCCCGCCCTTCCAGGAACACGCTGTAGACGGTGTCCGGCTTCAGCCGGGAGACATTCACCTCCAGGATGTCGACCAGCCCGAGATTGCGGGAGACCACGTATCCTGCCCCGTCTGCTCCTTGCGGCGCCTTCAGGGCGATGTTGACGGTCTCCGGTCCGCTGGGCCGCGGGGTCAGGTTGGCCCGCCCATCCGTGCCTTGCGGGACTGCGTCGGATACGACTACCAGTGCCTGGGGGGCCTGGCCAACCGGAATGCGCGCGATCGTCTCGTTCTTCGACGTGTCGATCACATCGACAGCGTCCCCGTTCTCCAGCCCAACGTAGATCCGGCTGCCGTCGCCGGATGCCCAGATCCCGTGCGGAAGCGCCCCGACCGGGATCGTCTTCACAAGGGCGGGTGTAGCCTCCATGGTGAAGACCTTCACGGCGTTTTCACCACCAACGGTGACATAGGCGAGGGTTCGTCCTCCGCTCTGCCCGAAGGCGAGGTGGTTCGTGATCGGGCCCGTGTCGATCGTGCTCTTTACCTCCAGCGCCTTCGTGTCGATGCGGGTCACCTTGCCGACATCCTTATGGGTCAGCCAGACCTCCGAGCCGTCGGGCGTGACCTGGATGAACGGCGAGAACGGTGACACGACCGGGATCTTTTTGATCACCTCCCGCTTGGCGACGTCCACCACCTCGACCACCGGATTGAAGCTGTTGCAGACGAACGCCAGTTTGCCGTCGGGCGTAAAGATCGTCATGCCCGGGCCGCTCGTGGTCGGGATGCGGCCGACCTCCCGGTAGGTTGCGGCATCGATGACGGCGAGATGGTCCTCGCCCCGTACCGTCGCCCACACCTGCTGGCCATCGGGCGTGAAGAACGCCTCATGCGGATTGCGCCCGATATAGGCGATCCCCTTCACCTTGTTCGTGGCCGTGTCGATGAAGGTGACCGAGTTCGTCACGGTCGAGA
The DNA here is from genome assembly GCF_001017175.1 of Microvirga vignae. Lineage (GTDB taxonomy): Bacteria > Pseudomonadota > Alphaproteobacteria > Rhizobiales > Beijerinckiaceae > Microvirga > Microvirga vignae. The sequence goes on along the minus strand of NZ_LCYG01000027.1, from coordinate 14,505 downwards.
CGGCCACCAGCGTCCTGTGGTCGGGCGAGAAGCCGAGGCCATGCACGTTGACCTCGCCCTTGTAGAGCGGGCTCAGGATGTCCGGGCGCGGATTGCCGAGCCGGATCTGCCCGAGCAACGTGTTGCTGGCCGGGTCGATCACCGAGACCGTGTTGCTGTTCTGGTCAGCGGTGTAGACGCGGTCGCGCTCGCTCGGCAGAGCGATAGCGGCTGTCGAGGTCATGAGGATGGTGCAAACAACAACGAGGCGCTTCACGGGGCATTCTCCTGCGCGGGTGGGGCATGGTCGGGCATCTCGGCGAGCAGGCGGGTCATGAGGTCGATCTCGTACTGCTGCTCGGTGATGATCGATTGCGCGAGATTGCGGATGCGGGGATCGGTCGTGACGAGGAGCACAGCTTTCGCCATGTCGATCGCCCCCTGGTGGTGAGGCACCATGGCCGCCAGGAAGTCGCGGTCAGGCTGGCTCGTCCTTGGGACTGCGGCCATGGCCGCATGCATCCGGTCCATTGCCTGAGCGATCAGAATATCGAAAGACGCGGAAGCCGAAGCAGGTGCCGTCTGCTCCGGAGCGGCGGGCGGCTGATGAGGGTGGATGTCCTGCGCCCATGCCCAGCGTCCCTCGCAAAGGAGGACGGACAGCAGCGTCCATCGAAGCAGGCGTAGCGGCAGGGATGGGACGAGGCCTCCCATGGGACGTCAATCCACAACGATGCTTTCGGTCATGCCAAGGCTCCTCCAGGCATCAGCAGCCAAGAATGACAGTTTCGCAGATCGGTGCGACGAGCACCGGCCAGAGTGTCCCCTCCTCCCGGTTTGGGGGCTAATGCTCTTCAGGCTAGTGCACGACGATTCCGGCGTGCTTGGCCTTCTTCTCCGGGTCGACATGGATGGTGATGAGCGCATCCTCGACCTCGTCCCGCAGCGCCTGCGACCTCAAGGAACAGTGCTGTCCCAATACGTCGGCTCGCAAGATCCCGCGCAGCATCTACGAGCACGCAAGAGAGGTCGAACGCTCATTGAGGGACACGCCTGCCTTCGGGCAGTCGCGTCAGGGTCGCAAGCGCGTCGAGATGCTGTTTGCGCATCTCAAGCGGATCCTGAAGATGGGACGCCCGCGGCTGCGAGGTCCGTGCGGGGCTCAGGACGAGTTCCTGTTAGCGGCCACCGCCCAGAACCTCAGGAAGCTCGCCAAACTGGTTCTGCTGACAGAGCCTCAGGTGACCAAAGCCGCGTGAGGAGAGCACAGACGCTCAGCTCATCCCAGTCCTGACCTCCGCAAACAAACACTCGTCGCTGTCTCAATCAATCTGAGCGCCGACTTTTGCAACGGAATCTGCCAGACGGAGACCTTCGCGTCAGGCCCCATAGGTGAGGAAGCATCTAACGAGACGCTACCTTCAGCACCTGAGCTGGTCGCGTGAATGCTGCTCTCGCACGCTCTGCTTTGGGGCGGATTGAGCACTCCTCGGCATGGTCATTGATCAGGCCCATGGCCTGCATGAAGGAATACACGGTTGTCGGACCAACGAACTTCCAGCCCTGTCTCTTGAGATCCTTCGAAAGCGCAATCGACGCCGCCGAGCTCGAGGCTGTCTGCGGCTCGGCCACTTCGCCGACGCCCGGCTCAAAGCGCCATACATGAGCGGCCAGCGAGCCCTCCCGCCTGACCAATTCCTGCGCCCGTTCGGCATTGTTGATGACCGCCTCGATCTTGCCGCGATGGCGAATGATCCCCTCGTCCTGGAGCAGCCGCTCGACGTCCCGTTCGGTGAACCGTGCGATCCTGGTAAAGTCGAAGTTGTGGAACGCCGCACGGAAATTCTCGCGCTTGGCCAGAATGGTGCGCCAGCTCAGCCCGGACTGGAAGCTCTCGAGGCAGAGCTTTTCGAACAGGCGATGGTCATCGTCGACCGGAAAGCCCCATTCCCTGTCATGGTAGGCGAAGAACTCCGGCGCGGCGCTGCACCAGCGACACCGCGGCTGGCCATCCGGTCCCAGGACTGTTTTGCTCATCTCGCAACTTTCCCTCTGCTGACGAATGGCGGCGCACTTAATTCATGAGAAAGCGCAGCCGCTCGTCGGTGCGGGCCAGGGTCATTTCAAGGATTTCCGCGCTGACGACGTCTTCCTCGACGAAGGGGTCCTCGTTGACCCGGGCCTGAAGCTCCGAGAGCGTGATGCCATGGGCCAGGATGGCCCCGCCCGCATTGGGCTGGAGGCTGCCGACGACCAGGAAGACACCGTCCTCCATGCCGCGCTGGATCCAGGCCTTGTGGCCTTCCATGAATTGAGGGGCTTGGGCTTTGTTGGCTGAAAACCTGAGCAAGACGACGAACATGGAAACTGTCTCCTTTGGGATTTGGCAGATGAAAGTCATGATTGTGGTGCGCTGGCTTTCTGGATGCATGCCTCCAGCCAGTCACCCATCTGATCGGCCTCCTTGCGGAGGAAGACCTCGTCGTGAAAGGCATTGGCGAGGGTGGCGACGCCTTGGCTCCGGGCGAGAATGTGCATTGCCAGTGCGTCGGCCTCCGGCTCCAGACCAAGCAGCGCAAACTGGCGGCTCAGCCAGTCGCGAAACAGGGTGAAGATCCTGTTGCCCTCCGTTTGGGCAACATGATCGAGCTTGGCCAGCTCGGTGCAGAGCGTTCCGACGGGACAGCCGTACCGCATGATCTTCGTACGGTTGGCAATGAGGATATTGATGAAGCTGCGGATCCGGTCGGCGGGGTGCTGCCCCTCGGCCTCCCAGAGCTCAAGCATCCTTTGGGTGTTGGCGAGACGCAGGGCGATCACGGCATCGAGGATCTCGTCCTTGCTCTTGAAGTGATAGTAGAAGTTTCCGCGCGAGATCTGGACCGCCCCAGCAATGTCCGCGAACGAGGTGTGCTCGTATCCCTGGCGATAGAACAGCAGATCAGCCGCCTCGATGATCTGGTCGCGGGTTGTCTGGACGCTCATGCAAACTGGCTCCTCGGATATGCCGCATTCGCCAACCTGCCCGAGGCTGAGCGCCAGGTGATTAAACCGGCAGGCGCAGCATTCCCCGGCATCCGGAGCGTGACGAGCTTCGAAAACAAAATGCGCTCCGATGAACGGATGAACGGTTCTAGGACGCTTGACCTAGAGCGGAGACTAGGACGGTTGTCCCACAGCCGTCAAGATCCTGGCTGATTGAAAATGTCCGGACCAAGTCAAACTGAGCCATTAAGCGTGGCCATATGAAGGTCAGCTCACCCTGTGACTGCGGAAGTTCGGCTTTCGTCAGCCCCGTGCCATGAACGGACCTTCCTGGTTTTGGTTCAATTTCGCGGAAGGCTGTGCACGGCACACGCCTCAGTGACGGTTCTATGGGCGTCGATCTGGTCCCATCTCGAAGCGCTCTTGGCTCTTGATGTCGGTGGCCCAAGGCAGGGCCGAACGGCACCAGATCTGCGCTCGTGGCACGAGGTCGTACCGCTGACGGATCGTTCCGACCCGGAGGTTGTAGACCTTTGGCCCGTCATTCTCCGACGTCGAGTAGATGGGGGACCCACACTCGGGGCAGAACCCGTGAAGCCGTCTCGCTCCACTCGTTCCAATCTTCACATAGTTCTTCACCTCCCCTGAGAGCAGCGTGAAGGCACCCTCCCTCGTGGGAGCCACCGTGCGGAAGGCTGAACCCGAGAGGGTCTGGCAGTCGGTGCAGTGGCAAAGCCACACCTTCTCGGGCTCGATCTCAGCCTGGAAGGTGATGAAGCCGCAGCGGCAGCGCCCATCAATCTTCATGGCGCACCTCCTCTTCCTTTCAGAGCTGATCCCACATCTAAGTGAATCAGGCTACTTGGGGCCTCACCGCAGTATCGGCCGGCAAAGGGAGGGGTGGGTTTGCGCTGTCGAGAAACTCCACCGTCGTAAAGATCAGCTCAGTGTCTCCGATGTTCTCTAAGTCATGGACCTTGAGCTCTCCTGGTCCAATAGGTGGCCTCCACCACCGAGCCGTCCTGTTGGTGCGAGAGAGCTTTTCCGGGTGTTGTGGCAACCCAGAAGTAGTCCAGAACATGGCGATAAGGCGAGGCGCTCTGCGGGCTTCAATCGGACTTCCCAAACCCGGACCCGTTCGGTCTGGCAGAGAAGACGGGTCCCGACACACGAGTTGAACTGGTTCCTCCTGAACTCATCTTGGCATGCGGTTGACCATGTTGCGCTTGGCTCAAGAAGCCTTGGCATTAGGGCCTCCATCGTAAGCACCGTATCCCAATCCGGGCATGGGGAGCGACCCATGCCCCACCTCCTATCATAACGAGGGAGCCATAGATCAGCTCAGGCGTCCAATCTCCAGTCCAACACTCTAGGCCTCGGGGGTCTTGAACTCGACCCGAATACCCCGAAATCCGTGCGGCGCGTCGTCCGCAACCTCAATGGCGTGCAATTGCTGTGGTGGCAGGCGCAGGGCCCGCGGCAGGATGGGACTGGTCGGCGTCCCGCCCAAGGGAGGAATCTCGTTCCCGTCCGCGTCGAAGTTGCGGTAATTCGGCCGGGCCAACACAACCATGATGCTCGGCCAGCGGTGGTGATGCAGGTTCTCGCACTCGCCAGGCTCGACGGTGACCTCCAGCACCCGAACAGCGTCGTCCTCGAAGAGGAGCCGGTGGTTGGCCGGTGCGGCGACCAGCGCATCTATATGGGGCGACCATTCCGTTTCGTCAGGCTCAGGCATGTGGCCCTCCAGGAAGATGCACCCATGATGCCATCAGCACCGTGTGAAAAATATGCCACCATGGGGAAGCCAAGGTCGGGTCGGGGTCAAACTCAGCCGTTCAGCGTGGCCGTGACAAGGTCTGCTCTTTCCTCCTAACCTGCCCTCCCCTCTCCTGCTGCCGTGAACGCCTATCAGATTGCCGACAGTCTCCCGCTCCTGCTCCGATCGTGACAGCAGAGGCGACGTGGGTTTCTGCGAGCGAGGCTCCTCTCACTTGGGATTTTGGATCCTCGTTCCTTCCAAGGCTACGCTTACGCGTTAATGATAAGCTATTGAGATAAAACCCGATAGCCGGGGCACTGGAAGCTAAGCAGCCATTGGCTACGGCCTGGCGGATGGATTCGTACGGTTCTGCAGGGCGGCGTCGCGGACTACTCCATCTGAGGCCTAATCCCAGATGCCCATGAAGACGGTTGGGCAGCTGAAGAGCCTCAGAAGTCCTTGTCTTAAGCCATTTTAGCGGGCTTGAGGGAAGCCCTGCTCTCTTTGAGTGGTAAATGAAGTCCCTCACCGATCGTCTTCAAACGATCCTTTATCCCTAATCGCAATAACTGTACAAAGGCCTTCAACACGGTTGGAATGAGACCGATGCCGCCCTCCCCTGCCCGTAAGCGCCTGATTGGATACGCCCGCGTCTCTACCGACGAGCAAGCCACCGACGCCCAGGTCGACGATCTCCGCGCTGCGGGCTGCGAGGTCGTCCACCAGGAGCAAGCCTCCGGCGCATCACGGGCCCGTCCCGTCCTATCCCGGTTGTTGCGCGAGATCAGGAAGGATGAGGTCCTTGTGGTGGTACGGCTCGATCGCTTGGCGCGCTCAGTCAGCCACCTGCTCGCGGTAATCGAGGACCTTGAGAGCAAGGGCGCGCACTTCCGGTCGCTCCGGGACCCGATCGACACGAGCACGCCGCAAGGCATGTTCTCGCTACAAGTCCTCGGCGCCGTCGCCCAGCTCGAGCGGTCGCTGATCTCGGAGCGCACGAAGGCCGGAGTGAAAGCGGCAAAGTCGAAAGGAAGGATGCCAGGCAACCCAGGCCTCAGGGCCGGCAGTCCCGAGGCTATACGCAAAGCCGCCACCGCAAGACATCGCGTCTATCTCGGAGATCTCATCCACAAGGCCGAAACCTTCCTGCCGATTGTCCGGCAGATGCGGCCGGACCATAGCTGGGAGGATGTCGTGCAGGTCCTCAATGCGAAGGGGCAGCGCTGGACGACGCAGAGCCTTCGGAGGGCAGTGAGGCGTCTGGTCACCGAAAAGATCTTCGAGCCTGGCTTGCTCGGCAAGGCTGGCCGAAGACCGCCGGACGATCGGCTCATGACTTTGATCGCAGGCATTGCGATCGGCAACCCTGCCCTCAGCCTGCGGGATATTGGCGCTCAACTGGAGGGCATGCGGGAAAGGACACCTCGGGGCGGGCTGCGGTGGACAGCGAGTTCGGTGAAGTTCCAGTTGGACAAAGCCCGCAAGCTCGGTCTTGCCGTGCCAGAAATCAGATAACGAATCCGTAAGTGATGCAAAAAATCAGTTGTGCCATTCTGCGTAACCCGTGGACAGCTCGCGGGAGAGTTACGCACGAGTTGCGGGCGACGCGTACGCACCTCACGGTAACTCGCCGACGAGTCACGATAACTCGTCCTAACCGCTCTGCACCCGGTAGCCGCGTCGCTGCTTTCTCATGAGCCAGCGCTCAAGCGATTCGACCGCTCTACCCTCACTTTCATGGATCTCGATACGTCGGCGGCTGGGCTTCCCTATGCGCCCGTACTCGCGCGCCAGAGTGGCGCTGCCGAACAAGCTGATCTCGACCGAGAGAACATAGAACCGGCTCATGTTCCGGGCCGGGTCACGGCGATCAAGGACGAGAAAATTCAGTGTGTTCTTGAGCATAAACCCAGTCTGCAGGTCGGCAGGCGGGGGTCAAATCAAAGTCCTGAATCTTTCACAGGCCCGACATCACGGACATGAATCTATCGGGCGGCTTCCTGCGCTTCGATAGAGGAAAGAGCGATGAGACGATCGGCAACGGTGACCAGATCAAAGGCGGGCCGCAGGATGGTTAATGGCAATGGTCGATGGCCGTGTCCCCCGGCTCGCGTTATGGCTCATCCACCAACGGTGTCGAACCGGAGGGAAAGACATCGGGGCGTCGGGTGATCACGGCCTATGGCCATTATCTCTGGTATCCCTTGTCTAGGTCTGAGCGGTACCCGCACATGCCTTGAGACTACCGCCACTCTTCCTATAACCGACCCGGCCGGGCGAGCTCGGGACGTGGCTCGGTATCTTCCTCTGGTCCTTCCTTGGCGGCGAGCTGTCGATTGGCGTTCCGACGGCTCGTTTATCACCCCCGAAAGATTCTTCATGTCTGGCGTGGCATAACAGGCCGCATGAGCGCGACTATTCCCGCGACACCACGGCTCTCTCCGAGATCGTGGGCCAGCTTGTGAACACCTAGTCCGAGGAATGGCAACACCGATGCGAAGCCCGGACCATCCTCAAGATGACTAAGACCGAGCGAGATGCGTTCTTCAATGGAATAAGAGATGCAGACGGGGAGACGATTGAGCGCGGCGTCATCGCGATGCGTGGTCTCGAGGCTGCGGAAGAGCTGCTCGGCTGGATGGAGAAGCTCACCGAGGCGCGGGCCAAGAAGGAAGAAACACGCGCATGAGCAAGCTGATCGATCAGAGGCAGCACGATGCATTCACTCGATCCAGCGCACCAATCGGATGCTCCCTACCGACTCGGTGGAGCCGCGGAACACGCGGGATCTGTTCCTGAAGCTCTCAACGGCGCTGTTCGTGATCTCCCCCGACACCGACAGTCTGGCCGACGAGCTGCGGGATTTGGCCCGGGAGATCGTCGAGCGCGTCCAAGCCGAACATGCAGTAGATCTCCCCGAGTTGGGAGCTCCCAACTTGGACTTTACGTCACATAAGCCCGTTGTCGCGACAGTACTCGACCCGGGTGCCGATTACGCAGTGGGCAGTCCTCGGCCCCTTCCCGTTCCAGCTCACGCGCCTCGGTGCCCGTGACCTCGACGCTCTTGACCTCACTCAGGCACAAGGCCTTCTGCTCATGCGTCATGGGCGGGAGCTCAGACCCCTTCCCGCCAGCCGTACCAGTGCGGCAGCGCATGCTCACTGTCTGAGCAGACGCAGCGATCGGGCTGGTCAGAATTGCAATAACAGGGCAACCAAGCCCCGAGTTCATTGAATGGCGTTTTTCTCATGGCTGCCGTGATGATCGGCTGTCCTGCATGCTAACTCGATCACTTCGAGAAGGATCGTGAGAGCCGGCAAAAAGTGGACCAACGGAAGGTTAATGACTTGAGGGCTTCCAAGACGAAAGCGGCAGGATAGTGGAAGGCGCCCGCATCGTGCCGAGGGTCACCGGTCGATTGAGGATCGACACCCCGACCCTACGCGGCAGCTCTCGGTCTCAGATCGATTCCGGCCACTTCCAGAGTGGCCGTGACGGCGACCGTAAGTTTCCGGCCGGCGTCCTGCATGCCTTTTTGCGCGTCCTCGGTGGTGACGTAGGGACCATACACTACCGCGCCTCGCATCGGTCTTCGCGCATCTACCAGAGGCTCCCGCCGAACTGGTGCAACGCCAACGATGGCAACTTGATCGTATCAGGCTGCATGCATTCGCCTTTTGCCATATGACGGCTCACAGCGTGACATGACGGTATGAGGGTAAGCGAACGCCTCGTCGGGTGTAGAGTTGGGAGCTCCCAACTTTTCAGTCAGACAAAAAAGAGAAGAGCGGTTGGCGCTCTCCTCTCGTTTCAGGATGGCCTCGAATCCGAGCCTGCGCATCCCTCCTGATCCGATAGCATCGCTGCTGTCTTCGGCGCAGCCAAGTCTCAAGCGCCTCTATCACTTCTACTTTGCTGGAGCAGTTCGACCCTGCGCTGGCCTTGAGTGCTGGTGCGACCCCATTCGCGGATCAAGGCAGTGTTCCCAAACAGACTCTCCTTAAGCGCCAGCACATAGAAGCGGGCCACGTTCGCCGCAGCGTCGCGGCGGTCGAGAACTAGAAACTGGAGCTTGTCTTGGGGCACGCACCGAGTGTCGCGCAGACACGAAATCTGATCCGATGCAAAGACGGAATCAGTTCCACAGCGACCGATTCACGCGATCGATAGGCCGAGGTTCCCAACAGCTGAATCCGGTTGGGAGCTCCCAACAGACTCGACTCTTCGGACGAATCGAAGAAACCATTAACCTTTACGGTAATAGATGTGTATTTGTTGATTTGCCGTAAACGAGAGGACCGACGTGAAACAGCAAGCTGCAATGATAGACGCTGCCCTGCCGTCTCCAGAAACGGGCTCTGCCATCGGCGAGCACGCTGTGATCCTGCGCTCGCAGCTGCAAGCGATGGCTGCAGCCTTTTATCCCCCGAGCGCTGAGAAGGTTCTTCGCCGGTTTTCCTCTGGTGAGGCCGCGAAACTCCTTGGGATTTCCGATAGCCGGTTGCGCCAGTTGTCCATTGACGGACACGGCCCGCAGCCCGAGGTGACACAGTACGGGCGCCGCTCCTACTCGCTCGCCGACATCCATGCGCTGCGCGAGTACTTCGACGAGACCACGAAATCAGGCCGGAGGTTCTCGCCGCGCCGCCAGGGAAACGAGCACCTTCAGGTGATCTCTGTCGTCAACTTCAAGGGCGGATCGGGCAAGACCACCACCTCGGCGCACATGGCGCAGTACCTGGTGCTGAAAGGCTATCGGGTGCTGGCCGTCGACCTCGACCCGCAGGCGTCGCTGTCGGCCCTACATGGCATCCAGCCTGAAATCGACGTCGGCCCGGGCGAAACCATCTATGGCGCGATCCGCTACAGTGAGGAGAAGCGCCCGCTCTCCGAGATCATCAGGCCTACCTACTTCACCGGCCTCGACATCGTGCCGGGCAACCTCGAGCTGATGGAGTTCGAGCACGAGACGCCGAAGGCCCTCACTTCCCGACAGCGCGACTCGATGTTCTTCGAGCGTGTCGCCCAGGCGCTCGACAGCGTCGCCGATAACTACGACGTGGTCGTGATCGACTGCCCGCCGCAGCTCGGGTTCCTGACGCTCTCGGCACTGTGTGCGGCGACCTCGCTTCTTATCACTGTGCATCCGCAGATGCTCGACGTGGCCTCCATGTCCCAGTTCCTCGCCATGACGGACGATCTCCTGGAGGTCGTGCGCGGAGCCGGTGGTCAGATCCGCTACGACGCGCTCCGTTATCTGATCACGCGCTACGAACCTCAGGACGGTCCGCAGACCCGCATCACCGCGCTGCTGCGCAATCTCTTTGGCGATGCGGTTCTCACGAGCCCGATGGTGAAGTCGTCCGCCGTCTCAGACGCGGGCCTCACCAAGCAGACCCTCTACGAGGTCGGCCGGGAATCCATGAACCGGCAGACCTATGACCGCGCCATCGAGGCGTTGGATGCGGTCAACGGCGAGATTGAAACGATGGTCCGTAAGGCGTGGGGACGTGCAGCATGAGCCGCAAGAGTGCAATGGACGCCATTTTCTCGGCGGCACCGAAAGCTCCTGAAAAGTTGGGAGCTCCCAACTTGGCCCCTCAAATGCCATCAACACCGCGCATCCGCTCCGGTGCGATTGCGGCCATGGGCGGCGCTCTCCAGCAGCTCACCGAGATCCGCGACCAGGTGGAATCGGGCTCGGCCATCGTAGAGCTGGACGCCGCTCTGATCGACAGCTCGTTCGTGTCGGATCGCATCAACGACGCTACCGACGCATCGATCGACGCCCTGGTCGAGAGCATGCGCGAGAGCGGCCAACAGGTGCCGATCCTTGTGCGGCCCCATCCCGACAATAAGAGCCGCTATCAGATCGCCTACGGCCATCGCCGTGTGAAGGCGGCGGTGCGGCTTGGGATGAAGGTGAGGGCGGTTGTCCGCGATCTCACCGATCACGAGCTAGTCGTGGCTCAGGGCAAGGAGAACTTGGATCGGCGCGATCTCTCGTTCATCGAGAAGGCCTACTTCGCCCACCACCTTGAGAAGCTGAACTTCGATCGCGCTGTCATCATGCAGGCTCTGTCCACCGACAAATCAGACCTGAGCCGGTACATTGCGGTCGCCAAGGCGATTCCGTTCGCCATCGCATCGGCGATCGGTCCGGCCCCAAAGGCGGGCAGGGCGCGCTGGATTGCGCTGTCGAAGGCCTTGGAGGCGCCGCATGCTAAGAAGGCCGCGGAGGCTGCGATCAGCGAACCGTCGTTCGTCAAACTCGACAGCGATGGCCGGTTCGCACGCGTGTTCGCGGCGGCTTCCAAGAAGCCGTCAGTTGGGAGCTCCCAACTCAAGGCTCGTGCAATTTCAACCCCTTCTGGTCAAAAGGTCGCCAAGGTCAGCCAGACCGGCCGCGATCTGAGGATCAGTGTCGATCAGGGATTCGATGCGGACTTCGCGGCGTACCTGGTCGAGCAGCTTCCAAGCCTTGCGGAGGCCTATGCCAAGGCACGGCAGGAGGAGATCAAGTGATGAACCGCGGCAAAGCAAAAGGTCCCTGGAGCTGGTAACTCCAAGGGCCTTTGGATCTCATCGCCACTGGTGATGGCAACAAAGCGTTCTCGCAAACCCTTTATGCCATCCCAGCGAGTTGTGTATCAAGAGAAACACCGACCCCGGTGAACGATCGCGCTCTGCCCTCGCAGAGGAGGGTAGGGGGCAGACTGCATCGACAGGAGGCAGGCGGCTGGTTCATGCCGCTTTGGCCGCAAAGAGGCTTGCCGTGGAGGCGCCCGTACCGTTACGCGTAAAGAACTCTCGGCTGCAGCCCGGAATGCGGAGAAGGCGCTGAGTTTACGCCCCGCCCAGCGCTTGGTGCTGTCCGAGCTCGTCGCCTGTTGGGCCGAGCAGGAGCGGGAGAAGTTGCTGGTATGGCCGTCCAATGACTATCTGGCGAGCCGCACGGGACTTAACGAGCGCTCAATCCGGCGCATTCTGGCGCAGCTCACGGAACTCAAGCTGATCGTGGCAAAGGACTCGCCCAATGGGAAACGGTTGGCGATCCGGGATCTCGCCGGCGACATCATCGACGCCTACGGCTTTGAACTGACGCCTGTCTACGCGAGGCGAGGGGAGTGGACTGCGATGCTGGCCGAGCTGAAGGTCATGCGCGAGATCCGCAAGCGCGCCTACGATGAAGTCACGGTGGCCCGCAGAGCCGCGGAGGAGGCCGTCAGCGCCCTTGCGCAGCATTTCCCGGCTTGATCGCTCCGACCTCGAAAACCGCTACAGTGAGCTTCTGAGCCGCACGCCAGCCCGCTCGACAGCCGAACTTCCCGCTGGCCTGCTGCAGAATTGGCAGGATCTAAGAACCCTCGCTGAGGAAGCTTTCTATCAGACCGGCAATGGCGGACTCAGAGTCAATCACAAAAAACAAACAACGGATATCCCAGTGAGTCTTGTACAAAAGGCTTTCCGAGGAAAGCTGAGGCGGTTCTGCCAAACGAACGGCCGGCCGGGCACCTATCACCAGCTTTGCTCGTTGAGGCTTGTCTCACGGTCAGTGACTACGGACGATTCATTTGCGATATCGCCGTCATCGTCGGGGCAGGGCGGTACTTGAGAGCGTCCCTTGGGGCACACGAGAGTGCCTGGAACGAGGCGGTCGCGGATATCGGCCCGGTCAGTGCGGCTATTGCGGTTCTCTACGTCCTGCAACTCAACGAGGATGATGTTTCAAGCGGCAGCTTGCGCATCAAGAACGCGGACGGGTACTTCAGGGCACTGGTGCGGATGGTCAAGGCCGGAAAGATCAACCTGGAGGTCGAATTGCTCGCGATGCGGCGCAGGCGCATGAGCTGATGGGATGTCCGCGCTCGCCTGGCAGAATAGGGAGCTTGCTGCATCACAGGGTGGTCGATTCCGAACTTGATGATTCAGGGCATCAATTGGACCATGCCAGGTCGGTCGGCTTGATGCTGCGGCACGACTCCAAACATGATCCTGCCCATGCTCTTCGAGAGGCACAATCGATTGCGGAACATAGCCCGCCCTATCCGCTGTCGCCCGAACCAAGTTTGTTTCGCGAGGGGCAGGGGTGACCTGCCAAGGCGACGCCACATCAAGCTGCGCGTGACGTCACGCGCGAGCGGCCAAAGGGTGGACGCTTGGCTCGTGCGGAAAAATGCTGCCGGGCGGTGCTGTGAGGGCGGCCTAGAGGGAGGGGTGCTTCAGTCTCTTCTCTTGCCCTTGGTGGACGATTTCAGGCCGGATAAGGCCTTTGCGGCCCTTGAGTTGCGCCTGCTTGAGGCGGCGAGACCCGAGGTCTTTTCCGGAGAACGGTGAGGACCTGAAGCACCCTTGCGCAGGGCCTCATGCATGCGGGTCTGCCAGCCCGGCCACCAGCCTGGTAGGCGGCAAGCACATCCGGGGCGACGCGGATATTCACTGCGACTTTGGGCGCTTCAACCTTGGGGCGACCGCGCCGACGGGCCACAAGTTCCGGAAAGGCCTCAGCGCCTGAGCGGGCCTTCTCAAAATCCGCCGGGGTGAGTTCCGGATTGTCGGCGACCTCATCCCAGTCCTGCTGGGCGTAGCCCTTGAAGGTCGGCTTAGATGTTTCGCTCATAGAGCCTCCTTTCCTTGCTACTGGCGGGGCGCAGGCTCACCAATGACAGTGCCTCGGAGCCTAGCGGGGACACGACCGCAACCACCACCAGCTCGCCATTGAGCTCACCGATCATCTGGTGGCGAGCCCGCCCGGCTCGGGCGTGACGGAAAGACGAGGCATGCCTGCCAGCCGAAGCCTTCCTCGAAATCTCTGAAATCCGAACCGTGCTTGTCGAGGTTAGCCAGACGCTTCGGCTCGTCCCAAACGATCTTCATCCCGAATATTTATGCGCCCACAAAATAGCCTCCGCCACCGAAAGTTCAGACGGGAAGGGACCGGAGAATGCGCGAGGGCAAGCTATAGAACCTTCCAAGCAGGAATAGCAAAGCTGATGAGGCGAGGAGCTGTCCTTTCCACCCCCTGGCCCGGTCGATCAAGTGTGGAAGGCACAGCTATGCCTGCTCACACGTGAGCGAGGTGAGCGCTGAAGAGTTCATGACGGGGCACAGCCAAAACGAACGGCTGAACGCTTAAATTGAGGGTGGCGGGAAGTCCCAGCGCATGTGGAGCGGTTCGCGCTCGCCGCTTCCAAGTTTCGCACTACCGGAGCCGTCTGCTACGAAAAGCTGGGGCAGGGGAGGGGTGTTGGCACCGTTGTCTCGGTCGTCATTTGTACAAAGTAGGAGGTTGTAGTAAAAGATCGTTTGAAGACGATCGATGAAGGATTTCGTTTACCAGCCGAGAGGGACCGGGCTTCTCACCGGCGGTCGAAAATGGCTTAAAACAAGGCATTCTGTGACCATACGGCGGGCTCGAGTCCAAGCAGGGCGCTCCGCCCGAGCATCAAACGGCTCCCGTTGAGGTGACGCTCGGGTGCAGCCCCGTCAAACCGCCCGCGCCCCTCCATCAGATTGTAGCCAGTGCTTGCTTCGCTTCCGACATCCAAGCTATACTTTGAGCGATCAATAACTTAGCTCTGGGGCATTAGCGTGGCTTTTAGGGGCAGAGAGCCGGACTTCGATGACCCGACACCGCTGGTGCCGAAGACCTACGAGCTTCCAGATCTGCCGTGGGAGACCATCGCCGGGCGGTTCGAGCAGGTCGCCATCCACATCGTCCGTCTGGACGCTCGGCTGGAGGCCTCGGGCCTGTCCGCCGGCTGGCAGTCGCGCTGCGA
>NZ_LCYG01000026.1 GCF_001017175.1 Microvirga vignae | reverse complement strand
CAATCAAAATTTGCGACGCATCCATCGCCGACACTCGGCAATTCGACGAGTTGGACGTCGTCGCGCTGCAAGTTAACCTTTTTCAAGACCCGTAGGACGAGCGCACCCTGAGCCTGCCCAGGACTGAAGGCAATTCTCTTGCCTTTGAGATCGTCGAGCTTGTCAATGCCGGAATGCGGTGCGGTGGCGATGACGTAGATAGGATGCCCCACCGGATCGAGGCGGAATTTTGCCGCGACGATCTTGACATCCAAGCCAGTCCATTGCGCGTGGATCGGAGGAATATCAGCGACTGAACCAACGTCCAGCGCCTTGGCTCGGAACGCCTCGATCGTCTGCGGGCCGCCCGAGATGTTAGCCCACTCGACTTGGAATGGCAGCTTGCCAAGTTCGCCGGAAAGAGTGAGCGCGACCCGGGTTTGCGGATCGCCGATGACCAGCCTAGTCCCTGGGGCGATCGTGTCGGGGACAGGTGCATTGTCGGGGAGAGGCTCGGCAAGGGCTGCCCCGGTCATCAGGAGGGCTGTCGACAGGATGCATCGGATAGCGGTCGGAAGGCGCAAATATGCTTTCATCATGGTCCTCCACATGAGCTCTGGGTGCAATAATCCCCATAAGGTATGACCGGTAATTAGTATAGTCTATAGAATTAGTATACTAAAGTTGTGACGATTGAAGAAGAGTTTTTGGCGAAGCGAAACGCGAGGAGAATATCTTTCAGTTTAGCAGGGGTATATCGCTTGATGTGCCCGCAAGCGCCTGCCTTCATTGGCGATCGTCAGTTGCCTTAAGGCCGGTCGCCGACGGCAGGCCGATGGCACCACGCCGACGCTTGCGTGTTGGCTGACAAGCCGAGCCCTGACCATGGAAGGCAGGACGAAACAAGTCGCTCTTTCAGTCCTGAGTCGACGCGAATTCTGTCTGGTGTTTTGATTCGTGGCGTTTGCTGAAATGCGCTACGCGCCTCTTGTCTCGAATGACACCGATGCTCTTTGCTCTGGGACTTCCGTGTCGCACGACTGCTTCGCAATGAGCAGCGGTTCAGATGTGCCTTTGCTAATAATCAGATCTCCGCGGCATTTGTCTTGGCTCTCTATGAAGGTGGATCCGATTCGCTCGAGAGCTTCTTGACGGACCCAACGAACTCCCTCGTGCCAGAACGTGTCTATGGGCGCGGCGACCGCATCCAAGCCCATCGGTCTGATCGGAAGGTCAGACGCGCTGGCGCCCAGACTCAGGCGCTCTTCCTCTGCGCCAGCGCATAGCTGCTTTCCGGCCGCGGCAGGCCATAATGGTCGCGCAGTGTATCACCGGAATACTCCTCCCGGAATAGCCCGCGCTTGCGCAGGACCGGAACGACCTCGGACGCGAACGCGTCGAAGTCGCCGGTCAGCCAAGGCGGCATCACGTTGAATCCGTCGGCTGCGCCGTGCTCGAACCAGATCTGAATCGCATCGGCAATGCGCTCGGGCGTACCAGCCAACACCCAATGCCCACGTCCGCCGGCGAGGCGTTTAATCAGCTGACGGATGGTCGGCTTCTCGCGGTCGATGATGTCGACAACAAGCTGGAACCGACTGGCGACGGCGTTGAGCCCTTTCGTGTCGACAAGGTGGCGAGGAAACGGTGCGTCGAGGTCATGACCTCTTAGATCGATCCCGATCATGCGCTTGAGTTGCTCTAGCGAAGCGGCCGGCTGAATCAACTCGTTAAGCTCCTCCTCCAGTCTATCGGCCTCGGCCTGCGTCGAGCCGAGATAAGAACTGATGCCGGGGAGGACGCGAATATGTTCCGGCTGCCGTCCGAGCGCGGAGGCACGGGTCTTTATATCGGCATAGAAGGACTGCGCGCTCGCCAGCGTCTGGTGTGCGGTGAAGATTGCCTCGGCGTGCTGGGCCGCGAAAGAGCGGCCGTCATCAGACGAGCCCGCCTGGACGTAGACTGGCCTCCCCTGGGGTCCGCGCGCGATATTGAGCGGCCCGCGGACCCGGTAATGCTTGCCCACATGGTCGATGCTGTGCACCTTGTCGGTATCGGCAAAGACCCCGCTATCGGGATCAGCAACGAGCGCCTCGTCCTCCCAACTGTCCCAGAGCTTGGTCACCACCTCAAGAAATTCGCGCGCCTCCTCGTAACGGTCACCATGCGGGGGTGCTCCGGCAAGCCGAAATTCTGCGCCGCTCCGGCATCACCTGTGGTGACGATGTTCCACCCAGCCCGCCCTTTGCTCAGGTGATCGAGCGAGGCGAAAAGGCGGGCGAGATTGTAGGGCTCGGTGTAGGTGGTTGAAGCCGGCGCAATCAGCCCGATTTTCTGCGTCGCTGCTGCGATCGCAGCAAGCCAGGTGAGCGGCTCGAAGCGAAGACGGGAGGAATAGCGGACGCTCTCCGGGAGTGAGGGCCCATCGGCGAAGAAGATCGCGTCGAACTTTGCCGCCTCCGTTCGTTGCGCGAGTTCCTGGTAGTAGCTGATGTCGAGCACTCGCCCAGGTTCGGATTCCTTGAACCGCCAAGCCGCCTCGTGGTGGCCACCAGGATAGACGAAGAGATTCAGGGCCAGTTGGCGCTTGGGATTGGACATGGAAACCCTCGCTTCAGAATAGTCGGCTCCGAAGTCGGCAAATCGTGTCACCGCCTCTTCGAGCCAGATTCACCGGCAACGCGATGTCGCTGAACGATGACAAGGGTGATACAAATTGGTCAAGAGGTAATGTTTCTTAAAAAGAACGCAGACAAGAGAATAATAGGCTATGCTTGCACGAGACGCTAAGACTTGTTAGGCGAGTCTATTGCTAGGCAAACAATAGTGTGGGGTAGCTAAACTAAACTTGGCGCGTAAATGACAGCAAGAATAGTGTTCTCCTTGTGGTTCTTCATATCGAACAGTCCTATCAACGAGCGTCAGCCAGCAGGCCCTGATTGATCGAGCAGATCAATGATGCTGACTGTCGATCTTATCAGAGGGAAAAGGGTGAGGCTGACCAACTGCCGTCGTGCAGGCACGAGATGTTGCTGATCGCGGGTTTGGGCCTGAAACTCTCGTCGGCGCCCGCGTGGACATCGCCGGAAGCCACTGTGGGTCGCCAAGCCGTTCGGCGTTGTTGAGTTGCTCCCCTGAAGGGCGAACGACGATAGTCGATCAAGAGGCACGACAAACCATCGAGTCGATACACGGCGGGGGAGACGGTCCGTTGTCGCTAGGAACCAAAAACCGTTGCTGAAATGTCGTTAGTTGATAGAACTAATCGAATATCGACGATGGCTGGGGTATAGGGGTGTTAACCAATAAGGGCAAATACGGACTCAAGGCAATTGTTCATCTCGCGAGGCTCGATGCCGGGGAGACGGCTCAGGTCGCAGAGATTGCTCAGACGAACAACATCCCGAAGAAATTTCTTGATGCCATCCTGCTGGATCTTCGCAATGCCGGCATGTTGAGAAGTAAGAAGGGCCCAGGCGGGGGCTATGCTTTGGCCAGGCCGGCCGGTACCATCAAAGTCGGTGCCGTTATTCGAGCACTCGAGGGTCCGCTCGCGCCGATAGCGTGCGCCAGCCGATCCGCGTTCCGCGCTTGTGACGATTGCGGCAAAATCGAGTTATGTCCTGTTCGTTCAATCATGAGCGAAGTGCGCGATGCCATCGCCTCAGTCGTCGATAACACCACCGTTGCCGATCTCGCCAAACGCACCCCATCACGCTTCAGAACAACGAAGCCGAAATAGACTGATCGCTATTTATCCACCAAGTTAATCGATAATCCTTTAACGATACCATCGTCTGACCGCTCCCAGGGACTTGCGCTGCATGGCGTGTGCCTATCGTTCTCGCAGTCACGGACGGTCTCCATGAATCAACTGATCCGTAGCCTAGAGTCTGCTGATATCGAGCCCTCCGCTTTCCGATCAGTGATGCGCCACATCGCCGGCGCCATCGGCGTTGTTATGGCCTCGGCCGGAGCCATCCGTGCCGGACTGACCACGACTTCGCTGACCGCTGCACCGACCGAGCCTTCATCCGCCCTCATTTGTGTCAATCGGAGCGCGTCTGCTTGGCCGGTTATCCCGTAGGCCTGGCATTTCGCTATCAATATCCTGGCGATCCAGCATCGATCGATTGTTGACCGTTTCGCTGGCCGCGGCGGAATCAAGGACGAGGCGCGGTTTTAGGAGGGCGACTGGACGCGGCTCATCACCGGCGCGCCTGTCCTGAACGGTGTCTTGGCGTTTCTCGATTGCGAGACAGAGGACGTGATCGGCCGCCATTCGAACACGATCCTGATCGGTCGCGTTAAGGCGATCAGTGGGGATGATGAACACGTGGCCTCCTGTGCTGGTGCAGCGATTATGGCGGGTTGGATGAGACCGTCCAGCACGGTGCGGGGATTTGACCGTTTTTCGACAAAGATGAATGATCGCGTTCGGAAGAAAATTCTAAAGCTGAAACTTGTTCTGGGATCGCTGTTCCATCATTCGCCCTGAATTTGGCAACGCGTTTCATTGACCGTTTTTCCCGTGAGCCTGATACTTCTCGGCAGCAGAGGAGGACCAATTATGACTATTCTTATGGTCCCCGGCTTCAAGGGCTCTGAGCCGGAACATTGGCAGAGTCGCTGGGAAGCCGAGTTGAACGACGTCGAACGAGTCCAGCAGGTGCACTGGGATGCACCGGATCTCGGAGTCTGGCTCGCGGTCTTGGCGCACCACGTGAAGAGAAGGCCGGGGGCCATTCTGGTCGGCCACAGTCTCGGAGCGATCTTGATCGCCCATCTGGCACTGCGCCATCCGGACCTGGACATCGGCGGCGCCCTGCTGGTCGCACCAGCCGATCCTGAGGTGCGACGATCCCGCGTGCCTGGGATCACTTCGTTCGGCCCCTTACCGGTTGAGCCCCTCGGTTTTCCAGCCATATTGGTTGCCAGCCGGACCGACCCCTACATGGCGCAGGATCGTGCCCGTATCATCGCCAATCTGTGGGAAGCAGCCTTCGTTGATGCAGGAGAGGCCGGTCACATCAATGTTGCCAGCGGCCACGGCGCTTGGCCGGAGGGTCTCCGTTGGCTTGCCCGCTTGCGGGTCCGTCAGCGTGCCTTCGCGCAACCGCCCCTGTCGCGGAGGTCGACCGGCTCGAGACATTCTGCGCCGTGAGCGCTTAGCGGGGATGCGGCTCGAGCGGTCTGCTGTCGGACACTGCGAAGCCGTCCGAGGTACGATCGCCATCTACTAGTGGGCAATCGCACCTCGCAATGACGCCAAGGAGGCATCCGTCTCTGCTGGCCTTGTTGCAACTTTGCAGAACTCCGAGATGATCATGACGACAACCATCCATTCGGCCTCGCTGCCTCCGATTGACGTCAAAACCTTTTGGCAGACCCTCGCTGAAAGGGTGAGTGGCATGACCATTGTGACCGCTCACGGGGATGACGGCCCGGCTGGTCCGCTGGGGCTTTCGGCTGCGCGCGTCACGGCCAACCCGCCGACGATCCTCGTATCGGTTGATCAGAAGACGACTGCGCTCGGCGCGATCCTCTCGCGTCGCCACTTCGCGGTGAATTACCTGCCGGCCGGAGCAGAAGCTGTTGCAGATGCATTCAGTGGCAAGGCGGGTATTTCAGGGGCCGATCGCTTCATCGAAGGCCAGTGGGACACCCTGGTGACCGGTGCGCCGGTGTTCAAAAAGGCTCTCGGCACCTTCGACTGTGTGGTGGATGACGTCATTCAGCGTGGCGATATTTCGATTGTGATCGGCATTGCTGTTGCCTCTCGCGTAGACTCCTCACGACCACCGCTCGTTTTCTTTCGGGGAGCCATCCGGGGTGATCTTGGCGGATGATGACTAGCCTTAATCGCAGCCTTCCGGATGCGGGCGGCGAGTGGCGCGACGTGACCGATGGATTGCGACCGCATCCCCAACTGCTCTGGCGCCACCTTCGGCACAAAAGCCGCGGCCGTTTCCTTCAGCATGCCTCAAGCATGCGGGACACGCACCGTCACCGGATGCCGCCATCGTCGGTTGCTCGCATCGCCCAAGCACAAGCCTCGGGTCTCCTGAGGATCGTCAAGGGTCATTTCCACAAGGCGTTGAAGACCGCGCGTGGCACCACTGTCACTTATCGTCCTTCCGGCGGCAGCGAACCTGTAAGACTCGAAGTGTCGCATGCTCTCAACTGCTGCGATTTTAGGCGCCTCTCGCTTCCCACGCAGAACCGTCTCATGCAGTCTATGCCGGACGGTGGGTTCGCCCGCGCGGACGAATTGAAGCTTGGTCTCGGCTTCGATCAGCACGAAGCCTTGATTGAGTCTCACGGTCGAAGCGCGGAGCGGATCTTCGGCATCGGCCCTCGCATCCGTGGCGCCTCTTGGGAGATAACTGCCGGGCCCAACCTTCGAGAACAGGCAGCCCGCTTGGCTGAACTCCAGCTGGGCATGCCTGGCCTATCCATCTCGGATGCCTGTCGGGACATCCGCTGAGGAAGGTGAGAGGCCAATCGTCCTCTCACCGTCGCAATCCGCGCTAAACCTCTTCTCTTTTCTACAGCAATTATGAAATGGACGCGGGAGGCGAACCACTATTAGTCTACTTAATCTATAGACTTATAGAAGGAGACGCCATGTCTACAATCGATATCCTCGGCCTCGCCGGTAGTTTCAGCGTACCCTCCCGCACTCGGGGCCTCGTCGAAGAAGCCGTTGCCCGCACTATGGCTCGCTTCGGCGGGCGGTCCAAAGTCGTTGATCTGTCGCAGCTGGGGCCAGATTTTGCTGGCGCCCGCAATCTCACGGAGCTCACTGGATCCGGGCGCGACGTGGTCAGCACGATTGTCGACGCCAAAGCACTGATCGTTGCGACCCCGGTCTACAAGGGAAGCTATCCGGGCCTCTTCAAACATCTCTTCGACCTGATCGATCCAACGGCACTTGCCGGAAAACCGGTTCTTTTGGCCGCCACGGGAGGAGGCGACAAGCACGCTCTGGTGATCGAGCATCACCTGCGTCCGCTCTTCGCATTCTTCGAGGCCCAGACGCTCGCCACGGGCGTCTATGCCTCGGAGCGAGACTTCGTGGACGGCCAGCTTTCCTCTCCCAGCCTCATCACCAGACTGGACCGCGCGGTTGAGCAATTCGCGCCCCATCTGAAGCAGGACGACCGGGACGTGGTGTTCACGGCAAAGACCGAAAGCCGGCGCGGTACCGCAGAAGCGGTCGCTGCCAACGCGTGACCTACCCTCCCCTCAAGTCAATTAGGTGAATTCAGATATGACCCGACAGATCAAGCTAGGTGCCTTTCTGCCCGGCGGGGGCCAGCACATCGCTTCATGGCGTCACCCGGACCAGCCGGCGGACGGCGCCACCAGCTTCGAATTCCATAAGCGGCTCGCGCTCACAGCCGAGCGCGGCCTGTTCGACGCTTATTTTCTCGCCGACGGCCTGGCGGTGTCGTTCGGCGGCGCCTCCGAGGGCGGCAGCGCAAAGGTGGCGGGACTGGAACCCGTAACGCTTTTCTCTGCGCTCGCGCCGCTGACCTCCCACATCGGATTCATCGCAACGGCCTCCACGACCTATGAAGAGCCATACAACCTCGCGCGGAAGTTTGCGTCCCTCGACCTCATTTCCGATGGCCGGGCCGGCTGGAATGTCGTGACGACAGCCACCGAGGCCGCAGCTCACAACTTCAACCTTGATCAGCAGCATCCACATGCGTTTCGGTATGCCCGCGCCAAGGAGCATGTCGACGTGGTCAAGAAGCTCTGGAACAGCTTCGAGGACGACGCCTTCATCCGCGACAAGGAGAGCGGCGCGTTCTTTGATCCGGACAAGCTGCATGCCACCGATCACCGGGGCGAGCATTTCAAGGTGAAGGGGCCACTCAACGTGCCGCGGTCCCCACAGGGACATCCGGTGATCGTGCAGGCGGGGCAATCCGAAGACGGCCGCGGACTCGCCGCCGCGACCGCGGAAGTCATCTTCACGGCGCATCAGCGGCTGGAGACGGCCCAGGAATTCTACCGGGACATCAAGTCCCGCGCGCAAGGGCTCGGCCGTGATCCGCGCCACATCCTCATTATGCCCGGGGTCTCGCCGTTTGTCGGCAGAACCTCAGAAGAGGCTCGCGAGAAGTATGACCGCCTGACCAGCCTGATCCTGGAGCAGGACGGGATTGCGCTGTTGAACGGCCTCACCGGCGGTACGCTCGACCTCAATGGCTATGACCTCGACGGCCCTCTTCCTCCCGCAGCGCCCACCGAAGGGAATAAGAGCCGTCAGGCGCTCATCCGGCAGATCGCTGACGAGAACAACTTCACCATCCGTCAGCTCTATCAGTGGGTCGCCTCGGCCCGCGGCCACTTCACGGTGGTCGGCTCGGCGATCCAGATCGCCGATACACTGCAGGAGTGGTTCGAGAACGAAGGAGCGGATGGCTTCAACATCCTGCCGCCCTGGCTGCCGACTGCACTTGAGGACTTTGTCAACCTCGTCATCCCTGAGCTGCAGCGGCGCGGGCTGTTTCGCCGGGCATACGAGGGCCGCACGCTTCGAGAAAACCTCGGACTTTCCTATCCGCACAACCGCTGGTCCGCCGCAAGACATGCCGTCCAGGCCGCAGAATGAGGCTGAAGGAAAGGATCAAATCATGTCTTTGATCGATACAGAACAGGGCCATGCCTACCGTCAAACCAGATTTGACAGTGCCTTTGCCGCGGGACTTGCTGAAAAAGCCGCAGCCGGCCTAATCCAAATCGGCGCCCGCTACGGCGTGCTCGTCAGCTTTCTGGTCTTCTGGCAAGTCGCAAGTGAAGTCGGTTGGCTGAACCCCGCGGTCTTCCCGCCGCTCGACAGGATCCTTGCGGCCCTTTGGAACGGCCTGGCCGGCGGATTTCTGCTGGACGACGTGGCCATCAGCCTGCAGAGGGCCGGCCTCGCCTTCTCGGCGGCCGTCGTCATCGGCATTCCGCTCGGGTTATTCATGGGCCAGGTGAAGGCGGTCGAGCGCAGCCTCGATCCGATCCTGCAACTGTTCCGGCAGACGTCGGCCTTGGCGCTGTATCCGGTCTTCATCCTTCTGCTCGGCCTGGGCGAGGCTTCCAAGGTCTTCGTGATCTTCTGGGCCACACTCTTTCCGACGCTCCTGGCCACGATTGGCGGCGTGAAGCAGGCGGATCCGAAGCTCGTCGAGATGGCCCGCGTCTACGGGGCGTCGCGGCTGACGATCTTCCGCCGCGTGGTGCTGCCGGGCGCGGTGCCGTCCATCTTCGTCGGCCTGCGGCTCAGCGCGACCACTGCCCTGCTTCTTCTGATCGCCGCCGAAATGATCGGGGCCAACCGCGGTGTCGGCTTTCAGGTCATGAATGCCCAGTACAACTTCCAGATCCCGCTGATGTTCGCGGCCATCCTGCTGCTCGCGCTCCTGGGACTGAGCGCAAACTACGCGCTGGAGCGCCTGCAGGGCAGGCTCTGCCGCTGGAACCGCCTAGGCCGATAACATCACCCGTCCATCCTCAACCGAAAGGTCATCCCCTGATGAACATTACCCGCAGGTATCTCAATCTCCTGGCGCTGCGCTCGGCCGCGCTCTTCGCCAGCACCGCGCTCATGGGAGCGGCGCAGGCCGCAGAAGGGACGACGAAGCTCCGCTACCTGGCCAGCCACGGTGGCATCTCGGCTCACGAATTGGCTGCCGAACTCGGTTACTTCGAGGGAACGGGAATCGTGCTGCAAAACATCGGCTATGCCGCGGGCGGCCCCGAGTCCCTTTTTGCTCTGGCATCCGGGAACGTGGAGATCGGCGGCGCCGCAACGGCGGCAGTGATCAATTCAATCGCCGGCGGCAATGATTTCGTCGCGGCCTATCCGAGCAACGGGATCAATGATCAGGTTCAGAGCAAATTCTATGTCCTCGAAGACAGTCCGATCCGCTCAGTGAGAGACATTATCGGCAAGACCGTGGCGGTCAATACGCTTGGTGCGCATCTGGACTACACGGTGCGAGAAGCCCTGCATGCCGAAGGCCTGCCTGAGAATGCGGCACGCCTGGTCGTCGTTCCAGGCCCGCAGCTTGAGCAGGTGCTGCGTTCCAGGCAGGTGGATGTTGCCGCCTTCGGCTATTGGCAGACGACCTTCGAGGGCGCGGCGCGCCAGAATGGCGGTCTGCGCCCGATCTTTGACGACACCGACGTGCTGGGCGAAATCGCCGGCGGCTTCGTGGTGCTCCGCCGGGACTGGGTGCAAAAGCATCAAGACGCAGCCAAAACATTCGTCGCGGCTTGCGCGAAGGCGCTCGATTTCGCCCGCGAAAACCCGCAGGAGACGCAGGAAATCTTGGCCCGCGTCTTGAAGTCCCGAGGCGAGAATTCGGACGTCGCGAAATATTTTGCGGGTTATGGCGTGCGGCCTGGCGGCCGCGCGGCCGACCGGGACCTGCAGTTCTGGATCGACGTGCTGGCTCGCGAAGGCAAGCTGGCTCCTGGTCAACTCAAGGTGTCGGATATCCTGTACGCCCTTGAGACGGTCGCGCGCGGAGGTTGATCATGGCCGAGGCCCAGACCATCGGACGCGGAGAGGTCTCCATACGGAATCTCTCCAAATCTTTCGCCCTCAACGGGCGCGACCTCGACGTACTGCGAGGCATCGACCTTGAAGTCGTCAGCGGCCAGTGCGTGGCGATTGTCGGGGCCAGCGGCTCAGGCAAGACGACCTTGCTGCGCATTCTTGCAGGCTTGGAGCCCGCCGACGGCGGCGACGTTCTGATTGACGGCGCGCCTATCCGTGGCGTGGGGTCTGAGCGCGCCGTCATCTTCCAGGAGCCGCGTCTTCTGCCCTGGCTCACGGTGATGGGCAATGTCGCTTTTCCCCTTGAGGTCCGCGGCCTTGCAGCCAATGAGGCCGCGCAGCGGGCACGCCGCTACCTGCGGCTTGTCGGACTTCTCGATTTCGCAGACGCCTATCCTGCCCAATTGTCCGGAGGGATGGCGCAACGGGTGGGCATCGCCCGGGCGTTGGCAGTGCAGCCGGAACTGCTCCTGCTCGACGAACCTCTCGTAGCGCTCGATGCGATGACGAGGATGACGATGCAGGAGGAACTTGCGCGGATTTGGGCGGAGGAGCATCTGACGATGGTACTTGTCACCCATGATCTCGAAGAAGCCGTGTATCTCGCCGACCGGGTCCTGATCTTGCCAAAGCACAAGGGCAGTGCCATCCGCACCATCGAGGTGGATCTTCCGCGCCCCCGTGACCGCAGCGATTCTCGCTTCGTCTGGCTGCGTCAGTTTCTCTTGGCCGAGTTCGGGCTGCATTAGAGCATTTTTCGACGAAGTGTATCCGGTTCACCGTCAACACATGCGGCACGGCAAAGAGCAGAGCCGATTCCACTGAGGTGGAATCGGCTCTAGACCGCGTCACGGGAATGCTACAGATCCTATGCGGGTGGATAGCGGTTCACTCTCTGGCAGAGTGAGGTTGCTGAACCACTCACGCTGGAGACCAACCGATGTCCGTCGAGGCCCGATTTGAGCAAACCGCTATCCGCACTGATCTTGGCGCAATCTTCGTCTCAATGGAACTCTTATGTTCAAATGCA
>NZ_LCYG01000025.1 GCF_001017175.1 Microvirga vignae | reverse complement strand
GCCGGTCCATCCCATTAGCAGACCTTGGCTTCGTTCAGTTTGCCGGCCTTGCCGACAAGCGCGATGAACTGTCAAGCACCACTCTCCCACCACTCTCCGCCCGTCATGGTGGCCAGATTTTTCAGGAGCCCGGATTCACAGGGGCATGGTGGCGACGTAGATGGCCAGCATCAGCAGGACACAGAGGCCCAGGGAGCCGGCCATCACGGGCGCGAGGTGGTTCCGGTAGTGCTCTTCCAGGCGTCGTTGGCGCTTGCGGCGGGACATCGTCGGCTTCCTTCCAATGGAATGGCGCACGGTGACGTGTCTGCCGGATCATATCTCGGTCCCGCTTGCGCGGCGAGCTCGAACCCTGACCGGTATGCAGCGCCCTGTCCGGCATCGGTGATGGTCGCCATGACCAGGCGCGGCTGGTATGATGGCCAGGGTCTTTCGAGCGAACCTCCTTACGGGGAAAGGTCATGGCGACAGTCCGCGCCAAGCGGCGGCTGGCCGCGATCCTGGTCGCGGACGTCGTCGGGTACTCTCACCTCGTGGAAATGGACGAAACCGGGACGCTCGCTGCCCTGAAATCTTCGCGGCGCGAGGTCATCGATCCGCTGCTGGCCGAGCATCACGGGCACATCGTCAAGCTCATGGGAGATGGCCTGATCGCCGAGTTTGGCTCGGTGGTCGATGCCGTGGCCTGTGCGGTTGCCATACAGAAAGGGCTCGCTGACCACCAGGCCGATGTGCCGCCTGACCGGAGGATCGTCCTCCGGATCGGCGTGAACCTCGGCGACGTGGTGGTCGAAGGCGAAGACCTGCTCGGCGATGGGATGAACATCGCCGCCCGCCTGGAGCAGCTCTGCGAACCCGGCGGGGTAATGATCTCCGGCACTGCATACGATCATCTGCAAGGCAAGCTTGACCTCCCGTTGCAGTTTGCGGGCGAGCAGCGGCTCAAGAACATCGAGCGCTCGGTCCGGACGTACCGGGTGCGGCTCGATGGAGCGCAGGCGGCGCTGCGCTCGCGCTGGCGCCGCAGGTGGCCGGTGCCCGTAGCGGTTGCCGTCCTGCTGATCCTCGGCCTCGGCATGGGTGTCTGGCTTTGGTTGGGGGCAGACAACCCGGAGCGAACTCAGCGGCCGGCCATCGCGGTGCTGCCGTTCACAACCCTGGCCGCGGACGAGGCGACCAACCGCCTTGCGAACGGCTTGACCGACGACATCATCACGGATCTCTCGCGCCAGACCGGCATCGATGTGATCGCCCGGGCATCGACCGAGGTCTACAAGGGTAGGCCCACGGACGTGCGACAGATCGGGCGCGATCTGTCCGTGCGCTTTGTCCTCGACGGCTCGATCCAGCGCGAGGGAGACGAGATCCGCGCCACGGCCCGCCTGAGTGACACCGCGACCGGCGCCCAGGTCTGGTCCAACCGCTGGGATCGGCCCGTCCGGGATGTGTTTGCCGTGCAGACGGAAATTGCCGAGCAGGTGATCGGCCAGTTCGAGATGCTGACCGGCCCCCTCAAGACGCCCGGTCTGGCGGCCGCCAAGCGCAAACGCCCCGAGAGCCTGACCGCTTATGAACTCACCCTCCTCGGCGTCGAGAAGCAACTGAGCCCGACCCGAGAGAGCATCGCTGAATCGATGCAGATCCTGAACAAGGCCATCGAGGTCGACCCGAACTATGCCCAGGCATGGGTCGAGCTCGCCTGGGCGCATACCTCAGCAGGGACTTATGGAGCCGATGCGGCGGCATCGAGCCAAGCCGCGTTGAGTGCTGCGAGACGGGCGGTCGAGCTGGATCCGAATGCTCCCGATGCACACTCCGTGCTGGGCCATGTCCTCGCGACAAGGGGAGAATTCGACCAGGCGAAATCTGAGTTCGAGACATCGCTGCGTCTCAACCCGAGCTCGTTCTCGATCCTGGTCTACTATGCCCGCTGGGCCAGTACCTTCGGCGAGGCCGAGCGCGGGGCTGTCCTGGCGGATCGGGCGATCCGGCTGAACCCGAGCTACAGGCCTTGGGCGTCCGGGTTCATGCGCTATGCCTACTTCATGGCCGGCCGGTACAAGGATGCCCTTCAGGCCATGGACCGGCAGATGCCAGACAACTACAGCAAGCATGCCTGGGTTCAGCGGGCGGCGAGCTTCGCGGCGCTCGGTCGGATGGAGGAGGCGCGGACGACCCTTGGCGAGACGCTCAAGCGATATCCTGATCTCACCATCGAGGATTACGTCAGCGATCCAGGACTCAACGACACCGATCGCGAGCACCTGATCAGGACGATGAAACTTGCCGGCTTCCCGCTCTGCGTCCGGCCCGAGATGCTCGCCCGCATCGCCCGATCCGTGCGCCTGCCCGAGTGCATCAAGTCATAGGTCAGGCAAGGTCGGACTCTGTCGTGCGGCACGATGACGGGATGCAGCAAGGAGGGGAGGAAATCATGCGCACGAGGATCCTGCTGCTGGCCGCCATCGGACTGCCATGGCCCGTCGCGGCGGCGGCCGACCCGTTGGACTGCAACGACATGGCACCCGTGGTGAGCGAGCTGCTCGTCGACCGCATGCGGATACCCGAGTACCTGGGACTCGATACTGCCGAAGCTGCAAGCATCACGTTCCAGATGAACTACTTCCACGCCGAGGGGCGGGAGTACCATCGGACGTTCTGCTCGGCCATGGTCGGGTTCAACTGGACGCGCTTTGCCGATGCGGAGCGGCGGTCGGCGACCATTGACGGATCGCGTGCGCTTCAGGAACTGCCGAACGTCGCGGCCGTGGGCGGGCTCGCGCGGTACGCCGATTTCCCGCACGGCATCAAGGTCCGCTACAGGCTCGAGCTGACGGGCAGCGGCAGAACCTGGGTCGTGACCCTGCCTGGCGACCCGGCGACCGACTATGTCTGCGCGCTGCCTCACCGAAACCAGTACCTGGAGGACGGCAGGCTATGTTTGCCGCGAGGGCAGGAACTGCAATGGCGCCGTTCCGGCCCGGTCGATGCGGGCCTGCCCGATGCCCGATAAGGCGCGGCATCGATGACGTCCCGTCGGGAGGAACGGCTCACAGACTACGCGGACCAAACCGCCGATCGGTCGCAGGAGCGCCCCCGCCTCGAGAGCAAGATGGAAGTTCCTCGCTCACCAGGGTCGTTCTCCCGCCTGCGAGACCGAGTTGGATCAGTGCAGATTGGTGCAGGAGGAGAGTGTCATGCATCCGATTTCGAAGACATTCTTGTCCGCATTGGCCGCTGGGACCCTGTTCGCGGGTTCCGCCCTCGCCCAGGACGTGGACCCGGCGCACGCCGAGACGGTGAAACGCATCGTGGACAGCCAGTCCTTCAAGGCGGCGGTCGAGGCGCTCCAGAAGGACCATGACCGCTGGATCAGCGAGGTCATCAAGCTGACCGAGATTCCCGCTCCGCCGTTCAAGGAGCAGGAGCGGGCCAAGGCCTATATGGAGATGCTCAAGGCCCATGGGCTCGCAGAGGTCGAGATCGACGAGGAGGGCAATGCCATGGGGGTGCGGAAAGGTACCGGAGGCGGGCCCTTGGTGGTCGTGTCCGCCCATCTCGACACCGTTTTCCCCGAGGGAACGGACGTCAAGGTCAAGCGGGACGGCAGCCGCCTGGCCGCCCCGGGTGTCGGCGATGACAGCGCTGGTCTTGCCACCCTTCTCAGCATCGTCCGGGCCATGGACGCGGCTGGGATCAAGACGAAGAGCGACATCGTCTTCCTGGGCGACGTCGGCGAGGAAGGCCCGGGGGACCTGCGCGGCGTGCGCTACTTCTTCACGAAGGGCAAGTACAAGGACCAGGTCAAGTACTTCTTCTCGCTCGATGGCGGCGGCACGCCCACCATCACGAACTGCGGTGTCGGATCGAAGCGCTACCGGGTGACGTACAAGGGTCCAGGCGGGCACAGCTTCCAGGCGTTCGGGCTCGTCAATCCCATGACTGCCATGGCCCAGACGGTGGTCGAGTTCTACAAGATCCAGACGCCCGCCAATCCAAAGACGACCTACGCCGCGAGCGTCACGGGCGGTGGAACATCCGTTAACTCGATCCCGAACGAGGTCTGGATGGAGTTCGACATGCGCTCCGTGGACGCGAAGGAACTGGACCGTCTCGAGAAGCGCTTCCTGGCCATCGTGAACCAGTCCCTGGAGACGGAGAACTTCGCCCGGTCCACCAAGGAAGGATCGGTGTCGGCCGACATCAAGCTCATCGGTGACCGGCCAGCCGGGCGAACGGACGAAAAGCAGGACATCGTGCAGATCGCGACGGCCGCCTTCCAGGCGAACGGAATCCCGCCGGCCTACGAATGCGCCTCGACCGATTCCAACATGCCGATGAGCCTCGGCATCCCGGCGCTCACGATCCCGCGCACCGGCAAGGCGGACCGCTTCCACGCGCTCGACGAGTGGATGGATACCGACCCTCAGAGCAATCTCACGGTGAAGAAGATCGTTCTCGCCACCGTGCTCGGGGTTGCCGGTGCCCAGTGACGATGAACCGGACCGAGTCCCTGCGCCCGGTCCGATCCGCTTCAGGCTGGTTGGCCTTCACCGATTGCCGCTGCGGCTTCAACTGCGCCACCTTCGCGCCTTCCTCGGAGACCTTGAAGTAGCGCCCGACATCAGGAAATCCGCGTTTGACAGCAAAAGCATCGAGCACAACAGGCGAGCCTGCCTGCACGTGATGTAAAAACCGGAGTTCTCGACGAGACTGTCTCAGGCCAAGGTCTTGAGTTTAGCTGGAGACTGCGCTATCTTGCAAATGCTTTGCAAGAGCAACAGCGGCACCCGCCATGCGCAACTGGCTGCGAGAGACCGTCAACCGCCGCCACCTCCTCTGGGGCAGCCTCGCCACGGCCAGCGGTTCCCTGCTCGGCGGCATGGCGGCGACCGGCCAGAGCCCGCATGCGGGGCATGGTTCGGCACCACCTTACGAAGCGAATGCAGCCGGTCGTCACAGCGCACATGGGAACATGATCACGGTCGGCGACGTCGGTCGCGCCCGCAACGGCTTCGATCCCACAGCGCTCCTGACCGATTGGGACACCGGGGTGACCTCGTCCCTGCCGGACGGCCGCACGCTGCGGACCTTCGAAATCATCGGCGAGGACAAGGAGATCGAGATCGCGCCGGGCGTCTTCTTCCCGGCCTGGACCTACAACGGCCGGGTGCCGGGCCCGAACCTCCGCGTGACCGAGGGCGACCGGGTGCACATCGTCTTCCGGAACCACGCCTCGCATCGCCACTCGATTCACTTCCACGGCATCCACTCCGCCCGCATGGACGGCCTTCCGGGGGCCGGCGAGGTCGGGGCCGGCGAAACGTTCATCTACGAGTTCGATGCGTTCCCCTTCGGCTGTCATCTCTATCACTGCCACTCGCTGCCGCTGAAGCGGCACATCCACAAGGGCATGTACGGCGCCTTCGTCATCGATCCCGATCCGGCGCGGCATCCCGAGCAGGCCGAGGTTGCCCGTTCCCGACTTCTCGGGACGCCCGAGAACCGGGAGTGGCAGGAATTCGTCATGGTGATGAACGCCTTCGACACCAACTTCGATGGCGAGAATGAGGTCTACGCCGTCAACACGGTCGCGCATCACTATGCCAAGCACCCGATCACCGTGATCCGCGGCAAGCCCGTGCGGGTCTACCTCGTCAATGTCGTCGAGTTCGACCCGATCAACTCGCTGCACCTGCACGGCAACTTCTTCGACTACTACGATCACGGCACGACCCTGACGCCGACGCTGCGCACCATCGACACCGTCATGCAGTGCCAGGCCCAACGCGGCATCCTGGAATTCACCTACCGGGAGCATGAGACGGGCTTGTACATGTTCCACGCCCACCAATCCGAGTTCACCGAACTCGGTTGGATGGGCATGTTCAATGTGGTGGAGGCCGCTGCATGAACGATATCGCGGGTCCTGAAACGGTTGTTGCTTCGCCACGCCCGTCCGCGGCATGGCCGGGATACGCCTTTGTGCTGTGGATCGCATTGCCCTTGTTCCTGCTGGGACTGGCGGCTACGTGGCTCGTGGTCTCCGATCCGCTGCGCGCCTTCAACAACGGTGCGCCGCCCGTCGAGCGGCTGACATTCGAGCGCCGCATCCTCGACAACAGCGGCATCCACCTCTTTGTGCGGGCCGGCGGCTCGGAGCCGCTGACCATCGCACAGGTCCAGGTCGATGACGCCTACTGGACCTTCACCCAGGACCCGCCGGGCGATCTCGGCCGGCTCGCGACCGCCTGGATCCACATCCCTTTCCCCTGGACCCTTGGCGAGGCGCACGAGGTCCGGGTCGTGACGAAGCTGGGAACCACCTTCGATCACGAGATTCCTGTGGCCGTGCGGACGCCGGAGGCGCAGTCGGGCCAGCTCGTGCCGCAGGCCGTGCTGGGCGCCTTTGTCGGCATCGTGCCGGTTGCCATCGGGCTGATGTTCTACCCGACACTGCGCGGGGTCGGTTCTCAGGGCATGAGCTTTCTGCTCGCTCTCACCATCGGCCTGCTCGCCTTCCTGTTCGTCGATGCGCTTGAGGACGCGCTTGAGCTCGCAGGGGAGGCGGCCGCCGCCTTTCAGGGACACGTGATGGTGGTGCTCGCGGCCCTCGTCAGCTTCCTTCTGCTATGGGCTATCGGCCGTCGTCGGGGCGCACCGACCGGGCTGGCGCTGGCGACATACATCTCGCTCGGGATCGGCCTGCACAATCTCGGTGAGGGCCTTGCCATCGGGGCCGCCTTCACGGCCGGCGCCGCAGGACTCGGCATCTTCCTCGTGCTCGGCTTCACGCTGCACAACATCACTGAGGGAATAGGCATTGCCGCGCCCTTGGTGAAGGAGCCGCCGCCGCCGTCGGCCTTCGTCTGGCTGGCGCTGTTGGCCGGGGCTCCGGCCATCCTGGGCATGTGGCTCGGCAGCCTCGCCTACAGCCCGCAATGGGCAGCCCTCGCGCTGGCGGTCGGAGCCGGGGCCATCCTTCAGGTCATCGTGGAGGTCGGGGCCTATCTCCGCCGCCTGGACGAGCGATGGAAAACCGCCTCGGTTCCGGTCAGCGTCATTGGCGGGCTCGTGGTGGGTCTTTCGCTGATGTATGCCACCGCCGTCCTGGTGAAGGTCTAGCAGGCGAGGACTGTTCGATGTCGGCTCACGGGACAAGGTATTCGGGCCGTGGAACTCCGGGCGACAGGATCGGAGGCGACCGGACACATGCAGCGGCTGAGGGCTCGCGCAGGCTCGCAGCCTTGTCGGAAACGAACCGCATCGAGGCCCAGTGTCGGGCGAAGGGGATGAGACTGACGGACCAGCGCCGCCTCATTGCCCGGGCTCTCTCTGAGGCCGAGGATCATCCCGACGTCTTCGAACTGCATCGCCGCGTAGTGACGCAGTGCCCGCATATCGCGCTCGCCACCGTCTACCGGACGGTCAAGCGCCTGGAGGCGGAGGGTATTCTTGAGCGTCGTGAATTCCGCGACGGCCATGCCCGGTTCGAGCGGGCATCGAAGAAGCATCATGATCACCTGATCGACCTCGAAACCGGCACCGTCATCGAGTTCCGGAGTGAAGAGATCGAGAGGTTGCAGGAGGAGATCGCGCGACGGCTTGGCTATCGCCTCGTCAATCACCGCCTGGAACTCTACGCCGTGCCGATCCCGGTCAGCCTGCGCCCTGGGGACAGCCGGTCCTGATCGGGCCGCCCGCAGATCGTTGCGAAGGCGATGCCGCATCCCGCACTCAACGCGGCGGCCGCCTTTTCTCAAGAAAGTCGCGCTCGCTCGATTGAGGTGAAGCCCTGCCACGGTTCGAGGCTCTTGCGGCCTCATCTTTTGGGGACCGCGGTGATCGCGAGCAGGCCATCGGCCCTTGCGACGCGCCGGCAAGGCGAGGTTCTGAAGCTGGTACTCCCCAGACCTAAGAGCTCGGTCGGCTTCGGCGATTAGAGCATTTTCCGGCGAAGTGGATCCGGTTCGCCGTCAGAAAATGCGGCAGAACAAGGAAGAGAGCCGATTCCACGCAAGGGGAATCGGCTCTAGAGGGTGTCTGGAAAATCGG
>NZ_LCYG01000024.1 GCF_001017175.1 Microvirga vignae | reverse complement strand
TCCTTCGACCAGTTGCTGGCGACTGCGAAATCCGGCGGCTGCACGTCTTCATCCTGCGGCTCGTCCGCAAAGCCGGACGACATGGATTCGGCTATCTGGGAGAAGATCAAGGATCACCCCTGCTTTTCAGAGGAAGCGCACCACTATTTCGCGCGCATGCACGTCGCGGTCGCCCCAGCCTGCAACATCCAGTGCAACTATTGCAATCGCAAATATGACTGCGCCAACGAAAGCCGACCTGGGGTTGTCTCGGAAAAGCTGACGCCCGAGCAGGCGCTGCGCAAGGTGATGGCGGTCGCCAACGAAGTGCCGCAGCTTTCCGTGCTCGGCATCGCCGGACCGGGCGATGCCTGTTACGATTGGAAGAAGACCAAGGCCACGTTCGAACAAGTCGCCAGGGAAATCCCTGACATCAAGCTGTGCATCTCCACCAATGGGCTCGCGCTGCCGGACCATGTCGCCGAGCTTGCCGACATGAATGTCGATCACG
The DNA here is from genome assembly GCF_001017175.1 of Microvirga vignae. GTDB lineage: Bacteria > Pseudomonadota > Alphaproteobacteria > Rhizobiales > Beijerinckiaceae > Microvirga > Microvirga vignae. The sequence goes on along the minus strand of NZ_LCYG01000024.1, from coordinate 9,857 downwards.
TGACGATCACCATCAATATGGTCGACCCGGAAGTCGGCGCAAAGATTTATCCTTGGATCTTTTATGACCACCGCCGCTACACCGGCATCGAAGCCGCCCGGATCCTGCACAAGCGACAGATGTTGGGCTTGGAGATGCTGACCGCGCGCGGCATTCTTACCAAGATCAATTCGGTGATGATCCCTGACATCAACGACGAGCACCTGATCGAGGTGAATAAATGGGTCAAGGAGCGCGGCGCATTCCTGCACAACGTCATGCCGCTGATTTCCGACCCGGCCCACGGTGCATATTACGGCCTGACCGGGCAGCGCGGCCCAAATGCGATGGAGCTAAAGGCTCTTCAGGATCGTCTCGAAGGTGGCGCCAAGTTGATGCGCCATTGCCGGCAGTGCCGGGCCGATGCCGTCGGCCTGCTCGTCTCGGATCGTGGTCAGGAATTCACGCTCGACCAGATTCCCGGCGAGGTCACCTACGATCCCAGCAAGCGCGAGGCCTATCGGGAGGTGGTCGCGCGTGAGCGCGGCGATCACGTGGCTGCTAAGAGTGCGGCGACCAGGATGGTCAAGGCAGCCGGCTCCGGCAAGTCGCTGCTCATCGCGGTGGCGACTAAGGGTGGCGGCCGCGTCAACGAACACTTCGGCCATTCGAAGGAATTCCAAATTTATGAGGCCTCGCCGACAGGAATCAGCTTCGTCGGGCATCGCAAGGTCGAGCAGTATTGCCGCGGCGGCTGGGGCGAGGACGCCACCCTCGACGGCGTCATCGCTGCGCTCGCAGGCATAGACATCGTGCTGTGCGCCAAGATTGGAGATTGCCCCAAGGATCAGCTCACGGGAGCCGGAATCCGAGCAATGGACGCTTATGGCTATGACTACATCGAGACCGCGATCAGCGCGCTTTACACCGCCGAGTTTGGGGTTGAACCTCTGGCGGCAACGGCATGAGCGGTCTCATACCAACCGAAACCGGAGTCGAAAAATGGCCTTCAAGATCATCGCATCCCAATGCACCCAGTGCGGTGCCTGCCTGTTCGAATGTGCCTCCGGCGCAATCAAGTTCAAGGGTGAAACCTACGTGATCGATCCGGACAAGTGCACTGAATGCGAGGGGGTCTTCGATACGCAGCAATGCGCCTCGGTTTGTCCGGTGCCGAAGACCTGTGTTCCCGCGACCTCCAATTCGGCTACCGACACGGTTGGGGCCGCCTCCTGAGGAGGCCTTGAACTTCTCTATTGACAAGCTGCAGCCGCCAGAAAGGAACGGCCATGGGCCTCGGACGCGAACAGGAGGTCGAAATCCGCAAGCCTCCACGATTTATGCTGGGTGAGCGGGTCCGTGCCACACGCAACATCAGTAATGACGGAACCTATCCTGGCAGGGAGATCGGCGAAAACCTCGTGCGAAAGGGAGACGACGGTTATGTGCGCGACGTCGGCACCTTTCTCCAGCAGTTCTACATCTATGCGGTCGAATGGGTCGATCGTGGTACCGTCGTCGGCATGCGCGCGCGTGAACTGATGAGTCTCGACAAAGCCGGGTCTCCTTGCAGTGCCGAAACCACGGTTGGTCCTAGTGAAGGAACAGCCAGATGAAGGTCATGATCCGCAGGACTGGCGCCGGCTTGTCGGCGTATGTTCCCAAGAAAGATCTCGAAGAGCCGATCATCGAGGTCGAGAATGAAGATTTGTGGGGCGGCGCCGTAACGCTCAGGAACGGCTGGCGGCTCGTCCTGCCCGACCTTCCGCAGGGTACGCGTCTGCCGATCACCGTCGAGGCAAGGAAGATTTCCGACGAGGACTGAGGCTGCGGGTTGACAGGATGACAGCGGCAAGAGGAAGCGAGCATGAACACGACCCTGACCTCGGGCCATCTCTTCGTCATGCAAAACAGTGATGCCGAAAAGCGGCTTGACCTGCTGAAGGAAGCGCTCGCCGCCGATGAGATCATCCCCCTATCCCGATCCGGGTCTCCTGCGGCTCAGCTCCGCGGAACCGCCTGTACCGCACACGCGGGCGCCAGCCCCGTCCAAGATCCGCACCAATATGTGGTCGGTCGCGCAGTTCATCGAACAGCGCCAGCATCGTCGGACGCTTCAAGCTTGGATCGCCGAGCTATTCGCAGCGCCGGCGGCACCGACCGTCCTCCACGCCTGGCTCGCAACGCTGCCGCTGTCCCTCATCGTTGACAGCTGGTATGACAGCGCCATGCGCGCGGCCCTGGCAGAAACCGGCCGAACGGACCTCGTCGAGATACAAGGCGTCACGCGGGCGAATGAAATCGGCGACATTTGGACGAAAACCTACGATTTGTTTGAGAGGGAACTCAAACCCGGATCAGCGGCAAAGACAATTCTCTGTACGCGTCAGGGCAGGTTGGGACGTCATCGCTCAAGCCTCACCTGCTGCGTCGCTCATCCTGTGCGCGATCTCCCGTCGAGATCTCGGCTCAAGGATGACTTTGAGGCCGCAAACGAGACGAGGTCGGAGAAAAACCTCTCCGTCACGAGCGCGAGCGCGGTTCCGGTCCCGCTGAGGAGCACAGTTTTATGCTCCAGGATGACAGCAGGTTGGGACTGGCGCGCTGAGGCGCCGAGCTGCGGCGGATCCTCAGAAGGATCAGCTGTGAGCGGCCGAACGCACGCAGCGAGGGTGCAACGGGAGGGACGGAGCGGCGCAACGACGGTCCCAAACGGCACATCCGTCGTTAGCAGAGCCTCAGTCATGTGCGCTGTCAGGCGTTGGGGCACAAACCAGTTCTCAGCCCTCGCGAGCGACAGAGGGCCACGCATGATGCGAACCTGCCGGAAATGGACGGTGTCGCCCGCAGCGGGAGCTAAAGCGGCTCTCACGTCGTCCGGCAGGGCGGACAGCACTTGCCGCTGACGGCACTCAACGCTGATCGGTCCTTTCGAGAGGCCATGCTCGTCGCACCAAGCCAGGAGGGTTTCGGTGGCGGTTGCCCCGGCACTCAGGCGGGCGCTCAGGTTCTGAATGAGAGCATCGGTCGCGGATCGTGCCGTCATGACGATCGCGGTCCTTCCGCGCCGGCTGTGGCCTGCCGATTGATTGCATGCGAGACCAATTCTAGCTCGTGATCGGACAGAGCTGCAGGCGGAGGGGTCAGGAGCACGTTGTCGATCAGGCGCGTGGCCCCAACATAGGCGGCGACACACAGGGCGGCCGGCTGCTCCACCAAACCTGGGATCGCCTCCAGCGTCCCGGCATCCCGCAGCTCAAGGTACTGCAGACAATCGACTTCCATCATCTGAGCCCGTGCCGTCTCCACCAGTGTCCGGCTGTCGCGCTCTCCGGCCTGGAAAGCCGCCTGGGCGGCAAACAGGCCTCGGCTGAGGCAGCGGGCCCTCTCGCGATCCGCGGCGCTCAGATAGCTGTTGCGGCTGCTGAGCGCAAACCCATCAGGCTCGCGCACCGTCGGCACCGTCACGATCTCGACGCCTAAGTTCAGATCCCGCACCAGCTGCCGGATCACGGCACATTGCTGAAAGTCCTTCTGGCCGAAGAACGCCACATCCGGCTGCACGATGTTGAACAGCTTGGTGACCACGGTGATCACACCCCGGAAGTGTCCAGGCCGAAAGGCGCCGCACAGCGGCTCGGCAACGGGTCCGGGCTCGACGGAGGTCTGGAAGCCCGGCGGGTAGATCTCGCTCGCATTCGGCACGAAGATCAGGCTCACACCCGCCGTGCGGCAGAGTTCGTGATCCCGCTCCAGCGCGCGCGGGTAGCGCTCGAGGTCCTCGTGTGGTCCGAACTGGGTCGGGTTGACGAAGATGCTCACCACGGTGATGTCGCACCGCGCGACGCTCTCAGCAATGAGTGCGCGATGACCCTCGTGCAGGAAGCCCATGGTCGGCACGAAGCCGACCCGCAGGCCTGCGGGTCGGTAGCCTTTCAGGCACTGGTCCAGGGACTTGATCGTACGGAAGGTTTGCATCATCTGGCCTCTGACTGGTCGAGGGATTGCGGCTTTACCCAGGTGCAGACTGCCTTCTGGGAGGCAGCCGGCAGCGAATAGGACTCTGCTGCTGACGGAAAGACACCGCCGCGCACGTCGTCGGCCCAGTGCGCCAGGGCCTGCTGCAGCAGGTCGAAGCCATCGATATAGGTGCGGACGAACTTGGGCCTGTGCCCCTGCGTCAGGCCGAGCACGTCATGCAGAACCAGCACCTGGCCGGAGCAATGCGGGCCAGCCCCGATGCCGATGGTGGGGATGCTCAGGCTCTGAGTGATCCGCGCCGCGAGCTCGGAGGGGATGCCCTCGAGCACGAGGGCAAAGCAGCCGGCTTCCTGCAGCCGATGGGCATCCTCCAGGATCCGGATCGCGTCCTGGGCTGCCCTGCCCTGCACCTTGAAGCCGCCCATGGCATGCACGCTCTGTGGCGTCAGGCCCAAGTGCCCCATCACCGGAATCTCGCAGTCGACAAGCGCGCGAATGACCTCCAGACGCTTGCCGCCGCCCTCCAGCTTCACCGCGGCAGCTCCGCGCTGCAGGAAGCCGCCCGCATTGCGCAAGGTGTCTTCCAGGCCAAGATGGTAGCTCAGGTACGGCATGTCGGCGACGAGCAGGGCGCGTGGACGAGTGCGCGCGACTGCTTCGAGATGATGGTTCATCATCGCCATGCTGACCGACAGCGTGTTGTCGAAGCCGAGGCACACATTGCCGACGCTATCGCCCACCAGGATCATGTCGACAACAGGATCCGCCAAGCGCGCCGTGACGGAATCATAGGCCGTCGTCATCACCAGCAGCCGACCGTCCCGGGCCCATTGCTGGAGCAGCGGGATTGTGACCGCTGGTGCGTCCGATGAGGAGAAATGACTCATCAAGTTACCCTTTGCTCAAGCAGGCGGACCACTGGGAAGTCACTTTCTTGATCTCAATCAGATCACGGCAGCATCCGTCCCGTCATCACCTTCAGGGATCGGATCGAATTCACGTCTGTACTTGCCTGGCGCACTAAAGACAGCACATGACATGCGCGTAAGCCTGATTGGCGCTGCCGCTGTAGCGAGTGCCCCTACGGCCATTCAGTCCAGGTCCGAACATTGCTCTAGAGAGCCAACAGTAAGGTATGGATACTTGCCCAACTTACTACCGTAGCAGGTGGCCAAACCTCAAGAGACGCATATTCTATAATTCCTCTCCCGCTTAGTGCTTTCTTCTCTTATCCGCCGGGACAAACAATGGATCCCGATCTGGTTCAGCGGCGTGAAACGACAGCGGCTGGGCTGACCTCAAGGCGCGAATGTGCCTAGCATGTTCGTTGAGGGCAGCAACGGCTGCTCGGGCCTCCTCGCAAAACTTTACTTTGCACCACTCGGGCGCCCGATCCCAGCCATCCTCCTGGATCTCGTAGAAGGCTCGCGCCACCGCCTCAATCTCCTGCAGGTTCATTGTTCAAAGGCTCCTTTGATGCTTCGGCCGAAAGGGATCAGTCTGCTTTCGCTTCAGATGAGCGCGCCGCAGGCGCTTGAGCCGTCACGCGTTGCTCTATCATTAGAGTGAACGCTTTCATCGCTAGCAACCTACATCATGTGATCCAAAGCAGTTCAGCCTCTTCGGCTAGCAATGCAAAGCACGTATGCTTAGGAACCAGATTGCAATAAATTATTGCCCCGGGCCTCAAGGTCTCTCTGTAGCCGTCGTTTGTACGCAGCTCAAGACTACCCCTTAGAAGAATGGCCATCTCGTAGCCGTTGCGAGCGGCAATCCTGCTCAGGTCGCGGCGTATGCCCTCCCGAAGGACAGTGTGTTCGAGCTTTCGATGAACCACAACATGTGCAGATGGCTCTGACGCTGTGCGTCTGAGTGCCGAGCTCTGATCAGCAGTTGGGGGCTCTAGCTCGAGTGCAGTGGCGAGCTTCGTCGCAATGACCAGGGTGGGCGACAAGCGTCCGTTCTCGATGCGAAAGATCGTGGACGCTGCAATGCCCGAAATCCGTGCGATTTCCCGAAGTGAGAAGTTCATCTCCTTGCGCCGCCGATAAACTTGCCGAGCAAAGGTTTCGTCAGACACTTAGTATTGCCTGTCAGTTCGGAATGTGTGACCTAAAAGAAACCCCGGTGTTTCGACCGGGGCTTCCTCTAACCAATCGGGACGAGCCGATTAGAAGTCGCGCTGAACGCGCAGACGGCCTTCCCAGCGGTCGTCGTTGTCGACAGCAGGAGCGTCCACGTCGACGTTGGCGTAGAGAACCTCGACGCCGATGTCGAGACCGGAGACCGGCGACCAGATCACGTTCGAACCGACGCGCCACTCGTTGAAGTCCGCGCCCGTCACGCCCGCGCCGTACTCGACGCTCGCATACGAACCGAACACGCTCTGACGGATCTCAGGGGTCCAGTAGTGACGCAGACCACCGGCCACCGACCAGCCCTGGGTCGTGTCGATGTCGCCATCGGCGTCGATCACAGCGTCGTCAACCTCGGAACCGTCGAAGCCGAGGTAGCCGAGAGCGCCGTCAGCATAGGTGGCGGCAATCCACAGGGCATCGCCAGCCGCCAGCATCGGCAGGTTCACGTGGCCCTGGAACGTCACGGCGAAGCCGTACTCGGTGTCCGGAACGAAGCCAAGGCCGGTGACCGCATCCGTGAGGGCAATGCTGCGGAGCTGGTGAACCGCGCCGGCGAGCATCGCCGAACCCCAGGTGCCGGAGTAATTCAACTGACCCACGACGTCGGGCGTGCGCTGACCGGCGGTCACGTCGGTATCAGGGTCGAAGTCGACGAACGTGTCATCAATGCCGGCAAAGCGGCCCTCTTCGAGCGACAGCGAGGCCGAGAAGCCGTTGCCGAACGAGAAGGTGTAGGCGAACAGGTTCACGTTCGGAGCGTCCGAGAAGCGGAGCGTGCCGAAGTGCTCGGTCGGCAGGTCGCCGTTGTCGAAGAACGACACAGCGCGACCGGCGGTCAGGCCGCCGAACTGGACGAAGGCCTGGTCGACGTTCGGAACGGTCGAGTCTGCGGGATTGTAAATGCCCGTGTCGTGGGTCATCTCGAAGCGGATGTAGGTACGCAGCAGGCCGTAGGCCGTGGCGGTACGGGTATCGATGTTCAGACGGCCACGAGCACGGAAGCCGATCGAGTCATCTTCGCGGTCGTTCGGCTCAAGGTAGCGATACTCAGCACGGACGCGGCCGCCGACGCGGAGGCAAGTTTCCGTGCCGGGGATGTAGAAGAAGCCTGCGCCGTAGGTGGAGCAGACGCGGACGTATTCGACAGCAGCGGCCTTCTTTGCGGGAAGGTCAGCAGCCTGTGCCCCCGCGACAGCCGCGAGACCCGCGACCGATCCGAGCAGAAGGCTCTTAACGAGCTTCATGGTGTATCTCCTAAATCAGGATTAGAGCAGAATTTGCAAAGCTAACTCTTGCTCACGTTGGTTACGGAAACTCCTTTTCCGCAAAGGCAACGTCATACGTCCTGGGAAACAAATTCAAGTCGATATTGGGAGTTGGCTATAAACCAACACAGTAAGCACGGCATGTGTTGCGCAAACGTGACCACAAATGTTGGTGATCATCCAAGAGGATGCAGGTACTGTTGCGTAAATGTGACCGTGAACGCCCTCAAAGATCATTCCGCCGTCATCGCATTGCTGAAGCTGCCTGTTGACAATCCTCTTCTGGTAATACTGAATTGAATAGTCGCATGTATCGGACGAGCGATCGTGTGGCTTCAAAAATTCAGGAATCGAGACCCTGAATGCAAGCCCAGCGGATGCTTCCGCTGGGCTTCTTATCTAAACCAAAAAAGCAGCGACCGTGGGTGATTAGTAGCGACGGCCCGGATTCACTCTACACGCCGGAATGAGATCGCTCGCGACGGCGATGCCACACCCGCGCGGCTCATGGCCGACTTCGGTGCTCGTAGGCGACGAGCTCTAGCGGAACCTTAAGGAGACGGCTCGTGCGCTATTCTTCGCACACATGCTTATCATTACAACGAAGGCCCGGCCAGTGGCTCATCTGCGCCGAATTTTAGTCTGATCTGATAGCGCCCGGTTGATAGCCTCTAATCCTTCCGGCGTGATTTCGTAGATTGGAAGTGTTACGGCCCTGAGATCAGACTGGTTTACGTCCGCGACTTTCCTGCACCAACCGCGTTTCAAGCAGCGTCCTAATGGACCTTCTAGAACAGCCTGAGGCTCCTTCGCTAAGGTCATGAGAAATCTAAGCTCGCTTTCAATCAAGCCGCGCATTTCTTGACATACCTCCGATGCCAATGCCTCACCTAACGGGCTGTCATTGCAGCTTTGTCATTCTGCTGAACGCAGACGGACGCTCAGATACAACGCAGTGGCGATACCGGCCAACACTAAGGGTCAGGCAAACCAAATGGAGCCCTTTGGATGGTTCGCATCGAACCCACTGATGCTCATCGACCTGCAGAAGATCGCTGTCATCTGTCGTGTGCATAATCAGCCTCACGTTCACACCGGGATGAGAGTTGTTTTGACCGCTGCCGCGCGATCCTGTAACAGCCACACACGATCTGCTCGAGACCGGGTCGGTCGGTCACGGTGATTGCACCGCAGCCCTGGTGGATCAAACCCGCTGACTGAAGCCCACTCGTGACGAGATTGACTGTTGATTGTCGCACTCTCAACATTTGGGACAAATGCTCGTGAGTGAGTGGCAAGGTAGCCTGATTGGCTCGATCAAGCATGGTGAGCATCCAGCGGCAGCAGCGAGCCTCTACGCTGTGGAGGGTGCTGCAGGCCGTAGCTTGTAGAGTCTCCGCCAGCAGGACCTCTATGAAGCGTAAGAAGAGTTCGCGGAGGTTCGGTCGTTCCTCGAACGCACGATGCAGGACGTCAGTGTCGATGCGCGAGGCAGTACGCTTGACTTGCACAACAATGCGCCCAAGGGATTGGCGGGTGATAAGTGCACTGGCCAACCCAAACATGGCGCCATGTCCGAGCACCCCCAACTGGACGGTTCCGCCATCAGGTAGGACAGTCGCGAGCGAGACAATGGCATTATGCGGGAAGTAGACGAACGGCATGCTTTCATCGGTCTCATAGATAACCATGCCCTTATGCAGCTCTATCAGCTGAAGGTGTGGCTCAAGACGCGCGAAGTCGTCCGGCTGCAGCGCCGATAGTAAGCGGTTCGTTCGATAGGATGATTGGCGCGAGGACAGTGACATGGCAAGAACCCTTTGCCTAGGTGCATCGACTATCTGAGAGGCGGACAGGCGGCGCTTGGTGCCAACCGATAGCGCTCGTGCATTTACGCCTGGCTCGCGGCCTTGTTGCCGAGCGCCGCCTGCGCGGCGGCCAAGCGCGCGATCGGCACGCGATAGGGCGAGCAGGACACGTAGTCGAGCCCGACCGACTGGCAGAAGTGGATCGACGCCGGATCGCCGCCATGCTCGCCGCAGATGCCGAGCTTGATGTTGCCCCGTGTCTTCTTGCCGCGTTCGGCTGCGAGCTTCACCAGCTCGCCAACCCCTTCCTGGTCGATGGTGACGAACGGATCGGCAGGCAGCAGGCCCTTTTGCGTATACGGCCCCAGGAACGAGGCGGCGTCATCGCGCGAGATGCCGAGCGTCGTCTGCGTGAGGTCGTTGGTGCCGAACGAGAAGAACTCAGCCGATTCCGCGATCTCACCGGCGCGCAGAGCCGCACGCGGCAGCTCGATCATCGTGCCGACCTGATACTCGACCTTCACGCCGGCTTCCTTGGCGACCGCTTCCGCCATCGCGACGATGCGATCCTTCACGAGGTCGAGCTCCGCCTTCGTCATCACGAGCGGCACCATCACCTCCGGCACAACGGGCTTGCCGGTCTTGCGGCCGGCCTCGACGGCCGCCTCGAAGATGGCGCGCGCCTG
>NZ_LCYG01000023.1 GCF_001017175.1 Microvirga vignae | reverse complement strand
ACGCCGGAAAACGCGAAATCCTGATCGACCATCTATCGGTGGATGATTGAGTTGCTGCTTGATAATGAACAAGAAAAAGGCGGCTCGAGTAAGCCGCCTTTTCCATTTTTCCGGGAAACGAGATTTACTCGATGACCTGCACGACGGTGCGGGTCTGCGGATCGACGAGCACAGTGCGATCGTTCACGACGGTATAGCTGTAGGGGTTCGCGAGGCCGACCCGCTCCGGGACAGGATAGAGACGCACGCGCGGCGGCAGCGGCTGGCCAACGACTACCTCGTCAGCGACGCGAATTGACGGACGACGCTGCGTGACCACATAGCTTTGGACGCGGGTGGATTCCTCAGGAGACAGTGCGGTGCCAACTGCAGCACCAGCAACGCCACCCACGGCGGCGCCAATCGGGCCACCTACGATGGCACCCGTCACGGCACCGCCGGCAGCACCCGCAGTCGTTCCGCTCTGACAGGCGGCAAGGGCAAGGGGAAGAGCGATCACAGCCAGAGTAGCGGCCGAGCTTAGGACACGATTGTGCATGACGGACTCCTTTCCGATTGGCAGAATGCGAACGCAAAAAAGCTTGGCCGGTTCCATAAGGAGGAAAACATGGGCAAAGATTCCAAGATCGCCATTGTCACAGGAGCGGGGACTGGCGTGGGCAGGGCGATCTGTGCGGCCCTTCTGAAGGAGGGCTACAATGTCGTCATGGCGGGGCGACGGAAAGAGATGCTCGAAAAGGCGGCCGGGGAGATCGGTGGCGAGCCTCTTCTGGTGTCCGCCGACGTGACGGATCCCACCTCGGTCAAAGCTTTGTTCTCACAGGTGAAGGAGACCTTTGGGAGGTTGGATCTCCTCGTGAACAACGCGGGCATCGGGGCTCCAGCCGTTCCTTTGGAGGAACTCACCCTGGAGCAATGGAACAGCGTCGTCGATACCAATCTGACCGGCACATTCCTCTGCACCCAGGAGGCGTTCAGGATCATGAAGGACCAGGATCCAAGAGGGGGACGCATCATCAACAACGGCTCGGTCTCGGCTTATGCGCCGCGGCCCTTGTCCGCGCCGTACACGGCCACGAAGCACGCCGTTCTCGGCCTGACGAAATCCACGTCTCTTGATGGGCGCGCCTACGACATCGCGTGCGGGCAGATCGATATCGGCAATGCGGCGACCGACATGGCAGCCAGGATAGCGAGCGGAATCCTGCAGCCGAACGGTACGGTGATGGCAGAACCCACCATCGATCCCGTTCATGTGGCGGAGGCTGTCGTCTACATGGCGAGCTTGCCCTTGAGTGCCAACGTTCTCAACATGACCGTTATGGCGACCAAGATGCCTTTCGTCGGACGCGGATAGAGCACGAAAGCTACTCCGCACGGCTGGGAAGCGTGGCTTTTCGCTCCATATGGATCCTGATGCCGGTCCTAAAACAGCCGTACTATCCAGCTTTCATTCAGCTTGCTTCCGACAATGTGAACGGGCCGGGCGCATGCCGGCCTGTTTTCATTGCGAATTCAGCTTCATAAGGAGTATGATTATTTGATGATGGCGGCGGAATGAGCGCGATCCTCGTCAAGATTTTCGCAACGGCTCTGACCTTGAGTCAGGTCCTGGTGGATCCGGACACGGTGAAGACGTCCTTCGATCCAGTGCAGGACCGCGAGGAAGTAGCTGAGATCCTGAAAAGCGGCTGCACGCATATGCGCCGCGCCTTCGACATCGAGGACATCAATCTCGACGATCTGATCGCAACCGCGATGGACGATCCGCAAGCGGTGACGGGCGATCTCAAGATGCTCCAGGGTTTGAGCTTCAACGACCTGCATGCGAGCTACCGCCAGTTTTGCAAGAACGAGAAGGTAGAGCCTCCGCCTGTCGATCTCGGCGAGGTGATTACTTATTACAACAGTGCAGTGGCCGATCTCCCCGATGCGGGAAAGCTGAAAGGCCTCAAGCTGCCGGGCGTCAGCGTGATCCTGGACGGCAACGGTCGGCGCTTTGCCGAGGTCTACGAACCCGATCACCGGCGCATCTGGGTGCCGCTGTCGGACATTCCCAAATCCGTGCAGCAGGCCGTCGTCTCGGCGGAGGACAAGCGCTTCTATCAGCACAAGGGTGTCGATGAGCGTGGCGTGATCCGCGCCTTCATGAACAACCTCTCCGATCCTACGCGACCAGCTGGCGGTTCAACCATCACACAACAGGTCGCCAAGAACCTTCTGGTGGGCGACGACGTCACCTATGAGCGCAAGATGCGCGAGATGATCGTTGCTTCCCGCATTGAGCGGACGCTGAGCAAGGCGGAGATCCTCGAGATCTATCTCAACTCCATCTATCTCGGGCGCACCTCCTGGGGGATCGAGATGGCAGCCCAGAGCTATTTCGGGAAAAGCGCCGGGGCGCTGTCCGTGTCGGAAGGAGCGCTTCTCGCAGGCCTTGCGAAGGGACCGAATTACTACAATCCCGACACGCAACCCGACCGTGCACGCGAACGCATGGCCTATGTCCTGAGCCGGATGCAGGAGGACGGCTTTCTCAACGCCGATCAGGTGCAGCAGGCGATTGCCTCCTTGCCGTCACGTGTTACCTATCGGCACCCACGCCGCGACAGCGGATTCTATTTTGTTGACCATTTGAGCCGCGATTCACGCACGCTCGCGGGCATCGAAAACCTCACCGCCGGTTCCTACACTGTGCGCTCCACGATCAACCCTGGTTTGCAGCAGGCGACCGAAGCGGCTTTGCAGGAGGGGCTGGCTCGATACGAGTTGAGCATCGGCCGTCAGCGCTTTCAGGCAGCAGAGGCCAATCTTGCTGACGTCATCAGGGCGCTTGATGGCAAGAAGGACGATGGGCCGGCGCCTGCCTGGCGCAGAGCTTTGGAGGCCGCCCGTCTTCCGCTCTATGACGTGCAGTGGCCGGCTGCCGTTGTTATCGAGAAGGGCAGGGACAAGAAAACAGGCGCGAATGTTCTGCGCGTCGGGCTCGCCGATGGACGTATTCTTCCTCTTAATGCATGGGAAGCGGCCCATCGTGACCTGAAGCTGTACGATGTCGTGCGTGTGCGCATCGTCGAGCAAAAGGGTAAGGGAACTGTTCGGGCCGATCTGCGGGTGCCACCGACGGTACAGGGTGGGGCGGTTGTTCTGGAAAACAAGACCGGTCGCATTCTCGCAATGGTGGGCGGTTTCTCCTATCCGTTAAGCCAGCTCAATCGCGTGACTCAAGCGCATCGTCAGCCAGGTTCCGCCTTCAAGCCGCTCACCTATCTCGCCGCTCTCACAAAGGGATTGCAGCCGAACACGCTGGTTTGGGATGCACCTGTCACCCTGCCACCCGTGAACCCTGGCGCAAACGTGAGGGCGCAGGATTATTGGCGGCCGAAGAATTACGATGGCGGCGGGGGCGGCATCGTGACTTTGCGCCGGGCATTGGAGAATTCAAAGAACCTGGTGACGGCCCGTCTGCTCGATGGCGGCATCGAATCCGATCCAGCGGAAAGCCTTCAGGATGTCTGCGATCTGGCCTTGGAGGCACAGCTCTATCTGGAATGTATCCCGCATTATCCCTTCGTGCTCGGCGCGCAGCCGGTGCGGATCCTGGATCTCGCGGCGTTCTATGCCGCCATCGCCAATGAGGGTGCGATGCCGGTGCCTCATGCTTTCGAGAGCATCGAGGAGCGGGGACGCCCCATCTACAGCCGCAAGGCGCAAGGATTGGTGCGCCTCGGCTCCGCAGATGCTGCCGCCGTTTTCCAATTGAAGACCATGCTTCAAGGCGTGCTGGAGCGAGGCACGGCCCGCAATCTGAAGTCTCTTGCGCCTTATGCCGCCGGCAAGACGGGTACTTCGGATAACGAAAACGATGCATGGTTCGCCGGCTTCACCAACGATGTCACGGTGATCGTCTGGGTGGGATACGACAATGCAGACGGCAAGCGCCGCACGCTCGGACGTGGACAGACCGGTGCAAAGGTGGCGGCTCCGATCTTCAAGGACATCGTGGAAGCCGCCTGGCAGCACCACGTTCCGAAGTCTGCTCTGAGCCCGCCGTCGCCTCAGGTCGCCAAGCAGCTGATTGCGATGCCGATCGATATCAATACGGGAGACCGGGTGACGGATGGGCGGCGAGGGGCGTTCAACGAGTATTTCCGGTTAAGCTGGTTTGGACGCTTCAGTGACACGCAATACCGCCTCGTGCCGCAGGAAGAGGTTTATGCCCTGCGCAATCCCGATCCTTGGAGCGATGGCGATGAGAGCGGTGGATATGGCTCTTATGATGAAGCTCCTTACTCACAAGGGCAGAGCTGGCTGGATTCCCTCCGTCAGAATGCTCCTCCTCAACGGCGTACGGAGCCGGGTTTCCGCTGGTGGTGGGAGGATGAGCCTCGTCCGAGACCGCGCCGGGTCGATCCGGATTATCCCTGGGGCTATCGACGGGTTTATTGATGAAAGCACTCTGTTCACTGCGCTGGAGCCTGATCGCCCTGGCTGCCTTTTCTCTGTCCGTCGCTCCGGCTCAGGCCGATGGCTTTCGGGTGGAGGAGGTGCCGTCGGTTACGGCCGTTCCCCTCACGCAACTGAAGCCGAAGGCGATCTTTTTCAGTGACCACACCGGCGGCAAGATCGCCGATAGTGAAACAGGCCTGATGCGGTTCGAGGACTGGGCCCGGGAACTGCCTCAGGAGAAGCGCTTTTTGAGCCTCTTCCCGAACTACTCGGAGCCGACGATCAAGGTCTCGGTCCACGGTATCGAGAAGCCCTATACGGAAAAGCTCCACATGTATGTGGTGAAAACGCGTTTCCTGGTCGGAAAGCCTGCGGATGTCGTTGATCTCAATCGGTTCACCAGTCTCGATATGCTGGAAAAGATCGACCCTTCCATTAAGCATCGCCGCATCACTGCCGAACAGGCTCGCCCCAACACCGATCCGCAAAGCGCTCATAACCGCAATCCCGATCGGCGCTGGTGCGAGGCTCCGCAGAGCCTCTGCATCGAGTCCCGTTATCCTCTTGAAGGAAGGTTGCCGGTCGGTATTCGTCTCGCCAACAAGCTGGAGGAGGGGGGCAAGAAAATCTCGGAGTTCATGGAATTCCAAACCGAGATCCGTGTTCTGCCCCAGCAGGAGATCGATCAGGCGGGTTTGGCCAAGCTCACCAATGTCGATGCGCCTGTGGCGGGAGTGCTGGAGCAGACGCTTTTCGACGTGAACCAAGTGATGCAGTTCGGCAAGCTGCTCGCCGTGCTGCAGCCTCACCCGGCGGATCGCACGAAAACGGTCGCAACCGTTTTCATGGCGCTGGGCATCGAGACTGATGTTCTGCAGCAGAAGAAGGAGTTCGCGAACGTGCCTGTCCTGCGCAATCTGATCCCGGTGCAGGTGCTCATGGGCAAAAGCTCCTTCAACACCGGCAATTCCATCAGCGCCGGGCTGCCCGGTTACGTGCGCAACCGCATCCGCGCCATTGCCGAAATGCTGGAAAAGTGACCCCACGAAAAAGCCCCGTTCCAAAGCGGGCTGAACGGGGCTCGAAGTTGGCGGAGGCGATAAGGGGTTGCGGGTGTGATGCCTCCGTACCAAGTCAAGAATTCGGAGAGAACCAAGGTTCCTTGACGTAGAACGTTCCGGCAGCTTGGCAGGTTCACGTTTTCTCGACTATGTGCTCTGACAGCAAGCATCCTGTCGCTCAGGCGCTTTCGCCGGTACTCCAAGGCTTAAATCTTCAACGAGGTCCTCCCTATGGCTAAAGCCATTCATTCCATGATCCGGGTTCTGGACGAGCAGCGCGCTCTGGATTTCTACAGTAAGGCTTTCGGCCTCGACGTCGCGGAGCGGCTTGGTTTCGATGGCTTCACGCTGGTCTACCTGAGTAATCCGGAGAGCGAGTTCGAGGTCGAGCTGACGATCAACCACGGCCGAACCGAACCTTATACTCTGGGCGATGGCTATGGGCACCTTGCCGTGTCGGTCGATAGCCTGGAGGCGGAGCATACCCGTCTGACTGGCCTTGGCCTCAATCCTCTGCCGATCAAGGAATTCATGCACCAGGGCAAGATTCTGGCGAAATTCTTCTTCATCCAGGATCCGGACGGCTACAAGATCGAAGTGCTGCAGCGCGGCGGGCGCTACAAGTAAGCTATCCCAAGTGCAGGAGCCTGCCCGTGCCGATCCGTCCCATCGTCCGCTTTCCGGATTCGCGCCTGCGCCTCAAGGCCGAGCTAGTCGGCGCTTTTGACGATGATCTGCGCACGCTTGCGCAGGACCTGACGGAAACGATGCGGGCGGCTCCTGGCATCGGGATCACGGCTCCCCATATCGGGGTGCTCAAGCGTCTCGTGGTGATCCAGCTCGAAACCGATGCTTCGCCGCATGTTTTCGTGAACCCGCAGATCGTCCGGTCCTCGTCTGAGATGATCCGTCATGTCGAGGGAAGCGTTTTGATGCCTGGCGTGACGGACGAGATCGAACGGCATGCTCGGGTGCGGGTGCGCTACCAGGATCTCGATGGTACGGAGCACGAGGAGGAAGCAGAGGGGCTTATGGCCGTCTGTCACCAGCATGAGATCGACCAGCTCGACGGGATCTTCTGGATCGACCGCCTGTCGAAGTTGAAGAGGGATCGCCTGATCAAGAAATTCGACAAGCTCCAGCGCCTGAGGGCGTGATATGGAGCCAAATCCAAGTGGAGTTGCCCCTTCGTGATTGAAATCTACCGCATCGAGACCGTTGCCTCGGAAGAGGCGGGCGGCGGGGTTATCCGCCGCATCATGGTCCGCACCGATTCTCTGGAGAAGGCGAAGGAGCGCGCCCTGAAGGTCTTCGCACTCGCCCGGCGTCCGCAATCCCGCGATCCCGAAATCGAGGCCGTGCGCGTGCTGAACGGGGCAGGGCACGAGCTGTTCTCCGTCAGCACACGGGACTGATCGACGAGGATTATTGTCCGGGAAAGCCGGCCAGGGCTGTGGATGGCGAAAACAACATTTGACAGCCCGCCAAATCACCGGTACGAGCGCGCCTCCATCGCAGAAATTAAAGGCCTCGGGCCGAACGCGATGAAGACGAAATGCGCGGGCGTAGCTCAGTCGGTTAGAGTGCCGGCCTGTCACGCCGGAGGTCGCGGGTTCGAGCCCCGTCGCCCGCGCCACTTTCCCTCTCAAGAAATAATCTTGCTGCGCAGCCTTGCGGCTGAACCGCATCTGCTTCCTGAAACAGACAAAGGAACCGCAGGAGCTCCTTTGCCGGTTGAGATCGAGGGCCGTTCGGATCAGGCGATCTTGCCGCCGCCCTGCTTGGTGATGACGACCACCGAGGGACGGGTCGGCATGTTGTCCTTGAAGTCCGGCCAGCGGGTGATCGGATGCTCGAAGGTCGATGTCGCGCCTTCCTCCGCCTCGCCGGGATGCTGTACGGCCAGGAAAAGAGACTCGTCGTTCGGCGTGAAGGAGGGGCCGCACAGCTCGCCGCCGACCGGCACGCGGAAGAAGTGCTTCGAGGTGCCGCGTTTCTCTCCTTCGGTTTCAAGAGCCCAGAGACCGTCGGCACGA
The DNA here is from genome assembly GCF_001017175.1 of Microvirga vignae. Classification (GTDB taxonomy): domain Bacteria; phylum Pseudomonadota; class Alphaproteobacteria; order Rhizobiales; family Beijerinckiaceae; genus Microvirga; species Microvirga vignae. The sequence goes on along the minus strand of NZ_LCYG01000023.1, from coordinate 169,926 downwards.
CCGGTTGCCTTGGCATTGTTACCGTCGGTGGAGATCCAGAGGCGGCCCTGGCTGTCGATGGCACAGTTATCCGGCATGCCAAACCAGCCATTCTTGGTGGTCTCGGACGAGAAGGTCGCGCCGACCGCGGCAACAGACGGATCGCCGCACTTCACCAGGACCTCCCAAGTGAAGGTTATCGCAGCATGGTTGCCGCCTTCCGGCATCATCTCGACGATGTGCCCGAAGGCGTTGTTGGCGCGTGGGTTGGCCGCGTCGACTTGATCTTCCTTACGCCGGGTGTTGTTCGTCAGCATGACGTAGACGCGGTTGGTCTGCGGGTTCGCCTCGATGTCCTCGGGACGGTCCATCTTGGTCGCGCCGAGAAGGTCGGCCGCGCGGCGGGTCTCGATCAACACGTCGGCCTGACTCTTGAAGCCGTTGGCTTCGGTGAGCGGTCCCTGGCCATGAACGAGCGGCAGCCAGGTGCCCGTGCCGTCCGCATTGTACTTGGCGACATAGAGGGTGCCCTCATCGAGGAGGCCGAAATTGGCAGCCCGGTTCTGCGTGTCGACCTTGCCGGCTGTGACGAACTTGTAAACATAGTCGAAGCGTTCGTCGTCACCGAGATAGACCACGTAGCGGCCATCGCTGTTCGTGATGCCGGCCGCGCCTTCATGCTTGGTGCGGCCGAGCGCAGTGCGCTTTTTCGGTACGAAATTTGGATCGAACGGATCAATCTCCACCACCCAGCCGAAGCGGTTTGCCTCGCTGGGCTCTTTCGCGAGATCGAAGCGATCATAGAACTTGCCCCAGGCATAGGCCGGCGTCCCGATACCGTAGCGCTTGTAGTTCTTGGCCTCGGCATGGTCCTCGGCGACCTTGCCCCAGAAATAGCCGTTGAAATTCTCTTCGCAGCTCAGCCAGGTGCCCCAGGGTGTCACGCCGCCAGCACAGTTGTTGACCATGCCGTTTACCTTACGGCCGGTGGCATCGGCGGAGGTCTTCATTCGATCATGGCCGGCAGCGGGGCCTGTGATTTCCATCGGCGTATCGGCCGTGATACGGCAGTTGTATTTGGAGTCCTTGACGACCTGCCATTTGCCGTCGACGCGGCGGATCTCGACCACAGCACCACCATGGGCCGCAATCTCGATATCCACCAGCTCCTTGGTCATTTTGCCGAAGTTCGCGTCCTTGGGATCCTGAACGCCGACTCCCGGGAACATCAGCTCCTCGTTGGTGTACTCGTGGTTCGCCACGAGCAGGCCGTGATCGGCCGAGCCGTCGAGCGGAATGAAGCCGATGAAGTCCGTATTGTAGCCGAACTGACGCGCCTGCTTCTCTGCGGTCTGGTTCACGGGGTCGAACTCGGGGGCATCGGCGAAGATCGGGTCGCCCCAGCGCAGGAGCACCTGGGCATCATAGCCTTCTGCCACATGGTGGGTCTGGTCGACACCGGCCTCGATTTCCTTGAAGTCGAAGGAGGCAGCCATTGGCTTCTTTGCCGGCTGCTCGTTCACGGCCAGAGCGCGCGTGCCGACCGTCGCGGAGATGGCGGCAACGGCAAGCGAGCCGCGCAGGAGATCACGCCGGTTGAAGCGAGTGGCGATGATCTCGCCCATGGTGAGGTTTTCCGTCGGGTTGATGCCGACATCGCCGGAATCTTCCAATTCGCTGGCGCGAAGGCGAACCTTGTGCTCGTCCATTTGGCTTCTCCATTATGAGGGACCAAATCGCCTTAGAACGGTTCTATGTAAGCTAAGTGACAGCTCTGAGCTTTGGCACAATTGCCGGGACAGACCCTGCTGGATCATGTATGGATCGATATATGACTGACGATAACGCTACCCTCCGCATCCAGCTGGCCGATCAATGGCAGAAGCTCGCCATCGAGCTGATCAAGAAAGGCCTGCCCGCCGACATCATCTTCGAGTCTCTCCTCACCGTGGGATTGGCCGGTCAGGTCGAGGTGCTCGGCAAGGAGGTGGCAGCCGCCCGATTGGCAGCCATCGCCGAGCAGCTTTCCGAGCAAGTTCGGCAGCAGAAGGAGGCACTCAAGGAAGCCTCCAACGCGACGAAGAACTGAAGCGCTCGAGAGCCTGAGTGCCTGTCCTCAAAAAAACTTGCCGGACAGATGCAGAGCCAGTGCAACACCTTACCAGACTGCCGCGTTAGGCTCACAAGCCTTGTCAAACGTTGAGGTGATGCCCTCATGCAGCCGGCACTCGATAGTAATACCTTGGACCGTTTGATCTCCCTTGGGCGCGAGAGGGGACATCTCACAACCGAAGACCTTCGAGCGAGCCTTCCCATCGAGAGCATGAGCGCGGAAGAGATCGCGCTGGTCGTAGTTCATCTGGAAGAGACGGGCGTTCCGGTCGAGCTTGAGGAAAGTTTGCTCTTGCCTGATCCTAAGCCTGTGGCGATGCCGCGCCAGAGCGCCGAGATCATTCCTTTCCCGGGGCCTCGCGCGAGCCGCAAACCCTCCAAAGCAAAACCCCTGCAGCCGGCGAAACCTGCTCTCCCTGAGCCGCGTCAAGCCGAAACGCAGGAAACCTCTTTTTCGCCTTGGATCGTCGCAGCAGCCGGGATGCTCGCCTTCGCGGTGTTTGCATTGATCATCTTTGCAACGGCGGGCTAGCCGGCCTTTGCCCACATGCCGAGGGGAGACGGCTCCTGCTCAAGCCGCGGAAGGGGTTTGGTTACGGGGCCGGTGAAGCGCGTATGGCTTAAGTCATCCAGCGTACCTGAAGAGAAGCCCGTATCGAGCAGGGCGGTCTTGGGCTCGAAGAGCGACTTTACGGCTGCCTTTACATCGAATCCCAGAATAGGCTCGAAAGAGGCGAGTGCTTTGCTGGGCGAAGCCGGAGCCAGCGCGATTCTGGCAGGCGGCAACGGTGCCTCGATGTTTGCTGTCTGGGTGACCGCGTCCTGCGGCCGCTGCGGCGGTAGCGGAACTGGCTGTGCCTTGATCTCCGCACGCGCCACGGAGGCAACCACTGTCGGCTCCTGAACGGGCGCCGGCTGTTGTGCTGGCGTCTTCCGTCCAAAGACATTGGCGAGCAGAGTGCCGATGGAGCCGCCGCCCGCCGAGGCTTGCGTGGCAAGGGCAGCGTTGCGGGCAGCGATCTGAGTTCTGGCCTGTTCATAGCCAGGAAGGGGCTTGCCGTTGGCAGGAAGGTGGGCGGTGTTCCCACTCGGGAAGAGACGTGCAAGTTGCTGCTGCGACATGCGTGGCCAGGCACGCACGTTACCCGTATCGACATGCACGAAATCGGAGGACGCATAATAGCCGACGCCGCCATATTGCATGCGCATGGCAATCTCGCGGAGACGCTCGGTGGGAACGTCGGGCAGGCGAATGTCCATGGCCTTGCCGAGCATGTGCTGGCTGTTCTCGGCAACACCGCTCGACCGACGACGCAGGGCCGAGTTGGTCTCAGGTGAGCGATAGGACGAGATGATATGAATGGGCTGCCGCGATCCGGACTCGCGATAGACCTCCCAAAGGATGTCGAACAGGCGAGGATCCATGCGCGCCGGCTTGTCGTTACGCCAGTCGCGCAGGAACCAGTTGAGCTGGTTCAGGGCCTGCTCGTCATACTGGCCGTTCCGCCGGAAGGTGATGGTGGTGCTGTCCTGTCGATGGGTATGAACAAAGCTCAGGGTTCGCGTCTCGCCATCCGCGCGTACCGTCGTATTCCATGGCATCATGGCAGCAAGTCCAGCAATACCGGCAAGAAGATATGTAATCTTAAGGACATTTTTCCTGGACTGTTCGCAATTGTTCACAAGCACACATCGCGTCGTATGCTTGCCGAGCGACCGTTCCGGTCCGGCCATGATGTCCCGCATATTGCTTTTATCCCGCTTCCCTTAAGACAGGTGTGGCGGTCAACCATGGCAAAAATAGGCTTAATACTTCGTTCTCAGGATCGAGGTGCAGCTTGGTTACGCTTGGATCCTGCAGAACCGCGCACCACGACTTTCGTGCCGAGAGGGGTGTGATTGTAGAGGTCGATCACATCCTGATTGATCATGCGGATGCAGCCGGACGAAACATTGGTGCCGATGGTCCAGGGCTCGAAGGTGCCATGGATACGATAGAGCGTATCCTTGTTGCCCTGCCAGAGATACATGGCGCGGGCGCCGAGAGGATTGCCGGGCCCGCCCGGCATTCCAGCACCACCAGGCAACTCACCCATCTGCTCCATCAGCTCAGGCTGGCGCCCGAACATCTCCTTGGGCGGATACCAATCCGGCCATTCCTGCTTGTCCTTGATCACCGCCGTACCGGACCAGCTGAAGCCGGAGCGACCCACGCCGACGCCGTAGCGGACTGCCATGCCGTCTCTCAAGACAAGATAAAGATAGCGGCTCCGGGGGTCGATCACGATGGTTCCGGGCGCTTCGCTCGTCTCGTACGGGACGACTTTGCGCAGGTAGTTCTGGTTGATTCTCGAGAGATCGACGCCCGGGATCGGGTAGAGATCGTCATCGATCGGCGCGTACATCGCCTGATAGGTCGAACGTGACATCGCCATCTGCGCAAGGCTCGAACCGGTTGGCAGGGTGGAGCAAACGGCGACAGCCGGAAGACCTAAGACAAAGGCGCGACGATTGAGGTCCATCTTCACTCTCCCCAAAACTTTAACCTGGCAATAAGAAGACGCAGGACCATACGGCTCGGTTTCATGGAGCCTGACTGGAGGCCACGAGAGGGCGAGTCGCATGATCATCGAAAACATGTCCTGGACATGGCTCGCCGGCATTGTCCTGCTCGCTCTGGCGCTCATCGTTGCGCTAATCTGGGCGCGCCGCGTGCGCTATCGCCGCACGCCGATCATGACAGCCAATGAGAGAGAGTTTTACCAGCGCCTGCTGAAGGCGTTTCCCGACTGCGAGATTTGGCCCCAGGTGCCGATCTTGGCCCTCCTGCGGCCCGATGCGAAGGAGGGCAGCCGCACGTTCTGGGTCGCGTTCAAGCAGATCTCCAACATGCGCGTCGATTGGGTGATCGCCTGCGACATGGAGGTGATCGCGGTGGTCGAGCTCGACGATCGCTCCCATGATGCAAAGCGCGATGCCAGGCGCGACCAGATCCTCAAATCCTGTGGCTATCGTGTACTGAGATACCAGTCCAACAGGAGGCCGGAGCCGGAACAGATCTATAAGACTGTGTTCGCTGCGCGGTGAACTGCCTCAAGCGATCAAGGATTGCGCTTCGTTTGGTCTGAAACTCTCGAACAGTTCCTGCCGCAGAACCTCGGGCTCGCCGAGATAACGGGCGGAGTGGTGGAACGGAGTCACGGCGCGGACGCCAGCTTCTCGAGCGATGGCGCCTGCTTCCCAGGCAGTGAGATGGTGCGAGGCTTCGGCAAGGTGCCGGTCTTTCTCCAGAAACACCGCCTCGATGAAAAGCTGATCCGCCTTATCGGCGAGTTGCAGGATCCTGGCGCGGTTTGCCGCATGCGGAGACGCATCGGTGACATAGGCGACCATCTGTCCCGGAGCGACGCGCAGGGCGCGGTGCTTCAGCTCGCTCAGCCTGATCGTTCCATGATCTGAAACCGAGATTGGATGATTGTCCGGCAGCCCGCGACGGACGGCACGCTTTGCCTCATTGAGCCATGGTCCGGGTGGAAGCCCCATTTCCGCGAGCATGCCGCGCCAGACATTGACCTGCATGACTTCCTTCAAGGCGAAAGCGAGGGAGGGAATGCCATGGTCGAGAGCAACGGCCTCGATCCTGAAATCCGCCTCCGCCCATGCAAGGCCTTCCGGAAAGTTCGGTGCCTGCACCTCGCGTCGAGCGAAGGCCTCACGGGCATGAAATTCGGCAGCCTTCGTCAGGCGGACGCCATCATAATCCATTGCACGCAGACAGAAATCGACTGAGTTCTCGTCCAGCAGGTTCCAGGTGAAGCTGCGGATGCGGTGCTCGATCTGATCCGTAAAACCGGATGGTCCGATCAGGATGAGCGGCGAGGGGCGATGGAGACAGAGCCGAAACAGGCGGTCGAAGCCGGCGATGTGGTCCACATGCGTATGCGAGACGAAGACATGACTGACCCGCAGCAACTCGCGCGACGACAACGGGCTCACATCGCCAAGATCGAAAAGGATCGCCCGACGGCCATACCGGAAGTCAAGGTAGACGCCTGGATCGCTGAAGGGGTCGTTCACAAGACGGGGTTGAACAAGCCAGGACATGGAGGGCCAACGGCCCGGCTCGTCCGGTGTTCCCGTGCGCGTCAGGCGGGCCTGCCACCTTTGTAGCGGGCAAAGGGTCGCTGGCCCGAGGGGCCGAAGAGCACCACCTCGAAGGTTTCAGGCTCCATACCTGCAACCTCCATTCCAGGCGAGCCTGCCGGCATGCCGGGGACGGCCAGCCCCTTGGCGCTGGGATTTTCCGCAAGAAGGCGCTTGATCGAATCCGCAGGCACATGGCCCTCGATTACATAGCCGCCGATCTCCGCCGTATGGCAGGAGGCCAGATCCTGCGGCACACCGAGGCGCGCCTTCACGCGATTCATCTCCGGCGATTCAATAACCTCGACCGTAAAGCCTGCTGAGCGGACATGCTCCACCCAGGCACCACAGCATCCACATGTCGGATCCTTGGTCACCACCATCTTTGGCAGCGCTTCGGCCGACGCCGTTCGCGTCGCGAGGGGAGAAGCGATGAAGACCGTCAGCAACGCTCTTCGGCTGATCATCAGGTTGGATCGCATGGTTGAACTCCATTGAGCCATGTCGCTCAGGGTCTGCACCTTCCCACCGTGGCAAGGTCAAGAACGTGAAGGGTGGAGATGTCCCGTTCAGGAAACGGAGACACTGCGTCCTGGTTACCGAGCCCGGAAACAGCGGGCTCGGCTTTCTTAAAACTAATCTGAAGAAAGGACTTAGTCCTCGTCAGCCTCATCCGGGTCCGTCACGTCGACCAGGAACATGATGTAGGGGCCATCCTCCTCATCGTCGTCCTCGTCCTCTTCATCATCGAAATCCGCCCCCTCGAATTCGGCCTTTTCCTCTTCGGTGGCTGGCCGGACATTGAGAGTGGCGAAGCCGTCCCAGATGGGAGCGCCTTCGCTTTCCAAGTACTTGAGGTCTTCCTTGAAATCCTCGCTCATGAGGAGCTCGCGGGCTTCCTCCTCATCGGCATTGGTGATGGCAATCGGCTTGTCGCTGATTGTAAGCGTAAACATGGTTTTTCCTTTCCTGTCGCCCGCAAGGGATACCCGTTAACGCACGAGCCCTCTCGTTCGAAGCATGGTGCTCCCCACAAGTGCGCAGCACCGATCCTCTACACGCTCCCAGGCCATATTGACACTGCCAAGGTGAGGATGATCCGATCCTCACGAAACAGCAATCCACACAACCACTTGGAAGCCTAGTGAGGAATTGCATCTTAAAGGGAGGGGAGGGCCCACGCGTGACAAGATCACCGGCGCGGCAGAGAAGGTCGCCTTGATTCAGAGCGGCGACACCTTCCGTTCGTCGGGATTCGTCGGCATCGGCACGCTGGATGCCGCATCAAGCTGAGGCAGGTGCTCACCCGCACCGTGCGACCCCACATCTTCGATAGCAAGGTCGAAGCTCAGGTCGTTCACGAGCACACCTGAAACAAAAGGCCGGACTCAAGTGAAACAAAAGGCCGGACTCAAGGCAAGGCCGTTTGGTTTATTGTACACCCTTCTTCTTCAGCCAAGCCTGCATCTCCGCAATCTCGCGCTCCTGCTCGCGGATCACGTCGGTTGCCCATTTGCGAACCTGCTCATCCTTGGCATTCTGAAGAGCGACTTTCGCCATATCGATGGCGCCCTGGTGATGCGGGATCATGCTGCGTACGAAATCTGCATCAGAGTCGCCGGTATAGGGGATATCCATATTGCGATGCATCTTCGCATTGGCTTCGCGGTAGCCCTTCGTGGCCGGCGTGTCCGTGGATTGCTGCGTCTGCATCGGCGTGGAATGGCCGCTATGGGAGGTTCCTTGCGCGAGTACGAGCGTCGGAAGAGCGGCGACGCTGCCCGCCATGATCAAAGAGCGTAGGATCATGATCAATCTCCTAAAGATTGGGGGGCGGGAGGCGCAAGGGCTGCACCAGAAAGAGATAAGGCTGCAGCCTCATCTGGCGTCAGAAACTGCTTGAGCTGGGTAACCAGCATTCTCCAGAGTGGCGAGCAGGGAGGCTTCGGCTTTATCCGTTGCGACCGTGATCGTGCGCTTTTCAAGGTTGCTTTCGATGCGCGCTTGCGGATCGAGCTTCAGGATTGCCTTTGTCACTGCTCCGAGGCAGCCGCCGCAGGTCATGCCGGAAATGTGGAATCGATGCATGTTCGGATCTTCCCCGTAAACCAAGATCCTCGGCTGTCTAGACCTTCCTACCATGGCAAGGTCAAGCGATGGCGGCCAGCCTTCCGGCTGCCCTAACTCGAAAGAAAGGTTCAATTAGCCGCAAGAAAAACGCTATTCAGCCATGCCGGCCCTGTTCTGCTCCCTCGTAATAGGGTTATATGCCTCGCCATAGCTTGGCTCCTGAGGAGACGACAGGGGTTTGATTGATTTGACGGGAAGGGCAGTATGAAGATCGTGACTCATAGCGGGACATTCCATGCGGATGACGTGTTCGCCTCCGCTGTCCTGCGTGCGGCCCTTGGGGATTTCGATTTCATCCGCACCCGCGATCCTGCTCTGATTGCTGCAGCCGATATCGTGTTCGACGTGGGCGGCGTCTATGAGCCTGCGAGGAACCGCTATGACCATCATATGCGCGACCTGCCGCGCCGCGAGGATGGCACGCCCTACAGCTCGGTCGGCCTGATCTGGCGCGATTATGGGCGTCAGGCTCTCAACCATTTCGTGCCGGAAATTGGAGACGATACGCGCGAGGTCGTCTGGCAAGATATTGATGCGGGGCTCATTCTCGCCATCGATCTCGCCGACAACGGCGTCTCATCCGCATGCCCAGGGCATCTTGCCCTACTGATCGAGGCATTCAACCCCACGTGGGACAGCACCCAAACCTTTGACGAAGCGTTTGCGGAGGCGGCTGTCGTGGCGCACGGCATTCTGCTGCGCGCCTGCCGCCAAGCCTATGCGGAGGCTAAAGCCGTGTCCTTCGTGGCAACCGCGGCTCGGGAGACGAAAGATCCGCGCGTAATCGTGCTCGATCGAAAGCTCCCCTGGGAAAAGGCGGTGTTCGAAGGCGGCCTGAAAGATTTGCTCTTCGTCATCTATCCAAACGAGGATTCTACTTCTTGGTACTGTCGCACGATTCCGCCGGAGCCCAATTCCTTCGGACAGCGACTGTCCCTACCGGAAGTCTGGCGAGGCCTGCAGGAGGAAGCCTTCTCCAGGGTTGCAGGCATTCCGGATGGCGTCTTTTGCCATCCGAGCGGTTTCATCTGCGGAGCCCGTTCCCGAGCCTCGGCCATCCGATTGGTGGAACAGGCGATTGCCGTGGGTGAGCAAATTGGGGCAATCTGACCATCCTGTTCTTATGATGGGCCAGAGTTCCTTCCCATGTTTTTAACCAACCAAGACGTGGTCGAGCTAACCGAGTGGCGGCGCGGGCTGCACCGCCATCCCGAGATATCGGGAGAGGAGGTTGAAACCGCCCGAGCGGTTCAAACCTTGCTTACCTCCGCTGGCGCCGATCGGATCGTCACGGACCTCGGCGGTCATGGCGTGGCCGGCATCTTCGAGGGCAGGGGGCCCGGCCCCACGGTGTTGTTTCGCGCGGAGCTCGATGCCCTGCCCATCGGGGAAATTTCCGCAGCGCCTCATCGCTCACGCGCGCAGGGCAAGGCGCATTTGTGCGGACATGACGGGCACATGGCGATCCTCGCGGCTCTCGCCCGGGGCTTGGGCCGGCAACGTCCGCAACATGGTCGTGCTATCCTGCTCTTCCAGCCAGCCGAGGAGACGGGAGCGGGAGCCGCGGCCGTTGTAGCGGATTCGAAGTTTCGCGAGATCGCGCCCGACTTCGTGTTCGCGCTTCACAATCTACCAGGCATGAAGTTCGGCAAGGTCGCTCTCATCGAGGGACCGGTGAGTTGTGCCTCACGCGGTATGCGCATTGTGCTCACGGGCAAGACAGCCCATGCCTCGATGCCTGAGACGGGAGTGTCGCCGGTCAATGCCATCGCGCAGCTCATGCCGGCGCTCACGTCCTTAGGCAGCGGCGGTCCCATGAGCGAGAGCTTCGCCATGGTGACCGTGACGCACGCGCAGATCGGCGAGCCGGCCTTCGGCATTGCTCCCGCTCACGGAGAGATCTGGGCAACGCTTCGGACGATGACTGACGCAGGCATGGACGCTCTCGTGTCCAAGGCCGAGCAAATGGCCAAGGATGCCGCGCGGGATAGCGGTTTATCCGTCGAGATCTTGTACAGCGACGTTTTCCGCCATTGCGAGAACGCTCCCGAAGCGGTGGCACACTTACGCCGTGCGCTCGATGCCGAAGGCGTGCCGCATGACAGGGGGGATCTGCCCATGCGCCCGTCCGAAGATTTCGGGCAGTTGGGTGCGAATGCTCCGGCCGCGATGTTTTTTCTCGGTGCTGGTGAGGATCACGCAGCGCTCCACAATCCGGATTATGATTTTCCGGACGATCTGATTGCGATCGGATCGCGAATTTTCATGCGTACGTTGCGGGATTTGGTAGGATAAATCCCTTGCCCTTGTGCCGCTTTTCGACTTGATGCGTGCAGACGCTCCTGGCTTCGAAGCCAGGAGCGTCCCGATTTGGACAGTTTCTAACCCTCAGGCTGCGCGGCTGACACGTTGGGCTGTCTTTTCGGATCCTTCGACCTGAACGGTCACAGTGCGAGTGGCCTCGTCCGCCACTTGGAGGGTGAGCTCGGCAATGCGCCGGCTGTTGTCAACGGTTTGCTCAACGTTGTCCCGGATCAGGGAACTCTGAACTGCAATGAAGTCGGACATAGACCGGCATTGGGCCAAGGCGGTCAAGCCTTCGAGGTTTCTTTGAAAGCGCCTCTGACTCAGTTCAAAGCATTCGCGGGAAACGTCTTGCATCCCACGTGCCAGAGCCGAACCGGATTGCGCGGCAATCCGGAAGTTTTGCGAAGCTTGTGCCGTGAGTCCCTGTGTCTCTCCGCCGGGACGGTTGAACATCTGCATGGCTTGCCCTGTCGATTGGCGAGCCAGTTCGGTGAACGTGTTGAAGCTGCTCTCGACGGCTTCCTGTAAAGTACGGGCGAGAGTCTGGGCGCTTTCCACTCCTGCTCGCATTGTATCGGCGACATCAATCGCGACACGCTGGACGGTCTCGGCCTGCTCACGGCTATGCTGCGTTTCAAACCGCTTTGCCTCGTCAATACTGGCCATCTTATCCTCCACCTTCTCGATCACCGCGTCTATCTCCTCCTCGCTGAGAACCTCGAGCACGGCTGGAAGAAGTTCTTTCTTGTCATCCCGGATATGCTGTTGGAAAATTCTCCTCAATCGAGCGACCTGATCGAGGAACTCGCTGCTGTTTTTGGGCATGTGCTCCAGCTGTGTTAGGAGCGCAACAGTTTCCTGGTTGTCGTTGACGGCCATCTGCACGAGATCGTGCATTCCGTTCCGCATCAGAACTGGAAAGAGATGCTGCTCTTGGAGAGTTGCCAAGAGTTCGAGCTCTTCCTTGAGATCTGCGAAGAGACGTTCGCGTGTCTTGACAGCATTATCGGACGTCGCAAGGAGCTTTTCGAAGAACTCGTTTGCCTTGTCTGGCGGTGTTTGACTGAAGCGTCTGCTAGCGGGCATCGTGTCTCATTACTGTTGAAAGAGTGGTTTCAATTCACTTGAACGCGCACTACTGGCTCGATCTATGTCGATCAGAGCCGCAAGGCTCCACCCTCGACCGAAACACGATCGGAGGTGAGGCCGCATAGACATGCTCTCAGCCAGGCTGCTTCTCTGGCGCCCTAATGCACAGCTTACTCTGTGGTTTCCTCTTTGCGAGAACTGAGACAAGAGCACGTCGCTATTGATTTTATTAATCTGTGTTAATTTTTTGGCAGATGCGAGATTGTTCTGCGTCGCTCTGAGGCGGGACCATGCAGATAACCGGGAGGATGCCCTCACGGTTGTGGCTAACAGGACATTGGGAAAAGTAGCGCCTAATTGCGGGTCACGCCCGCTTCGGGATTTCAAGACCGCGCTGCACGGCAGGGCGAGCGAGGCCACGTTCGAGCCAGGCAGGAACATCCTTCAGCGTGTCGTATTCAACAAGCTCGCCGGCCCCATAGAAACCGATGAGATTGCGCACCCAGCCAAGTAGGGAGATGTCGGCGATGGTGTATTCGTCGCCCATGATCCACTGGCGGCCCTTGAGCCGCTTTTCCAGCACGCCGAGCAGGCGCTTCGACTCCGCGCGATAGCGCTCGAGCGGCCGCTTGTCCTCGATCTCGCGGCCCGCGAATTTATGGAAGAAGCCGAGCTGGCCGAACATCGGGCCCACGGCGGCCATCTGGAAGAACACCCATTGGATGGTCTCGTAGCGCCGCGCCGGATCCTTCGGCAGGAGTTGGCCGCTCTTCTCCGCAAGGTAGAGCAGGATCGCGCCGGATTCGAAGAGCCCTAACGGCTTTCCATCCGGCCCATTGGGATCGATGATCGCCGGGATCTTGCCGTTTGGATTGAGCGAGAGAAATTCTTCTGTCCAGGTCTCGTTGTTGCCGATATCGATCAGATGCGGCTCGTAAGGCAGGCCAATCTCCTCCAGCATGATCGACACCTTCACCCCGTTGGGCGTCGGCAGCGAATAGAGCTGCAGCCGGTCCGGATGGGATGCAGGCCAGCGTTTGGCGATGGGGAAGGCGGAAAACTCTGCCATGGGAATCTCCAGAAAGGGGATCCCTTAGATGACGTAGAAATCCGAGGTTGTCATCTTGTGTCCCTTGGAGAGAGCGGCAAAAGGATAGAGCCTCCTCTACCGGGTCCTTCGGCAGGAGTTGGCCGCTCTGGATCGTGGTGGCGGGAAAGCCGGTAATCCGGTCCACATGGATCCGCTTTGCGGATGACTTTGGTGAAGGCCCTTCGAGAAGTATGCTCATCTCAAAGGGATATCTGCAGTGCAGATGAGGCCACTGGGGAGAAAGTCGATCTTGACCTGCCCCTCCAGCTCCCTGGCGAGGCCTCTTTCTATGAGGCGCGTTCCGAAGCCGCGGCGGGTAGGGGACTGCACTGGCGGGCCGCCACTCTCCTTCCAGACAAGACGGAGGTATAAGCCTTTATCGGAGCGCGTCGTGGACCATTCAATGGAAACCACACCTGTCTCGTTCGAGAGCGAGCCGTACTTGACCGCATTCGTGGCGAGTTCCTGAAGGGCCATTGCGATTGATAGTGCCTGCTGAGGGGTCAGGTTCACTCCCGGCCCGTGCGCTTCAAAGCGCTGCTCGCCTCGGCTCAGATAGGGGGCAATCGCTTGGGCCACGATGTCGGGGAGTCCGGCGCGCTCCCAGTTTTCCCGTGTGAGAACATCGTGCGTCCGGGAGAGAGCCAGTAGACGACCCTCCAGATCCTCTTCGGCTTGCTGTGGTGAGCGGGCATTGCGCAAGGTTTGCCGTGCAATCGACTGTACGGTTGCCAGGGTATTCTTCACCCGGTGATTTAATTCGTTGATGAGGAGATTGCGGCTTTCTTCCGCGCGCTTACGGGCGGAGATATCGCGCAGGACTCTGATGCCATAAAGAGGGCGACCGGCCAGATCATCGACACGTGACGCAGAAAGACCAACCCAGACAAGATGCCCGTCTTTATGCAGAAGGCGCTTCTCGAAGGAATAGACATCGATCTCACCGGCCATTTGCCGGTGGAACAGCTCCAAGTCGTGCGCTTGGTCATCCGGAAAAGTGATGTCGCTTATCGTCATTGCGAGCAGCTCGTTCCGCTCGTAGCCGCTAATCGTGCACAGCCATTCATTGACCCGCAGAAAATGGCCATTCCCGTCGACTTCGCAGATCCCGATAGCCGCGTTGTCGTAGGTTGCCCTGAGCCGCTGCTCGCTTTCACGCAGGGCGGCCTCGACGGTCTTGAGCTCGTGAATATCCGTCGAGCTGCCGAACCAGGCCGTGATTTTGTCAGAGCCGGGATGTCGATAAGGATTGGCCCTGACGACATGCCAACGGTAGACGCCGTCCTGCCGGCGATAGCGTAACTCCGTCTCATAGGGGATTCCCTTAATCCGGACATCGGTCCAGATGCGAAGCGTACCCTCCACATCATCTGGGTGGACTGTGTTGAGCCAGCTGAACCCAAGAACCTCTGACAGAGGGCGGCCCGTGTATTCTGACCATCGGTCGTTGGCATAGGTCACTTCACCTTCGCCGTTGGTGATCCAGACCATTCCAGGCGCCGAATTGGCGAGCAGGCGGAAGCGTTCCTCACTCTCCCGCAGGATGTCCTCGTGGCGCTTGTTCTGGGTGATATCGATGCAAACGGCCAGGGATTTTTCCGGTCGGCCTGTTTCATCGCGAATGAGGGTCGCTGCCGTCCGGGTCCAGACCACTGAGCCGTCGGGGCGGAGGTAGCGCTTCTCGACCTCGTAGCGATCGTCCTTCATCAATCCCGTCAGCAATGCTTCGGTTCGCGGAAGATCATCCGGGTGCACTATCTTGCTGAGGTGGCATCCAAGAAGCTGCTCTCGGCTGCGGCCGAGCATGGTGCAGAAATAATCGTTCACGCGCAGGAGGTATCCGTGCAGATCGCACTCGGCGAGGCCAACCGTTGCCTGAGTGAAGAGCGCGTCCACCGGTTGCCTACTCCTGATCCGCCCACCGCCGAGACAGGACCCGAAAGAGCCCGATCAGCCGGCGGAGATCACACGGCTTTGTTGCTCATGGTCCTTGGGCAGGGCCTGAACATGGAACATCCTTACGCTGTCAAGGTTCCGAGGCAGGTCTGGGAAGCAGGTGGAAAAGCCGGAGGATCGGAGCTTGCCGGTGACGCCTTGCCGCCATACGAGGCCGAAGCATCTTCTGAACCCATGCTCCGGAAGCCCGTTAGTCGGTTGAATCATCCGATGAGAGGACAGTGATATGCATCGAGACGATGACGATTCGATCTCGCGGCAGGGTGTCGTTGGCGGGGCGGCCACCGGCTTGGCGTCTGCGGCGGCGCAGCCAGGAAGTGCCAGCGGTGCGATAGCCAGGGATGATCCGACCACGAAATATCCCAAGCCTCCATTCCGCTCCCAATCGCAGCCCTGGCCGGGCCTGGCGAGCAAGATGGATCCTCGTCCCGATCACGGCGAAACGAGTTACAAGGGCTCTGGCCGGTTGCAGGGACGCAAAGCCCTGATCACCGGTGGCGATTCCGGCATGGGCCGCGCGGCGGCGATCGCCTATGCTCGAGAGGGGGCCGACGTGGCGATCAGCTACCATCCCGATGAGGAGCCGGATGCCCGCGAGGTGATCGAGCTCATCAAGAAGGGAGGCCGCATTGCCGTCGCTCTGCCCGGCGATATTCGCGATGAGGCTTTATGCACGCGCATCGTTGCCGATGCAGTGCGCGAACTCGGCGGTCTCGACATTCTCGTCAACAACGCTGCGCGTCAGCAACAGCGGCAATCGCTTCTCGACATCACGTCGGAGGATTTTGACGCGACGATGAAGACGAACATCTACGCCATGTTCTGGCTCACCAAGGCAGCGCTGCCTCACTTGGGCCCCGGCTCGGTGATCATCCAGACCACGTCGGAGCAGGCCTATGATCCGTCGGCTAATCTCGTCGATTACGCCATGACCAAGGCTGCGATGATGAACTTCACGAAGTCGCTCGCGAAGCAGCTCGGCCCCAAGGGCATTCGCGTGAACGGTGTCGCGCCTGGCCCGATCTGGACGCCGCTTCAGGTGAGCGGCGGTGCCACACAGGAAAAGCTGCAGCAATTCGGCGGCCATACGCCGCTCGGACGTCCGGGCCAGCCGGTGGAACTGGCCTCCATTTATGTGCAGCTGGCCGCATCTGACGCGAGCTACGCCACGGGGCAGGTCTATGGCGCGACAGGAGGCAGCGGACAGCCCTAGCGCATCGTGCGGACCCGAAGGGCCGCGTCAGCGAAAAGTGGACCCGGTTTTCCACATCAACGATGCGCTCCTCTCAAGAATGAGCATCGGATCGAATCCCGAAAGTGCATTCCACTTTTCTCGTCCGAGGCTCTAAGCCTTGTCGGCGCTCAGTCCTTGCCGCGGAACAGCAATGTCGTGTTCCCGCCGATGCCGCTTGAGGCGACCGGGCGCTTGGAGGCCAATAGAGCTTCGGCCTTTTCCGAAGGAAAACGGCTCTGGTAGATTTCGAGCCATGCGATGCGCGAGTCCGGCACGGTGCCGTCGCCGGGATAGGGCTCCTGTTTGGAACCCGTGGCCTTCTCGAAGAAGGATGGATCTGTAAAGGCCTCGACCACGCGGTTGACGAGGCGCGACAGAGCCTTGTCGTTCTCGGCGTAGAGATCGATGCCTTGCGTGCGTGCGAGTTCCGCTGTGGCGATCAGCGGCTCGGCGGCGAAACCGTGATAATCGCGGGCCCGCTTCGCGCGGTTGAGTTCCAGGGGCAGAGTGCCGTCCTTGGTGATCTGCCTGATCCCGATACGGGCGCTCTCGGCGCCCCATTTGATCAACTTCTGGTCACCTGTGGCAATGCCGGCGGCGATTGCGCTCAGGCCGTTCCAGTAGCGGTGATTGTTCCGGCCCGAGACGCCGTCGTTCTTGTCCATGGCATCGGCGACCTGATGCCCCAATTTATTGAGCCAGGCTTCGACGCGCTTTTTCTGCTCGTTCGGCAGGCCGGGCGCATGACGGATCTGGAGATAAGCCAGGGCGATCCCGCCAACGGCTTGGCCCTGATTGTGGCTCGCTTGCCTGGAGCGCATATCGGTGAGTGCGTTCGCCTTCGCCCAAGTGTCGAGCCAAGTGAGCGCGCAGGCCGCAGCCGCCGTATTCTTAGGATCGGATTTCACATAGGCATTCGAAACCTTCACCAGCGCTCTGCCGTAATCGCGCAGGGGCTCCACGGCTTCGGAATAGGCTTCTTCGGCATCCTCGTCGATGGTTGAGCGGCTGGCATCGTCCTGCTTGTACTTGCTCTTCACATCGAGCGAGACCAGCGGCTCGCCGGGCGTGTCGCAATCGTATCGCGGCGTCTTCTGAAGATTGTCCGGGGCAGGAGCGGGGACCAGATAGCCCGTCCCGCCTTGCGCGACGGCCGGAGTTGCCGCCGCCAGCATGCCGAAAAGGGTCGCGGTGGCGAGAAAGTTTCTTGCCGGAATGCGAGGAGGCCGGAGTGCAGCCCATCGCACAAACGATCCCAGAGTGCGCTTCATCCCGTCCTCCCTGTTCGACCATGAACTAGCGCATCGTGCGGAAAAGTGGACCCGGTTTTCAGTGACTTGGCCCTTCGGGTCTCTGATGCGGACCTCCGGTTCCGCAAGAACGATGCGTTCTCTATGGAAGGGAGCCTCGGCCGAGAGAAGCGCCGTGCAAGATCGTTCGGATGCTCAGGTCTCGCGCTTGGGCCTCGTGAGGCGTTAGCTCCGGTTGACCATACGGGGCAGAAGATCCTGTTTGCTCCCGGCAACGACGACCAGGCGCTTCACCTCTCCTCTGAGATAAGCCTGCAGGAACCGGTCGTAGTTCCTGAAGGACACGCAGCCGTTCGAGTCCCCGTTCGGCCCGAGCATGTAGGTGTGGGCGAGAATGCCGTCGCGGCCATAGATGGCGGCGCTGCCGCCCACCGGGTGCATGCGCAGGGCGCGCACGCCATGGAACAGCGCTTCGCGCTCGGTGAGGATGTAGGTGCCCGGCGGCGTCGCGCCCTTCATGCGTATATTGACGAAGCGCGGATCGTCGAGCTTGTCGCCGAGGCCGGAATGCGCTTCCAGACGCTCGCCGTTAGGCATGATGACGACCTTCGCGCTGATGTCATAGACAGCGGTTCTGTCGTCGACCTGCGGAGCAGGGCTGAAGCGCACACTCGGCGCAATGCTGCCGGTGGTGCTGCCCAGTGCTGCGTAGCTGAGGGTATTGTCAGGCGGGGTCGCGGGCTTGATGCCGAAGAGCCTCTCGAAGAAGGAAGGCTCGTTGGGGGCTGGAGTCTGTGTTGCCTGCAAGGCGGCTGTCCTGGCGCCCGCCGGGGCTGCCGCGCTCACCGATCTCGGCGCCACGGGCTTCGGGGTTTCGGGTACCTTGGCGAAGCGGAATTCGGCGGGGCGCGGCACAGGCAGAGGAACAGGTGACGGCTGAATGACTTCAGCCGTCGTGACGGCTGGAGGCGGCTCGATCTCCCGAACGGCCTCTTGCACGGGCGGCATAGCACTGGCCACGGCGCGCGGCGTGAAGAACGGCTTGAGCGTTGTGCCAAGCGGCGCATTGTGCGCCGACCCAAGTGCCTCGGGGTTCCCCATAGGCTTGGGATCAATCAGCATCAACGCATCGTCATCGCTGGAAGCTGTTGCTACCGCGCTTTGCGCAGGTGGGGCGTCCGTAATGCTGCCAGAAGTCTCGATGGTGGGTGGTGTGGGGCCTTGAACCTGGAGGTTGGCGTAGAAGGCCACAGGGCTCATGGAGATCGCCACGAGAGCTGCCGTCAGAAAAAGATTGCGCCGGTTCTTCCGATGGACTCGGCGGCCTGACGGATGACGATAGTGCACCATGGCGGACTCTACGCAACAACTCTGGCGCACAAGACATCGGGAGTAATGAAACCGTCATGCGCGCAAACACACGTTCACTCAGGACCGATTAGACGATGGTTTGGTTAAAACATGGATAATTGAATGCGCTTCTGCCGGGGCTGAAGCGCTTGCAGTCCCACTCGCCAGCCAGGATGGCAGGACGGTTCTGATCGGCATGAGAGGGATGAGTGAGATGTCAAAGAGCCTGCGGGCGAGCGGGAGCGGCCTCGGGGCCGGTGCGGCTTCCGAGGGTGAGGGATCGAGGGGGCGCGAGGAGCGGTCCGGCTCGATGGCTGAGGTGTGAGAGGAACCGGACGGCCCCTCGCGCACGGCTTGTTGAGGCGGACAGGCGAGCCCTGGCTCAGCGACTGCCGCAAGCGGACCCTGCCCGTCTGAGCAGCCGGCCTGCGACCAGCCGGGAGCCCGCGCCGCAGCCTGGGCCTCCCGTCACACGAGCCTGCGTCGGGCTCCTGCACGAGACCGCTCCCGACCCCGCAGTCACGACGCCTCGCGAGCGCGCCCCTCGGCAGGACAGCCTGACCATGGCCCAGCTTAGGAACATTGTCAAGAACAAAGTGGGAACTATCCTCCGCGATTAGGAGCACCCTCCGCCGTCATGCCCGGGCTTGTGCCGGGGATCCACGGCTTCGAACCACTGCGGTTCCGAAGACTCCGAAGACGTGGATGGCCGCAACAGGTGCGGCCATGACGCGGAGGGTGTCGTTGGCGATGCAAGCAGACGGGATGGCCGGGTCTGATCCCCGGATCACGTCCGGGGACGGCCATGATGAGGTAGAGACGGGACACAGCAAGACGGCACAGGGCAAAAGGACGGGGATGGCCGGCACAAAGCCGGCCATGACAAGGGGGCTGATGGGCGAACACGCTTAGCGGGCCAAGGCTGATCCCGGATCACGTCCAGGAACCGCCATGATGAGAGATGGGGCTAGGTTTACGCCATCCGGACCGACCGTGGAGTCTCACGGGCGGAACACACACGCGGACGGCGCTGTTCCTCGGTTTATCTCAGGCTGTGCGTCGTGCTGCTGTCGCCGCATAGATCTTCCGCGCGGCCAGGATGGCAAGCGGAAAGGCAAGCAGGGACCCGTCTCCGGCGGCATAGGGAATGAGTGTCATGCCCTGATCGGCAAGGGAGGGGACAGCGAGGACCGGGATCACGAAGGCTCCGGCAAGCGCGGTGCCGGGGATCATCCAAATGAGGGTGGCAAGTTTCAGCATGGAAGCACCTTTTGAGGTGCTTCACCTTAGCCGCTTCATGCAGACGGGGGCTTGAGCCGGATCAAGGCGTGTCGAGCGTGCAGAGCTGGAGCCGATTGTCCCAGGAGGTTCCCGGGACAGCTCACAGGGCGGCAGTCTCGCGGGCGAGGACGCGGATGTCGCGACGGCCAAAGCCGAGTTCAGCCAGCTCGCGGTCGCTGAGCCCGTCCAGCTCGCGAAAGGCCTGACGATAGCGGCGCCAAGCAGCCAGACGGTTGAGGATCATGGACATCAGCATGGGATCGATCTCGATTTGGGGAGGACCTGAAACGTACCGGCAGCTCAGGCGTGATCGGCGTTGTCGAGTCTATAGATGCGGGCGACCCGAGCAATCTCACGCTCGGCCTTGCGGCGGTTGGTTTCGGCCATCGCGGCGATTACCGCATGAAGAGCCCGGAGCAAAGGGCCGGGCCGCTGCGGGTTTGCAACGGAAGAATTGGCGGCAGTGGGAGCGCTAATCTGCAACGTGCTCATCGAGTTTCACCTTAATTCTGGTCAAGCCAGTTTAATACTTTCGTCTAAGTGAATATGCTTATTTTGGTGCGTTGCAAAAGAAGGGTCGGCGAATGTTAGCCATGCGTACGATGCATGTCGCAAGGGTGGATGTTCTATTTCTATGCGAAGGGTGCCTGAGTTCTGGGCGGGCAGCACGGAAAATAAGCATTCCGGCGGCAGTGCATCCGCTGTCTATCCATTATGCTGAGTAGGCGATAATGCTGTCCAAGGCGTTGAGATCGCTACAGGTTGAGGATCGGCAAGACCTTCGCGCTGCCGTGGTCCTGCAGGTCGAGACCATAGGCGAGGACTTCGTCATCCGTGAGCTCACGCAGCGTTTCGGCGGATGCGCTCGGGCCAGCGGCCTGCGCCGCGATCAGCTCGGCGTCGCGTTCGTCGCGGGCAACGACCACCAGAGGGGCTATTTTCGGCGCCCGATGGTCCGGATGTGTCACCGTCACGGTGACGCCAAATCCCTTGTACATCCAAGTGCACTCCTGGTAGGGCCATGGAAGCGATGACGCAGCCTTCTTCTGATAGACGGTCTGTCCCCAGAGCGGGTTCCGTCTGGCATCCGCTTGAGCAGGAGCAGGGGAATAGACCCCTTCGTTAAGCGACTGTTCACCTGTACTGCGTCAGCTCACCGCTTCGAACAACGGCACCAGACTGGGGTAAGCAACTCCCGATTTGCCCACCCCGATGCGTTTAGGTCTCAACGAGAGGAGAGCTCCCGAGATGTCATTTACCTCCCGCCTTGCCGGCACTGCGATTGCCACGGTGCTGGCGCTCAGTGCCGGGCCGGGTCTTGCTCAAACGTCCGGGCAGGCTCCCAAACCCAAGCCGGCTGCGCCCAAAGCCCAGCAGGCCCAGCCTCAGCAGCCTCAGGCGCAGCAGACCCAACCCCAGAACGCCGGACCCGTGACCGTCGCGTTGAAGGCGGAGCCGTCCCAGACGGAATGGACCAAGGCCTGCGGGAAGGACGAGGCGGCGAAGGCGGAGGTCTGCTACACCACGCGCGACTTCGTCACGGACAAGGGGCAGCGGATCGTTGCGGTGGCCCTCTATGACGTCAAGGGCAAGGCCTCGCAGAAGCTCATGCGGATCATGATGCCGCTTGGCTTCCTTGTGCCGCCCGGCGTTCGGATCGTCGTCGACAAGAGCCAGCCGGTCGGTGGTCGCTACGCGAGCTGCCTGGCCAACGGCTGCTTCGTCGAGGCTGTGGTGAAGGATGATTTCGTCACGGCCCTGAAGAAAGGCACGACCCTGACGATCAGCGCCCGGAACCAGGTTGGCCGGGAAGTGGCCTTTACCATCCCGGCCGAGGGATTCGGCAAGGCCTTTGACGGACCGCCGATCGACCCGAAGGTCTTGGCCGAGCAGCAGAAGAAGGTGCAGGAGGCGCTTCAGAAGCAGGCGGAGGAAGCCCGCAGCCGCCGGATGGGCAGCTTCGGCAACCCTGCCCAGGCTCCTGCCGGCGGAGACGCTGCCGCCACTCAGCCCAACAACTAGAGGCGCTTCAGGATTCCTCGGTGAATTCCAGGAGCATGCGAGAGCAGGCCGGGTCTGGCATCAGCCCCGGCCGCAGCCAAAGCCAAAGCGGGTGAGTGGATTTTCCACCCTCACGCGGGCTTCCCGATCCGGGGCCCTATCCTAGTTCCTCCTCGATCCAACGCCACTGGACGGCTGCTTCGGACATCGAGAAGTCCGTCGCCGCTGCTCAACGAACGGGAGAAATATCATGAATGTCAGGCCGCTGTTGTCCTTGTCCGCCCTGTCTCTCCTGACGGCCACCGGGGTCGCTCGCGCCGAGGACATCACTGTTGCGGTGGCGGGGCCGATGACAGGCGCCGTCGCGTCGATCGGCGAGCAGATCAGGCGTGGAGCCGAACTCGCGGCCGAGGCCATCAACAAGAACGGCGGCGTCAACGGCAAGACGATCAAGATCTCGATCCAGGACGACGCCTGCGATCCGAAACAGGCCGTCGCCATTGCCAACCGCATCCTGTCGACGGGCATCAAGTTCGTCAATGGGCATGCCTGCTCGGGCTCGTCCATCCCTGCGGCGGAAGTCTATGGCGAGAACAACATCCTCATGATGAGCCCGGCCTCGAGCGCCCCGAAACTCACGGACGATGCGGCGAAGAACGGCTACACGACGATCCTGCGCCTCTATGGCCGCGACGACGCGCAAGGGCGCTTCATCGGGCCGTGGATCAAGGAGAAGTACGGCACGAAGAAGATCGCGATCCTGCACGACAAGAGCGCCTACGGCAAAGGCCTCGCCGATGTGGTGAAGGAAGACCTCAACAAGGCCGGCGTCCGGGAAGTGCTCTATGAGGGCATCAATGCCGGGGAGAAGGATTACACCGCCGTGGTGAACCGCCTGAAGAGCGCGGGCGTCGAATTCCTCTATTTCGGCGGCTATCACACCGAGGCCGGGCTGATCAAACGGCAGGCGGCGGACCAGAACTACCAATTCCAGCTCATGATGGGCGACAGCCTCGCCACGCCCGAATTCTGGTCGGTCGCCGGACCCGCAGGCGAGGGCACCCTGTTCACCTTCCCGCCGGATGCCCGCGAGAACGAGGCCGCCAAGACCGCCCTGGAGCAGTTCAAGCAGATCAACTTCACTCCCGAGGGCTTCACCCTGTTCTCCTACGCCGTGATCCAGGCGATTGCCGGCGGCATCGCCAAGGCGAACAGCACGGACCCGGTCGCCGTCGCGAAGGCCTTACGCACATCGAGCGTGGATACGGTTGTCGGCCCCGTCAGCTTCGACGAGAAGGGTGACGTCAAGAACCCGCGCTACGACATCAATGTCTGGAAGGACGGCAAGTACAGCAAGCTGACGCAGTAGCGTCTGCAACAGTCGCTGTCGAACCGAACGCGCGGCATCATCGGCCTGCCGGAAAAAGCGGGCGATGATGCTGCGCGCAAACTTCGTGTCTCCACGTCGGCCTTGTCGATGCCGATGCGCTGCGTCCCGTCTACTGGGACTTCCGAGGATCGTCCGTCGGATTCACGTGGGCGATGCCCCAGGGACCTCACGTGCTCAGCTGCACGACGGGGCACGGATTTGGAAAGCGTCAGGCAAGCCTGGATCGATATCCCACGCCGATCTGGTGAATCGCATCATTGGGATGCGGGCCCCTCGCGGCCATGCGAGCAGGTTGCAAAAATCGAAAATGTCTATCCGAGCGTTATCCATCCGCGCCAAGCTCATTGGCGCGTTCTCCTTCCTTGTCCTGATGCTCGTGGGTCTCGGCTTGCTGGGTCTTCGCGGCATGCAGCAGATCAACATGCAAACGGTCGAAATCGCCGAAAACTGGCTCGTTGCCGTGCGGGAAATCGGGGGGCTCAACCGAGAGGTTGCGGTGTACCGAACCATGATCCTGCGGCACATCCTGGCAGGAGAAGCCGAAGCCAAGGCCATCGAACAGGAGATGGTCAATCGCGAGAAGACCATCGCGGAGAAAGTGCAAGCCTACGAAAAGACGATCGTTCTCGACGAGGATCGCAAGCAGTTCAGCGAGTTTCTGCAGCTGTGGGCCTCCTATCTGAAGGAGGTGAAAGCAGTCATTCGTATGTCCAATGAGGGTGAAGCGGCCGCAGCCCGGGATTACAACAACCAGAAGGTGATCCCTCTCGCGCAGCGGACGGGGCAGGTTCTGACGCAGCTGAGCGAATGGAACAGCAAGGGCGCCGAGGCGGCTCAGAAGGTTGCATCCGACACCTACGCGACGACGCAGACACTGACGATCAGCGTGCTCGCCGCAGGCGCAATCCTCGCCGTCGCTCTGGCCTTTTCCATCATCCGCTCGATCTCCAGCGGCATTGCATCCGTCACGCGCCCGATGGATCTGCTGGCGCGTGGCGACCTAGGCGCGCAGATCCCGTTTCGTGGCCAGAAGACCGAACTCGGCACGATTGCGGATGCGGTGCAGGTCTTCAAGGACGCGCTCGTCGCCAAGAAGGAAGCGGACGAAGCCGCCGCTCTCGAAGCGGACGCCAAGATGCGTCGGGCGCAGCTGCTCGACGATCTCACCAGACGCTTCGAGGCGAACGTGTCCGCTCTGACCCGAGGCCTGTCGAGCGCTGCGACCGAGATGGAGGCGACCGCCCAGTCGATGACAGCGATAGCCGACCAGACCACCGGCCAGTCCGTTACGGTCGCTTCGGCTGCCCAGCAGATGTCGGCCAATGTGCAGACGGTGGCAGCCGCCACCGAGGAGCTGTCGATCTCGATCCGCGAGATTGCGAGCCAGGCCAGTCAGTCCTCGCACATCGCCGAACGGGCGGTTGCCGATGCCCAGCGCACGAACGAGACCGTGCAGGCCCTGGCGACCTCCGCCGACCGGATCGGCGACGTGGTGCAGCTGATCAACAACATCGCCTCGCAGACGAACCTGCTGGCGCTCAACGCGACCATCGAGGCGGCGCGCGCCGGCGAGGCCGGCAAGGGCTTCGCGGTGGTGGCGACGGAGGTGAAGGAGCTCGCCAACCAGACGTCCAAGGCGACCGAGGAAATCTCGGCTCAGATCGGCGCGGTGCAGCAGGCGACAGGGCATGCGGTCAGCGCGATCGAGCAGATTGCCCGGACGATTGCGGAGATGTCGCAGATCTCGATCTCCATCGCGGCCGCGATGGAGGAGCAGGGCGCGGCGACGGCGGAGATCGCCCGCAACGTGCAGGAGGCCGCGCGCGGCACCGAACAGGTCACCGGCAACATCGAGGATGTCCAGAAGGGCGCTGGCGAAACAGGGGCCGCGGCCTCCCAGGTGCTGGGCGCCGCCCAGGACCTGGCCCGCCACTCGAACGATCTGGGGCAGGAGGTCTCGACCTTCCTTCAGGGCGTGAAGGCCGCCTGATCCGCGGCCGCCCATCATCCATTCTTTTCGGAAGCGATAGCCCGCTCCATCCCTGGGGCGGGCTTTTTCGTTTTTGTGCCTGTCGAGCTGCACTCTGTGCCGCGCCGCAGGAGATCGGTTGCACCAACCCGCCGACGGAGCTGATCGGGCGAGGGCAGGGGGGCCAGGGCGTGCCCCGACACAGGAGGAGTGGACGAGGTACAACTTAAGGTTCAAGATATCTTTCGCGAATTCTTCTACCAAAAGTTGCAAAACTGGTGTAAACATGCGCCCCTGCACAGCAGACCCATGGGGGCTTTGATGAGAGCATTGACTGCAAGCGCGCAATACAACGACTGGGACGGAACGGTCGCTGCCGATAATGTGGAGAAGGGCCTCATCCATTTCCTCGAGACGAAAGGTCTGCTCAATCGCAAAAGCGAATTCGTCATCGGCGTGGAGCTTTCCGTTCCCGAGACCTCCGCGCGCAAGGGGAACGCGGTCTCGATGAAGGCCTTGGTCGTGTGCACCGCCAGCTATGACGACGCAGCAAGACGCATCGAGGACCGCTCCAATCAGCTGCCCCTCAAGAATGTCGAGCTGGACGTATCCCTCGACGAATTCCTCAAGCTCTTCCGACGTTTCAACCTCGTGCTCACCCGGCGGGGATTGAGGCTAAACGGGCGTGAGATCGAGAGCAGGGAGTGAATCGAGGCGCGGGGACGCGACGATAACGGGCCAGGTTCTTGGGGCCCATTGCCCTTCCGTCATGCCCGCGCCTGTTGCGGGCATCCACGTCTTCTCGCGCCGAGGGGCCGGGGCAGGCCATGGAGCTGGCCTGCCCGCTTGCCGATCATGCGATCACGAGGAAGTCTCCCGCGGTGAACTCGTTGGTCAACCTGCCAAGGAAGACCACCTGACCACTGTCGCCCAGGTCGAGCACGGCGCCGGTGCTCCCTGCACTGAGGTTTTCCAGCGGATCGAAGTCAGCCCCGAAGCCATTCAGCACGACCGTATCCTCGCCTGTCACGAAGTCGGTGATCTGATCGCTGTCCGGCGTCGTGGGATCGCCCGGCAAGGCGCGGAAGACGAATTGGTCGGCTCCGCCGAGGCCGGAGAGAATGTCACTCCCGGCCCCACCCTCGATCGTATCGGCGGCATTGCCGCCGCTGATGACATCGTTGCCGTTCTCGCCGAAGAGGGCATCCGATGCGTGGGTCGCCAAGGACGGGTTGGCGACGGCGCGGAGAAAGTCGTTACCATTGCCGCCGGCGATCGTGTCGGCGGCCGCGTCCCCGCCGCGGAGAAAGTCGTTGCCGTCATCCCCGTAGACGACGTCTCCCGTCGGATCGTTCCAGATGACCTGGTCGTCACCCTCACCGGCCAAGACGATGTCTTTCCCGGCCATTCCGCCGATGGTGTCGTTGCCGTCACCCGCAACCACGAAATCGTTGCCGGCTCCCGTGTTGATGTCATCGTTGCCCTCGTTGCCGAGGAGAACGTCGTCGCCGTCGCCACCCTGGATGGTATCGTCACCCTCCAGGCCGGTAACGATGTCATTGCCGCCGAGCCCGGGCAGGAGATCGTCCTCTGCCGTGCCGGTGACCACGTTGTTATTGTCGTCGGAAATGGCGACCAGCTGGCCGCGGATCTCGCCTTCGGGGAACTCGACCGTGTGGACGTTGAAGTAGATCGGAATTTCCGCTCCCACGGGCGCCGTACCGAGGATCGTGGCGAAATTCGTGATCGGCACATTGGCCGGGTCCGTCGTTTCCCAGGTTCCGCTCACGGTCCATGACCCGTCGGCATTCAGGTCGATGGCCAAGTCGTCCGCGTCGTGAGCCGGATTGATCTGCCCGAACACGATGGGACCGATCTCGCCCCTCACCTCGTTATGAAAATGCATGCTGGTGACGTCGTCGTCGTTGACGGTCGGCGTCTGAGCCGGCTGGCCCAGGATCGGGCCGTAATCAACACCCTCAATGTTGAACGTGTAGCTTGCGGCTACCGCAGTGCTATCGAAAATAACAGTCCCAAAGCCGCTTGCAGTCGAGTTGTTCGGGGGGACTTCCTGGGTACCTTCGAGAATGACGCGAAACGCCGTGGACATGGGGTTCCTCCTCGGCTTTGTCAGCACCAATGACGGCCCATAGCGGCGTGCTATGGGTGCAGGCGGCCATGCGTATCCGGCCGCCAGCGGATATGACGGAATCCCGGTGGCAAACAGACGGCGACCTGATGGCGACCAAGGGGCAATTCGGCAGGCCCGTGAATTTAACCCGGTCATCCAAGAGACGGTATGAAGCATGGATCGAAGCGATCGCGCTCGGCGTCACCTAGGCTGCGATGCCCGGCCTGACCCGGATCCTCGCGCTCACCTCGCGCCGCCCCTGGCGCGCTCACCTGATCGATGGCGTCTACCAAGACGAGCACGGACGTTGGATAATCTACCGGCATGACCGCAGGCTAGAGCCGATCGACCGAACCAACCCGCCGGAATTGATCGGGCGAGGGCAGGTGATCGGCGGTGTGTTCAGAGGGCCAGAGGAGTGAAGACAACCCAACTTCCTCGACGTCATCACCGGCCTTGTGCCGGTGATCCCGATTTGAAGAGCGTTGCGCCTTTCGGGTCGAGATGGCCGGGACAAGCCCGGCCATGACGGGGAGGTTCAAGCCAATGGATAGAGCTAAGTGAGAGAACCTTTGTAAAACTCTTTGAGAGATGCGCACGACGATCACGTGATCTGAAACGGTGCTTCTGACTCTTCAAACAGAATCCCGTCCACGTCGTAACCCTTCTTCAATAGAAGGTCGCCTGCGCTAATCCGTGAAATCTGCTTATAGCGACATGGACCAACCTTCACATGGGTTATCGGAAGAAGGCCCGGTTCTCTCTCGCTAGGAAATCGGAGTGGAAGATGGCGGGACATAAGTGTTCTGCGCTGGAGGAACTGGAGATTGTTCACGTCTTCGGCTTGAAGCGTGCGAACAAACCGCCATTCCTTTTCCCCACTAAATTTCGGATGCTTTAGCATCACAGCGAACGGAGAGACCACGACTTCCCACGTAGTTAGAAAGCAAGTTAGCCACTTCTCGCGATCCACTCCTGGGCGCCGCCTCAACCCTTCGCAATAAAAGCGAACCGTGGCTTCCGCAATTCGCGCAATCAAGGAGTTCTGATGGCTCAAATCGTAAAGCACCTGTACTAAGAAGCCCTGCCCCTCGGCGCTGGCCTTAAATAGGGGGGCCGGGTCGAGCCCAATCGCGAAACCTCCTTCTCCGCCGCCGTATGCTCTCCATTGGCTTAGGTCATCATCCTCGGCACTCATGCATGCCACAAAATACCCTGTAGAGTGGGTGTCTGCAGTGCCAAGTCTCTCGTCAAGCAACTCGCAAAGACGTATCGCCTCGTTATCCGAGAGACGCGTGCGAAGATCACGTATAGCGCTCCGCAACAGGTTGATGGCATAGCCAAACTCTGTGTGGTCGTTCAAACAAGCAATCTGCGTCGACCATAGTGCGCCGCTCTCAATAATTCGGATGAAAGTGTCACCTGAAGTGTAATGCCAGAGTGTTCGTGGCAAGACGTCGCTTGTGCGCGGCTGAATACTTCTTATGAGATCGAGGCCGAAGGAATTGTATGCTTTTAGTTCATCGGCTGTGATATTTTCGGAGGGATTAACGTCGTTCATGGGATAATCAGGTCAAGGTTCGTTTGTATTGATAACGTTATGAAGGCGGTCAGGTTTGATAAACTGCCGATGCCTTGGAGTAATGTTGCGTCGCTATCTCAACGTGTTCGTTGCTGGAAAGGAAATGGCCGCCCTGTAGGGCGGCCATAAATCTTTTGTAGGCATTGAGTGTTGCTGAAAACTTCGAGAACTACACTCAACGTCTTCTGTAGCGACAGCCATAGAGTTGCCTTTCTAGCTTAAAATAGCATTGATTTTATTGGTCTTTTTTGAGGGGAGTCCCCGGGATTTCCATTTTGCAAGCCAAAGTTCTTCCTCTGGAAATTGCGCTTGCACCCCAAGCTTTGATAACCCCGCACAAAGAAAAACCCGCCATAAGAGGCGGGTTTTTCGATATAGCCTTCAGTTGCTTTCACGGCACGGGCAACTCGATTCTTCGGTAGAATGTTGCACCAAACTTCTCTCGTCTGAGTGCCGGCACGACCCCGGCAGCATCGAGTTGTTTACGTAACACGATGTGATGAACTCCACGCTCCCGGGCAAGATGCGTGAGCCCGATGTACTCGCGCTCAAAGGCGTCCAGAGCCTCGAACGGCACTACCGTCTGTGGGCAGCGATTGACAGGGTTTACAACCGTCAATGTCGGTAATGGTCCGTCGCCAGCTCGGATTAGTGCCTCGACGACCTTGGTGTTTGTCCCGATCCGACGTTCTATTTCGCGGAGGGTCATTCCTTGGGCCTTGATGTTGAGCCGTACTAAGGCTCGCACTTCCTCAACGTCAACGAGGAGGGCAAGGTAGCCTTGTTGATTCAAATCGCGTCCCAGACGCTTTAGTCGGCCCTCTAGCACCAATGCGACAATCTCCATCGCCGAACAACACGCCTTCTTTGCAGCACCGGGAAGATCAGAAAACCCAGCCTCGCGATAGGACATCGGGGTGGCGGACCGCAGGAGACGCTCAAGGAAATCGTCGAGATCTTCCTTGGCAAAGGCGTGTTTGCCAGATGCCATGGATACCGAGGCATCGACCACGGGGCGGAGGAACTCGCGCTCGTAGAGGAGGCGGGCATGCACTCGCGGGCAATTCAGGTAACCTGCCACGTCCTTGAGGGGAACCGAAGTATCGAGCCGACGCACGAGCCGCTCGGCTTCCTCAGCGTTGAAGACGATCCGGTTGTCGACAACATCAGTCGCATCTTCAGGCACGAGCCCGGCCTCTATGAGGATTTTCCGCAAACGCGCCGGATGCTGCCCGGTAGCCCTTGAAAGCGTATAGATCGAGTGAACGCTCCGCTTCTCCACGATCATACCAAGAACACTGGTACCTGGGCCAACGGGCGTGGTCTCGACTATGTGTTGCCTCAGGACGTCACGTAAGGGACTAGCTTCAGAGCGTTTCCCCCCGTAACCCCACCCCTGGTAAAGACGTCCATAAATAGCTTGGGGACCAGCTTGGCCAGCTTGGCTCTGGCACGTTTCCTGAAGGGAAGAGAAGAATCGTCGGAGAGCCTCCTCGCCCTGGCTCGCGATGGCGTAACCTGCGGCACCCGCCGCCGCCCGCTCATCCTCACTGAAGAGCTTGAGATTAGGAGTCGGACCCTGGAGTGAAACGGCTCCCACTAACTCACAGATCGTCACTACGCCGTAGAGGGAGCAGGTGTCGAGCCATCCCGCTCCTCGTCCATTTCGAATCCGATCGAGAATATAGGTCTCAAGCACCGATGGCTCTCGACGCGGCGCAATGGCGAGAAGCGTGTCGATACGCGGCCATTCCGTCCGTATCGCGTGAGCAAAATCATACAACTCCGATGGCCGCGTCGTAGTCGTATTGAACATCTCTACGAGCCCGAGATTGTGCTTGGCGCAAGTCCGGATAGGACGCAGCAACCAAGCCATCCGCCCATATGCATGGAGTTCCGGGCGACGCATGATCTGCGGTCCAGCCGCACAGGCGAAGTCGTCTTGCAGGCAGGCGGGGCATACATGAAGGCGCGAGCGGCGCAGAAACTCTCTCGGAACGCGCTCTTCACGGATCATGTAATCGCCGCCACCGATCCGGCGTGCGGCGTGTGTCGCGAGCGATGCTGATGAAATCCCAGCGAGGGTAGCCAAGTCATCCAGCGCCCAATCATATCCATCAGCAACGAACCGGGAGGTGAGGCCTAAATCAAGGAGGAAGTTGGCCATGCCGCCAGCAGTATTCAGGGCGGCGAGGCGCGATGCGAATGAAGAGGGGGACTCGTCTTCACCCAAAGCAAGGGTGAGGCGCAAAGTATTCATCTGAGTCATTGAGATTTCTTCTTGTTATTCGAGCGGCTTGCACTCGCTTCCGGCTTTCCTTCGCCTCCATTATGAGAGGCGTTGACGCGGATCGACGCCCAATTCCGCGCTAGGAATACGTTGTCCTTGATTTCACAGCCCTCGCGCCGAGCATAAGCAGCAGCGAAGTGAGATACAGAAAGCTGGGTGTCGCCGGGGGGCAATGCTTGCTCATCAGACAATGTCTGTTCATCGAACAATGCCTGCTCGATTGCGTCGATTGCGATCTCAATCGCAACGCCAAACTGCGACTGGGCAGCATGAATGAGGCGAGCGATAAGATCTCCTTCCTCAGACGGAGGGACAATCCCGGCCAGCTTAGCATAGTCAGAAACAATCTTACTCATACGTTTCGCGTCAGCTGCTGCCGAAATCGGCCCGAGGTGGATCTTACGGAAACGCCGGAACGTCTGGCCGTCCGTTCTTGTGAGATCCAAGAGCTCCTCGACCCCCGAGAGGATTAGGACGATCGGATTCGGCTGCTGCAGGAGGCTGGTCCAATTGGCACAGATCTGCTTGATTGCGTCCGTGCTACGGTTCAGCCCAACATTCTGTGCCTCGTCGAGGTGCAGAACGGTGATCCCGAGCGCAATGAGCCGGTGGTGAACATCGTTCCAAATGGCCCACTCGGGCCTGTTCGTCCGGGTGTTCCATCCCGTAGCCTTCAAGATCTCAAGGCCAAGCGATTTCAAGGTCGCGGGACTAGGGACCTTGACACTCAGGATACGGCACTCTGCACCTTTAACACCAAAGCCGGGGAAGGCTGGATGCTCGGACAGCAGCCGCTTCAGCAACGTAGATTTGCCTGCTCCGGTGGCCCCTGTGACGATAATGCCGCGAGTCTCTTGGTCTATGCCAAAGAGCATAGGTTCAGGGATCACTGCGCCTGACTCATTCCTGCGGAACAGGGGGTCAAATGCCTTACGTAAAGTTTCGTCGGAATCAGTGCGGACATAGCGACCACGGAGATGTTCCATGACAGCAGCGGGATCGCGCTGCATGACTTCGACAGGGGGAGGTGAATTGGTCATTAGATCTTACTCCAGCGTCCAGTTGCCAGATTTCTTCGGCCGAACTGCTTCAGGGGAATTGTCGGAGTTCGGAATTGAGTTTGTAATCGACTGAGGCGTGATCTCGATTGTGTTCGCGAAAAGCCCGGTAGCAGGCTGAGCGCTGACGTGGCTCGTGGCGTCTCCGCCGAGCTTCGCCACATGAAACCCGATGAAGAGGGAGTTCTCCTCGCGCTCAAGGCGCTCGGCAGACCAGTCCGGCACGGAGAGGTCGGCCCGCTTCTCGGCCGCGGCATTCATGTCGCGAATTGCCTGGATCGCCTTGCGGACGATCGGTTCGGCGATCTCAGCTTCGAGCTTGTTGTTCGCACGCAATGCCTTGATAGCAGGAAGCCACTCGTCGGCCTTGACACCGTGGAATGTCTCGTGAACGGCTCCGACATTGTGCCAGCCGCCGTCGAACTCGACCGAGATGACGCCAATATCATTGGGGTGCCAACGAACCTGCACCTCGCGTTTGCGCTGATGGATAGCCCAGCGGTGCAGGGCTTCAGAGTGGTACTGAACGCCTAGGACAGTGATCCCTCCGTTGGTGACGGTTGACTTCAGTCGCGTCCCGAAAACAAGCCTACGCTTCGTAGCATCGGGTGGAGGGGTAGTGCCCCATTCAGCCTCCGCCTTGCGCCAAGCGTTGAAAGGCGTCGCTCCATTCAGCCCCTCATGGGACCGATTGTGATGTATATCAACGACCCACCGGATGATGGCGAAGGCGAGATCGTCATCAAAGAGACCCGCGCGGTCTTCCGAAGGATAGCCATCGCGTTGAATGACGTTAGAGAAGGTACGCCCAGTAAGCCGAGGCACCAAGTCTGTTCCGACGGTGCGGAAAGTTCGCTCTACGCGTGACCTGAGACTGGGTTGACCCGCAGGCGGGCGCTCAACCCGGCCACCGAGATCCGTCACTCTTTGCCGGAACTCATAGGATTTTCCAACGCCGCCATCCGTCACAACAGTCATCGGTGTTCCACTGTGACCCCAGGGTGTGAGTGCTCCAACCGCATCAGCCCATTGGCCTTTATCTTCGGTGATCATTTCGAGGGTAGCGATTGAAACTGCTGCCGAAGGGGTCGGCGAGAGGCGCATTGCGAGGATCACTTCTGTGCAACAATCAACCGCAACCGTCAGCCACCGTCGGACTTTTTCGATCTTTTTCCTCTCCTCCGGCGACATGATCTCATAAACGCCGGTTTCAATCGCGAGCGTGACTAGGTCGACTTGCCACTCATCCATCTCGACACGCTGAAGCGGACGGGTGACTTCTAGCCCCTTTCCCACCGGTCGAAACTTTTTGAGAGCCTTCTCGAGGCCATAGCGGGCGCAACAGACTTGGAATGGATCAAGGGCGTTGATCTCTGCGTAGACCTTGTTTCTAGACGGAATTGCGAGTGGGGGCAGTCCCTGTGCTTTGCGTTCCTCATTTCTAGCGTTAAAGGCATTCTTGACGTTTTTCAGGATCTGCGACTTTTCGGGCCCACCACGCTTCATGTAACCACGCACCTCGCGCGCAAGAAGGGCGGCTTCTTCATCTTCTAATCGCTCCCTGCGATTGCCTGACCTCGGAAGGTCATCGCAAAGCGCGAGCAGACCGCCTGCCTCGTAGTCGCGCATCCAATCCAGGATACTTTTGCCGGACGGCGGGTCCCGCATTTGAAGAGAATTGAAGGTATGAGATCTTTTATTGCTTCCGCGACGCTCCTTGAGCAACTGGACGACTGTACCGGTTAGTAGAAGCTTGTGCTCGTCGATCGATGACCCAGTCTTCTTAACAATCTTCCTTTCATAGAGAAGATTGAATGCGTCGACCCAAAGCTCACGCCAGAATGCACGCTTCTGAACCGACTCAGGCCGGGTCGAGAAGAGTGCCGTATCGTCACGCAGGCGCTGTTCAGCTGCTTGAGGGCTGAAGTATCGGTGCTCAACATGGAAATGCGGCGTGTCGATCAATCGCGCGATATCTTCATGCGTGTGTGACTCGGCGATGAGCGGTTCCACAAGGCGCATAAGGACATGGCCTGCTTCGTTTGAGCCGAGCGGCCTGTACTGGACGTCATGAATAGTGATCCGGTCGTCCGGATCAAAATGATAACGGGGTGCCGGGCGCAGTTTCATTAGTGCATCTCCACAGGCTTGACCAACGTGCGCGGGGTGATGCGCTCGTGGTGGGTGAGGAGAAGACGGCGGCTTTTGATGAGACGGATGAGGGCGTGCAGACCCCGAGGGCCGAGTCCTATAAAGGCGCTGAGTTCATCCAGGCGGGCAGCGCCCACTAACTTCGCTGTCACGGAAAGGGCTGCCTGGTCGGCCTCTTTGTCGGGTTCGCGGTAGTCGTGAAACAGTTCCGCATTATGGACGGCAATCGGGTCAAGCTCCTGCTCCGTTACAAGACAAATCTGGTGAGCATAGCCGTCTGGCAACTGTCTCCCAATCAGGCGCAGTGTCGACTCGAAGTCGATCTTTTGAACACGCTCATACGGTTTGACGGCGATGGCTCTCTTGGAGCCGTCGATCATGGTGGCCAAGAAGTCGAAGGTGTGCGAGCGCTCCTTTCCCGCAGGGTCAACATAGGAGACTGCAGGAGGCTGATCCCATACATCGACGACATCGGGGTCCGTGATGAGCAGGAGCAGGGTCTTCAACTCAAGCCCGCTCTCATACACCATTACACGTCCAACGCCCGTTCCGGCGACCAATTCGCCAACGAGGGATCCTCTTGAACTTGCCGGAATCGTGCGGGTGGCACGGCTGGGTTCCGGCAGGTGCCGGCATTCAGTATCAAATTCGATCATGTCTGACTTCTAAGCATGCGAGGTCGTTCACCCGCACGGCAGTGGGTGTTGCGATCTCTGATTGGGGAGGGAATCTTCAGACCGATCCGTGTCCGGGGATGCCAATTGCAGGCCGCAAGGATCCGTGGAACACTGTGGTGGATTCGCGAGCAATGCCCGCGCATCACCCTTCCAGGTTGTTAAGCAAACCAGAAGGATTGGGGTTTTCTCCGAAGGTTTTTGGCTGCGAACCTGTTGGCCTTCGGAGGGGATCAGTCTAAAGCAAGCGCGCGGTCTGCCAGGATCGCGCGTTTTGTTTTGTGCGTCCTATGGGCCTTGGGGAAGGGCGCTTCCCATACGCATACTAGTTCTCCTTGGTGTGCCACCGCCGGGGCAATGGCTGTCTCGCGTTGGATTCGAAAAGCTGAGTCTTTTGAGTCACTTAGTCGGGTTAATGTGACATCGATTCGCTAATTTTCCCTGTGCTGGGCTCGGATAATTTCCTTAGGATCGGACTTGATTCGTTCCACATTTTGAGTCCTTGCTCGCGTAACAAAAGTGCAGATGGGAGGGGCGATCATGCACAACCCCTTGGGTTTCATGGAAATTGCGGAAGCAGCCACGAATGCTTTCGCAGATGGCTCGATTCGCGACCCGTTAAGGAAGCCTTTCCTCCGAGTGCCAATCGGACGCACATTCAAGTGACTTCTCCACAGTTCAACATCGAGGCGACGGACGAACCTCTTGGTAATTAAGAGATCTTTTAGAGCGAGACCCCGCTTTCCACAGAAATTGAAGTTAACTGGGCCGGCTGAATTTGCGGCGCGGCATACCGCAGTGCTGTCGGGCGGAACTGCTTTACGAGGCCGTCTCGGGGCACCATCGCATTGCTTGGCACAATCACGATCACCGGTCTGAGAAGGCGTTGGCTACCAGTCACTGCAGTTGTTTCAACGGCGGCCCGGGCGAAGACGATTCACGCTACTGCCGATGCCGTTCTATTCAGGAGGGGACCTGGCAAATAGAGCCTGCACGTGGGCGTAGCAGGTCGTGGGTGGTGACTGATCGAGCATTGTAGGTTGAATGAGCGGCACTGGCTGGTGCTGCGCCGCTCAAGGCAAGTCAGTAACCCCAACGGAGAAGATAGCTGTATGCCACTACCGAAGTGCCTTCTGGCCGTGTTCCTGGCTTCGAAGCGCTCCGACAAACATGCGATCACGTGCCGTCGGGTAGAGGATGAGGTTGTAGCCTGCTTCTTCCCCTGTCTGCCGGATTGAACCTGAAACGCTAGGTCACTTGGACTCTGCGATAGCGGTGGAGTGCATGCAGATCGGATGCTTAGCTTCCAATGGCTACAACCGCTCGTTCCAGACCAAGAAAGTTCTAGGCTTCGAGAGTTCAGGGGCCGGCGCCGGTGTGGTCTCGTGAGGGCATTTCACAGCGGCTGACGATCGTTTCTGGCGTGAGATGCCTGCTCGCATCAATCGAGAGGAGGCCATCGCAGACCAGGGCAAGGATGCAGTTGATCGGATCTTCGGCAGATGATCGGACTTCCTCCTGTAAGGTCAGGATCGGCAGTCCGGCCGGCTGATTGGTGAGCCGTTGGAGGATGCGGATGCGATCGCCAGGGGCGACCTGAATGGCCCGGGTGGACCAGATTGTCCGCGCCGTCGTCACCCGAGGGTCCGTGCGGATCTCCTGACGTGTAAGGGCCACAAACGGCAAGCCGCTCACGACGCTGGGCTTCACCTCGATGGCCTGATCCGCAAGTCCAACCAGCACGGGGGCGGATCCATGGAAGGCGATCAGCGCACCAGAGATTTCGCTGGGCAGGCCCGAAACCGGATCTGAGATACGTCGAAGAGCTGTGATCGTGGGATCAAGGGTCAACTGGATCAGCGCATCACGATGCCATCTGTGCTGATAGTGAATTGGGTCGCTGCCGGTCTTGAACGATGAGAAGCCGGGGCGGTTTTCGGCTAAGGTCGAACCCGACATATTGCACGCCATCCGTCGCATGGGCGGATCCTCTAATTGCGCTGCAGTCTTCGGACCTATCGACCACATTATTGGAGTTGGCCTGGTTTCGTCTGAATAGGCAGATTGCAGCAATATTCCCCATTTGTCTTACCAGAGACCGCCTTCATCGATCTGAATAAAACACAGCAATATAGCGCCCGATCGTCAAGCAGATGATTACGATGCCACTATATCATGGTTAATCGTCGTAGAATGACTCACAAGGTATCACATGAGCGCGGCAGGTATGTTTTGTGACCAATCAGCTATTCTATGTGGTGTAGTGGGATGTTGGTATAAGACTAGATTTAATCCTTGGAATAGGCAATTTCGACGACTTTTAATCCAGGAAGAGTGCAGGATTAGCCGGTGCATCCTGCAGATTAATTCATGCTGGTTGCTGCCTTGCCGGTGACGACACAGCGTGTGAATGCGGATCATTTCGCTGGATGTACGGCCGGTAGCGCCAACCGTTTAGGAGGTCCGCAGGGCAGTTGATCTGCGGCCTATGCGCGTAGGGGACAAACCACACGCGGGCCCACGGAGGAGGGCTAGGGTGAGATGAGACCACGGCGGCGCTGATCGACACATCGCAAACCTCGGCTTCAGGTGGACTGAACTGTGGCTGTGGGTAAATCGGCACCCGCGTTACGGATAGCTTGTTTAAGTTCCTGTTTTGTTCTAGTAACTAGCTCATCGTGCATGACGGGCATGATCTCTCGAAACCGGCGCCTTTGATTGTCTTGGCTTTAGCCAGCAACCCGCGTCGTGACCTTCCGAATCTCAAGCACATTGCAGGCGCAACGGCGCCAAGGAGATCACTATGTCCCGTCGTACGAAGACGCAGCAATTATCGTCACCATCCGACACCATCAGATCGCCCCAGAGAAGAGACGCTCCGGATCTGCTCGCCCGGGCCTTCATTGATATTCTGGCCCGAGACGAGGGGGCTAAAATCAAGCCTATGCTTCGATCTGTTGGGGACCCGGACGACCCAATCGAGAGACTTCTCGACGATCTGT
Organism: Microvirga vignae; assembly: GCF_001017175.1. Classification (GTDB taxonomy): domain Bacteria; phylum Pseudomonadota; class Alphaproteobacteria; order Rhizobiales; family Beijerinckiaceae; genus Microvirga; species Microvirga vignae. Next base: position 131,757 of record NZ_LCYG01000023.1, on the reverse strand, counting down.
CGGACATAGCGAGTTCGCAGGCTGAAACCTCGCTGCGACCCGACCTCGCTGCGGTTGCGGTTTTAACAGCTCGCGCCATCGAGGCTGAACCCGGCCTCGTGCGGCGGCTGCGTCGGGAGGCTCCGGTCGTTGTTCTCGCCACCCACACGCCGGATATCGTCGCCACGACCAAAGCGATCCTGAAGGCCTGCGCCTTACCGGCTGACATGAGGGTTTACGGGACTGACCTGAGGAATCGAAATGGAGACAATGCGGCATTTCTGCTGGCCCGCGACGGCACGGACAAAGACGATAGGCCCGACAAACACAATGATCTGGTTGCGCTCGCGTTGCACATGCGGCTACCGATCCTCGGGGTGGCGCCTGACCCGCGGCGTCACCTGCCTCGTGACCTGATGCGTGCGGCCGAATACCAACTCGCGATGCCCCAGCTCGACGAGAGCGCATTGCGCCTTGTTGTCGAGGCGGTCACAGGCGAGACTCCAACCCGGCACATCGATCCCGATGTCCTCCGCATCCTCGACATTTCCGACCTTCCCCTGGCTCTCCGGTCTGACCGATCCGCCGACGCCTGCATCGCTCTCCTTGAGGCCGCGGTGGCGAAGAAGGCCGACTATCTTGGTGAGGGGCCATCGCTGGAGGAGCTCGATGGCTACGGTGAGGCCAAAACCTGGGGGCTGGAGCTGGCGGCCGACCTTGCCGATCTGAAGGCAGGGCGGATCGACTGGTCGCTTGTCGACCATAAGGGGCTGCTCCTCTCTGGGCCACCAGGGGTAGGGAAGACCCAATATGCCCGGGCTCTTGCCAAGACCGCACGGGTACCGCTGGTCGCAACCAGCGTTGCTGACTGGAATGCGGCCAGCTATTTGTCCGGAACACTCCAGGCAATCCGGAATGCGTTTGGTCAGGCAAGGCGTCTGGCACCGTGCATCCTGTTCATCGACGAGCTCGACGGCATATCCGATCGCGCCCGCTTGCAAGGCGACTACGTCGAATACTGGACGCAGATCGTGAACCTGCTCCTCGAACTTTTGGCCGGGATCGACGAGCGGCCCGGGGTCGTCGTGCTTGGGGCGACGAACTTCCCTGACAAGATTGACGCTGCCATCAAGCGGGCGGGGCGCCTTGATCGGGAAATTGCCATTGGCAAACCCGACACGCCGACGTTGGCCAAAATCTTCCGCCATCACATCGGGACTGACTTGCCCGCGTATACCGATCTGATGCCATTGGCGCTGGCAGCCCGGGGAGCGACCGGCGCGGACGTTGAGGCATTCGTTCGCCGAGCCAAGGGGACGGCCCGACGCGCCAAGCGCCTGCTCTCGATTGATGATGTGCTTGCCGAAATCAGGGCCAAGCGGCAGCCGATGAAAAAGGAGGTTAGGCGCCGTGTTGCGGTACATGAAGCGGGCCATGCAGTCATCAGCCGGGAACTCGGAGTTGGATCCCTGATCAGGGTTTCGCTTCATGATGGCGGCGGCATTACCGAACTTGAGGGCGATCTTGACGGTTCCGCCACTCTGCAGAAGCTCGAGGACGCTATGACGTTGCTATTGGCGGGACGGGTTGCCGAGCGGCTGATCATCGGCGACGTCAGCATTGGGGCAGGAGCCATCCCAGACTCCGATCTGGCACGGGCGACCGCCATCGCCCGAGCGATCGAACTGCATTATGGCCTCGGCACGATTGGAAGCGTGTACATTGAGCAGACCGCAGCCGACAACTTCGCGGCAATTCCGGGCGTGATAGCGTCTGTGAAAGAGCGGCTTGATGAAGCCGCCGAACGGGCCACCGTGATCCTGACCGAGCGCCTTGGCGCTCTGAACAGGGTGGCTGACGCCCTTGAGCGGTTGGGCTTCTTGTCTGGAGAGGAGGTTGCTTCCCTGATGGAGGCGGAAGCTGGCCGAACAGATTCCGCCAAGAAGGACATCCGCAACGTGAAGAATGGGGGGCGTCATGTTTAGGATCGAGGATGAGCTGACCGAGTACAATGATCTCAACCAGAGGAGGAGAATCAAAGATTTGGTCGATGCCATTGATCAGCTATCAGAGGCCCTTCAGGTGGGGCCAGATCAGTTGATCAGTACCCTAACCGGACTTGTTCGCAGGCGAGATTCGTTTGAGCGGCTGAAGACACGTTTCGATATCCGATACCTTTGATCGGACAAATACATGTACAGGCTCGCGCGGATCGCGGGCCTGTATGCTAGCTTCCCAAGCTGAATGTCGTGGGTTCGATTCCCATCGCCCGCTCCAAAATTTTCTGATGAGATTCAAGAATTTAGTAGCGATTGGCTCTGGGGCGCAGCCTTCAAGGAACTGCGTGATACAACGCTGATACAACAACCCTGCCTCGACTGCTTCGAATCACCGCGTCAATCTGTCCCTGCGCACCCAACTTCACAGAGGAGCCAAGAGTCCCTCGCGGACCTGGCCACGTGATTATCAGAGCGGGCACGCCGCTCACCACGCAAAAGCTCACTGCGTGAGTGGATTCGTTGCTTGGTTTGATCGCGTTCGGCGGGTGTCTGTCAAAATATACTTAATGTCCGACATTGGGTAGGACCGACACGCCACTATGTTGAATTCATCGCGTCTCGAAAAGCTGAGGACAGTCGGCCCAACAGACCAATTTGGGCTTCCAACTTTGAAGCAGCCATTTAGCCTCCCAATACCGCTTGGGGGGCGGGAGCAATGATACTTAAGCGCGTTAACGTGAAGAATTTCCGCTCAATCCGAGAGACTACTATCGAAATAAACAAGCAAACGGCTATTCTTGGTGCCAACGGTGCAGGTAAATCAACGCTACTCCGAGCGATAGATCGATTTTACGGCCAGTCGACGACTGTAGAGCTGGACGATTTTTTCGGTCGTAAGACAGATGGGCCGATAGAAATCGCACTTACATTTTCAGATTTTAGTAGGGAAGAGCGAGAAATATTTGCTTCCCATATACACTGCGATGAGATGTCCGTAGTCCGGATTTTCGAAGCTGCCGCGGGGCGAAATAACGGCCGCTACTATGGAATGACACTGCAGCATGCTGGATTTGCAGAAATTCGGGCTGCGAACGGTGCTCAGGCCCGTAACGAAGCATATCGAAAAACTCGTGAGAGCGACGCGATATATGAAACATTACCAGCAGTTAGGAGAGCCGATGATATCCCTGGCGCACTTCAGATCTGGGAAACGCAAAACCCGCACCTCCTCACGTTGCAGCGAGATGATGGCCAATTCTTCGGATTCACGAACGTAGCAAAAGGTTCACTGCAAAAGTCAACAAACTTTGTCTTTATCCCAGCCGTTCGGGACGCATCAGCGGACGCAGTTGACGGGAAAGGTGCAGTCATCGCCCGACTGATGGAGTTAGTGGTCCGAAGTGCGGTCCTACAGCGAGAGGATGTCAAGACTTGGCAGAGGACAGTTAGTGAACAGTACCGAGAGTTAACTGATCCCTCGAAGCTTCAGGAACTCGGGCTATTATCCGGTGAGCTTACGAAAACTCTGCAGGTGTTTTACGCCGAGGCGGGTGTAACACTGCGCTGGCAGGCTCCGAACGAGCTTGAAGTGCCTTTGCCAAACGCTGATGTGTTCCTCGACGATGACGGGTTCGAGGGACCAGTTGACAAAAAAGGGCACGGGCTCCAGCGCGCGTTCGTCCTCACACTCCTTCAGCACCTCACAAAAGCAGTAGCTGCAGAGCAAGCAAGGCTTAATGGCTCGGAGCAACAAGGCAACGAAGAAGATTGTGAGATCAAGAGCGATGTCCCACTTCCATCTCATGTCATGCCTGGACTCATCCTCGCAGTTGAGGAGCCCGAACTCTACCAGCATCCAACCAAGCAGCGTCATTTTGCGAAGGTCTTGTCAAGTCTATGCGATGGCAGCCTCCCAGGTGTTGCAACGCAAACCCAGGTAATCTTTGCCTCACACTCCGCCCTATTCGTTTCGATTGATCGGTTCGATGAAATCCGGTTAGCGCGCCGTCACCGGGTAGATGGCCACGACCACAAAGAATGCCATCTTACATCATCCACGCTTGAGTCAGTTGCCAGACGTTTGGAGAAAGCCTGGCAACGTCCAGAAGGGAGCTTCTCGCCAGATACCCTGCGAGTCCGACTTCACACAATAAACACGGAGGTTGCTGAAGGATTCTTTGCAGACGGTGTGGTACTTGTTGAAGGCGTAAGTGATCGTGCTGCGATCTTTGCCGCGGCATCACTAAAAGGTATTGATCTTGAGGCGCTTGGCATTGCCGTTTTGCCAGTTGATGGGAAGACCAAATTAGATAAGCCTTCGGCAATATTTTCCGAACTCGAGATTCCGACATTCGTTATCTGGGATTGCGACCGGAACGGGCAAAATGTCAAACAGGCAGATATCAACCGAGCGCTTATGAGACTCGTAGGCCGGCCGGAAGCACTGATTTCCGATGCTCTTAGTGCGGTAGAAGCGAGTTATGCATGCTTTGAGCAGCACCTCGAAGCTACCCTTCGAGAGGAAATAGGGTCTGATCTGTTCGATGGCGAGTTGGAGGCTGCCCGGGCTAAATTCGGAATGGAGGCACGTTCTGACGTCCAAAAGACACCCCGCGCTATGAAGGAGGTTCTTGAAGCCTGTGCAAAGCAAGGGCGCCAAAGTGGGACGCTTGCCTCGATAGTTGAGGCAATTGCCGCTATTCGAGACTAGTGCCTGATATAGATCGAGCTGCACATAAATACTGAGCCTAGACTCGTGAGTGAGAAATGAACGTCGGCCAACCTGAAAATACCGCGGGCAGCCAAGTTGCCCGGACACCACAGGCTCAAGAGGTTGATTTTGCGCTGCACACACTTGGGTGGAAAGCCTTCCAGGATTTATGTGCAGAAATTGCGCGCGAAGTTCTCGGGCGAGTGGTGACAATTTTCCGTCCAGCCCAGGATGGGGGCCGAGATGCTGCATTTCTCGGTCAATGGCCTGGAACGGGGACGCTCAATAACCCTTCTGTTTCAACCATCCAGTGTAAGTTCACTTCCAAGGCAGATCGACGACTGCGGGTGTCAGATTTAAAAGGGGAAGAGGAAAGCATTCGCGACCTCGTGCGAGATGGCCTCGCAGAAGGTTACGTGCTTATGACCAACATGACCGTTGACGGGCCCGTTGAAGCGGAGGCTTCGCAATGGTTAAAGTCACTTGGCGTTCGGGTGCCAACGGTCCTTGGCCGAGATGCGATTACGCTCTATCTGCGCTCGAGCCCGAAGCTCAGGGCACTTGTACCACGCGTGTATGGTCTCGGGGATCTCGGATGGATAACCGATGCCCGCCGGATTGATCAGGCTCGTGCAGTCCTGCAGCGTCTCGGTGATGATGGGCTGGCGACCTATGTTCCGACAGCTGCTCATCGAAAGGCGGTCGAAGCGCTTCATCAACACGGGATTGTTATGCTGATTGGAGAACCAGCATCGGGAAAATCAACAATCGCAGCGATCCTCGCGGCAAATGCTCTGGATAACGAAGCGGCGGATGTCGTCCGAGTGGATAGGCCTAGTGAATTTTCAGACCGCTGGAACCCCCATGAAACTAAACGCTTTTTCTGGATCGATGATGCTTTCGGTGCTAACCAAATCCGTCGCGACTATGTCGATGAGTGGGTAAGGAGAATTCCAGAGCTGAAGACTGCTCTGTCAAAAGGCAATCGGTTTGTCTTTACTACTCGTGATTACATCTGGAATGAGGCAAGGAAAGAACTTAGATTCTCCTCAATTCCCTCTTTAGAAGAGGGTGAGGAAAGCCAAATAACTATCAACTTGGCTGATCTGACTCAGGAGGAAAAAGAGCAGATCCTTTACAACCATATTAAGGTAGGCGATCAGACGGGATTATGGCGCAAGAGGATTGCACCTTTTTTATCTGATGTAGCCCAGCACCATATGTTTCTACCTGAAATCGCCCGACGGCTCGGATATCGAGCGTTCACGCGAGAGATCAGCCTCGAGAAAAGTGGGTTGATGCGGTTCATTTCAGAGCCGAAGGCTTTCTTAGCTCGGACCATTGAGGAACTTCCATCTGAGGCACGAGCAGCACTAGCTTTGATGTTCCTTCATGGCGGACGCGTGCCATCCCCGCTTTCCAGCGACGATCCTGCTTTATCTCTGGTTGAAGAGCAGACAAATATCAAATTGCCACAAATCAGAACGGCTCTTCAGAACTTGAAGGGTAGCATGGTCCTGAATGTTCAAGATCAAGACCAGCTTGTTTGGATTTACAAGCATCCTACAATCTTTGATGCATATGCGGATGTGGTTGCTCGTAATCCCGAGTCAGTAGAGATTTTTCTTCGTGGAGCGAAAGCGGAAGATATTTTCACGCAAGTCGCATGTGGATCTGTAGGAGTTTACGGATTCCCCGTGCGGGTGCCGCCACAGTACTATGAATTGCTCTTAGAGCGGGTACGCAGGTGCCCTAGCGATCGTGACGCAAACGGCAGGCTTTTCAATTTTCTGGCTGAACGTGCCGATAATGCGTTTCTCAATTTGGTCTTGGACAACGTGCCTGAGGTCCTGAGCCGGGAAACGTGGTCGTACACCCAGGTTAGATGGAGCCCATTACTCCGGTTGATCCGTAGGTTAAAGGAGATAGGGAGGCTCCCAGAGGATGCCCGCCGAGTTGGTGTATCCATGTTGCGGGATGCTCTCTTAGATGATTGCGACGCCACATTTCTGGATGATGAGCTCAACCTTTCGCTCTTTGAGCCGCTTGAGCTTGTCCGATTGGGTTTTCAGATTAGAGAAAACCTGCTTCCCAAGTTAGAAGGTGTCGTTGAAGAAGCTGCAGACAACGTCAGTTATCATGAGGATGCTGCTGAGGCTCTTAGTCTATTGAGAGATTCTCTCAAAGCACTTGATCGCTGCTTCTTATTTGAGGAAGGGAGAGAAGCAATAGATGAGGCGCAGAGCAGAATCGAGAGCTTCATTGAGGATCGTAAGAATAATCCATGGGCACCGGAAGACGATGACTATACGGTCGCGCCATCGCCCTCATCTGCAAGAGGCGCCCGCTCCATATTCGATGATTTACACGAATGAGTTTATCGAAGGTTACTCTACGAAAGTTTGCATCGTCTCACGAATGCATGTCATCGATCATTTTGAGCAGTAAGCCGCTACTAACATGCTGCCAGTGATGTGGGTCTAAACTGACCGGAATCTCAATTAGGCGCATAGAGAAACCACTGCAACTCGTGATAGATCACCCGACGTGAGCTCCGGGTTAAATGTCAGCGGAGCAATGGCAATGTCCGATAAGTAGGGATTACCGGACATCGCTCACCACATTCTGAACTTCAAAAAGCGAACCAAAATAGACTTTCAGGGCAGACGATACGCTGCGGAAGACAAGGTCCAGCCGGAAAGCCCCGGTGGCTCCCCGTTGTTCATGGGGGTGGCTCCCCGTCGTTCATGGGTTCGCAGGTAAGCCTCGCGTGCGGCAGCCACATCCATAACGGCAAGCGGTGAACATCCCCCTGGCCTGATCATTAACGGGTGCCAGGACAAGGGAGACGATCATGTCCGACATAGTGTCTGCCGCAGCTATCGTTACCAGCCAAGATGACAGGATCCGACAACGGGCCTATGAGATCTGGGAAAGTGAGGGCCGCGCCGGCAATCCCGAGGACCATTGGTTCAGAGCCGAACGTGAACTGGCTGATCAGGGCCAGGAGCGCTCCGAGGCGACGGTGGAGGATGCTCCGCCCGTTACCGTGGTAGAAGCGAATTCCGCCGCCACCGGCGAGATCCCCGATGAACGGATGGCCAAGTAACCTGGAGAGTGGTTGAAGGGGGCAGCTACCGTTGCCGTCGTGGAGGGAACATCGGGACCGTGCCTCGGTTGGCAGTGCGAGGATCCGCCCGTCCGGTGGACCTCGACAGACAACGGGAGCACCATGACCAACACTGTGCCGAAGGTCGTGATCGTTGGAGCAGGGTTCGGCGGGCTGACGGTCGCCCAGTCCCTGGCGCGGCTCCCGGTCGAGGTGACCGTGATCGACCGTCATAACTTCCACTATTTCCAGCCCTTGCTCTACCAGGTCGCGACAGCCGCCCTGTCGCCGGCCGACATCGCCTGGCCGATCCGCGGCATCCTCAAGCGGCAGACGAATACAACCGTCCTGATGGCGAACGTGACCGCCATCGATACGGAGCAACGGCTTGTTCATGCCGGGCCCGTGACCGTGCCTTACGACTACCTGGTTCTTGCCACGGGTGCCACGCACTCCTACTTCGGCCACCCGGAGTGGGCGTCCGTTGCTCCAGGCTTGAAGCAGATTCAGGACGCGACTGCCATCCGCCGCAGGATCCTGACAGCCTTCGAGCAAGCTGAACTGATCGAAGATGTCGAGGAACGGCGGGGGCTGCTCACGTTTGTGGTGGTTGGCGGCGGTCCCACGGGCGTCGAGATGGCCGGGGCCATCGCCGAGGTGGCGCATCATGCTTTGCCCGCCGAGTTCCGGCGCATCGACCCGCACGCCACCCGCGTGATCCTGATCGAAGCCGGTCCGCGCCTGCTACCCACCTTTCCCGAAGATCTTTCGGCCTATGCGCGGGAGGCCTTGGAGCGGATGGGGGTGGAGGTCATGACCCAGGCCCGGGTGACGCACTGCGACGAACGTGGGGTCGATCTGGAGGAATCGCGGATTGAGGCCGGTACAATCGTGTGGGCTGCGGGTGTCGTCGCCTCGCCGGCGGCCGAGTGGATCGGGGCGGAGAGAGATCGGGCCGGGCGGGTGAAGGTCAGCCCGGATCTCACGGTTCCTGGCCGACCTGAGATATTTGTGGTCGGCGACACCGCGGCGGCGGCCGACGAGACCGGACGGATGGTGCCCGGCATTGCTCCGGCGGCGAAGCAGATGGGCCGTTACGTAGCGGATGTCATTGCGGCAAGGATCACAGGAAGACCCAACCTCGGGCCGTTCCGGTACCGTCATCAAGGCGACCTCGCCACGATCGGCCGCAAGGCTGCGGTGGTGAGGCTCGATCACATGCACCTGACGGGCTTCTTGGGCTGGTTGTTCTGGGGCTTTGCACACGTCTACTTCCTAATTGGCCTGCGCAACCGCGCCGTCGTCGCCCTCAACTGGTTCTGGAACTATCTGACGTATCAGCGAGGTGCCCGCCTCATTGTCGATGGCCCCAACGCACAGGAGGCGGCGCAGACGGAGAAGACCAAACCGCTCGCATCTTCGGTCGAGGTCAGGCGGAGCTCAGATCGCAACCAACCCAGTAGGGCGGGCCCGGATTGGCACTAGGGGCACATGGACGACGGCTGACCGTGGTGGCGGCAGGGAAGGCATGCAGGCTCTGTGGATCTGTTGCAAACTCGCTTTTTACTCGTCATTGGCAACAAAGTTTCGAAGGTCAGCGACTGAGAAATCAACTACTTAAGGAGCATGCAACAGCGCCAAAACGGCACCTGAGGTGGTGGCTACATGTAATTCGGCCTGGAACCGAGACCCCATCTCTTGCTCGGTCTAAACTTCTGAGCTGCTTTAGGTTTTTGCTCAGATCGGGAGGGTCGCGACCGGCGCCGACTGTGACCCTTCTGTTGTTGGCGCTTGTTTCGCATCCTCTACAGGTTGCGCTCGTTCTGACAGGGGTCAATGTTTCCAAGCCGATTTACAGTCCAAGCCAACTGTTGTGATCTCTCCCATAATCTCCGCTCCCTCTCGTCCACCTTAAACGGGCTCATCTTGGCACCGTTGGGAGCGGGAGCCATCCACCCCATCGTTTGAGTGCTGATCTTGTTCCGGCCCCTGGACTGGAGACGACCTTCTGGGCAGACCGGGTGCTTCCTCAGGGACAGCCCGTAGGAACGTCATCCCGGCGCTTGTCATTCAGTTCTATGCCGGCGGGGCCCTCACAGATCAGGGCGTTTTACTGCCCGCGATTATTTGAACAGGGAAGGTTCATCATGAGTGCGAACGGACTCGATGTCTTCGACAAGACCCTTCAGATCACCCATCTCTGGCTGAACGAGATCACTGAGTTCGTGGGGCCCGACAAGCAGGTTGCCTGGCATGTGCTGGGTGGGGTGCTGCGAGCCGTGCGCGATCGTATTCCGCTGGAGCTCGCCGTCCATCTCGGAGCAGAACTGCCGATTTTAGTGCGCGGAATCTACTACGATCAATGGCGGCCCGAGGTGCAACCCGAGCGCTATCGCTCCGAAGACGAGTTCCTCACGCGTGTTGCCGAGAACATTGGGCCCGTTCGGCCCGTCAATCCTCGCGATGCCGCACAAGCCGTATTCAGTGTGCTGTCTCATCATGTTCCGGAAGGTCAGCTTGGAAAAGTGCGGGATGCTCTTCCCGAGGATGTCCGAGCGCTTTGGACCCATGATCGCAGTCTGGGAGAACAGAATTACGATCCGACACTGCTACAGCCTGCCACGGCGCAGCCCGAGCAGGCCGCGAAGCTGCGGACATGACGGCTCAATACAGGAGCTCCTAGTAGGTATTCCCGTGAAAGCAGAGTGGCTCAACCGAGATGCGGCGGATCACGACCTATGGCCGAGCGGGCGAGAATGCGGGCCCCGGAGAGAACACCTGGTCGGAGAGGAAACTCCCAATCATCCGGCTGAGAGACACTGTGGTCAGGGTTCCGCAGGCCTGGAGCCGTCGCAGAGTGATCACTAGGACTCTGCGATTGGTCGGGAGACACGGAAGGAGACTCGCTCAACAAGGTGCTCGTCCTGGCGTAAAGGGGCGTCGCAGCGGCATCTTCTCATGACCTTGCATCCTGCCGCGCCGCCGGCTTGCCGCCGCCAATCCATGGGCGGCAGGATCGGAGCGGCAGACGGTGGCAAAGGGGCGAACGAAGTCTGGTTTTGAAGCTGTGCTCACACGTGTGGAGACCAGGTTGGAATTCCGTGTCCACTTTCTCCTGCCGAAGAACTGCGGTACGTCGTCGGTAGTCGTTGAAGCTGGCACGCGCGAGGAGGCCGAGTTCGTCGCCGCTGTCCAGTATGATTTCCCGTCCGGCACCAGCGTTCTCGGCGCCAACCCGTACAACATCTACGGGCTCGCCCCCACTGAGCCAAGGCTTGGTCTCTATTGGGAGGTTCGGAAACGGATCGAGCAAGGCTACTATGACGATTGGCCCCTGGCGCCTGAGGAGCGCTCCCGCCGCAGGCGTCAGCTCTTCAAGGAAGTCGCCGCGATTTTCGGAACCAGGAAAGGGCACGAGCACCTGTTCGACACGGCGGAGCGGCTGGCGCGCCAGTTCCGGCTCGCCGGCAAGACAACCATTTCCGGCGACATGGCCGCGATCGTGAACCAGCATCCTTTGATCAACCTGTTGGACTGGTATCAGCAGCTAAAGCTTGTTGCCGACAACGTGGCGAAGGCGCCGACCCGCGGGGACCCAATGGAGATGGTGAGGCCGGTGGACAACCGCGTCGGCTCCCGCGTTCTTCGGGAAACCAGATAGCATTCTGGGGCGAAGACCAGAGGGGATTGTCGGCCGAAGCGTCCCAGTGCTCGTGAAAGGCGCTCAAGATCACCTGAAACGGCTGCTCACCATCCTCTGAATCTGTGCTCACGATACGGTGGAATTAGTGATCGGAAGGGTCAAGGACCGCGCCCACGGCATGTCCTGGAACGAGATTGTGTTTCGGCGTACCCCAAATTGACCCCTGCGGCTGTCAGGCACGCAAGCTGCCTGTCCTGGGTCAGGATGGGTGGCAGGGGATGAAGGGCGCGGACACGATTGCACGGATCCGGCGCGAGCTCTTCGTGCGCGGTAAAACAATCAAGCAGATTGCCCGCGAGATCCACAAGCGAGCAGGTCTTCATCTACCTGAGGAGGATCCCCCATTGTCCGGCTGGCGAGGAGCGGGGGCTGCTCAGGCTGCACAAGGCCGACATGGTGCCCAGCAATGCACCGCAATCGGTGCATCCGCGCATGCCGGCGGCTCTAAGGGAGAGTACCGGGCGTCCATGCAGCGACGAACTGCGGGATGTCTCTGGCAGGCATGGGGCGTCCGAAGTGATAGCCTTGCCCGACATCACAGCCAGACAATCGCAGGAGCGATGCTTGGGCAGCGTTCTCCACCCCTTCAGCCACCACCGCGATGCCGAGATTGTGACCGAGGCTTTGCACCGCTTGGACAATCGCGGCATTGTCCGCATCGCTCTCCATGTCGCTGATGAATGAGCGGTCAATCTTGATCACGTCTACCGGAAACCGCTTGAGATGTGTAAGCGAGGCATAGCCCGTGCCGAAGTCGTCCAATGCAATTGTCACGCCTGCTGTGCTCAAGGTGCGGAGCGTCCGTTCGACATTCGCGGCGCTGCGGTCGAGGAGCACACTTTCGATCACCTCAACCTCAAGATAGCGCGGTGGCACATCTGCCTGGTGGAGAAGCTCGAGTACCCGTTCGGCATAGGTGTCGCGGCGGAACTCGGCGGGCGAGGCATTGATCGCAATCCGCCTGCAATCGAGCCCCGCATCGAGCCAGCGGCGCATGTCGGCGAGCACACGAGAGAGCATGTGCTCGCCTATCGCCGTGCCGAGCTCCGTGTCGCCGAAGGCGGGTGCCAGCGTCTCGGGAGTTTGGAGGCCCAGGCGAGGGTGGTGCCAGCGCAGGAGCGCTTCGAAACCGACCAGGGCGCCCGACCCCAGCGCCACCTTCGGCTGGTAGAACGGCACGATCCAGTCGAGCGCCAGCGCTTTGCGGGCGACTTCCATAGCCGACGCGGTTTTCTGGGCCTCTTCGCGCATGACCGGTCTGAACATCATGGCTGCGCCAGGTCCCGCCACCTTACAGCTATAGAGCGCCAGATCTGCCCGTTTCAGTAAGTCTTCCGCACTGGTACTAGGTCCGCCGGAGACAGCGCCTCCGATGCTGGTGCGGCACTCTTGTGCTCCGGTGCTGAGCCTGAGAGGTTCCAGCATGCCGGTCTGAATGGCTCCGGCCGTCGCCGCGACCTCCGCCTCGCCGCCGATGTCGGTTACGATGACGGCGAACTCGTCGCCGCCTAAGCGGGTAACGGTGGACCCCGGAGGCACGAGGCGAGCCAGCCGTTCGCCAAATGCTCTCAGAAGCCTGTCACCGGCATCGTGCCCAAACCGGTCGTTGATCTGCTTGAAATCATCCAGATCTAGGATCAGCAGGCCGACCTGATCTCCCGTCCGATCGGCATGGTCGAGCGCTTGCTGGAGGCGCTCCCGAAAGAGCCTGCGGTTGGGCAATCCAGTCAGATCGTCGTGATAGGCTACCCAGCGGAGATGCTCCTCCGCGAGTTTCCTGTCGTGGATGTCCTCCAGGGTTCCATACCAGCGAAGCACAGTTCCGTCCGGGTTGTGCCGGGCGGCCGCCCGGGCCCGGAACCAGCGATAACTCCCCTCGGCCCGGCGTACCCGGTATTCCGTATCAAAAGGCTCGCCGGTCGCTACGGAATGTTGCCATCGTTGCCGCGCATGCACGAAGTCGTCGGGATGGAGCAACCTGATCCAACCCGAACCAAGCGCCTCTTCTACAGGCGTGCCCGTCAGCTCGAACCACCGTGTGGATGCATCAATAATGTGTCCGTGTGAGTCGGCAGCCCAGGGGATATGGGGACTCAGCTCGACCAAATAGCGGTAATGCTCCTCGCTCTCGCGCAAGGCCTGTTCAGCCTTCTTGTAGTCGAACTCGATGCGCTCCTTGGCCATGGACAGGAAGACAAAGGCCAGGGCAGGGGCATAGACCACCAGCACCAGCGCCATCTCCGCTGACCATCTGTTGGCAAACGCATCTATCCAGACGATCGAGGTCAGTTTCGGCCCAAGCAGTCCGCGAACGAGATTGAAGGCAGCCAAGGCGAACAGAAGGATGACGGCCACCTTTTGTGACGTCAGACGCTGCGGAGCATGCCTCCAAAGCTCCCAGGCAGACAGGGCCGCGTACCCGCCGGCAATCAGCGACAGAAGCAGAAGCCTGGCATTTGCCGTCTCGTGAATGATGGGGAAAACAGCAATCCAGGCGACAGCGCCACAGATGATGGCGGAAGGCCAGCTTGTGCGGACATTGAAGGTCCGGCAGCCCGCGTACAGAACGCCATAGGCGAGCGCCACCAAAGCATTCGCAACGAGCAACGCGAAATAGCCCGGTGCCCCTCGTCCGAGGTTTGCCATACCAATCCCGATAGCAAACAGGCTGAAGGTGGCCCCCCACCATGCCAGCGAATGGACCTTCCGGTTATGCATCCAAGCGAAGAGCAAAAGCACTCCGAGCATGGCCGAAAGCAGCACGAATGCAGCGCCTAAGGTGCGGGGATCAAGGGCCATTACTTTGTTGACCGGAAGGTTAGGAGCAGTGTCGAAAAGGCATTCCCAGCAGCATCTTCGGTGAAATCTGATGAGTATTACGCCTCCGTTGCGGGGCTTAGTTCACTGGAACCAGAATAGCCCGATAATTCAGACGGAAAATTCTAATCAACCGGGTCAAATGTAGCGTAATGTTCTCCGGAAGCATGATCATTGATTGTTTCTATTCGTCCAAACTGTTTGTTGATGGAAACCATAACCTTCTCTCCAGCTCTAAATACACGGCAGTTTTTGTCTTCCAAGCCCATCCTTACGAGTTCATCGAACTCCTTGGGCTTTCCATAGTTGCGGGCAATCAATTTGATGAGGTCGCGGCTTTTGCAGGCGACGTAGTCTTTTTCTAAGTGGAGAGACTCCAAATAATAAGACTGCCCATTATCAGTACACGCTCCTAGGATAGGGGCTGCCGAAAGAGCCAAAGCGATTCTTTTCATATCGTATTGCTGACTGGATATTGCTTTGGGGCCTGAGCTTTGGCAGCCTGGCGCCTTAAGTTTTCGGAGCCTGATTGAGCAGTATGTCTCTGTAGCAACCAGCAAGTTGAAAGCAGGGGCATCCGAGACGCCCTTGATACCGCACGGGAGTGAGGGCGGCTCTTCTAATGCAAAGAGCACGCCCTCAAGGGCCATGGTTCCAAGGGAATCACCCAGACCACCTCACCGGTGCCGTTGGTGATCTCCATTCTCCAGCCGAGCCACTCTTCCGAAGGCGACGGGGCCTCTGCCCTGAGTTCCTCGATCGCCTTGGTGGCATAGCCGACGGCTGTATTGATGTCTGCGAGCTGGAGACCCTCGTCGTCACAGATAATCTGATTCCCGTCGGTCAGATTGAAATAGTAACGGGAAGACATGGGTGGATCGATTCACAAGGTTCTATGTTTCATGACGGCACGGGGAGACGGATCGAAAAGGGTGAAACTGCGGCTATTCATGGCTTTTCAACTTACCCTTGGTGTAGGATGATAGCAGCGTTGGCTTATACTTGTGGGCGCACTGCAAGGATCGGCTGGACAGGAACAACCTCTCGGCCAATTCAACACGACGCTGGGATTTAGATGATGGAAACGCTGTTCTCGACGAACGCAGTTCACCCGCGCGACCGATTTGATTATTGGCACAGCGTTGCGTGCAGAAATCTCATCGCCCATGACTCCAAGCCCGAGTGCCGCTACAGCTTCCAAGCCGAAATGCAATCGGGTTCCCTGGCGGAGCTTGGGCTTGTCCGTTTCGAGAGCTCGCCCATGAAGGTCTTTCACACGCGGCGCCATTGTGATCAGATGCGGACGGATGAGCTTTTTGTCTGCCGCTTGATGTCAGGGCAACTCGTGTTGGAGCAGGCTGGCCGCGAGGTTGTCATGGAGGCCGGCGATCTGACGCTGCTCGACCCGCTCTTGCCCTATGAAGGATCGTTTTCCACGGGCGCGAAGTTGCTGGTTCTTAAGACACCTAGACGAGCCTTGGAGGCGCGTGTCGGCAAAACAGCAGATATGATCATTCGATCCATGAAACCAATCGAGGCGGAACACAGCCTGGCCTCAGGGTTCTTGGCGATGCTGCCGGATTACGCGGGTAAATTAGGCAAGGCAGCTACGGAGACGGTTAAAGACCAGACGCTCGACTTGGTGGCCATTTCGCTGGCAAAGATGCAGGAGAGGCCAAGGCCGTATCTCTCGTCGGCCAAGGCATCGGCCCTGATGAATGTGCGTACCGCCATAGAGGCGCGTCTCGCCGATCCCCGGCTCGATGCCGAAATAGTTGCCGCCGCCGCCGGCGTGAGCGTGCGGTACGCGAACGCGCTCCTTGCTCAAGAGGGGACATCGATTGCGCGCCTCATCCAGTCCCGACGGCTGGACCGCTGCCACAGAGCTCTCAAGGACCCGCTCCAGGCCCATCGAACCGTGACTGAGATTGCAGCCGGCTGGGGCTTTTCGGACATGACCCACTTCGGCCGCCGTTTCAAAACGGCGTACGGTGTTCTCCCAAGTGAATTCCGCAGGCTCAAGAAGCAAAAGTGATTCTTTTGCAAGCTGGTGCTTCACTCAGAAGAGGCCGGCAGACCGTCCTGTGACGTTGTTGCTTTCGCGGTCTCCGGCAGTCTGGCGGCTTGCCCGGCTCCCATCCCACGCCATCTAGCTCTGGGGCAACTGGAGGTGTCGCGCCGAAGCGGCTTCGGAGCCACCTCTTTCTCGTCCCTGACGGAGGCGATCTTGTCGCCTGACTGGATCTCGGCGCTGGCCAATCTCATGACAGGCCTAGCAGCCGTCGTCGCCGGTTGGGCCGGCGTCCGCGGGCTCAATGCCTGGCGGACCGAGATGGTCGGCCGGCGCAAGACTGAGCTCGCCGAGGAGGTGCTAGCGGGGTTCTACCGGGCCAGGGACATCCTAACATGGGCGCGCTTTCCCGCTTCGGATGACAACGACGGTGGGGAGGATGATCGACCCGGAGCGGGACCGGACGAGGAGCTTGAACTGGGCGAGATCTTCACGCCCGTCGACCGCCTGACCAAGGAGAGCCAAGTGTTTTCCGAGCTCCAAGCGAGTCGGTACCGCTTCATGGCCTATTTTGGGGAGGAGGCCGCCCGGCCCTTCGAGGAGATCCGGGCCATTCACAGCGAGGTCATCGACTCGGCCCACAACCTGATCCGCACCTACGGCCAGGAGCCGACGGGCTCGGAGAAAGCGAGGCGCAACCAATGGGAAGCGGCGATTGGCTGGGGCGAAGGGGACGGTGACACTCTCAGGAGGCGGCTTGATCTGGCGGTGAAGGCCATCGAGCAGACTTGCCGTCCCCTGATCGAGGAGCGCCATAAAACGCGCCGCAATGGTCTCGTTTGAGGCCTTTGGACATATTCACAAGGGCCCGGCAAGTGTGCCTGTGTGATTAGCTGGGGCAAGCTGGCGTTCATCAGCTTCGCGCTCTCCGCTCCCTTGCCGCAGGCGGCGGCACAGATGCATTTGAGAGAACGGTGTGGATCTGAGCTACCGCCGCCGCTCCCTCACCAATTGCGGCACCGACGCGCTTAACTGATCCCGCCCGAACATCACCGACCGCGAACACATTGGCGACTTCCGCTTCCAGCGGAAAGGGGCGTCTTGGACCGCTTTTTTCCATCATGCCGGTGGCCGGGAGAGCCGCACCTGTGCGAACGAAGCCGTTGGCGTCCAAGCCCACGCCGCAGCCCTTGAGCCAGCCCGTTGCCGGATCTGCGCCGATGAAGATGAAAACGTTGCGGATTGGCTTCTCCGTCTCCGCGCCGGTGACGCGGTTGCGCCACCGGATGCACTCAAGTTGCCCTTCGGGCGAACCCGAGAGGACGGTGATCTCGGTTTCGGTCAGCACTTCGATATTGTCCGCAGCCGCAATCCTGTCAATCAGGTATTGCGACATGCTCTCAGCGAGATTGGGTCCACGGACCAACATCCACACCTTCGCGGCAAAGTCCCTTAGAAACACCGCCGCTTGCCCGGCAGAGTTGCCGCCGCCCACAAGGGCAACCTCCTCGTTCCGGCACAGGCGCGCTTCGATGGGCGAGGCCCAATACCACACGCCGCGCCCCTCGAACTCCCGCAGGCGAGGAATGTCAGGCCGCCGATAGTGGGCGCCCGAGGCCACGACCACCGTGGAGCCTTTGACCCGCCGGCCGTCAGCGAGTTGAATCCCATACGGCATTTGCGAGCAATCGAGGCCGACGGCTTCGGCCGGGATCACCATCTCGGCACCAAATTTCTGCGCCTGGACGAAAGCCCGCGCCGCGAGCTCGCGGCCGGGGATGCCGGTTGGAAACCCCAGATAGTTCTCGATTCGGGCGCTCTCGCCCGCCTGGCCGCCAAAGGCGACCGCATCCAGGACAATGACAGACAACCCCTCCGACGCAGCGTAAACTGCCGCCGAGAGACCGGCAGGCCCCGCGCCGACGATCACGACGTCATAGGTTCGATCCGGAGCATCGATGGGCACCAAGCCGAGTGCCTGCGCCAGATCGCGCTCGGACGGATTTTTCAGAATCATTCCCCTGGGACAAACGGCGAGAGGCCGATCCTTCGGATCCGGCGTGTAGCGCTCGATGAGGGTCGCCGCGTCACGGTCGCGGGCGGGATCGAGCACCTGGCATGGATAGCCGTTGCGGACCATGAAGCCTTGCAGACGGACCACGTCGGGATCGGTTTCATGACCGATCAGGACCGGGCCGCCTGCGCCCGTCTCGATCAGCACAACGCGCCTGAGAATGAGCGCCCGCATGATCCTGTCGCCCAGTGCGGGTTCGGCAATCATCAAGGCCCGCAGGTTTTCGGGCGGGATGAGCAGCGCCTCCACATCGACGATGGCATGAACATCGACCAGCGCTGGCCGGCCTGACAACTGCCCCACCTCGGCGACGAAGTCGCCGGGTCCCAGTTCAACGATGGGGGACAGACGCCCCCATGGGTCACGTTGGGTGACCCTGACCGAGCCATTGATGAGGACGAACATGCCCGGGGCAACATCGCCGGTGACAAAGAGCGGCACACCTGCCGCATGACGTCGGACCTCACCGAAGCGGCGCAGGCGGCCGATGTCCGCGGTCCCAAATTTCGGAAACATCTGCTCGTCGCGGGGATCAATGGCGGCCATGGGAAACCTTACTTCTCACAGTATGAGATGATCGGGCCGGGTGGCCGCACTGAAAT
Organism: Microvirga vignae; assembly: GCF_001017175.1. GTDB lineage: Bacteria > Pseudomonadota > Alphaproteobacteria > Rhizobiales > Beijerinckiaceae > Microvirga > Microvirga vignae. Next base: position 112,752 of record NZ_LCYG01000023.1, on the reverse strand, counting down.
TCTGGAGCTGCTCCGGCCTAGTCGGCAGTCCCTCGGGGCTGATCCTGCTTGGTGGCATCCTTCCTGTCCTGGTCGCGCACGAGCCAATGGACCGAGCCGAGTGCCAGGATTGCCGCGGCCAGCCCGACGATGGTGAGCGGGTCGGTCTTGCTCGCATCCAGGATGATGAATTTGCGCACCAGCGCCAGGAGGGCGATCAGCACCACGGTGCGCACCTGCACGATGCTTTCCTTGCGATGAAGGACGCTGATGATCGAATGGTTGAACTCCAGGGCGATCAGCACCGTGAAGATCATGCCGAAGACCGCCTGGAACACGCCCGTCTCCGTCGGGTCGAGAAGTCCAGACAGCACCAGCATGAGGATGCGGAAGCTCAGGTGGATCACTGCGGCCGCGATCACCAGCCCGATGAGGCTGGTCAGCACGAGCGAAACGACCTGCTCGAAACGCTCGTAGGTGCTCAGGCCGGGCCAGGCCTCACGGGTCTCGCGCAGGGCGCGGCCCATGGCCTTCGGGGCCCGGCCAGTTCCCATCGTGGAGCGGGGATCGTCTCGCTCGGTCCGGGGGTGGTCTCCCTCGCCCGATGGCTGCCTCATGTGTGATCTGCCAGACTCAGGTGCTTGCGCCGCCGGGCGTGCTGCCCGGTGCGCTACCTTGTCCGCCTCGGCGGCCTCCACCACCGGTGCCGCCTGACGCGCCCTGACCGCCCTGAGAAGCCTGGCCACCCGAGCTGCGGCCCTGCACCTGGATGCGGCGCGAGCGCTCCTGTTGCCCGGTCTTCGGCACGGTCACGGTGAGCACGCCGTTCTCGAAGCTTGCCTGCACCCGCTCCGGATCCACCGGGTAGGGCAACCGCAGCGAGCGCTGGAAGGTGCCGTAGGACCGTTCGACGAAGTGGAAGTTTTCTTTGTCGTCCGTGCGCTCGAACTTCTTCTCGCCCCGAATCGTGAGCATGTCGTCTTCGAGACTGACGTCGATGTCCTGCTCGGTGACGCCGGGCAGTTCCGCCGTGATGCGGACCTCGTTCTCCGTCTCCGACACGTTCATGCTGGCATTGACGAAGTTGCCGACCCTGCCCTGGCCTTGGTTACCCGCCGCGGCGGGCAGGCCTGTGCCGCGCAGGACATCGTCGAACAGGCGGTTCATCTCGCGATGGAGCGAGAGGAAGGGGTCGCTTCCCCCCGGAGTGCCAAAACCGGAGCCAAACGGGGTCAGGGGATTGCGTGCCATGAGGTGTCTCCTTTCGATGGGGCATTCCTTCGGTTTGCTCCAACACGCTCGGTTCTCAGGACATCGGCCTCTGAAACATTCCCTCCCGGGAACCTGGAAGTCCTTGCCGGCCATGCGCCGGGCATGGCCGGAGCTGACTCCTTCTTCGGCAGCTCGGCCACCATGGCCTCGGTGGTGATCAGGAGGCTGGCCACGGAAGCGGCGTCCTGCCGCGGAGTGCGAACGACCTTCGCCGGATCGAAGGGGCCGGCCTGGACGAGATCGCCGTACTCCTCAACCTGCGCATCAAACCCGAAGGTTGGGGCCCGTTGTCACTGATCTTGCCGACCACGATGGAGCCTTCCACGCCCTCATTCTCGCCGATCTGGCGGATCGGAGCCTCCAGCGCCCGCTGCACGATCTTGATGCCAGCTTTCATGTCCGGGTTGTCGGTCTTGAGCCTGGCCACCGCGGCCTTGGCGTGGAGCAGGGCGATGCCGCCAGGCACAACGCCCTCTTCCGCGGCGGCCTTGGTGTCGTGCATGGCGTGGTGGACGCGGTTCTTCTTCTCCTCGGCCTCGACCAGGCGCACCACAACGCGGCCATGGAGCGGGCGGAAGGTCATGATGCGGCTCCTTTGGCAGGGGCGGTGCTCGGGGTGGCGCTGGTGTCGCTGGGGGCTGGACTGGTGGCTTCCGGCGTGGTGCTGGTGGTGCCAGGCATGGAGACGTTGGAGCCCGACAGAGCGGCCTGGAGCCGGGCCTCCTGCTCGGGCGAAAGGGAGGAGCGCAGGACACGTCCGCGGAAGCGCTTCAGCTCGTCCAGCACCTTCTCCGGTTGCACCTTGCGGAGCAGCACGAAGAGGGCCGACGTGTTGGGCTGGAGCGTCTCGCCTATCGAGCGGATGAAGTCGTCGTCTATGCCGTAGTCCGCCAGTTTCCCGGACAGCGCCCCCGCGCCGGCGCCCAGGGCGGCCCCCGTCGCAAGCCCGAGCAGAGGGTTCAGGAACAGCAGGCCGACGAGCGAGCCCCACATGGCGCCCCACAGGCTTCCAGATGCGGCGCCGACGCCAACCAGATCGACGCTCTGCTTCAGCCGCAGCTTGCCGTCAGGGCCGCGGATCGCGACCACCGCGTCCTCCAGGTCAATCAGATACTCCTTCTGCAGGCGCGCCAGTTCGCTCAGGGCACGATCCGCTTCGTCGGGGTCATCGAAGCCAACCACGATGAGTTCAGCCATGCTCTTCCTCCACGTCGCTCAGGAGCCGAGTGGTCCGTCCCGCCCGATGGAGGCTCCTGTCCATGAGGTGGATCCGAGGTGGAGAGTGGCTCAAGGGCGGTCCCTTCAATGATGTTGGAGCGTAGCTCTCCTGTCCTTGTCGGTGTGGATGGGCAATGATGGCTGACGATCCTCACCGCCGTCAGTCCCCACCCCGGCGATCCGGTTGATCTGTCGGCGGGTCGGCTCGCCGGCAACAGGCTCCACAGACGGCGAGGCGCGCCGAATGGCGCTCGCGAGGTCGTACCTGAACCGGTCGGCGTAGGACAGAAGGTGCGTCCGTTGTGGCGGCGGATCCTCGACGCGGTAGGGCCAGCCGTGCCGCTCGGCAAAGACGATAGCGCTTTGCAGGTCCGGGAAGTTCAATCGGATTTGGGCGAACGGATCGTCGCCTCCGGTCCAGCCCATGAGCGGCTCGATGTATGGGGCCGAGCTGCGCTCAAATTCCAGCACCCATCCTGTCCGGGCGGGTGCGGATGATGTCACGGAGCGGCCTAGCCGATGGATGCGGGCGGGCGGCAATGAACCGGCCTCCGTGTTGGAGCCGGGCAGGAGGGCAGGAGCCCACCCTTGGTTGTGTCGGCGATCCACCGGGTCTCTTTGCGCTGTCATGGCTCCAGTCCTTACATTCGAACCTGGATCAGCTTCCAAAGGTGGCCATGACAAGGGCACCCGTGAGCACCCCGGCCCGGAGTGTCGATCCCAAGATGCGAAATGGCATGCGATGTCCTCCGGACGTGTCGCCTGGCAGCCGAGGTCCTCACTCGGCGGCCGTCCTGCTGTCGTCGCCGGCCCCGCGCTGGGCTTCCCGGTCTAGCTCGACCGCATTGCGGTGGTCATCCGTCGCGCCTGTGGCCTTTGTGGCACCCTCTGCCTTGGGCTGGGGCTCCAGTACTACCCTCTGCTGGTCTCCGTCCCAGCGCGCGAGCACCCGGTCACCTTCCTGAACCTCGTTTGCCAGCATCGCGCGGGCAAGCTGGGTCTCCAGCTCGGAGCGAATGAGACGCCGCAGCTCGCGGGCTCCGAACTCCGGCCGGAATCCGGCGGCCGCCAAGTGGTCGACAAGGCTGCCGTCGATATCAAGCTCGACGCCTTGGCCATGGGCGGTGCGTTTCACCCGCTCCAGCTGGAGCTCGACGATGGAGCGGATCTCGCTCCGCGCCAGGGCATGGAAGACAATGATCTCGTCGATCCGGTTGATGAACTCCGGCCTGAAATGGCCGCGCAGCACATCCATCAACTCGCGCTTGAGACGGGCCTGATCGTCTTCGGCCGTGCCGCGCAGGTTGAGGTGGCGCTGGATGATGTCGGAACCCAAGTTTGACGTGGCAATCAGGATCGTGTTGGTGAAGTCCACGACGCGACCCTTGCCGTCGGTAAGCCGCCCGTCGTCGAACACCTGCAGCAGCACGTTGTAGACGTCCGGGTGGGCCTTTTCGATCTCATCCAGCAGCACGACGGAGTAGGGGCGCCGGCGCACACGCTCGGTCAGCTGCCCGCCCTCCTCATAACCGACGTAGCCGGGAGGCGCGCCGATGAGGCGGGCGACCGCGTGGCGCTCCATGTACTCCGACATGTCGAGGCGGATCATCGCGTCCTCCTCGCCGAAGACGGTTTCAGCAAGAGCCTTCGCCAGCTCCGTTTTGCCGACGCCGGTGGGGCCGAGGAACAGGAAGGTCGCGATGGGTCGGCGCCCCTCCCGCAGGCCAGCGCGCGCCAGACGCACGGCGTCGCTGACGGCCCTGACCGCCTCCTCCTGACCAATCACGCGTTGATGAAGGCGCTCTTCCATCTTCACGAGGCGCTGGCGCTCCTCGGTCGTGAGTTCGTTGACGGGCACGCCGGTGAGCTTGGACACCACCTGTGCGATATGCTCGGTGCGCACCTCCGTCGAGGCCGAGCCGCGTTCCCGGCGCCAACGTTCGGTCGCGTCCAGGAGGTCCTTGTTGCGGGCATCGTGCCGGGCCTGGATTTCCGAGGCGCGGTCGAAGTGCTTGCGGGAGGAGGCGTAATCCTGCTCGCGCTTGAGCTGGCGCACCTCGGCCTCCATTTCCTGCACGTCCACGGGCCGGGCGGTAGCCGAGATCTTCACCCGGGCGGCGGCCTGGTCGATCAGGTCAATGGCCTTGTCGGGCAGGAAGCGGCCTGTGATGTAGCGGTCGGACAGCTCCGCCGCCGCGATGATGGCCTCGTCTGTGATCGTGACCTTGTGGTGCGCTTCGAGGGTATCGCGCAGGCCGCGCAGGATCATGATGGTCTGGGCGACCGTCGGCTCGGGCACAAACACCGGCTGGAAACGGCGCTCCAGGGCGGCATCCTTCTCGATGTGCTTCTGATACTCGTTCAGCGTCGTCGCGCCGATCAGGTTGAGCTCGCCGCGGGCGAGCGCCGGCTTGAACACGTTGGCGATGTCGAGCCCGCCTTCGCCGCCGCCCTGACCTGCGCCCACGATGGTGTGGATCTCGTCGATGAACAGGACCAGCTCGTCCTCGCGCTCGGTGACCTCTTTGAGAATCTGCTGGACGCGCTCCTCGAACTCGCCCCGGTACTTGGAGCCGGCCACCATGGAGTTGATCGAGAGTTCAACGAGGCGCTTATCGCGCAGGCTCTCCGGCACTTCGCCGGCAACGATGCGCTGGGCGAGGCCTTCGACGATGGCGGTCTTGCCGACGCCCGGCTCGCCGATGAGGACCGGGTTGTTCTTCTTGCGCCGGGCCAGCACCTCGATGGTGGTCTCGATCTCCTTGGCGCGGCCGATCACCGGATCGAGCTTGCCCTCGCGGGCGAGCTTGGTGAGATCGCGCGAGTACTTGTCGAGGTTGGGGGTGTTGGTGGGCGTGTCAACCCGCCCTTCCTCGGCACCGCGGCCGACCACCTTGGTGACCTGTTGGCGGATGGCCTGCGGCGTGAGGCCGTAGCGGTTCAGGACATCGGGTCCGATGCCTTCCCCCTCCTCGGCCAAGCCGATGAGCAGGTGCTCGGGGCCGACATAGGAGTGGCCGAACTCGCCGGAGACCGAGAAGGCGCGCGAGAGGGCGCTCTTGACCCGGGGTGAGACCCCGATCTCGCCGCCTTCCTCCGGATTAAAATCGCCCCGGGGGCTTTCCTGGACGATCTGGTTGCGCAGGTCATCGAGCGAGACCTTGAACTGGTCGAGGATGGTGCGGACGACGTCACTTTCGGTCAGAACGAGCAGGAGATGTTCGGTGTCGACCTCGCGGCGGCCGAATTCGGCAGCCCGCCGGGCGGCCGATTGGAGGATCTCCTCAGCATGCTCGCTAAGACGGTCCGCCACGCCTGCTGCCGCGCCGCGGCCGCGGGCGCGTCCACGCCCGGACCGGACCGGAACGGGCGTGCCGCCGCTATCCCCCGTGTCGGAAGGCTCATCGGTAAGTCTCCCTGCGCTGCTGCGCGGGCTCTCGCCGAAGAAATCGCCGCCGAAGAAGTCGTCGAACAGGCTGCCGCGCCCGCCGAAGAGGGACTCCAGCGGCGAACTCGGCCGCTGCTGCCTCGCCAAACGCCGGTAATCGACGTCACAGAGCTCCATGGTCTGGCGCTGGCCGTTGCTGACCACCTGCGCCCGAACGGTCGCAGGCCGGACTCCACAGATGTCACACAATCCGTCCGCCATGGCATGCCTCCATGCTGGCTGTCCCGTGCCCCGGGCGGGCGTTCTGTCGTTTCAGCAGACGCTCGCCGCAGCACGCCGCTTCGGCGCGATTCGTGGAGGGTAGCAGTTGCGGGAGCCGATACGCATACCGGTCGATTACTGAGGAAAGGTACGTGGCGGCGAGCCAAACGCGCGGGCCGACCTCCAGCAGCCCACCCTTACATCACAGAGCAGCCGATGCCGGTGGTCAGTCGTCCTCCGGATGGTAACTACCGCCCTGGGTCGCATCAAAGCCCTTGGTAGTCAGTTCGACCGTCTCGGCGTCAGGGGTGATGAGAAAGCCTGCGTCCCTCAGTTCCGCGATGGCCACCGCGACCGCGGGATCCGTGCCGAAGCGGTGATCGAGGGTGGCAATCGTGATCCGGGCGCCAGGCCGCCGATGGGTCTCGCGAAACAGGTCCAGGATCTCGCAGGCGATCTCGCTGAGGCTCATGGGTTCGAATCCTCCTGGCCAAAGGTCGCGGGCAACGCGTCAGCCGTCATCTGGCTCGGCGTGCTTCAGGGACCGTATCCGTGAGGACAAGCCCAGGTCCGTCCCGTCCGCCAGTTGGGCCGCCTCCTCAAGGGCATGGTTCCAGACCGACCGCGCCTCCTTCGTGCGGTGAAGAAGGGCTGAGACGTCGACAGGGCCGGGATGCGTCCCGTTCCAGGCCGGCGGATCGCTGGCGGGAAACGACTCCAAGCTGGCTTCGTCCACCGGGTCGATGTCATCGGGTCTCGGTTTGTTGGTCTGCATGGTGCTCTCCTTCCGGTCCGCTGTCAGCTCTGCCGGAGCAACACCGACATCATCTCTCATCGACCGGTCCATCGATGTTGAATCCTGATGCCGGACCGGTTGGCCATCAAGGCGAACGCCACCATCGGAAGCGTGCCCGTGACATCGATTTGGGTTGATGCGTTTCGCAATCAAGAACCAAATGGGCTGCCGGCGCATTGACATAGTTGCATGTTCCAATCGGTGTTGTCCCCGGAGCGTCCTTGACGCAGACGCGGAAAAACAGGCTTCGGGCTCGAACCACAAGCTGAGGCACGCGTGGCCATGCGGGATCCGGCGGACTGGATGCTCTCGGAAGCGATTGAGGCCCTTGCACGCGCCGAGCGCCTGCACCGGCAGATGTTCCAACCGCCCTCGGCGACGCGCCGCGCAGCTTGGGAACCCCCCGTCGACGTGATTGAAACCGAGCAGGAGGTTCTCATCCTCATCGCTCTGCCCGGAGTGGCGCCGGACCAGGTCGAGACGGTGATCGAGGACGGAACCCTCGTGGTCGCCGGCCGCCGCGTCCTGCCGCCGCAACTGCGCACCGCCGTGATCCACCGGCTGGAGCTGCCGCAGGGCCGATTCGAGCGGCGCATTCCCCTGCCGCCAGGCCACTATGATGCCGTCCGGCGTGCCGCCGGAGACGGGTGCCTGGTTATCAGCCTCCGCAAAGCGCCCTGAGGAGCACCCGTCATGATCGCTTCACATGGTCTCCCGCGCGCGGCCGAGGAAGGCACAAGCCCTGGTTTGGACGGCTCCGCGAACGCCCTTCCACCGGATGGCCTTCTCATCGTATCCGTGCGCAACACGGTCCTGTTTCCGGGAACCGTGTTCCCCATTGCGCTCGGCCGTGAGCGCTCCATCGCCGCGGCCCAGCAGGCGGTGAGGGAGGAGCGTCAGATCGGCCTCCTGATGCAGCGGGACGCGGAGGCGGCCGACCCGGCCGCGGTTGATCTGCACAGAACCGGCACCATCGCCAACATCCTGCGCTACGTGAACGCGCCCGACGGCACGCACCATGTCGTCCTCCAGGGCGAGCAGCGCTTCCGGGTCACCGAGTTCGTGAAGGAGCGGCCGTTTATCGTGGCGCGGGTTCTCCGGATCGAGGAGCCGGGGATGCTGACACCGGACATCGAGGCCCGCTTTCTTCACCTCCGGCAGCAGGCACTTGAGGCGCTGCAGCTCCTGCCGCAGGTGCCACAGGAGCTTGTCGGGACCGTGCAGGCCGCCGCTACGCCTGGGACTTTGGCAGACCTCGTTGCGGCTTATCTCGATGTCAGTGCTGACCAGAGGCAGGAGCTTCTGGAAACCATTGATCTCACCGCGCGGCTCGACAAGGTCTCCCGCCTGCTGGCCGAACGGATCGAGGTCCTGCGCTTGACGCAGGAGATCGGCCGTCAGACCCGGGCCACCCTCGACGAACGCCAGCGCGAGGTGATCCTGCGCGAGCAGATGGCGGCGATCCAGCGCCAGCTGGGCGAGGGCGACGGGCGCGCCCAGGAGGTCCAGGAACTCACCGAGAAGATTGCGAAAGCCACCATGCCGCCGGAGGTTGAGGAGCAGGCCCGCCGCGAGCTGCACCGCTACGAGCGCATGCCGGAAGGCGCCATGGAGGCCGGGATGATCCGGACCTACCTCGATTGGCTCGTCGAACTGCCCTGGGCCCTGCCCGAGGAGAAACCCATCGATATCGCGCAGGCGCGCCGCATTCTCGACGAGGACCATTTCGGGCTCGAAAAAATCAAGCAACGCATCATCGAGTACCTCGCCGTGCGTAAGCTCGCCCCGAACGGCAAGGCCCCGATCCTGTGCTTTGCTGGCCCGCCCGGCGTCGGTAAGACTTCCCTTGGGCAGTCGATTGCCCGCGCCATGGGGCGGCCCTTCGTGCGGGTCAGCCTCGGCGGCGTCCACGACGAGGCGGAGATCCGCGGCCATCGGCGGACCTATGTGGGCGCTCTGCCGGGCAACATCATCCAGGCGATCAGGAAGGCTGGGGCGCGCGATTGCGTGATGATGCTGGACGAGATCGACAAGATGGGACGCGGCGTCCAGGGCGATCCCTCCGCGGCCATGCTGGAGGTGCTCGATCCGGAGCAGAACGCCACCTTCCGCGACAACTATCTGGGCGTTCCATTCGACCTCTCGCGCGTGGTGTTCATCGCCACCGCCAACATGCTCGACACCATTCCGGGTCCCCTGCGCGACCGCATGGAGATCATCACCCTGGCTGGCTACACCGAGGACGAGAAGCTTCAGATTGCCCGGCGCTACCTGGTTCGGCGCCAGCTGGAGGCGAACGGGCTTAAGGCCGAGCAGGCCGAGATCAGCGACGAGGCCCTGCGCCGGATCATCCGGGATTACACCCGCGAAGCCGGCGTCCGGAACCTGGAGCGCGAGATCGGCCGGGCACTGCGCCACGCTGCCGTGCGAATCGTCGAGGGCAGCGCCGAGCACGTGCGCATCGATGCCGGGGATCTCGCCGCAATCCTCGGTTCGGCCCGCTTTGAGGACGAGGTGGCGATGCGCACCAGCGTGCCAGGGGTCGCGACAGGATTGGCGTGGACGCCGGTGGGCGGCGACATCCTGTTCATTGAGGCCAGCCGCGCGCCAGGCAAGGGCGGCCTTATCCTCACGGGGCAGCTCGGCGATGTTATGCGTGAGAGCGCACAGGCGGCGATGACCCTGGTGAAGAGCCGCGCCGCTTCATTCGGCATCGATCCCACCCTGTTCGAGAAGAGCGACATCCACATCCACGTTCCCGCGGGAGCCACTCCGAAGGATGGCCCAAGCGCGGGCGTGGCCATGTTCACGGCGCTGGTCTCGCTTCTGACGGGCCGGACGGTGCGCAGCGACACGGCCATGACGGGGGAGATCAGCCTGCGCGGGCTTGTCCTGCCGGTGGGCGGGATCAAGGAAAAGGTCACGGCGGCCGCGCGGGCGGGGCTCACCCGGGTGGTGCTCCCGGCCCGCAACCGGCGCGACTTCGAGGACATCCCCGAGGATACGCGGGCCCGACTTGAGTTCATTTGGCTGGAGCGGGTCGACGAAGCCATCGCGGCCGCCCTGGAGGACAAGCCGACGAATGTGCCGGATGCCGCCGAGTAGCCGTGTCTTGCCGGACATCCGGCACCCACCTTTGTTGACGCGCTCCAGGCGAGAGGCCACCCATGGCGAAAGCACGAAAGCTTTATTGCAGCCCCAACGGTGACCGGTGGTATCTGATCCGGGATGCGTCGGGGGAGGTCTTCGTGCGGCACGAAGCCAACCTGGCGTCGGGAGGCCATGTGGCCCACATCGAGATTGGGCCATTCCTGGGCTCCGGGCGCGGCCCGGAACAGCAGGAGTTGCTTCGTCTGATTGGAACATTGGTGAGCGACGGCACCGCTCAGGCGTCCGTGCCACCCGCCGGCCCCCACGACGTTCCTGAACTCGTAGACCCGCTCGCGACCCCTGGCACGGGCGTGCTGCCGCCCGTCACCCCGGAGGACGACATCGACGCGGTCAGCAGCTAGCGGGGATCCGGTGCGGCCGACCTTGCCCGCAGCCGGCAGCCTCAGGGCCCCTTCGACCGGGGTCCCCGTGGGCCGAGCGACCTTGCCCTGGTCGAACGAGGAATAGGGAGCCTCCTTTGGCAGGCTTGGACTGGCGTTCTGAGGGTCTATTGTCGATGGAACCCGATCCTGCCCTGGTCTTGTGCGGAGCCGGGCCCATTCCCGGCGGTGTCGAAGACGGAGCGGACATGCTCGATGCGGTCCACGATATCCTGCGGCGCCACACCAAGAACCCGAAGAAGGTGCTCTGATAGTCCGAGTCCGGCGGCGAGGCTGTCGGGAAGGACGTGAGTTGCGCCAGCCTCCTCAAGCCCTTTCGCCGAGGCCATGTCATGGGTCCGGACAAGGACCGGGATCGTAAGGCCCATATGGCGCACGCGGTGGACCAGCCGCTCCGATCCGGACAGGCTGTCCAAAGTGGCAACGATGACCTTTGCCCTCTCCAGGCCCGCCGCGTGGAGGATCGCGGCCCGCGTCGCATCCCCGAACACGACATGATGCCCCCGCGCTCGCGCCTGCCTCAGACGGTCGATGTCATGCTCAATGGCAACATAAGGGATCCCGCCGATGTCTAGCACCGTGGCGACAAGGCATCCGACACGGCCGCACCCTCCAAGAATGACGTGCCCCGACAGGTTACCGCTGGCTTCGGCCACGACGGCTTCATCCGGCTTGGGTGCAGGTCGAGAGGAGCCAAGGTCGGGCAGCCGGGCCAGGATCCCGTTCCACTGGATCAGCAGAGGTGCCAGCGCCATGCTTAGGACAACAGTGACCAAGACCACCTGCCCCATGTCCGCAGGGACAAGCGCTGCCGCGAGCGCCTGGGTGATCAACAGAAGGGCGAACTCGCCAGCATGGGCCAGGATGAGACCACCACGGAGCGCCGAGGATGCACTCCAGCCCACGATCCACGCCGCTCCGAAAACGATGGCTGCCTTCAGAGCCACGAGGGAGGTCAGGGCAGCAACGACGGGAAGCGGGTGGGTGAGGATGGTACGGGGATCAACCGCCATGCCCACCGTGAGAAAGAACAGTCCCAGGAGCACATCGCGGAAGGGGCGGATCTCGTCCTCGACCTGGTGCCGGAAGTCGCTCTCGCCGGTAATCATGCCGACTAGGAAGGCTCCTATCGGCAGCGAGAGTCCGAGTTCTTCCGCTCCGAACGCGGCCAGCAGCACGAGCGAGAGGACGCCCAGCAGGAAGACCTCGGCTGAGCGGGTGCGGGCCAGCGCCTCAAACATCCGCCCAAGGGTGCGCCGCACCAGCAGGGCGATGGCGAGAAAGAGCACCACGGCAAGAGCTGCTCGGCCTGCAGCGAGGGTGGGGCTTGCCTGGCCCCGACCGCTCATGGCGTCCGTGAGGATGAGGAACGGCAACGTCGCAAGATCCTGAAACAGGAGAATTCCGAGGGCGAGGCGCCCGTGCTGGGTGTTCAGCTCCTGCTGATCCGAGAGCTGCTTGGCGGCGATGGCGGTGGACGACATGGCAACGGCCCCGCCAATCAGCAGACTCCCCGCCCAGCCAACGCCAGCAAACCATGCAAGGGCGCTGCCGGCCAGGGTCGTGAGAGCGACCTGCAGGCTGCCCAGGCCGAAAACCACTGCCCGGGCCGCCAGCATGCGCGGCAGGGAGAATTCCAGCCCGATAATAAACATGAGGAGCACGACGCCCAGCTCGCCAAGGAAACGGATGCCCTCCGTGTCCGGCAGGAGCTCCAACCCATGCGGACCGATCAGAACACCGGTGAGCAGATAACCGGTGACGGGTGAGAAGCGGAGGTGGACGAGCGCCGTCACCACGGCGAACGATGCCACTACGATCACGAGCACCTCGAACAACAGCCGCTCGGCCATGGCAGCGTCTCCTCAACCTGATGAATCGGAGAACGCGCGGGAGCGGAGCCGGGTCGAAGCGGCCAACGGTTAAAAAGGCGGAGGACGACCGAACCACCGTGTTCGAACCAGAGCCACTGCCTCACGTTGACCTGTGAGTCTCAAAAGCTCGTGCCTGTTGCCAAGGCTGCTGCGAGGGACCTCCATGGACAAGAGCCGGCGTTTCAACACCTGGTACTGGGTCGCCGCCATTGTCGGCATCCTGCTGATCCAGTACCTCATCGGCACGGCCCAGCAGATCGCGCCCATTCCCTACAGCCAATTCCAGGAGCTTCTCCGGGGCGGCAAGGTCGCCGAGATCGGTATTTCCGACCGCTTCATCCAAGGCCGGCTCAAGGAACCTCTTCCGAGCGGCCAGACCCGGTTCGCCACGACCCGCGTTGACCCAGACTTCGCCCAGGAGTTGCAACAGTATGGGGTCACCTACACGGGGCAGATTGAGAGCACCCTGCTGCGTGACATTCTCTCCTGGGTTCTGCCCATCCTTGTCTTCTTCGGTATTTGGGCCTTGCTCATCCGCCGAATGGGCGGCCTCGGCGGCGGATTGATGCAGATCGGCAAGAGCAGAGCCAAGATCTATGTTGAGGCGGATACTGGTGTGCGCTTCGATGACGTGGCCGGCGTCGACGAGGCCAAGGACGAGTTGCGCGAAGTCGTCGAGTTCCTCAAAAACCCGGAGCAGTATGGCCGCCTCGGCGGGCGCATGCCCAAAGGCGTTCTGCTCGTTGGGCCGCCCGGCACCGGCAAGACCCTCCTCGCCAAGGCCGTTGCCGGCGAGGCCAAGGTGCCGTTCTTTTCCATCTCGGGCTCGGACTTCGTCGAAATGTTCGTCGGTGTCGGTGCGTCCCGCGTGCGCGACCTCTTCAGTCAAGCGCGTGAGAAGGCCCCTGCCATCATCTTCATCGACGAGCTCGATGCCCTGGGCCGCGCCCGCGGCATCGGCGGCCTGGCCGGAGGACATGACGAGAAGGAGCAGACCCTCAATCAGCTCCTCGTGGAGCTCGACGGCTTCGACTCCCGCACCGGTCTGGTGCTGCTGGCGGCCACCAACCGGCCCGAGATCCTCGATCCGGCGCTGCTGCGCGCCGGGCGCTTCGACCGGCAGGTTCTGGTGGACCGGCCCGACAAGAAGGGCCGCATCCAGATCCTCCAGGTGCACATGCGCAAGGCAAAGCTCGCGCCGGATGTGGATTCCGACAAGGTGGCGGCGCTGACTCCCGGATTTACGGGCGCCGACTTGGCCAACCTCGTCAACGAGGCGGCGCTGCTTGCCACCCGGCGGGGGGGCGACGCGGTGACGATGGCGGACTTCAACAACGCGGTTGAGCGCATCGTGGCTGGTCTCGAAAAGCGCAACCGCCTCCTGAACCCGAAGGAGCGCGAGATCGTGGCCTACCACGAGATGGGCCATGCCCTCGTCGCCATGGCGCTGCCTGGGGTGGACCCGGTGCACAAGGTGTCGATCATCCCGCGCGGGGTCGGGGCCCTCGGCTACACCATCCAGCGGCCGACGGAAGACCGTTTCCTGATGACCCGTGAGGAGCTGGAAAACAAGATGTCGGTGCTGCTCGGCGGACGAGCCGCCGAATTGATCGTTTTCGGCCATCTGTCCACCGGGGCCGCCGACGATCTCGCGCGCGTGACCGACATCGCCCGCAGCATGGTCACGCGCTACGGCATGTCCGAGAAGCTCGGGAACGTCGCGCTGGAGAAGGACGAGCGCTCGTTTCTGAGCCCGAACCCGCTTGGCAACGGCGCGCGCGAGCGGTCCTACTCGGACGAGACCGCGGCGGCGATTGACGACGAGGTGAGGGCAACGGTGGACAGGGTGTTCGACCGGACGGTCGCGCTCCTGCGGGAGCGTCGCGACGTCCTGGAGCGAACAGCGCGACGGCTGCTTGAAAAGGAAACACTTGACGAGGTTGAACTGCAACAGCTCGCCAGTTCGTCGTCTGCCCAGCCACGGGGTTCGGTCGTCGAAATCGAGCGTGACCAGTGGGCGCAGGGCGGGCGTGCCCCGGCGGCATCTGACCCGGTGCGACCGCAGTAGCGAGCGGGTGGGAGCGCTGGAGCATCGTCCGGGGCTCGAGCAGCAGAATGTCTAGGCGCCAGGAGACTTGGATCAATGGCGTCAAAGGGGCTGTGGGTTCCTGTGATGTAATGGTGTGGTCAGGATCGGCTGGGGAAGACGCGCAATCCCGGGTCCTATTGGGCAAGCCGCCCTTACAATCGTAGAGATCTGTCGGAAGGCCGCTCATGATGTGCTTCTAAGGAGAATGAAATGAGCACGGCGGAAGCCTTTCCCAACGGAGGCATCATGGGCGAATGCTTGCGGACCCACGACTGGGCAGCCACGCCCCTCGGGCCATCGGAGACTTGGCCCCAGTCGCTCCGCACCGCCTTGAGCATCATGCTGAGCTCCGCCTTTCCCACCTACCTGGCCTGGGGGGCGGAACTGACGAGCTTCTACAATGATGCCTACATTCCGATCATGGGTGACAAGCCGAACAGCCTTGGGCGGCCGTTCCCTGAGGTCTGGTCGGAGGTGTGGGACACCATCGGTCCGATCACCGAGCGGGCCATGCGAGGGGAGGCCAGCTACTTCGACGACCTGCCGCTGACGCTCATGCGCAGAGGCTACCCCGAGCAGACCTGGTTCTCCTTCTCTTACAGCCCCATCCGTGACGAAACCGGGGGAGTCGGCGGGGTGCTGTGCACTGTCCATGAGACCACCAAGCGCGTCCAGGCTGAGGCAGCCCTGCGCGAAAGCGAGAACAAGCTGGCAGCCATTCTGGAGCAATTGCCGGTTGGTGTGGGCCTCGTCGACCCGGAGGGGAACATCGTCCTGAGCAACCAGATCCTCAAGGAGTACGCCCTTGATAAAATCCCCTCCAGAGATCCCGTGCAAGGCGAGCGCTGGCGCGCTTACACACCTGAGGGCCAGCGTCTCAGCCGCTCCGACTATCCGAGCGCGCGAGCCCTGCGGGGTGAAACGGTTGTTCCAGGCGTCGACTTCCTCGTCACACTCCCCGATGGCCAGGAGATCTGGACGCGGGTGAGCGCTGCGCCCTTCCGCAACACCGCTCAGGAGGGTCTGGGCGCAGTCTTCGTGGTGCAGGTCGTCGAGCGGGAGAAGCGGACGGAGCAGGCGTTGCGCGAAAGCCAGGCGCGGCTCCAGGCTGCCATCGATCTCGTCGGTCTGTCGCCGTACACCTGGAATCCGGTCACGGGAGCACTGGACTGCGACGCCCGGCTAAAGGCGATGTGGGGGCTGACGGCTGATGCTCATGTCGACGAGGAGGTGTTTCTGTCCGGCATGCATCCCGAGGATCGCCCGCGTGTCGAGGCCATTATCGCCCAGTGCAGCGATCCTGCCGGTCCTGGTATCTACGCCATTGAATACCGCGTCATCGGGATCGGGGATGGGGTCGAGCGCTGGGTTTCCACCCAAGGCCGGACCACGTTCGAGCATGGCCGTCCCGTTGCGTTCATGGGAGCCGCCTTGGACATCACGGAACGCAAGCGGGCCGAAGCAGCCCTGCGTGAGAGTGAGGAGCGCTTCCGGCAGTTCGCCGAGCACTCCAGCAGCACCCTTTGGATCCTGAACTTCGAGACGATGAACCTCGAATACCTGAGCCCCGCTTTTGAACCCGTTTGGGGCGAGCCTCGGGAGGGAGTGCTCGGCGATCCCAGCCGTTGGAGCCGCTTCCTCCATCCGGATGATCGCGAACGCGCGCAAGGCGCGCTTGAACGTGTCAGACTGAGCGAAATCAGCACCGAGGAGTTTCGCATTATCCGGCAGGATGGGGTCGTGCGGTGGATCCGGAACACCTTCTTCCCCATTCGCGACGCGCAGGGCCAGATCCGTCGCGCCGGCGGCATTGCCCAGGACATCACCCGACGGGATGGGCGTTTCGTGTATGTGGTCGATGATGAAGAGGCCACCCACCGAGGTCTCTCCCATTTCCTTCGCGACGCCGGCTACAGGGTCAGAGTCTTTTCGTCCGGCAAATCCTTCCTGGAGGCGGCCCCGGCTCTCGCGGCCGGGTGCGTTGTTCTCGACATTTGCCGGTCTGGCGCTGGTGGTCTGGTGGTTCCGAGCGAGCTCAAGGCCCGGCACATCGGCCTGCCGGTTATTGTTCTGGGCGACGCCAAAGGCAACGTGACCTTTGGGGTGCAGGTAATGAAAGCTGGAGCCGTGGACTTCCTGCCGGTCCCGTATGGCTCGGACCAGCTTCTGGCCGCAGTGGCGTCGGCCCTGGCCAGCACCCATGAGGAGGATGAGCAGAACCAGGAGGCAGAGCGGGGGCGGCGCCGGATTGCCGAAATGTCGGAACGGGAGCGCGAGGTCCTGGCAGGCTTGTTGGCCGGCAAGACCAACAAGGAAATCGCACGGGACATCGGCCTCAGCCCTCGGACGGTGGAGACCCATCGGGCCCACGTTATGCAGCGGCTTGGCGTACAGACCCTGTCACAAGCCGTGCTGGTCGCAACCTCCGCGGGGTTCGAGTCGCCCAGCCCAGGGCCGAAGGTGCCGCACGGATCAGACAAGCCCGAAACCTGAACGCCTGCCGGAATGTCCCGCTCAACATGCTGCCCTCGCCAGAGGTGGGCAAAGCGGGAGAAACGCGCTGCCTCAAAACAGAGCGGAATGTCCCTCAGGGATCATCCGCAGCACTTCCCCTCAGCGCAAACGTTCAAAAGGCCACGAGCCCTGACGACCATCCCCACAGAGATCTGCCCCGTACTGTCACGAATTGCGGACGCGGAAGCCTCTGCATCTTCGTTGGACAAGAGGAGGAGGAAGGCATGCGAGCCCTCGTTTGGCATGGCAAGGAAGATATTCGCTGCGACACCGTCACTGACCCTGAGATCGAGCAACCGCGCGACGCCATCGTCAAGGTGACGAGTTGCGCCATCTGCGGCTCAGATCTTCATCTGTTTCATAATTTCATTCCAGCCATGCTGCCCGGCGACGTCATGGGGCATGAGATGATGGGAGAGGTCGTTGAGGTCGGGCCTGAAGCGAGGGGCAAGCTCAAGAAGGGGGACCGCGTCGTTGTCCCGTTCACGATCATCTGCGGCGAGTGCGATCAGTGCAAGCGCGGCAACTTCTCAGTGTGTCAGACCACCAACCGCAAGAAGTATCTTGCTGACAAGGTCTTTGGCCACGCGACCGCAGGTCTGTTCGGCTACACGCATCTCACCGGCGGCTATCCTGGCGGGCAGGCCGAATATCTCCGTGTTCCCTTTGCCGATGCGACCCACATCAAGGTGCCGGATGGGATCCCGGACGAGAAGGTTCTCTTCCTCGGCGATATCTTCCCGACCGGATGGCAGGCCGCTGTCCAGTGCGACATCCAGCCGACGGACACGGTAGCGATCTGGGGCTGCGGTCCCGTCGGTCAGATGGCGATCCGCAGCGCCGTCCTCCTCGGCGCCAAGCAGGTGATCGCCATCGATCACCTGCCCGAGCGCCTGGAAATGGCAGAAGCCGGTGGTGCCATTACGATCAACTTCGACGAGGAGAGCGTGGTCGAACGTCTGAACGAACTCACCGGTGGCGAGGGCCCGGAGAAGTGCATCGATGCCGTCGGAATGGAAGCCCATGTCTCGCCCTCCATGCCGGATACGGTCTACGACCGCGCCAAGCAGATGCTGGGAGCCGAAAGCGACCGGCCGCACATCCTTCGCGAGATGATCTACGTCTGCCGCCCGGCCGGGGTGATTTCGATCCCCGGTGTCTATGGCGGGTTGGTCGACAAGATCCCGATGGGTCAGGTGATGAACAAGGGGCTGACCATCCGGACGGGCCAGACGCACGTCAACCGTTGGACCGATGACCTTCTGCGCCGCATCGAGGAGGGCCAGATCGACCCATCGTTTGTCATCACCCACACCGTGAGCCTCGATGAGGGGCCCGAGATGTACAAGGTGTTCCGCGACAAGCAGGACAGCTGCATCAAGGTGGTTTTGAAGCCCTAACGACCCGGGAGAGAACACATGGCTTATTACATCTCGAACATCGCCCGGTCCAAGGGTGACCCGAAGGTCCTTCACGCCGGCCCCAGCTCGTTAGGAGCCGCTGACCGCATGGCCAAAGCGTTGGGTTGGTTCAGCATTGGCCTGGGCATAGCGGAGCTGGTCGCGGCGGAGCGCATCACCCGGGCGCTCGGCATGGAGGGCAAGGAGGCCCTCGTGCGGGCCTATGGCGTTCGCGAACTCGGGCATGGTATCGTCTCGCTCTCGCCCGACAAGCACCTCGGATTGTGGAGCCGGGTGGCCGGTGACGGGCTCGACATCGCCACCCTGATGACGGCCATGCGGCACGACAATCCGAAGCGCGACAATGTCGGGATTGCTCTTGCGGCGGTGCTGGGGGTGACGCTGCTCGACATTATTGGCGCGCAGGGGGTCACGGCCCGCCACAGCCGCCCCCGTGGTCGGCCGCGCTCCTACAGGGATCGGACTGGCTTCCCGCAGGGTGTCCAGGCGGCGCGAGGCGCCGCCAGGGACTTCCAGGTGCCGCCGGACATGCGGGCCGCACCAACCCTCGCCGCGGTGTCTGATCGGGCCCCGCAGGAGAGGGCACGTCCCCACTGACCGAGCGACGATACGGCTGCGTTCGAGCGGCGTTCACGCTGCGAGGGGGCAGCCGTATCCCACACGATCATTGCCCCGCGATGGAGGTGACCATGCTCAGGCTCTCAGCGGCGACCCTGCTTTTCGGAACGCTCCTGGCCACCACATCCATGGCACAGCAGAGTGCGGCACCATCTCAGGGGCCGGCGCAACTGCAGCAGGTCGCCAGCTTTGAACACCAGGTGACCGGAGTGACCGTTTCGAAGGATGGGCGCATCTTCGTCAACTTCCCGCGATGGACGGAGGATGCACCGATCTCGGTGGCCGAGGTGATGCGCGACGGCCAGATCAAACCGTATCCGGATGACGAGTGGAATTCTTGGCGCAATGCCAAGAAGAACCAGATGTCAGCCGGAGATCACTTCGTGTGCGTCCAGAGCGTCGTGGCCGATGCGCACGGCAATCTGTGGGTCGTCGATCCGGCCGCGCCAGCCACAGCACCCGTTGTGCAGGGTGGGCCCAAGCTCGTCAGGATCGACCTGAAGACGAACAAGGTTGCGCAGATAATCCGCTTCGACGAGACGGTCGCACCTCAGGGCAGCTACCTAAACGATGTGCGGTTTTCGCCGGATGGGCGGCATGCCTACCTGACCGATGCCGGGGCCAAGGGTGCTCTCGTTGTTGTGGATCTCCAGAACGGAAAGGCTCGACGTGCCCTTGATGGCCACCCGAGCACCCAGCCGGAAAAGGATGTGGTGGTGAAGACGGACGGGCAGGAGTTGCGCCGGCCCGACGGGCGCGGGGTTGAATTTGCCGCCGACAGCATCGCGCTCTCTCCCGATGGGCGCACGCTCTATTGGAAAGCCCTGACCGGCCGGACACTCTATCGCATCGCGACGGATGCCTTGGAGAACCCGCGTCTGTCCGAGAAGGACCTTGAGGCTCGGGTCGAGCGTGCCGCCGAAACCGAGCCGACGGATGGCCTTTGGATCGACGGGCGCGGGCGGCTTTATCTGAGCGCGATTGAGCAGGATGCCGTGAAGGTCCGCGATGGGGATCGCATCACCACTCTCGTCCAGGACAATCGGCTGCGCTGGCCCGATACATTCTCGGAGGGACCCGACGGGACAATCTACGTCACCAGCTCCCGCATCCAGGACATGAGCTGGTTCAAGCCCGAGACCGGTCCGCGCCTTGAAACGCAGCTGTGGCGCATCGAGCCCGGACAGAACGGGGAGGCGACCGGCTCGACCGGGCAGCCCCAACGACCCTGACGGAGCAGTGGGGATGACAGGAGGCCTGCCATGACGGGGCGATTGGAGCAGGGCCTTGGGATACTGCTGATCCTGATCATCTTGCTCGATATCTTTCTGACCGTGCTCTACGCCCGGATCGGCACCAGCATCATCGCATCCAGGGTCAGACGGCTGGTCTGGGCCTCCTTCGTCGCAGCCTCGAATGTTTTTGGTTCCAGACGAGGAGCCGTTCTGTCCTTCTGCGGTCCGGTCATCCTCGTTCTGCTGGTTGGGGTCTGGGCTCTCGGGCTGACGCTCGGGGCCGCTTTGATCATGCACCCGGAACTCGGCACGTCCATCCGCGCCACGAACGGCGAGACGCCCACCGACTTCGTCACCGCGATGTATGCCGGGGGGACCAGCATGGCCATCGTCGGGGCGAGCGACTTTACCCCGCACACGAGCCCGACACGGCTGCTCTTCCTGTTCAACTCGCTGATCGGCATGTCGGTGATGTCGCTGACGCTGATGTACCTGATGCAGGTCTATACAGCGCTCCAGCGGCGTAACGTGCTGGCCATGAACATCCACTTCCTCTCAGGATGCACAGGCGACGCCGCCGAATTGCTGGCACGTCTCGGACCTCAGGGGCAGTTCAGTGGTGGCTACACGAACCTGTCGGAACTCGCCGTCGAGATGACCCAAGCCAAGGAGGCACACCACTTCTACCCGGTGCTGTTCTATTTCCGGTTCAGTGACCCATACCACTCGGTATCCCGTTCCACGCTGGTCGCTTTGGACACGGTGAGCCTGATCAAGAGCGCCCTGGATGATCAGAAGGACCGCTGGCTGAAGGAGGCAGGAGCCGTCGCGCAGCTGTGGGAAGCGTCAATGATGCTGGTCACCACGTTGGAGAACACCTTCCTTCCCCAAGGCGCACCGGACCGGGAGGTCCAACCGGATCAGCAGACCAGAGACTGCTGGCGAGCACGCTACCGTGCTGCCCTGCTTCGGCTTCAGCAGGCAGGGATCGAGATCACGGCTGACGGGCAGGCTGGCGCCGAGGCCTACATCTCGTGCCGAATGCAATGGAACCATCATATCATAAACCTGGCCCCCTCCATGGCTTACAGCATGGAGGAGATTGACGCCGCAATGAGCGGTTTAGGATCGAAGGACAGCCCGAACCATCCCGGGTTCCGCCTACATGTGGCTGAATAGCGGGAGCTGATCCGATGGAGGCGAGAATGCCGCTCAGCGAGACGGCCTGCGAGATCCTTGGGTTCTTTCGTGAGACCCACCGAAAACCCGGCGCCCGCGTGACAATGGCAACACTGGATGCGCACTTCGGGACGGATCCCGCTGTTGCCGTGGCCATTTCCGAGTTGAAGCAGCGTGGATACGTGAACGTGCCGGACGCCGGGACAGTCGAATTGACGGACCTTGGCTTCGATGCAATCCATCGTGGCGTTGCATGAACGTCTTCTTCTGGCATGTCCCTGAAGTACGCCGAATGTCCGCTGAGGAAGGGGAGCCTGTGTGAAAACGCTGATGGTCTGCCTCTTAGAGTAATTTTATATCTCGCAAGGCCTGATTGACCAGGAAGTTCCAGGTATGCGGGCACAAACTTGTACAAAACTTCAGCGCAACGAGCGTCATTTGAGCTTTCACACAGGCTCGAAGTGGACAACAGACATTCCTGAGGCGTTGGCAATTTCCTTGGATGGCCCAAGCTGAAGTTGGCGAAGGTGTGGCAGACCGCGACTAAAGTGGCGTCGACGCTGAGTCAGGTGAGTTTGGTGATGCCGCCACGGCTCACGGTGGCAAGCAGCTCCACAATGCGCCTTCCGCCAAGCCTCAGCTCAGGGGCGACCTCGGCCAGTGGCACGAGCACGAAGGCGCGTTCCGCCGCATAGGGGTGGGGAAGTGTCAGAGCGGGGGTGCCAATCTCCAAGTCATCATAGGTCAGGACATCAATGTCGATTGCTCGGGGACCCCACTTGGTCTCACGGACGCGCCCAAGCTCCTGCTCGACGCGCAGGCAGAGAGCCAGAAGGTCTTCCGGCGAGAGATCGGTCTCAGCAACGGCACAGGCATTCACAAACCAGTCCTGGGCAACAGGCCCCCACGGCTCGGTGCGAAAGTCGGCTGAGCGGGCCACAATCCGTGCTCCGCCCCGACCAAGGGCAGAAAGAGCCCTGGCAATGTTGCCGCGCTTGTTGCCCAAGTTGCTGCCCAGGCTGAGCGCCACCTTAGCCATCGCGCGAGCGCCGGATCTCGACCGCAACGCTGTCGAGGATGAACGGAACCGGCGCCTCAGGCTTCTCGACCCGCACCGTCAGGGACGTAATCCGTGGAAACCGTTCCAGCACGCCTGCGGCAATGGCCTCCGCCAAGCCTTCGATGGTGTGAAAACGGCGCGTGGTGCCGACCTCATAGGCCAGCTTGGCAAGGCTCGCGTAGCAGACGGACTGGTGATAGTCGTCCACCTGCCCGGCGGGCCTGAGATCGAGAGCGCAGGTGAGGCTCACGTAAAAGCGCTGCCCCAGGCGCGCCTCCTCGGCGTGAACGCCATGGTGGGCATAGAGCGCCAGCCGGGAGAGGATGATCATATCGGTCAAGGTTGGCCTCTCAACAGAATATCGGCGACCCGGCACGCTTCGACGTGAGCCTTCACGTCGTGAACCCGAATGATGTCTGCGCCGCGCGACACCGCCACGAGATGTGCGCCCAGGGTTCCGTACAGCCGGTCGCGCGGCGACACCTCGGGCTTGTAGAATCGGCCGAGAACCGATTTGCGGGAGGCTCCCACCAGAACGGGGAAGCCCATGGCCTTGAGCTCGGGCAGGCGGCGCAAGACCTCGAGGTTCTGATCGGCCGTCTTGCCGAAGCCGATGCCGGGATCAAGGATCAGATGCGTGTCGGGAATGCCGGCCCGCCGGGCGCGATCCAGGGAGCGCTCGAAGAAGCGCTGCATGTCCACCATGAGATTGAGCGAAGGATCCGCCTCCGCCCGATTGTGCATGACGACCGCCATAGCCCCATGCTCGGCCACGGTGGCGGCCATATCGGGATCGTACTGGAAACCCCAGATGTCGTTCACGACCCTGGCGCCCGCCGCCAGGGCCGCGCGAGCGGTCGCAGCCCGGTAGGTGTCGATCGACATGGGCACATTGAGAATGCCGGCGAGGTCGCGGATGACAGGAATAGTGCGCCGCTGTTCCTCCTCAGCTCCAACCGGCGTGTGTCCTGGGCGCGTGGACTCCCCACCAATATCGATGATGTCAGCCCCAGCGTCCTCCATCTCGCGGGCATGTCGAAGTGCAGCCTCGTGGTCGCTGAACAGGCCGCCGTCCGAGAACGAGTCGGGCGTGACGTTCAGGACGCCCATGATCAGGGTGCGTGAGCCTAGGCCGGTCAAGGTTGGTGATGTGGTCGAACCCGAATTCATCAGACGCCTCGCTTGTTGCCCCAGGCGAGGACGTGCAACTGCGGCAGGACCGTCGCCGTGAACCACCGATCCGCCGCCACCGTGTCGACGAGCCAACGGAAGCGCTCCATCACGTCGTCGAGGTCGGCCTCTTCACTGCCTGGACCGGAGTGAGTCACCAGCGGAGCAGGGTTTCCGACCTGCAGGTAAACTGGCAGAGCCGGATACCGGCTGGCTACCCGCCGGGCATAGGCATAGTCATCCTCGTCAAACACAACGACCTTGACGGCGCAGTGTGGTCCACCTGCCGCGGCCCTGACACACTCGTCCAGGGCCTGCCAGTCGGTGTCCATGCCCGAGGATGGCGGCTTCGGGCTGAGCATGAGCCAGTCGAGTGCGGCAAACCAAGGCTGGGGCACGCTGCCTTGGGTCTCCAGTGCGAACGTGTAACCCTTCTGCCGGCCCAGCGCGATGAGCGGTGCCAGCGGCTGAAGCGCCGGATTGCCGCCCGACAGCGACACGAGCACCGGCGTGGAGCCGGACAGGCGCTCGACCTGCGCCATGATCTCGGTCGGTGCCATCAAGGTCCAGTCCTCGCGGAACTCGGGCAGCACCGCGTAGAGCGTATCGCACCAATGGCAGCGGTAATCGCAGCCGCCCGTGCGCACGAACACGGTCGGGCGGCCGATCAACGGACCCTCGCCCTGCACGGTCGGACCGAAGATCTCACTGATGCGGATGCTGCCCTTCATGGGCGGTATTCCGCCCAGGTTTTTGGGGTTTCACTGACCCGCACGGCCGCAACCTCCGGCCAGCGCGCTTTGCACCAGTCGTAGAGCCATTGGGCAATGACCTCGGCGGTCGTTTGATCGTGTCCGAGGACCTCGTTGAGATGGCGATGGTCGAGGGTGTTGTCGATGAATGCCTTGAGCTCGGAGAGTTCACGGTAGTCACGGACAAAGCCGACCCGGTCGAGTTCGGCCGCTTGCAGAATGACCTCGACCTCATAGTTGTGGCCGTGCAGCCGGGAGCAGGGGTGCTCCGCCGGCAGGCCGCCGATCATGTGCGAGGCGGAGAAGGCAAATCGTTTGGCAATGGTGTACATGGCTGGGCCTATGCTGGTTGCCCAGCTTGATGCTCGCGACAGGCTTCGATCCAAAAGTGCGGGTCCTCGTATGGGGTTGGATCCTCAACCCCAGCCAGGTGGAACGCTTCGCGCCGCTCGACGCAGGTGCCGCAGCGGCCGCAATGCCGTTCGCCGCCCTGGTAGCAGGACCAGGTTTCGGCAAAGGGCACGCCGAGCCGTGCGCCCTCGCGCACGATGTCGGCTTTGCTCAGTCGCACGAAGGGCGTGTAGAGGGCGATGGTCGCCAGCCCCTCCAGGGCATGGCGCTGCATCGCCTCGAACGCCTCAATGAAGTCCGGACGGCAATCCGGGTAGATAAAGTGGTCGCCGCCATGGACGGCCGCCGCTACCGCCTCAGCCTGCTCGGCGGCAGCTATGCCAAAGGCAATCGCGAGCATGATGGCGTTGCGATTGGGCACCACGGTGACCCGCATGGTGTCTTCCGCGTAATGCCCCTCCGGAACCGGTTCGCCGCTGGTCAGGGCCGATCCGCTCAGGAGGCGTCCGACGGCGGAGATGTCGATAATGTCATGCGGCACGCCGAAGCGCGCGGCGCAGGCCCGCGCGGAGTCGAGCTCCTTTTTGTGGCGCTGGCCGTAGTCGAAAGACACGAGGCGGGTGAGGGTTCGCTCGGCCGCGACCTTGTGGGCGAGGGTGACGGAGTCCAATCCGCCGGAACAGATGACGAGAGTCTTCACGAGGGCTCCTTGTTTTGACCGGGTAGGCTGCGACCGGATCGGCTCAGGGGCCGATAAGCATGAGACGGATCGCACCTGAAAAGGGGCCACCCGCAATGCGAGCAGATGGAGCACAAGAGCGCTCGATCCGCTTTCCCGCGTAGAAAGACCTGTATTGAGAGGAAGTCAACTACGGGTGGGCCGGAAAAACCGTCGCGGAGGCTGACCGGGGGCGAGCGGCAGCCAAAGTACGACTGCCGCACACGCCATCACGAAAGCCGATCTTAGAACGCGATCCGCAAATCCAGGAGTTGCCACCTGACGAGTAGCTGAAGATGCGCGCGTTGGCTCTGGCCATATCGGCTGTGAAGCGGACCTTGCGAAGGGTAGTGGTTTCCTGGACGTGGGCCAGAGCGTCGGTTTCATCGTCCAGAACGATGTTCAGCGAAGGATTTCGCTATAAGTTGGGTCTGTGAATTCTGCCAGATGCTGCGAGTTTGCCTTCGCGCGAACCCGCACAGGTCGGAGAACCGCAGCTCAAAGGAGGCAGAGATGAAGATCGGCATCATCGGCGCAGGCAATATCGGCGGCAACCTGACCCGTCGCTTTACCGCGCTCGGGCACGAGGTCTCGGTGGCCAACTCCCGCGGACCTGAAACGCTCGCCCCGTTGGCGCAGGAGACAGGAGCCAAGGCGGTTTCGGTCGCGGAGGCCGTCCGGGACAAGGATCTCATCGTCGTCACGATCCCGGAAAAGAACATCCCCGACCTGCCAACAGGATTGTTCGACGGGGTCAGGTCTGATGTCGTCGTGATTGACACCGGCAACTACTACCCGCAGCAGCGTGATGGTCGCATCGATGACATCGAGAATGGCATGCCCGAAAGCCGCTGGGTCGAGCGGCAGCTGGGCCGGCCGGTGATCAAGGCGTTCAACAACATCTATGCCCGGCACCTGCTCGAGCGCGGTCAGCCGCGGGGAACTCCTGGCCGCATTGCCCTGCCGGTTGCAGGCGACGATCCGAAGGCCAAGGCCGTGGTGCTTCAGCTCGTCGACGAGCTCGGGTTCGACGGCGTTGACGCCGGAGGCCTGGACGAATCCTGGCGACAGCAGCCGGGAACGCCGGTGTACGGGACAGACCGCGATGCCGAGGGTGTCCGACGCGCCCTGTCGGAGGCCAGCCGCGAGCGCACGCCGGACTGGCGCGCTAGGTAAGGCTGCCAAACCCTTTGTCTGCCTTCACGAGAGGGGGCCGACCTGTCTTTTGATCCGGCCGCCCTATGTTTTCGCGATCCGATAGGCGCTACCCAGAAGATCGACGAGGTCGAGCAAGCGTGCCACGTAAGGATCGCGGGCGGTAAAACCTGATGCCTCGTGTTCAGACTGCCACTGGCGTTCCAGGGCATCGATCAGGCGCAGCAGCCGACGATGATGGAGGCCGAGGCGCCGCTGGATCGGATCGGCCACAATGCCGGCGAAGGCTGCCGCGATGGAGCTGACCGCCAGGAGACCACCCGTGACCCCGCCGATCAGTGCCGGCGACACGGCCGCCGGAAAGAGGCCATACCACACGCTGCCCAGGCCGACCCCAAGAGGAAAGGACGCGATCGCCGCCTGCTGCGCCAGTGCGGCAGCGAGGGCTGGCCCGAGCGTCATCACGCCGGGTGTGGCCTGCTTGACCGCAACGGCTCCGGCCCCAACCGTCATCAGCGCCGTCGTGATTTCGGCTGCGGCGGCCCGTGTTTCGGCGTAGGTCGTCATGGAATCTTCGAGCCGCTGCCGGAAGGCAGGATCGTCCCCGCGCCGGCCGATCGCCAAGAGCGCTTCGCTCAGCGTTTCCTGGATCTCGGGGGCGGACAGGATGGTCTCAGCCAAGGCATCCTTGCGGGACTCCCGCTCGCTCTGCCGGAACGGCAGTTCCAGGAGCTCGGTCATGATGAGCCACTCGATTTCCTGACCGACGGCTGTGTCGAACAGCAGCTTACGAGAACCAAGATAGTCTGCGGCTTGCTTGGCGCCGACGGCTTGCGCACCGGCCGCCGCGAGGCGTGTGGCCAACTGGGGCACCGCAAGCGTGATGTTGGCGGGCGCTTTCAGCATGTCCCATCCCACCGCCTTGCGGTGGATCGTGGCCGATCCGGCCAGCGAGAAGTGGCGGTCGACGAACGCATCGACGCGGGATCGGCGACTGTCAAAGTAGCGCTGGGCGCAATCCGTAACGATGCGTCCCGCCTGTTCGGGTGTCAGCCGACCGTTCTCCTCGGGTTGCGTGGTAAGGTCATCCGCCATCGAACATGCCGCCATTGGGGAGAGTTGATGCCTGCCCGCATCAACGATGTGGCGAGCATCAGGGTTCTCGACCGTTGGAGCGGAGGCTTCCGAACTTTATCGACGATCAATGACCGTGTACTCGGCGTCGATCATACCGCTCCATGCACGCCACTGTGCCTGACGTACGCGACGGCGAAGGTAGAAATACGACGCGATGCCGCCAACCACCACCAGCGGAAGCACGACAAAGAAGCCAACGAGGGCAAGAGTCAGCAGAATAGCCCCTGCTGCAGCCAGAGCGACCAGTCTAGTGACGAGGGCCATCAATCGGTCTGCGGGTTTAGGGTCGGTGGTCCGAAAGGCAATGTAGTCCATGGTGGATCCCCAGTTGCGGTCGCGCTCGTGGGCGCAAAGGCAAGAGAAGAAGTCCGACATCGCGAGCGGCGACCCGCTCGCCAGAGGGGCCCGGACCCTAAGGCTAGGCTAAGGTGGGGATCGGGCCAGAGGGATGCAAGATCGTAAGCACGGATCGGTAAAGGTCCCAATCTGCCCCGTCGCGGAACGCCTACCGGTCACCACGCTCTGGATCGGTTCCTTGAGCGAGATGGTGGCTCTCCCGATAGTAGTGGGTTTCGTCGCCGATGAGGATCTTAGCCAAGCCATCAATCTCCTGCACCACACGGTCGACCTGCCGGTACTCCGGGCCGCCGATCGGGATGTCGGCTAACGTCCGGGTGAGAAGGTGACGGGTCGGGCGCAGGGACTCCAGCAGTCTGTCGGCGACCTCACGGGTCATAAAGCGTCGGGACTTTCTCGAATGACCGTGTCGCATGGGATTGAGGCCTCAAAGTTCTGTATTGGCTCTCGTCTGTGAGGCGGCGGTGACAAAGGCGCCGAGCCAGCGCTCGACGCATTATGATCAGATTCCTCTGGAATGACTGGAGTCTGCGCGGACTGGCCTCCCGCCGATCCGTCCGCGGACGTACCCGAACGACAGAGCTGCGGCCAAACGTTCGATCCGCTGTTCCTGGATATACTGTTCGATAAGAAGGGCTTTGATGGCGGTTCTCGGATCGCCGCCGCAAGCCTCAATCACGGCCGTGACATCAGCTTCCATGGGGTCATCGGCGCATGCTGCCTGAAACTGTTCGGTCATCGTGCTCTCCTGTACGAGCTGTGACGCTACCGATTCTAGATCCGATCCGCTATAGAAATGTTCCTTGTTTGTTCCAGGTCTGTGGAATGTGTAGACATCGCCGTAAGGCACACATTCAAATGTTGCCTCGTTCGGAGATCCCACGCGCTCGTTGGAGGGAGCCTCGTGGCCCTATCGCAATGTCAGACAACGCAAGGCGAGAGGCGGTGCCGTTGGTTCAAAGCTGCGGAAATATTCTGGTAGATTGCAGAGCGGCCGAGAAGCACATTTGCCAACAGGCTGTTGGCAAATGTCAGCGGAACAAGACGCTGCCGAAGCGCCCATCTCTGGCAGAATAGACCTACGCTAAGGAGGTCGGCCCCGACACTGTGATCGATACCCAAAGCCCGAATGACCCTGCCAGGAAAGCGGACCTTCGGATCCGTCAGGAGTTGCTCGATACGCTCAGTGTACCAAAGGGGGCTGCGACCGTCGCCCGCCGCCCCACACCGGAGGGCGATCTTCTTGTGGTTCGCCTGACAGCGGGCTGGTTGTGCTCTCCAGCACGGATCGACACTCGTCTGGCAACGCCGATCGTGTGCCGGCCCCTGCCGGGTTGATGACTCAATTCATAGGAGGAACATCCGGAGGACGATCGCACTCCCGCAGACCGCCGCTAAACGGGTTGTCCACCGCCGGTGGCGAATGCCCGAAGCAATGAAGGCCGCAGATATGGTAAATCGTGATGTGAGGTGATCAGCGCAGCTCCAAGGCCGCCATGACTGCTACCAAGTTCCGCAAGCACCCCATTGCCTTGCTGAGGCGTCACTGGACAATCCACGCCCTTGAGCAGTTCTGCGCCCGGTACGACCCCGCCGATTACGAGCCAGAGGCTTTAGTCGACCTTGTGGACCGGATCGAAGGCAAATACGGCACGGCCTTCGCGAATCCTTATTGGGACAAGCACTCTAAGGTGATGATCGTCGCGAAGCTGACGCGGCGGAATCCTGCCGTCTCTCCAAAAGTGAGGATTGTCTATGATCGCCGGACGAAGGTGATCGTGACCGTGCTGCCGTTGAAGCTGGATCCCAACCGACCACGCCGGCTCAAGACCCTGACGGTCTGAGCCTGGCTCTGGCCGGCAACCTTGGATCACGTCCTGCCTCACCATGTAGCTGTGATGCTCTGAAAAACTTGAACTCTGACGCCGGTGATCACCTCGGAGCTCTGCTTCGACCGTCGAACGAGGATCAGGAGTTCATCCCCTTCCCGAAGGCCTAAAACCGGCTGCAGAGCCGACGTCCTTAGCCCGACCCACTCTGTGACAAGCGACACGGGAGCACGCCTCAAAGCGATCGAGGAGGCGCCGGGCCGCTTCCTGCGCCATCACATGCCAATAGCGCTCGACATCCTGCTCAATGCGCTTGTCTCGCTCCGCACGGGAGAGGATGGGATACCATCCTGAACGCTCGATGGCTTCCTTCAGCAGCGCCCGCGCTTCCCTTCCCACCTGATCTGGTCCGATGCTCGCCATTCCAGTCACGCCCTGACGTGGTGCCCAGTCAAGAAAAAGACCGCTGCTCCCAGCGGCCTCAAGTTGAGAGGGGCAAACCCTCTTATCCAGAGAACCGTTGCGTCCATCGTCCAGAACACGCCGATGCGAAAGATAGTGATGCCAGACCGGTTGATTCTGGAATTCTATGTCGTCAATGCACACATGCGTGCAAATCAATGCACGTTCCGCCTGCCAGTGCCCATCAGGTTACAATAGGTGGTTGTGACGAATTTCTGCCTCGACGATGAGCTTGTCGCCGAAGCGACGCTCGATCTCGGATACGGCCTGAGGCGATGCCTCGATCACCAGTCGGCTTGGGTTGCCTGCCCCCGTAACCTGTACGCCAGGCACTTGGCGGACCCATTCCTCGGCTGTCATAGCTTCCGACCGTGCCTCCCGCCTGATCGCGACGACATATGTGGCCATGACCAACCCTCCTCGTGTCGGGTCTCACTCTACAACAGCTTGTCCGACAAAAGGGCTCCACCTCCGTGAGAACCGACAAGTCTGCATCTCGTTAAAGCCGCCCGATCTTCACCGGCCTCACAACCTCGTAGGTGACGGGAAATCCTCGGAACCTCGCATGGCGCTGGTCGGCTGGCAGTAGGCCGGGCGCTTTAGGACCTCGCGTGAACGTACTTGATTGGTGCAACAATGTAGCAGATGCCGCTGAAAGCGATTTAGAGAGGCTCTGAGCGACTTTTGGCCTCTGGGAGTGAAAGCTCCAGGGCATGCCACTTAAGGGGGCGTGGCGAGCCTCTAATGAGGTCCCTTTTCTCCACGCACCTCGCCGAGAAAGCGAGGAGGGGTGAGCGATTGGCCTCTCACCCCTCTGTCATCATTCATCACAGCTATCGCCTGCAGCCGCTGGACGTCCGCCTGCAGAGTGAAACCTGTCACTTGCTTCCTCCCGCTGTTCCAGCGGGAGGAAGAACTATAGCTAGCAAAAAGGAAGAGGCAGCACCCCAAAAGGCAAATTTATAGCTGTAGGTACATCTTCTATCCTAAGATCGATGTTTTACGAACACCCCGTCGTCGAACCGCATGTATCACACTTCAAGCACGTCCCATTCCGCACCAGCGTGAAGTTCGCGCATTCGGGGCAGGCTTCGCCCACGTAGCCCTTCATCTTGGCCTCGGCGCGCTTGTCGGCGATCGAGGGAGAGGCAGCGGGGGCAGAGAAGGCGAGCTTGGACATCTCGGCTTCGCCGACGACCTGCTCCTGCGCTGCGGGCTGGCTAAGTTCTCCCTTCAGGGCATTCGCACCCACGGTCACCGTGCCCGTGCGCTGAGTGATGCCTGCGGCGCTGCCGCCACCGCCGGGGATCAGCATGAGGCGGTCCACGTTACCGCGGGTGAAGCCGCGGGAGACGATCGCCGTGGCGGGTGCCGCTTCCGGCGCCTTCGACTGGGCTTCGCCCTGGCCGATGGTGGTGGGGCCCAGCTCCGACGGGTCCACATGAGCGAGGTCGTTGCGGCCGAGATAGGAGATGGCGAGCTCGCGGAACACGTAGTCGAGAATCGAGGTTGCGGACTTGATGCGCTCATTGCCCTGCACGAAGCCGGCCGGCTCGAAGCGGGTGAAGGTGAAGGCCTCCACGTATTCTTCCAGCGGCACGCCGTATTGCAGGCCGAGCGAGATCGCGATGGCGAAGTTGTTCATCATCGCACGGAAGGCGGCGCCTTCCTTGTGCATGTCGATGAAGATCTCGCCCAGACGACCGTCGTCGTATTCGCCCGTACGCAGATACACCTTGTGGCCACCGACGACGGCCTTCTGGGTGTAGCCCTTGCGGCGGTCGGGCATCTTCTCGCGCTCGCGCAGAGCCACGATGCGCTCGACGACCTTCTCGACGATCTTTTCCGACACGTGGGCGGCCTTCGCGGCAGCCGGCATGGCGGCCACGGTTTCGGCGGCGTCCTCGGCATCGTCCTCCTCATCAGAGATGAGGGCGGCGTTCAGCGGCTGCGAGAGCTTGGAGCCGTCGCGGTAGAGAGCGTTCGCCTTGAGCGCCAGCTTCCAGGAGAGCATGTAGGCGTTCTTGCAATCCTCGACGGTGGCGTCGTTGGGCATGTTGATGGTCTTGGAGATCGCGCCCGAGATGAAGGGCTGCGCCGCCGCCATCATGCGGATGTGGCTCTCGACCGAGAGATAGCGCTTGCCGATCTTGCCGCACGGATTGGCGCAATCGAACACCGCATAGTGCTCGAGCTTCAGGAAGGGCGCGCCTTCGAGCGTCATCGCACCGCAGATGTGGATGTTCGCGGCCTCGATGTCGGCCTTCGAGAAGCCGAGGTGCTGGAGCAGGTCGAAGGACGGATCGCTGAGCTTTTCCGCCGGCACCTTCAGCGTGCCGGTGAGGAAGTCTTCTCCCAGCGTCCAGCGGTTGAAGACGAACTTGATGTCGAAAGCGCTCTTCAGGCCCTTCTCGACAGCCTCGATCTTCTCGTCCGTGAAGCCCTTCGCGGCGAGCGTCGACGGGTTGATGGCGGGCGCCTGCTTCATGGAGCCGTGGCCGACCGCATAAGCCTCGATCTCGGCGATCTCGGATTCGCGGTAGCCGAGCGCGCGCAGCGCATCCGGAACGGCCCGGTTGATGATCTTGAAGTAGCCGCCGCCGGCGAGCTTCTTGAACTTCACAAGAGCGAAGTCGGGCTCGATGCCGGTGGTGTCGCAATCCATCACGAGGCCGATCGTGCCGGTGGGCGCGATCACGGTGGATTGCGCGTTGCGGTAGCCGTTCTTCTCGCCGAGTTCGAGCGCCTTATCCCAGACGGCCTTCGCATGAGCGATCAGGTCCTGGTCGGGGCAGGAGGCGTGATCGAGCGGCACCGGGTTGACGGAGAGGCCCTCGTAGCCTTCCGACACGCCATGCGCCGCGCGGCGATGGTTGCGGATCACGCGCAGCATCGACTTCGCGTTGGCCTTGTAGTTCGGGAACGCGCCGAGCTCGCCCGCCATCTCGGCGGAAGTGGCATAGGACACGCCGGTCATGATTGCGGTGATCGCGCCGCCGAGCGCACGGCCCGCGTCGGAATCGTAAGGCAGGCCCATGGTCATGAGCAGGCCGCCGATATTCGCGTAGCCGAGGCCGAGCGTGCGGTACTCGTAAGAAAGCTGCGCGATTTCCTTTGACGGGAACTGCGCCATCATCACGGAGATTTCGAGCACCACGGTCCACAGGCGGCAGGCATGCTCGAAGGATTCGGCGTCGAACTTATGCGCCGCGCGGTCGAAGAACTGCAGCAGGTTCGCGGAGGCGAGATTGCAGGCCGTGTCGTCCAGGAACATGTATTCCGAGCAGGGATTCGACGCCCGGATGCGGCCACCGGCGGGGCTGGTGTGCCAGTCGTTCATGGTGGTGTTGAAGTGCAGGCCCGGATCGGCCGAGGCCCAGGCGGCGTGGCCGATCTGCTCCCACAGGTCGCGCGCCTTGAGGGTCTTCAGCACCTTGCCGTCCTTGCGGGCGGTGAGCTTCCACTCACCGTCGTTCTCAACGGCCCGCAGGAAGTCGTCCGTCACCGAGACGGAGTTGTTGGAGTTCTGGCCGGATACCGTGAGATAGGCTTCCGAGTCCCAGTCCGTGTCGTAGACGGGGAAGTCGATGTCGGTGTAGCCCTGCCTGGCGAACTGGATGACGCGCTTGATGTAGTTGTCCGGGATCTGGACCCGGCGCGCCAGCTTGATCTCCTTCTTCAGAGCCGGATTCTTCTCCGGATCGAAGCAGGCGTCACCAGGAGCCTCGCAGTTCACGCAAGCCTTCAGGATCGCCTTGAGGTGCTTGGAGGCGAGCTTGGAGCCGGCAACGAGCGCGGCCACCTTCTGCTCTTCCTTCACCTTCCAGTCGATGTAGCTCTCGATGTCGGGGTGATCGACGTCGACGACGACCATCTTCGCCGCGCGGCGGGTGGTGCCGCCCGACTTGATCGCGCCGGCAGCGCGGTCGCCGATCTTGAGGAAGGACATCAGGCCCGAGGAACGGCCGCCGCCGGAGAGCTTCTCGCCCTCGCCACGAAGCTTCGAGAAGTTGGAGCCCGTGCCCGAGCCGTACTTGAAGAGGCGCGCCTCGCGGACCCACAGGTCCATGATGCCGCCTTCGTTCACCAGGTCGTCCTCGACGCTCTGGATGAAGCAGGCATGCGGCTGCGGATGCTCGTAGGCCGATTTCGACTTCGTCAGCTTGCCGGTCTTGTAGTCCACATAATAGTGGCCTTGGCCGGGGCCATCGATGCCGTAGGCCCAGTGCAGGCCGGTGTTGAACCATTGCGGCGAGTTCGGCGCCACCATCTGGTTGGCGAGCATGTAGCGCAGCTCGTCGTAGAAGGCCTGGGCGTCTTCTTCCGATGAGAAGTAGCCGCCCTTCCAGCCCCAATAGGTCCAGCAGCCGGCAAGCCGGTCGAAGACCTGCTTGGAGGAAATCTCGGAGCCGAAGCGGCTCTCTTCCGGCAACTGGCTAAGCGCGGCCTCGTCGGGCACCGAGCGCCAGAGCCAGGAAGGAACGTCGTTCTCTTCGACCTTCTTCAGGCGGGCCGGAACGCCCGCTTTACGGAAATACTTCTGGGCGAGAACGTCGGACGCGACCTGGCTCCAGGTCTCCGGCACCTCGATGTTCTCAAGCTTAAAGACGACGGAGCCGTCCGGATTGCGGATCTCGCTCGTGGCGAGCCGGAAGGCCAGGGAGGAATAAGGCGACTGCCCAGCTTTGGTGTAACGCCGCTCGATCCGCATCTTTGACATCCTCAAGTTTGGGGACAAACGTCCCCTCGGCCACAAGTTGCCCCTGTGGCTCTTCAGCCCCAAAAAACTTTGTTCGACACCCCGACGATCCTTTTTCCGGATCGCCACACGCAACACGCCCGAGTTACGGCCTCCTTCAGACGCCACAGGTCGCGCAGCAACGACGTTGCTGCGGGCTCTGAACGCTCGCTCTGGGGAGATTTCGACCGCCCTTTCGGGCTGGTCGCCGGTCTCGGATCGGAACCCCGGCAAGCTAGTCGTGTTGCGAGCCTCACGTCAAGAACTTGTGCTGAGCGTTCTTGTTCCAACTATATATAGTGGGCAAGTGTTAAGAATGTGGAAAAGTAGCTAAGCCTTGGAGACTCCTTTCAGATTCCAAATCTGATTTTTCCAATGGCCAAGGTTGGCCGGCTCAGATTTGCAATTTTGCCATGCATAAGAGGCGGCAAATGTTGTGCCGGCGCATCAATCGACACCGGCAAGATCAAAGCGGCGAAAAAACTCTTTCCGGCGCAAGAATCCCGTGAATCCGGGAAAAACCGCCTCAGAATCGCCTCAGACGAATCGAGGCGGCCGATTCTGTTCCCTATTGGCCGGGAGATGCCGGGAAGCGGGCTAAGGGAGGAAATTGTTTTCCTACGCCGCAGGGTCACAACGTGAAGTGACAGGTTCCCTGGCGATGTTAGACATAAGTCTGTAATCCTATATACTCCTGAAAATACTCCTCAATTCTCTGCGTAAGAAGCCCAGTCACCAAAAAGAGCCGGACGGTGAGATGCAGCTGTTGACCACGAAATGAAACATAATAACAATTTACAGGTGGGGCGCTCATGGGGCTGTTCACGGTTCCGCAAATGGGGGCGATCTCCACTGCTTCCATGCAGATCAGGAGAACTAAATGGCATTCAATCTTTGGACCGAGCTGGAAATGCTCGAGGACAGGGTGGTGAACGGCACGCCTGTGCAAGCCACCATTTCCATCGGCTACGGCAGCGGATCAGGGTCCGGCAGCGGCAGCCAGGATGGCGACGGTGAGTTGAGCGATGACGAGTTTCATGAGCTCTTCACCGTCACGACCACAAACCTGTTCGCCAGCATCTACAGCATACTCGCCGGCAATATGGGGAGCATCCAGAACGGCGAGTACGCCGGAATTCTTGAAGATATGATCGTTCCCGAGATTCCCGACGTCGAATGGGTTCCTAACCTCGAACATACTGTTGTCGATTTCACGCCAGAAGCAGTCTCCACCGAAGATGGAACCGAATATCTCATTTTCCCCGATGGCACGACATGGATCAGTGTGCGGGTCTACCAGCTCGACGAAAATAATCATCTCATCGATGGAGGAAATATTTGGCTGTGGCCTCTCCCTCACTTCTTGACACCTGAAGGCGCTCCTCGACCGAAGGATGATGCCTCTCCTGGATGGCTGGACCCTGTACCGCCTATTACCAGCCCTCGTCATGACATCATTAGAATCAAGATCGCAGGTGAAAGCAGCTCCTTGCTCATGGTCATACCGCGGGCGGTGATCGGTACGTCAGGCAATGATGTCATCACAGGTAACGGCATGCTCAATGGCGGCGCTGGGGATGATGTTTTGTATGGTGGTTCTGGCGCTGACTACATCGACGGCGGCGACGGCAACGACACGCTGAACGGGGCCGATGGCGACGACCTGTTGCAGGGCGGCCTCGGCGACGACAGCCTCGTCGGCGGCTTCGGCAGCGACCTGCTCTACGGCGGAGGCGGCAACAACCTGCTCGAGGGCGGCGGCGGCGCCGACACCCTCGACGGCTCCGGCGGCTTCGGCGTCGCCTCCTACCAGCATGCCTTCATCGCCGTCACCGCGAACCTGAGCGACGCCGCCGCCAATACCGGCGAGGCGGCCGGCGACGTGTTCATCGCCGTCAACGGCCTCTGGGGCTCGGCCTTCCACGACATCCTGATCGGCAACGCCAATGGCAACTGGATCATCGCCGATGCCGGCAACGATCTCGTCGACGGCGGGGCCGGCTCCGACACGCTGTTCGGCTCGACCGGCCATGACACCCTCGATGGCGGCGACGACACCGACCTGCTCTACGGCGAGGGCGGCGACGACGTGCTCCTGGGCCGGGCCGGCGCCGACCTGATCGACGGCGGCGACGGCAGCGATGCCCTGCGCGGGGAGGCCGGCGCCGACACGCTGATCGGCGGCGCGGGCTCGGACGAGCTGGTGGGTGGTGACGGCCAGGACGTGTTCGTGCTCGATGCCAGCGGCCCTGACCGGATCATCGACTTTACCGTCGGCGAGGACCGGATCCAGCTGTCGGCCAGCCTGTTCGGCCTCGGGGCGGGGACGTTGGCGACGGCGGCGTTCCGGCTGGGCGCGGCGGCGGGGACGGCGGACCAGAAGATTCTGTACGACCGCGGCACGGGGGCGCTGTGGTTTGACGCCGATGGCTCGGGGGCGGGGGCTGCGGTGAAGTTGGCCACGATCGGGGCCGGCAAGGCGCTGACGGCGGCCGACTTCTTCCTCGTCTGACGTGCCGCGCGGTCCTGAGACAGGCAAGGGCGCAGCGGTGGCTGCGCCCTTCTCCATTGTGAGGGACTCGTGCGGGGCAGGCCTGGTTCAGGCCGCCATGGCCTTCTCAAGGCTCTCGTCGATCTTGTCGAGCTTGAGCTGGGCTATTGGCACGAAGGCGTCCAAGCATGTCCTGGTGTTACGCTGGAGAAGACGCTTTCCGGGAGCCTATCTTTACCCTGGACTTCGCCTCATGCTCCGGCCATATTCCGCGCAACTTCAGGAATCCCCCCTCGGCGGTAGCGATGAAACAGTTTTTGATTCAGTTCTTTACCTGGTGGAACGGACAGACCCTCGGCACCCGGTTCTTCACCTGGCGCAAGGGGCAGTTCGTGGGCGAGGACGAATTCGGCAACCGCTACTACCGCTATACCCAGGCTCAGCCGATCGATTCGAACGTCGGCGCCGAGCGCCGCTGGGTCATCTATAACGGCGATGCCGACGCTTCGCGGGTTCCTCCGGGCTGGCGCGCGTGGCTCTGCCACAACGGCGATGTTCCTCCGAGCGAGGAGAACTATCAGCCGCGCTCGTGGGAGAAGCCCTACGTGCCGAACATGACCGGTACGCCCCAGGCCTACCGCCCGCAGGGCTCGCAGCTCTCGACCGGCCGGCGCCCCGCCGCTACCGGCGACTATGTTCCGTGGACGCCGGGTGAGTAAGACCGCTCCGGCCTTGCCCTGACCCCGTCATGCTGAACCGACTCAATTCCCGCACCTGCGTCGAGTGTGGCCTACCTTACGGCCACACGGACTTCGCGTATCACGCCGGCAGGATCGAGAACGGCCCGTCCTACTGGTCGGATCGTGGATTGCTGTGCTCCGTGACCTGCTCCACCGCCCATTATGACAAGCGGGAGAAAGAGGGCGATCCCATGAAGGAGCCCGCGCCTAATCCCCTGGAACGTGGTTTTCGATAGGCGCGCCGCCCTTAAAAGACGCGGCGTAATGGGCTTTCTGGTCTCGCTTGCCCTTTTTCCATCATGGTTCGCGTGTTATCGCGTTGCCGGAACCCGACAGCGGCCGTGCTCGGCCGCTCAGCCAGCTCACAAGGGGCATGGACCAACAATGAAGTTCGAATGGACGCGGGCGGCTCTGGTGCTCGCATCGCTGATCGGCACGGCGGGCGCCGCCCAGGCGGACAGAATCAAGAATCCGACGGCTGTCTTTTCCGGGCTCGACAAGATTACCGGACGCATCGTGTCGTTCGAGGTGAAGGTCGATGAGACGGTGCAGTTCGGCGCTCTGCAGATGACGCCGCGCGTCTGCTTTACCAAGCCGCAGACCGAGACCCCGAACACCACGTCCTTCGTCGAGGTGGAGGAGACCGGCACGGACGGGAACGTCCGCAAGGTGTTCTCCGGCTGGATGTTCGCATCGAGCCCCGGCCTGCACGGGATCGAGCACCCGGTCTACGATCTCTGGCTCGTGGACTGCAAAGGCGGCACCGAGGTGATCGCCGAGCCCAAGGAAGTGGTGGAAGAACTGCCGCCGATCGAGCCGACCACGCAGCGCACGCCTGCGGAGGAGGCCCCGCGGCCCGGCGGCATCATGGCTCCAGCGGAGGGTGCCCGGCCGTTGCCGCCTGCACCGCCGCTCAACACGGCTCCGCTGCAGCCGCGCCAGCCTGCACAGCGTCCGACCCGGGATTTCAACCGGAACGCTCCTCTCATCAATACGGATCGCTAAAGCCCCGGACCCAAAAGTGGACTCCCCTTTTGGGATCGATCCGATGCTCAATTTATGAAGTAGCGCATCGTTTGGGGCGGAAAACCGGGTCCACTTTTCACTGACGCGGCCCTTCGGGTCCGCACGATACGCTGAGCTGGTCTACATCACGGCGAGGATTTCCCCGCCGCTCACGTTTCGGCCTTTGGGCCAGACGTACCACTGGCCTTCATGCTCCATGGCCGCGCGCAGCATCTGCTTGTAGGTGCGCCGGGGAACCTCGACGGCGCCGAATTGTGCAAGGTGCGAGGTGACGAACTGGGTATCGAGAAGCGTGAAGCCGCCGCGCTTCAAGCGGGCGACGAGATGCACGAGGGCGACCTTCGAGGCATCGCGCTCGGTATGAAACATGCTCTCGCCGAAGAAAGCGCCTTTCAGGCGCACGCCATAAAGCCCGCCAACGAGGCGATCGTCCCGATAGACCTCGACCGTGTGGCAGAAGCCGGCATCGAACAACTGCCCGTAGAGATCTCGGATCCGCCTGTTGATCCAGGTCTTCTCGCGATCCGCCCCTGGCGCCGCACAACCGGCAATGACCGCGTCGAAATCCTGGTCCACCCGGACCTCGAATTCATCCGAGCGAATCGTGCGAGCCAGACGCTTGGGAAGATGAAAGCCGTCGAGAGGAATGATGCCCCTCTCGCGCGGTTCGACCCAGAAGAGGGAAGGATCGTCAGCATCTTCCGCCATGGGGAAGATGCCGGCTGCATAGGCTTTCAGCAGGATCTCAGGCGTAATGGTGACGGTATCATCGGAAGACTGGGTCATTCACCAGCATGTCCAATCTTTCGGGCCATGTCAGCACAGATAGAACGCCCGGCACCTAAGGTTAGACGGGCGACACGTCAATTTTAGGAAGAAGGTGCTCCTCCGGGTCCGCTGCATGGGACGAGCGCAGAGCCTGTGCCTTGCGCTCACCACCGCGACCGACCTGGAGGAAGCGGGGCATCGATTACGCTTCTTCCAGTCCGCCCGTCTTCAGGAAGTTCTCGAGCCAGTGAATGTCGTACTGGCCGTTCTGAATGTCCGGGTTGCGAACGAGGGTACGGAAGAGCGGCAGCGTCGTATCCACGCCGTCCACCACGAACTCGTCAAGCGCCCGGCGCAGGCGCATGAGGCACTCGTTGCGGGTGCGGCCATGCACGATGAGCTTGCCCACGAGAGAATCATAGTGCGGCGGGATGCGGTAGCCCTGGTAGGCTGCCGAATCAACGCGCACGCCGAGACCGCCTGGCGGGTGGAAGTAGCTGATCGTGCCGGGCGAGGGACGGAAGGTCGAGGGATGCTCGGCATTCACGCGGCACTCGATGGCATGGCCTTCGATCTTGATGTCTTCCTGCTTCACCGAGAGCGGATGGCCTGCCGCCACGCGGATCTGCTCGTTCACCAGGTCGATGCCGGTGATCATCTCCGTGACCGGGTGTTCCACCTGGATGCGGGTGTTCATCTCGATGAAGTAGAACTCGCCGTCCTCGTAGAGGAACTCGATGGTGCCGGCGCCGGCATATTGCAACTCCTGCATGGCTTTCGCCACGACGCCGCCGATGCGCTCGCGCATCTCGACGTTCAGAGCCGGCGAGGGGCCTTCTTCCCAGACCTTCTGGTGGCGGCGCTGGAGCGAGCAGTCGCGCTCGCCGAGATGGACCGCGCCGCCCTTTCCGTCGCCGAGAACCTGGATCTCGATGTGGCGCGGCTTTTCGAGATATTTCTCGATATAAACCGCGTCGTCGCCGAAGGCGGCCTTCGCCTCGGTCTTGGCGGTCTGCAGCGCATGGACGAGATCGGCCTCGTTGCGGGCGACCTTCATGCCGCGCCCGCCGCCGCCGGCAGCAGCCTTGATGATGACCGGATAGCCGATCTCCTTGGCGACGCGCTTGGCCTCGTCCTCATCGGAGATGCCGCCCTCGGAGCCAGGCACGCAGGGAATGCCGAGACGTTTGGCGGTGCGCTTCGCTTCGATCTTGTCGCCCATGATGCGGATGTGCTCCGCCTTGGGGCCGATGAAGGCGATGCGGTGATGCTCCAGCACTTCGGCGAAACGGGCGTTCTCGGAGAGGAAGCCGTAGCCGGGGTGGATGGCATCCGCGCCGGTGATCTCGCAGGCGGCGATCAGGGCCGGGATGTTGAGATAGCTGTCGCGGGCCGCAGGCGGACCGATGCAGACGCTCTCGTCGGCGAGGCGCACATGCATGGCGTCCGCGTCGGCAGTGGAATGCACAGCGACGGTGGCAATCCCGAGTTCCTTCGCCGCGCGAAGAATGCGCAGGGCGATCTCGCCTCGGTTCGCAATGAGGATCTTATCGAACATGTCGCGCCTTACTCGATGACGAGGAGGGGTTCGCCGTATTCAACAGGGGTTCCGTCTTCGACATAGATGGCGGTCACGGTACCGGCGCGGGGAGCGACGATCTCGTTGAAGGTCTTCATCGCCTCGACGAGCAGCACCTTGTCGCCGGCCTGGACCTTGGAGCCGATCTCCACGAAGGGCTTCGCGTCCGGCGAGGGCTTGCGGTAGGCGGTTCCGACCATCGGGGAGAGCACGGCGCCCGGGTGGGGAGCGCCGGGCTTGGCGGCCGCTGCGGCTTCGGAAGCCGCCGGGGGCGGGGCCACGACAGGGGCCGGAGCAAGCGCCGCGGGAGCCGCAACCGGAACCGTCACGGCCGCCTGGATCACGCGCGCCACGCGGATGCGAAGGTCGCCCTTCTCCACTTCGATCTCGCTGAGATCCGTTTCGGCGATCAGGTTCGCCAGCTCCCGGACGAGATCGGGATCGAAAGGGTTTTCCTTGGCCATGGGGCTCACCTCTTTATTGTGAGGAACTAGTGCTGGGAGGGCTTCTGAAGCCGGGCCCGTTCCACCATGACATGATGAACCGCTTCGAGGCCGAGCAGATAGCTCATGGGGCCGAAACCGCAGATCACGCCGACTGACACGGGTGCGATGAACGAGCGATGGCGAAAGCCTTCGCGAGCATGAACATTGGAAAGATGAATCTCGATCGTCGGAGCGCCGCTGCCGGCGATGGCATCGCGCAGCGCGATCGAGGTGTGGGTGTAAGCGCCGGCATTGATGACGATGCCCGCGCCTTGGGCTCCTGCTTCCTGGATCCAGTCGACCAGCTGTCCTTCGTGGTTGGACTGGCGGAACGTGATCGCCGCCCCCAAGGTCTCAGCCTTGTCGCGCACGAGCTTCTCGATGTCCGCCAGCGTGGTGCTGCCGTAAATCTGGGGCTCTCTACGGCCGAGCAGGTTGATATTGGGCCCGTTAAGGACGTGGACGTTGATCATCGCGAAAGGAGCGTTCCGTGAAACTCCGTCAGGCGGAGCTGAAACGCCCTCTTAGCCAAAAGGAGGGCATGGGGGAAGGGGAAAACCAAGCCTTTCCAGAGCTTGGGGCGATTTCCGTCAGGGTATCAAGGCGAAAGGCCGCTTTTTGCTCTCGCTATCAGATCGGCCTCTCGTCATCCCCGGCCTTATGCCGGGGACCCACGTCTTTAATTCGCCTCAAGACGTGGATGGCTGGGACTGATCCCCGGATCCAGTCCGGGGACGGCCATGACGAATGGTGAATGACGGGTCGGGCTTATCCGCACGTAGCCTTGCCGCAGGCACGGACGTTGTCGACCACCTGCTTCAGCGGGTCGATGCCGACCGCACCGGGGATGACCGTCTCACCGATGATGAAGGCCGGGGTGCCGGTCAGGTTCAGCTTGTCGCCCAGCGCCATGTTTTCCTGAAGGGCGTTGCGCACCTCCGCGCTGTCCAGATCCTTCTGGAGCCTGGCCATGTCGACGCCCATCTCCTTGGCCACGGCCATGGCCCGCTCGCCGCCCACGCGGCCGCGGGTCTCCAGAACCTTCACGTGGTAGTCGAAGAGCTTCTGGCCCTGCAGCTGGTTCTTCACCGCAAGGGCCACGCGGCTCGCCTCCACGGAATCAGGCCCGAGAACGGGGAAGTCCTTCAGCACGACGCGCAGCTTCGGATCGCTCTTCATGAGCGTCTGCACGTCGGCGAGAGCCTTTTTGCAGTAACCGCAATTGTAATCGAAGAACTCGACCAGGGTGACGTCGCCCGAAGGATTGCCCGCCACATAGGAATGGGGCGCGTTCAGAAGCGTCTGCTTCGTCTCCTTCACGGCGCTCGTCTGGGCAACCTGCTGGGCCTCGGCTTGGCGTTTCTCGAGCTCGCTGATGACCTCGGCCAGAAGCTCCGGGTTCTTCAGGAGGTATTCCCGCACGACCTCACCGATCGCCTGCTTCTGCTGCTCGTTGAAGACGGCGTTCTGAGCCTGGGCGGCAGGTGCAACGGCAAGAGCGCCGAACAGAGCCATGGCCTGGCAGGTTTTGAGAAGCGAGAAGCGCATATCCGGTCCTTTGCGGAATTTTCCGTACGATATCTGGCGTGAGTTAGCGGTTTTGAAAGCGCGACGTCAAATCACGGCTTCGTTTTGCGAACCCAGCTCGTCATCTCTGGACTTGTTCCGGGGATCCACGCCTTCATCCCGGGAGAAGCCGTGGATGGCCGTAAACCAAGTGCGGCCATGACGGCTCAAACATGGTTCTTGAGGCTGGCTTTCCAACGGGTTACGAGCCTTTCCATGACAAAATCAATCGCGGATCAGAACCTGCCCCTCATTGCCCGCCGCATGGACCGGGTCTCGTCCTTCCTGGCCATGGATGTGTTGAGCGCCGCTGCGGCGAAAGAAAGGCGAGGGGACAGCGTGATCCATATGGAGGTGGGCCAGCCGTCCGCTGCCGCGCCGCGCGCGGCCCGCGAGGCGGCCAAGGCCGCGCTGGACCTCGGCCGAATCGGCTACACGGAGGCGCTCGGCATCGCCTCCTTGAGAGAGCGGATCGCCAAGCACTACCGAGAGACTTACGGCGTCTCTATCGCGCCCGAGCGCGTGGTCGTAACCACGGGATCCTCGGCGGGTTTCGTGCTCGCGTTCTTAAGCCTTTTCGATGCGGGCCAGCGTGTCGCCATCACGGCGCCGGGCTATCCGGCCTATCGCAATATTCTCGAAGCGCTCGGCATCGAACCCGTCGTCATTCCGCTTAACAAAGCCGATGGCTGGATCATGACCGCCAAGGCCATCGAGAAGGCCCATGCGGCAAAGCCTCTCCACGGCATTCTCGCCATGAGCCCGGCGAACCCCTCCGGCACGATGATCGGGCGCAAGGCCCTCGCGGAGCTCGGGGAAATCTGCCGCCGCCTCGGTCTGTGGTTTGTCTCTGATGAGATCTATCACGGTCTGACCTATGGCGACGCAGCCTCCACGGCGCTCGCCTCGGACGACGATGCGGTCGTGATCAACTCCTTCTCGAAGT
This sequence comes from Microvirga vignae, assembly GCF_001017175.1. GTDB lineage: Bacteria > Pseudomonadota > Alphaproteobacteria > Rhizobiales > Beijerinckiaceae > Microvirga > Microvirga vignae. Next base: position 68,027 of record NZ_LCYG01000023.1, on the reverse strand, counting down.
ACTATTGCATGACCGGCTGGCGCATCGGCTGGATCGTGGTGCCCGAGCGCTTGGTGCGCCCCATCGAGCGGCTGGCGCAGAATCTCTACATCTCGCCGCCCTATCTCTCGCAGGTGGCCGCGCTGGCGGCCTTCGATGCCACCGAGGAGTTGGAGGCGGTGAAGGCCGGATACGCGCGCAACCGTGCCTACCTCCTGGAAGAGCTGCCCAAGATCGGCATCGCCGAGATGCACCCGGTGGATGGCGCCTTCTACATCTACGCCGACATCGCCCGCTACACGAACGACTCCATCGGCTTCTGCAAGCGCATGCTGGAGGAGACGGGCGTTGCTGCCACCCCCGGCCTCGACTTCGACCCCATCGAAGGCGCGCATTACATGCGCCTCTCCTTCGCAGGTTCGGAGAACGATTGCCGCGAGACGGTGGAACGGCTCAGGGGCTGGTTGAAATAACTTTTATTCCCGTCATGCCCGGCACAAGGCCGGGCATCCACGTCTTCGAAGCACGTTGCCCAAAGACGTGGATGGCTAGGACCGATCCCCGGATCGAGTCCGGGGCGGCCATGATGGCATTGACGAGTTCTTCAACAAAAATGCCCGGCTTTCGCCGGGCATTTTTGCTTCTGGAACTTACGACCCGCTGAGGACCGACTTGGCCTTGGACCACCAGCCGGCGCGCTTCGGGCGCTCCGGGTCCGGCGGGGTGAGGACCACGGCGACCGGCTCCGGCTCGGGGACCACGGGCTCAGGGACCACAGGCTCAGGGACCACAGCCTCGGGGACCACAGGACGCGGGGCTTCCGCAGGCTCTTCGGTCGGTTGCGGAGCGGGCTTGGTCTCGATGGGCTCTTCCGATACGGCAGGCTCCGGAGCAGGAGCGGGTTCGCGCACCGGCTCCTCGTCCAGGGTGCTGACGGCCTCGGCGACAGCCTCGGTGGCAGCCGCGAAACCTTCCTCCGTGGCAAAGGTCTCGATGGCCTCGTCCCGGCCACGGCCACGACCACCACGGCGGCCTCGACGACGGCGACGACGGCCACGGTCGTCGGAGGCCTCTGAGCCTTCGGCGGCTTCACCCTCTTCGTCGGAGGCCTCGGCTTCGACGCCTTCGAGTTCCTCACCTTCATCAGCTTCTGTCTCGGCTCCTTCTTCGCTCTGGGCAGCGCCCGCGAAAGGCTCGCGGTCGCGTCCACGACGGCGGCGGCGGCGACGGCGGCGACGGCCGCCTTCGCCTTCTTCGCCGCGGCCTTCCTCGGAGGCGCGAGCCTCCTCGTCAGCCAGTTCCTCGTCCTCGGCTTCGATCTCGGGTTCGATCTCCTCCACCACGTCCATCGGAGCGATGGCGTCGATCTGGATGCCGGTGGCGGCGGACTTGTGCTCGAGCCGCAGCGCGGGCTCGCCGCGGTCGATCACGTAGTTGGTCGTGCCGGTGAGCGAGCCGTCCGCAATGATGGAGATCGCAACGCCGAAGCGGGTCTCCAGATCGCGCAGGTGGATGCGCTTCTGGTTGAGGATGTAGAAGGCTGCCTCCATCCGCGTGCGAACGATGAGGTTGTAGCCCGAATTCTTGATGAGGGTTTCCTCGATCGAGCGCAGCACGTGCAGCGCCACTGACGGCGTCGAGCGGACGAAACCGGTGCCGGCGCAGTGCGGGCAGGGGACGGAGGAGGATTCGAGAACGCCCGTGCGGATGCGCTGGCGCGACATCTCCAAAAGCCCGAAGGGCGAGATGCGACCCACCTGGATACGGGCGCGGTCGTTCTTCAGACACTCGTTCAGCTTCTTCTCGACAGCGCGGTTGTTGCGCTTCTCTTCCATGTCGATGAAGTCGATGACGACGAGGCCTGCGAGATCGCGCAGGCGAAGCTGGCGGGCAATTTCCTCCGCCGCTTCGAGATTCGTGCGCAGCGCCGTGTCCTCGATATTGTGCTCACGGGTGGAGCGGCCCGAGTTAACGTCGATGGAGACCAGTGCTTCCGTCGGGTTGATGACGAGATAGCCACCGGATTTCAGCGTCACGATGTTTGAGAACATCGCGTCGAGCTGAGCTTCGACGCCGTATTTCGCGAAGAGCGGCTGCGGCTCACGGTAGGGCTGGACGATCTTGGCATGGCTCGGCATGAGCATGCGCATGAAGTCCTTGGCCTCACGATAGCCGTCCTCGCCGGAGACGAGAATGTCGTCGATCTCCTTGTTGTAGAGGTCTCGAATGGCGCGCTTGATGAGCGAGCCTTCCTCATAGACCAGCGCGGGAGCCGACGAGTTGAGAGTGAGCTCGCGCACGCTCTCCCAGAGGCGCATCAGATATTCGTAGTCGCGCTTGATCTCCGGCTTGGTGCGCGACGCACCGGCCGTGCGCAGGATGATGCCCATCCCTTCAGGCACCTCCAGCTCCTGGGCGATTTCCTTCAGACGCTTGCGGTCAGCCGCGTTCGTGATCTTGCGCGAGATGCCGCCGCCACGACCCGTGTTGGGCATGAGCACCGAATAGCGGCCAGCGAGCGAAAGATAGGTGGTGAGAGCCGCGCCCTTGTTGCCGCGTTCTTCCTTCACGACCTGAACCAGCAGGATCTGACGGCGCTTGATGACTTCCTGGATCTTGTACTGCTTGCGCGGAACGCGGCGCTGGGGAACGTCCTCCAACGCATCGCCGCCCCCGAGCTGCTCGACGTGGTCCTCCTCCTCGCCTTCGTTCTCGTCGTCGCCCTCGTCCTCGTCCTCGTCGCCTTCCTCACCGGAAGTCTCGACCTCTTCAGCCTCGGAAGCTTCTGCGGTCTCCTGGGTCTCAGCCAGAGCTTCCTGCTCCTCGGCAGGGGCCTTCAGTTCCTCGACGCCCTCAGCGGTCTGAACAGGCTCGGCGGGCTCGCCGGAGGCAAGCTCGAAATCACCGCCGGCGGCGATCAGGTCGATGGTCTCTTCGGTGCTTTCCGCAGGAGCCTGAGTCTCGGCGCCTTCTTCCGTGCCGGCCTCGGCCTCGGAGGAGACAACCGCGTCGTCGCTCGCCACGCGGCGCTGGGCGGACCGGCGACGGCGGTTGCGGCGGCGCTCTTCCTCGCGCTCTTCTTCAGCCTGCGCCTCGGCTTCGGCCTCGAGCAGCGCCTGACGGTCGGCGACCGGGATCTGATAATAGTCGGGATGGATTTCGCTGAAGGCGAGGAAGCCGTGGCGATTCCCGCCATATTCGACGAAGGCCGCCTGAAGGGACGGCTCTACGCGGGTCACTTTCGCGAGATAGATGTTCCCGCGCAGTTGCTTCCGGTTAGCGGATTCGAAGTCGAATTCTTCGACTTTCTGACCACGTACCACCACGACCCGGGTTTCTTCCGGGTGGGAGGCATCGATAAGCATCTTGTTTGCCATGTTGAACTCTCGACATGGCGATCGAGGGCAGGACCTGAGGCATTAGCCGCAGTGAAGGCGGGTGGCCACGCCGCACGAAGCGGCGGCGGGCTGGAATTGCGTTCGGATTGCTGTCGATCGCCATCGTGCGCCGCAGAGGGGCGCATTCTGGGTTAAAACGGGACGGCTTTGAGCCGGATGAGGTGAGGGAAGGGCGAGCGCGAAAAGAAACGCGCGCTTCGAACGGTGCCGGAACGAGAGTCAAAGCTGACTTCGTGTTCGCAACCATTCAAGACGGCCCTTTCTAGGAATCGATGACCCGAACGGATCCGGCCATCGGTAAAATGCAGCGATCTGTATCGCCACCGAACCCTTCCGAGCGCCTGTCGAGGGTGACGGGATCCTCAGAGGACCGGTCAACACAACCATCTCCTCAGGTCCGCCGTCAGATTCGGCCATGCCGGACGGGGTTCATGATCATTACAGATCGAATGGGGCATTTGGCAAGATGCCGAGGCGATGTGTCGTTAATGCAACAGTGTCTCGACAATAAACTTCCGCAGGAGAAGCTTCCTTAACCAAAGGCCTTCTAATGAGATAGGAAGAGGGCGTGAAACTTCCAGCGGCAGTATGAGAATCAAAGCTTTGATACGCCTGATCTGCGTGGGCCTCCTCGTGAGTCTCGTGGCGACCTTCGTCGCCTCGGGGACGGGCCCCGCTTGGGCGACGGGCAGCGATGCGAGCAAGGCTGCTGCTCCCGTGATTGCGGCGGATGTCTCGGTCGAGGTTGAAGGCGCCAAGACCCGGTTCCGGATTGCGCTCTCCAAGCCGGTGACGGCTCAGGCCTCTCTTATGGAGAAGCCGGACCGCCTCATCATCGACCTGCCGGAGGTGGCGTTTCACCTGACTCCCGAGGCCGGACGTCAGAAGGCGGGACTGATTTCCTCCTATCGTTATGGTCTTTTCGCTCCGGGGCGCTCCCGGGTCGTGATGGAGCTGACCCAGCCGGCCACCGTCTCCGGCATGACCGTCGACGCGAATGCCGCCGGCGGCACGGCGCTGCTGACCATCGAGCTGACCCGCACCGAGCGCGCTGATTTCCATCGCGCGGCCGCTGACTCTGCGGCCAAGGCGGCCCAACCCACCACGGCGGAGCCTGCTTCGCTCGCCAAGGATGCCCTCCCGGTCATCGTGATCGATCCCGGCCATGGGGGCATCGATCCCGGTGCCAATTCGGTTGGGGGCGTGTTCGAGAAGGATCTCGTCCTCTCCTTTGCCCAGAAGCTGCAGAAGGCGTTGGAAGCGAGCGGACGCTACAAGGTTCTGATGACCCGCGACAAGGACGTGTTCATCTCCCTTGGAGACCGCGTCCGCGCGGCTCGGAGTGCCCAGGCCGATCTCTTCATCTCCATCCATGCTGATTCGATCTCCGGCGGCCAGGAGGTGCGGGGACTGACCGTCTATACAGGGTCGGAGAGGGCGTCCGACGCCGACTCGGCCTGGCTCGCCGAGCGGGAAAACAAGGCTGACGCGGTGGCAGGCGTTGAGAGCACCGACATGCCGGATGACGTGTCGGACATCCTGGTGGAACTGACCTTGCGTGAGACGCGCAGTTTCTCTCATGGCTTCGCCACCCGCCTGGTCGGCGCGTTCGATTCGGTCGCCCGCCTGAACAAGAACCCGCACCGTCAGGCCCGCTTCCAGGTGCTTCGGGCCCATGACGTGCCCTCGGTCCTGGTGGAGCTGGGCTATCTCTCCAGCAAGCAGGACCTCGACCTGCTCCTGTCCGAGGAATGGCGGGGCAAAATGGTCTCCGCCATGAGCGCGGCGGTGGATCGCTTTTTCGCAGCACGCCTCGCCCGGCAGGATGCTGCCGCAGTTTTACCATAGATAGAGTGTGGATACCCGTAGCGGGGGCGCGATTCCTCGGTTAACAGAGCGGGCAGATCTGAGTGCCGCTCCTGTGCCGGTGGGAAACGGCGTTCGGGATCTTGCATAAACGGGTGCTTTTGAAGCGCCGACAACGGAATATCTTCGGATGCGTTTTGTCCTACGATTCTTCGGCTTCCTGTTCAGCATCGGGGCGATCTTCTTCCTGATCGGCGCCGTCGGGCTGGCCTATGGATTCTGGTTCTACTCCAAGGACCTGCCGGATCACGCGCAGCTCGCCAATTACGAGCCGCCGGTGATGACACGCGTCCATGCCTCGGACGGCAGCCTGATCGCGGAATATGCCCGCGAGCGCCGCCTTTACGTGCCGATCCAGGCTATGCCGAAGCTGGTGAAGGCCGCCTTCCTGTCCGCCGAGGACAAGAACTTCTACAAGCATCCGGGCATCGACCCCGAGGGCGTCGTTCGCGCGATCCTGGTCAACGTCAAGTCGGGCGGAAAACGCGAGCAGGGTGCCTCGACCATCACGCAGCAGGTGGCCAAGAACTTCCTCGTCGGCAACGAGAGGAGCTACGAGCGCAAGATCCGTGAGGCTCTGATCGCGCTGCGCATGGAATCCACCTTCTCGAAGGACAAGATCCTCGAGCTCTATCTCAACGAGATCTATCTCGGCCTTAGCAACTACGGCGTCGCCGCCTCGGCGCTGAACTATTTCGGCAAGTCGCTCCACGAGCTCGACATTGCCGAGGTCGCGTACTTGGCCGCTCTTCCGAAGGCACCGAACAACTATCATCCGTTCCGTCAGCGCCAGGCCGCCATCGAGCGCCGCAACTGGGTGATCGGCCGAATGGCCGAGAACGGCTACATCACGCCGGAGGAGGCGGAAGCCGCCAAGAAGCTGCCGCTCAATGTCACGCCGCGCGTCGTGTCTCCCAACAGCATCGCCTCAGGCTACTTCGCCGAAGGCGTGCGTCGCGACATCGCGGAGCGTTACGGTGAAGAGAAGCTCTACGAGGGCGGTCTCCTGATCCGCGCGACCCTCGATCCCAAGATGCAGGCCATGGCCCGTAAGGCCCTGGTCGACGGTCTCGTGCGCTTCGACGAAGCGCGCGGCTGGCGCGGCGCCCAGCAGAAGCTCGACTTGGCGGGCCGCGAATGGGGTCTGGCTCTGGCCGAGGTTCAGTCCATGGGCGACGTGCAGCCCTGGCGTCTGGCCGTGGTGCTCGAAGTTTCCGGCGGACGTGCCCGAATCGGCCTTCAGCCGAAGAAGGAATCCTCCGGTCAGCTTTCTCGCGACCGCGAGACCGGCTTCGTGACCGCCGACGGCGTGAAGTGGACGCGCCGTGCCGTCGAGAAGGCGCTTGCTGTCGGCGACGTGGTTTATGTGGAGCCCATCGACGGCAAGCAGGGCCAGTATCGTCTGCGCCAGGTGCCTGAAATTTCCGGTGCCATCGTCGCCATGGATCCCCAGTCGGGCCGCGTCCATGCGATGGTCGGCGGCTTCTCCTTCGACCAGAGCGAGTTCAACCGCGCGACGCAGGCGATGCGCCAGCCGGGCTCCTCGTTCAAGCCCATCGTCTACGCGACGGCTCTCGACAACGGCTACACGCCTTCGTCCCAGATCATGGACGCGCCCTTCGTGCTCGATATGGGACCGGGGCAGGCCGCCTGGGCTCCGTCGAACTATGACGGCAAGTCTGCGGGCCTGCGTACGCTTCGCTACGGCATCGAGCATTCGAAGAACCTGATGACGGTGCGTCTCTCCAACGAGATCGGCATGCCGGTCATCTCCGAATATGCCCGTCGCTTCGGGGTCTATGACGACATGCTGCCGCTGCTCTCCATGTCGCTCGGCGCTGGCGAGACCACGGTCATGCGCATGACGGCGGCCTATTCCATGTTCGTGAACGGCGGCCGCCGCATCAAGCCGACGCTGATCGACCAGATTCAGGATCGCAGCGGCCGCACGATCTATCGCCACGACGACCGCAAATGCGCCACCTGCGATGCCGAGAAATGGGATGGCGGCGCTGCGCCCAAGCTCACCGATAATCGCGAGCAGGTGCTCGACCCGTTGACCGCCTACCAGATGACCTCGATCCTCGAAGGCGTGGTGCAGCGCGGCACAGCCCAGTCGGTTAAGGCCGTCGGCAAGCCGCTCGCCGGCAAGACCGGCACCACCAACGACGCAAAGGATGTGTGGTTCGTGGGCTTCTCGCCCGACCTCGCTGTGGGCGTGTTCCTCGGCTATGACCAGCCGAAGTCCCTCGGCAATGCGGCTACCGCCGGCCAGTATGCTGCGCCCGTGTTCCGTGACTTCATGCAGCTGGCCCTGAAGGACAAGCCTGCGACTCCGTTCCGCGTGCCTCCGGGCATCAAGCTGATCCGGGTCAGCGCCGCCACCGGCACCCGCGCCGGCGATGGCGCCGGTACGATCCTGGAGGCCTTCAAGCCCGGACAGTCGCCGCCGCAATACTATTCTCCTGCCGAGGAGGAGGACGCGGCCCCACAGGCCGAGTACTCGCCCGCGCCTCCGCCACAGCGGGCGGTGGGAGCAAGCCCGGGCGGATTGTATTGATCCGCCTTCCTCACCATATGAAGTGCGTTTCCTGACAAGCACGAAAACGCATGAGTACGGCAGACACGAGGGTGACTGCAGTGCTCGGCAGCTTGCGGAAAGGCTTCTTTACACCATGGGGCGGTCCGCTTAAGACGCCCTCGAACTCAAGGCACGGACAGCAAGACAAAATGCGCGCCGAAATCGAACACCTCGTAGAAGAGACTAAGCAGTCAGTCGGGCTGCTGAGGAGGCATCTTTGACTGGGATAATGCCCAGCGCCGCCTCGCCGAACTGAACGCCCAAGCCGAAGACCCGAACCTCTGGAACGATGCGGAGGCCGCGCAGAAGATCATGCGCGAGCGCACGACCCTTGAGGATCAGATTTCGTCCATCAAGCGCATGGAGCAGGAGCTCGATGACGCGGTCACGCTGATCGAACTCGGCGAGATGGAGGGCGACGAAGACACCATCAGGGAAGGCGAGGAGGCGATCCGCAGCCTCCAGGAAGAGGCTGCCCGCCGTCAGGTGGAAACCCTGCTCTCGGGCGAGGCCGACGCCAACGATACCTATCTCGAAGTGCACTCGGGTGCCGGCGGCACGGAAAGTCAGGACTGGGCCTCCATGCTTCAGCGCATGTATGCCCGTTGGGCCGAGCGCCGGAAGTTCAAGGTCGAACTCCTCGAAATCACCGATGGTGAAGAAGCCGGCATCAAGAGCGCCACGCTCCTGATCAAGGGCCACAACGCCTATGGCTGGCTCAAGACCGAGTCGGGCGTGCACCGTCTGGTGCGCATCTCGCCCTACGACTCCAACGCGCGCCGCCATACAAGCTTCGCCTCGGTATGGGTCTATCCGGTAGTGGATGATCGCATCAACATCGAGATCAAGGAATCCGACTGCCGCATCGATACGTTCCGCTCCTCCGGCGCGGGCGGCCAGCACGTGAACACCACGGACTCGGCTGTGCGCATTACGCACATCCCGAGCGGCATCGTCGTGGCCTGCCAGCAGGAGCGCTCGCAGCACAAGAACCGCGCCACCGCCTGGAACATGCTGCGCGCGCGTCTTTACGAGGCCGAGCTGAAGAAGCGCGAGGAAAAAGCGAACGCTGAAGCTGCCGCCAAGACCGATATCGGCTGGGGACACCAGATCCGCTCCTACGTGCTGCAGCCCTATCAGCTGGTGAAGGACCTGCGCACGGGCACCCAGTCCCAGAGCCCGCAGGACGTGCTCGACGGCGATCTCGACCCGTTCATGGAAGCCTCGCTCGCCCAGCGCGTCTATGGCGGGGGCGAAGAGGTCGAGGATATCGACTAAAAGCAAAGGGCCGCTTCGTCGAAGCGGCCCTTTCACTTTGGTGAGCCTTCAGAGCGCCTGTGCCGCTGCCAGCACTTCCTCCGCGTGGCCCGGCACCTTCACCTTGTTCCAGACCTTGGCGATGGTGCCGTCGCGGTCGATGAGCACCGTAGTGCGCTCGACGCCCATATATTTTCGGCCATACATGCTTTTCTCGACCCACACGCCATAGGCTTCCAGAATGGCGGTCGCCTCGTCGGAAGCGAGGGGAAATTCGAGGCCGTACTTGGTCCGAAACTTGTCGTGGCTCTTCAGGGGATCGGGGGAGACGCCGACGATCTCGGTGTCGGCGGCCTCGAACTCCTTGCGAAGGGCCTGGAAATTCTGGGCCTCCAGGGTGCAGCCGCTCGTGTCGTCCTTCGGATAGAAATACAGCACCACGTTCCTGCCTTTGAGGCTCTCCAGGGAGATGTCCTTCCCTCCAGTGGCGGGCAAGGAGAAAGCAGGGGCTTTGGTTCCGGGCGTCAGGGCCATCATTCGCCTTCCTTTTGGCGGATTGTGCTGGTTGGAAGCCTCTTGTGTGCACGACGGAAAAGTGGCGGTCGCGGGAGGCTGCCGGGACGGTTAAGTTCCCCAGTGATTCCCTCGCTGCCGCACAAGCGCAAGAACCGGATTGCCGACATCACAAGAATGAAGTTACCGTTCCGTACCACGTTGTCCCGGCGAGAACCGGCCAAGAAGAGCCTTTGGCGGCGGGTGCTCCGTGGTACGCTCTACGTCAAGCTTGGGCTGATCGCTTTTCTTGTCGTTGTCGGGGGGCTTTTTTACCTGCGTCTCTCCGTCGGCCCCATGACCTTCGGACGCCTGCCCGAGCGCGTTGCCGAGGCTCTGGCCGCCCGCATCGGCCCCGGATGGGCCGTGACGCTGCGCAACACGGCCATCGAACTGCATGAGGGGACGCCGGCTCTGCGGGCGAACGGCCTCGACATCCGAGCTCCTGGCGGAGGACTCGTTGTTCGGGCCCCGTATGCTCTTGTCAGTGTCGACTTCCTGTCGCTGCTCACAGCCAATCTGCAGCCCAAAGCCATCGAGGTGCGTGACCTGCAATTGCGGATCCTGGTCAACCGGGATGGTTCGCTGACCTTCTCGCCCGTGCAGACGACGGAAGAACTGCACGCTGCGTTTGACGCGACAGCCGAACCCGCTCCTTCCAAGGAGGCCGCCGCTTCCTTGGCCGCGAGCACCGATGGCCCGTCTCAGGTCTCGGGCACCGTGGGCTCTCTGTTCGAGCTGGTCGTCGGTCCGGGAAGTGTCCTCAACTCCCTTGGGCGCGCGCAACTGACCAATGCTCAGCTCGTCTTCATCGATGCGGATCGTCGAGAGAGGGCCAGGTTCAAACGGGTCGACGCCACTTTCGACTGGTCGGAGAATGGCGGACGTCATTTCGCCGCGACCGTTGAAGGTCCTCAGGGCCCCTGGCAGCTCAACGGCGATGCGAGAGCCGAGAGCGGGACGGCCTACCGTGCGGCGGTCGTCGCCGATTCCGCGCCGATCCAGGACATTCTGCTGCTCAGCGGGTTGTCAGGCCTGCCGGCTGCGACCGATCTCGAGTTCTCGGGGCGCTTCGACGTGGCCTATGCGGATGGCCGCGTGACGGAGTTGAAGACTCGCCTCGACAGCAATACGGGCATGATCCAGATCGAGGACAAGGATACCTCGGCTTTGCCTGTCGAGCGCGCCACGATCGTGGCCGAATGGGACGAGGCCAAGAAGACCCTCAATCTCCCGACCCTTGAGCTCAAAGGCGGCGAGACGCGCGTCAGGCTCCAAGGCGCGCTATCGACGCCAACAGCGAATGCTCCTTGGCGCCTGTTCTTGAGCGGCAAGGATATCGTCTGGTCAGGTGCAGCTCCCGGCGATGCCCCGCTTCAGGTTTCGCAGTTCGACGCAGATCTCTCCGGTCCCAATGGCGTCATGATCAACAGCATCAGGCTGCGCGGGCCTGACCTCACCACGGACATCAGCGGTGCGCTTGCGGCTTCAGCCGACCCTAAGGGGCTGAAATTCGACGTGACGGCCACGCAGACCAATGTCCGGTCTGCGTTGCGCGTCTGGCCGGAGGCCGTGGCTCCTCCTGTTCGACGTTTCCTAGTGGCGAACCTCAAGAGCGGCACGCTCGAAATGTTCAGGCTCAAGGTCGGGATGACCGGGGCCGATGTTGAAAAGTCCATGTCCGGCGGACCCATTCCAGATGACTCCGTGAAGATCGATTTTCAGATTTCTCAGGGCATCCTTCAGGCAGCCGAGGGTTTGCCGCCCGTGTCGGAGATGGATGTGACCGGGCAGGTGACCGGTACGAAGGTTGCCTTACGTGCGCCGGCCGGGCGCATCGAGATGGCCGGTCATTACAGCCTGGCTGCCTCCGAGGGCTCTTTCGCTCTCGACAATTACTGGGACGACAATGCGGTTGCGCGCATCGACTTCCGCCTCCTGGGCTCGGCGGATGGTGTCGGCGCCATGCTCCAGCAGCCGGTCGTCAAGGAGATCGCCGGGTTCGAGGTCGATCCCGCCACGATGAAGGGCAAGGCGGATCTGCGGGTTGGGATCGGGCTCGCCGTCAACAACATTCCAGCCATTGCCGATCTTCCGCTGAAGATTGCAGGAACACTGAACGATCTCACCCTCGACAAGCTGTTCGGCAAGGAGAAGCTCGAAGCGGCCAATCTGACGATTGCCTACGATAGGGGAGACCTGTCGATCAAAGGCGACGGCAAGATGGGGGGCGGCCCGGCTAATGTCGACGTGCAGAAGAACCGCCAGGGCGGCCAAGCGAATATCTCCTTCGTTCTCGACGAGTCGGCGCGCAGCAAGCGCGGGCTCTCCTTCGGCCCGCGGTTGACGGGCAGTGTCGCACTCAAGGTCGGCATGCCTCTGGGCAACCCCGATGCGCCCGGCATGCTGATCGAGGCAGACTTCGCCAAAGCCGGTGTGGATCAGCTCATTCCCGGCTGGGTAAAGCCTGCGGGCAGGCCGGGCAAGCTGACCTTCGCGATGGTCGAGGGGGCCGAAAACGAACTCCGCGATTTGCAGCTCGACAGCGGCACGGTGCAGTTGCGCGGCACTGCGACTCTGTCGAAGGACGGCGAGATCGAGAAGGCGGATCTGCCCACCTTCAAGCTCTCGCCCGGTGACGACATGCGGGTGCAAATCGAACAGTCCGGCGGCATCTACAAGGTGAATGTCCGCGGGAACGTGGGCGATGCGCGCCCCTTCTTGAAAGGTTTCGGCTCGCAATCCTCGTCTCGTAGCGGAAGCGCGCAGAAGGACTCCAAGGATGTCGACATCGACCTCGCGCTCAACATCCTGACCGGCTACAACGACGAGGCGATCACCAACGCCACGATCAAGGCGTCCGTGCGCAAGGACACCCTGCGCCAGCTCGATATGAAGGGTCGCCTCGGCTCCACGAACATTGCTGCCCGCACGGATGCTCAGGGGAGGGGCGGCTCGGTCATCATCCTCCAGGCGGAGGATGCGGGTGCGCTTCTGCGCTTTACCGATGTGTACAAGCGCATGGCGGGTGGCGATCTCATCATCAACATGGCGACGGGCGAGGGGGCTCAGCCCGGACTTCTGTTGCTGCGCTCCTTCACACTGGTCAACGAGCCAGCCCTGCGCCGGATCATCCCGACCCAGACGCAGGTGATCGCCGGACAGGACAAGGCCGGCAATCCGCAGACCGTCCGGGTGGATGTGAACGAGGTGACCTTCACCAGGGCAAGAGCCGAATTTACCCGCACGGCGGGCCGCGTCGATTTCAAGGACACGGCGATCTACGGCAATCAGATCGGCTTCACTCTCGGCGGCTTCATCGATTACGGCCGGGATCGCATGGATATCTCGGGCACCTTCGTGCCGGCCTATGGGCTGAACAACGCTTTTGCCAAGGTGCCGCTCTTCGGGCCGCTGCTCGGAGGCGGGCAGTACGAGGGATTGTTCGCGGTCAATTTCCGCGCCATGGGCTCGACAAGTGCGCCGACGCTGACGGTCAATCCGCTCTCGGCCGTGGCGCCGGGCTTCCTGCGCAAGCTATTCGGTGTGGGTGTGGGAATGGAGCCGCAGGGCGATCCGCCGCCTGTGACTCCGGAGCGCTAGCGCATCGTGCGGACCTTCCGTTCGCCTCGAACGATGCACTCCTCGGAAAATGAGCATCGGATCGATCCCTAAAGTGCAAATCCACTTTTCTCGTCCGATGCTCTGGAGCTGAAATCCTCAAGCAGGTTCAAAGCCTCACCCTGAGGAGGATTGCGTGAGCGGTCCGTCTCGAAGGGTGAGGGCGGTGCTTTTAGATGGCCCGCAGAAGCACGTGCTTCTTCTTGCCGAAGGACAGCTTGATCACGCCTTCGCTCGTGAGGTCCGAAAGATTGAGCGTCGCACGCTCGTCGGAAACCGTCTGGTCGTTCACCTTCAGGCCGCCGCTCTTGACCTGACGGCGGGCCTCGCTCGATGATGGCACGAGCTTCGCATAATCCGGGCCAAAGGCCGTCAGCACGCCGAGGCCTTCCTTCAGGATGCCGGAAGCGACTTCGATGGTGGGCAGGCTCTCTGCGAGGGTGCCCTGTTCGAAAGTCTTCTGCGCTGTCTCTGCCGCCAGTTCCGCGGCCTCGCGACCATGGAGGAGGGCAGTGGATTCCGTGGCCAGCACCTTCTTCGCCTCGTTGATCTCGGCGCCCTGCAGAGCCGAGAGCCTGGCGATCTCATCCATCGGCAGAATCGTGAACAGCTTGAGGAAGCGCGGAACGTCCGCATCCTCCGTGTTGCGCCAGAACTGCCAGTAATCGTAGGGGCTGAGCATATCCGCGTTGAGCCAGACCGCGCCGGAGGCGGTCTTGCCCATCTTGGCGCCGGAGGCCGTGGTCAGCAGAGGGCAGGTGACGGCGTAGAGCTGAGGCGTGCCGAGACGGCGGCCGAGATCGATGCCGTTGACGATGTTGCCCCACTGATCCGAGCCGCCCATCTGCAGCACGCAGCCATAGCGCTTGTTGAGCTCCACGAAGTCGTAGGCCTGGAGGATCATGTAGTTGAATTCCAGGAACGACAGCTCGTGCTCGCGCTCAAGGCGCAGCTTCACGCTGTCGAAGGACAGCATGCGATTGACCGAGAAATGGCGGCCGACATCGCGCAGGAACTCGATGTAGTTGAGCTTGGTCAGCCACTCGGCATTGTCGACCATCATCGCGTCGGTGTTGCCGTCGGTCTTGCCCTCGCCGAAGCTGATGAAGCGCGAGAAGACGGTCTTGATGCTCTCCTTGTTGGCCTGGATCTGCTCGACGGTCAGGAGCTTGCGGCTCTCGTCCTTGCCGGAAGGGTCGCCAACCCTGGTCGTGCCGCCGCCCATGAGCGTGATCGGCTTGCCCGCCCCGGTCTTCTGGAGCCAGTGCAGCATCATGATCGAGAGCAGATGGCCCACATGAAGCGACGGGCCGGTGCAGTCATAGCCCACATAGGTCGTCAGCCGGTTCTCGAGAGCGGCTGTATCCACGCCCTCGAAGTCGGAGGTCTGGTGAATGAAGCCTCGCTCGGTGAGCACCTTCAGGAATTCGGATCGTGGCGCGTTCATTGCATTTCAATTTACACTTGAATTCGGCGACTTCGTTTAGCAGCCCCTCTAAGCTCCGCAACTGGTTTTTTGGTTGTGCCTGCTGCGCCGGCAGCAATCTCCATAGTCGTTCAGCCGAACCCAAAAGTAAGGCTTGAAAACTAAGATTTTTTGCTTAAAATACATGTTATAACGAAACATACCTCGAGATTTTTGGGGTGAATCATGCCTAGTCAGTATGTTCAGGCTCTCCTTTCAGGCTATTCCTGGGGAAACTATCCGATCAGTTTCAGCTTTCCGGATTCGAGAAACGATTATTCCTATTCCTACAGTTATTTCGAAGGCTTTGAGCCCATAGAAACCCATCTTCAGCAAGCGGTACGGTTCGCTTTACAGGGTAGTATAGGAAGTAATTATCCGATCAATTCATATATGAGCCTTACTTCTGTCGAGTCATTCACAAATCTTCATTTCTACTTCGCTGGCAATGCGCCTGCAGACATTGCTGTCGCCCGTACTTCATGGTTTGACAGATCCATGGCCTACTATCCGGAAGGTGACGCGCCCGGAGGGGACGTTTGGCTTAACAACTATATAACATACGCTCATGTGGGGACATGGGGTCATCGCAACATCCTCCATGAACTTGGACATGCTCTAGGCCTTAAGCACGCGCATGAAGCCGATAATGGCAATTCCGTCGTGCTGCCGGCGGATCGCGATTCCATTGAATTTTCAGTCATGACCTATCGGACGCATGTCGGTGATGACGGTGCTTTCTTTAATGCGACCGCCTCCAGCACCTACATGATGTATGACATCGCCGCCTTGCAGTATCTCTACGGTGCGAATTTCGACACGAACAATACCGATACAGTTTATAGCTGGGACGACTACGGCGGGGTCTACGTTAACGGTCAGGCGGCGAATAGCAGTTTTGGCGGTACGATTTTCATGACGATCTGGGACGGAGGTGGATTCGATACCTACGATTGCAGCAATTCTGACACGAGTGTCGATATCGACCTTAATCCTGGAGGCTGGTCTGTTGTTGATTCGGATCAGCTTGCTGATCTGGGGGACGACTTCAAAGCGCGCGGCAACGTTTTCAATGCGCTGCAGTATCAAGACGATCCACGTTCACTGATCGAGAATGCTATTGGCGGATCCATGAACGACCAGATTCGTGGTAACGCCGCCTCGAATGCTCTTTGGGGTGGGGCGGGCGACGACACACTTGTTGGCGAAGACGGCAACGATAGCCTGCATGGTGGCGAGGGAGCCGACCAGTTGAACGGAGGATCTGATGCCGATGTGCTGGATGGGGACGCAGGCGACGACACACTTGTTGGCGAAGACGGCAACGATAGCCTGTTTGGCGACGAGGGGGCCGATCATCTGAGGGGAGGGTCGGGTGCCGATGTGCTGAATGGGGGTGCCGGCACCGACGATACGGTCGATTACAGCGATGCGACAGGTTCGGTCACCATCTATCTCTATAACAACACCGCTTCCGGAGATATCGCCACAGGTGATGTGATCTCCAACTTCGAGAATATTATTGGAGGGCAAGCGGGTGATGTGCTGGCCGGCAGTGACGTCGCGAATGTCATCCTCGGCCTTGGAGGAAACGACCGAATTACTGGTTATGGAGGAGCAGATTATCTCGATGGAGGGGCGGGCGACGATACTATCACTGGCGGGAGTTGGAGCCTTGGACAGGCGGACACTTTGGTCGGCGGAGCCGGCGTCGATACCTTCGAAGTCTTCGGATCATTCGACACGGTCATCCAGGACTTTATGGCAGGGCCTTCAGGCGAGCATATTGTCCTCGATGCAGCTTATCTAAACGACTTCAATGCCGTCATGGCCGCCGCCACTCAAGTCGGTAATGACGTTGTCATTGACAAGTCCAACTATTTACACCTCGTGCTCAAAGATGTTCACCTATCGAGCTTGGTGTCGAGCAATTTCAGTTTCGTCTAAATATGCGAGATGGATCGTCAATGACAATCGCGATCCCACATTTGCATCGTTGAGAGCCGAATGCAGCTTAGACACTCGTTAGACACTTGAGGCCTATGCTGAGCTGTGTAGTCGAGAGAGGTATTTGAGCTGGCAGCTTAAGAGAGCTCGTTGCGATACGAGCTCTCTTCGTCGCAGAGAACGGGCACCCGTACTCGACTCACGGGATTAGACAATCCTTCGTAGCTCCTCGGATGGTCCGTATCAGGCTTGCTCGGCTGCCTCGACTGCTCCGAGCCGCTTGTCTAGATATTCGTCGACGGCCACCATCAGCTCGTCGACCTTGCCGTCGAAGAAGTGGTTGGCGCCCTCGACGACCGCGTGTTCGAGCTTCACGCCCTTCTGGGTCTTCACCTTCTCGATCACGCTGACCACGTCCCTGACGGGAGCCACGCGGTCTTCGGAGCCGTGCACGAACAGGCCGGAGGACGGGCAGGGGGCGAGGAATGAAAAATCGTAGCGGTTCGCCATGGCGGCAATCGAGATGAAGCCCTCGATCTCCGGGCGGCGCATGAGGAGCTGCATCCCGATCCAGGCACCGAAGGACACGCCGGCGATCCAGCAGGCGCGCGCGTCAGGGTTCATGGCCTGGGCCCAATCGAGGGCCGCTGCGGCATCCGAGAGCTCGCCCTGGCCGTGGTCAAACGTGCCCTGGCTGCGGCCGACGCCGCGGAAGTTGAAGCGCAGTACCGCGAACCCGCGCTTCACGAAGTCATAATACAGGTTGTAGACGATCTGGTTGTTCATCGTCCCGCCGAATTGCGGGTGAGGGTGCAGGATGATGGCGATGGGTGCACCCTTCTCCTTGGCAGGCTGATAGCGCCCCTCGATACGACCGGCGGGACCCGTGAAGATGACTTCAGGCATATACGCGAACCTCTTGATCACCTCTCCTTGTAGAGAGGGAAAACCCCGTGCGACCTTGACTTCAGGTCTCAGATTCCCTTAAGTAGGAACCCTTAGAATTGTTCTAAAATGTTCCTGTGTTTCAAAAATTTCCGGGGCGCGAGCCGTCGGGGAGACACGGGACATATGTGGTTGCGGTGCTTTAGCATAGTAACCAGGGTCAATTGCAAGAATTTCGTGAGGCTTGAGACAGACAGCCATGGCGACCGGCCAGCGCACATATCTCGACCATAACGCCACATCCCCCTTGCGGCCGGAGGCAGCGGAGGCGGTCGTGCGCGCGATGCGGCTGCCGGGCAACGCCTCCTCGATTCATACAGAGGGTCGCGCCGCGCGGGCCGAGATCGAGGGGGCGCGGGTCTCCGTTGCCAAGCTGGTGGGCGCCAAGGCTAAGAACGTGATCTTTACGAGCGGCGGTACCGAGGCCGCTAACCTCGCGCTCACGCCGTCGTTCCGCCGCCTCGGCCAGCCGGATGCGGCGAGGCTCTTCATCGGCGCCACCGAGCATCCTTGCGTTTTGAACGGTCATCGTTTCCCGGCTGACAGAGTCGAAACCGTTCGCGTCAACGAGAACGGAATCCTTGATCTCGCCTGGCTCGAGACCCTCCTCGAGAGGGCTGGGGACGAGCGGGTTCTGGTATCCGTCCAGCTTGCCAACAACGAGACCGGCGTCCTTCAGCCGATGATCGAAATCGCCCAGCTGGTTCATAAGCATGGTGGGCTCGTCCATACGGATGCGGTGCAGGCGGCAGGCCGGGTTCCGGTCGATCTTGGCCGTCTGGGTGTCGACGCGCTGACGCTTTCGGCACACAAGCTCGGGGGGCCGAAAGGGACCGGGGCTCTGGTTCTCGCCTCCGACCAATACGAGATCGGCGAGCGCCTGATCCGCGGCGGCGGGCAGGAAAAGAACTATAGGGCCGGCACCGAGAATGTGGCGGCCATTGCAGGTTTCGGAGCTGCGGCCAAGCTTGCCCTGACAGGGCTGGCGCAGGAGGCCGAGCGGCTACGGCATTTGCGCGATTTGGCTGAGGCCCATGTGCGCCGGATTGCGCCGGACGCTCTTGTTGTGGGCTCCGACGCTGAGCGGTTGCCTAATACCTTCGCCTTTGCCATACCCGGCCTCAAGGCCGAGACGGCATTGATCGCGTTCGATCTTGCGGGCATTGCCCTGTCATCCGGTTCGGCCTGCTCGTCCGGAAAGGTCAAGCGTTCGCATGTGCTCGACGCCATGGGCGTGGAGCCAACCCTTTCTGAGGGTGTTTTACGTGTGAGTTTGGGGTGGGCGACCACGAAAGAGGACGTGATCCGCTTTGCGGAGGCGTGCGAAAGGGTGGTCGGCACCTTATATAAGCGGAAGGCGAGCGCGGCTTAAAAAGCCCTGCCCGATTTCCATGTCGTCAACCCGCGGTCCTTGAAACCGTGAGCGGTGGGAGAGACAGATGCCTGCAGTGCAGGAGACGATCGACCAGGTCCGGTCGATCGACGTCGACCAGTATAAATACGGCTTCGAAACCGAGGTCGAAATGGAGAAGGCTCCGAAAGGCCTCTCCGAGGATGTGATTCGCTTCATCTCGGCCAGGAAGGCCGAGCCCGAGTGGATGCTCCAGTGGCGTCTCGATGCCTACAAGCGTTGGCTCACCATGAAGGAGCCGACCTGGGCGCGCGTGTCGTACGACAAGATCGATTACAACGACATTTATTACTACGCCGCTCCGAAGAAGAACCCGGCGCCGAAGTCCCTCGACGAGGTGGATCCTGAGATTCTCAAGACCTATGAGAAGCTCGGCATTCCGCTGCGCGAGCAGGAAATTCTGGCCGGCGTCGAGCCGCAGAGCCGTGTGGCCGTGGACGCGGTGTTCGATAGCGTGTCGGTCGCCACGACCTTCAAGGAAGAGCTGAAGAAGGCCGGCGTGATCTTCATGCCGATTTCGGAAGCCATCCGCGAATATCCGGACCTCGTGCGTCAGTATCTCGGCTCGGTCGTGCCGGTGACGGACAACTTCTTCGCGACGCTGAACTCGGCGGTCTTCACCGACGGTTCGTTCGTCTACGTTCCGCCCGGCGTGCGCTGCCCGATGGAGCTGTCCACGTACTTCCGCATCAACGAGAAGAACACCGGCCAGTTCGAACGTACCCTCATCATCGCGGACAAGGGCTCCTACGTCTCTTATCTCGAGGGCTGCACAGCGCCCAAGCGCGACGAGAACCAGCTTCACGCCGCCGTGGTCGAGCTGATTGCGCTCGACGATGCCGAGATCAAGTATTCTACGGTGCAGAACTGGTATCCGGGCGATGCGGAGGGCCGGGGCGGCATCTACAACTTCGTGACCAAGCGCGGCGATTGTCGTGGACGTAACTCGGTCATCACCTGGACCCAGGTCGAGACAGGTTCGGCGATCACGTGGAAGTACCCGTCCTGCATCCTGCGTGGCGACAATTCGCGCGGCGAGTTCTACTCGATTGCCGTGTCGAACGGCATGCAGCAGGTCGATTCCGGCACCAAGATGATCCATCTCGGCAAGAACACCACGAGCCGGATCATCTCGAAGGGTATCGCTGCGGGCAAGTCCGACAACACCTATCGCGGTCTGGTTTCGGCCCACCGCAAGGCGACCGGCGCGCGCAACTTCACGAACTGCGACTCGCTGCTGATCGGTAACCAGTGCGGCGCGCATACGGTGCCTTACATCGAGTCGAAGAATGCCAGCGCCGTGTTCGAGCACGAGGCGACGACGTCGAAGATCTCGGAAGATCAGATGTTCTACTGCCAGCAGCGCGGCCTCTCGGAAGAGGAGGCGACGGCGCTCATCGTGAACGGCTTCGTGAAGGACGTTCTGCAGCAGCTCCCGATGGAGTTCGCGGTGGAGGCCCAGAAGCTCATCTCGATCTCGCTGGAAGGCTCGGTCGGTTAATTCAGGAACAAGACGTGGATGCCCGGGACAGCCTGGGCATGACGCGAGACGCTCCAGGCCCGCCATGGCCGGACTTGATCTGGCCATCCACGCCTAAAACAACGGAATACTCAGATGCTCGAAATCAAGAACCTCGTTGTCCAGATTGAGGACAAGCGCATTCTCAACGGCCTCAACCTCACCGTGAGCAAGGGAGAGATTGCCGCCATCATGGGCCCGAACGGCTCGGGCAAGTCGACCCTGTCCTACGTGATCGCCGGCAAGGAGGACTACGAAATCCTCGACGGCGAGATCCTGCTCGACGGCCAGAACCTGCTGGAG
Source organism: Microvirga vignae (assembly GCF_001017175.1). Taxonomy (GTDB): domain Bacteria; phylum Pseudomonadota; class Alphaproteobacteria; order Rhizobiales; family Beijerinckiaceae; genus Microvirga; species Microvirga vignae. Next base: position 47,183 of record NZ_LCYG01000023.1, on the reverse strand, counting down.
ATGGAGCCGGATCAGCGCGCCGCTGCCGGCGTGTTCCTCGCCTTCCAGTACCCGCTTGAGATCCCCGGCGTCGGCACCATGACCTTCCTCAAGGCTGCCCTGAACGCACAGCGCAAGGCGCGTGGCGATGATGAGCTGTCGACCCCCGACTTCATCAAGCAGGTGAACGCGGCGGCCGCCAAGCTCGAGATGCCGAAAGACATGCTCAAGCGCGCCCTCAACGTCGGGTTCTCCGGTGGTGAGAAGAAGCGGATGGAGATCCTACAGATGGCACTGCTCCAGCCGTCCTTCTGCATCCTGGACGAGACGGATTCCGGCCTCGATATCGACGCGCTGCGTATCGTGTCCGAAGGCGTGAACTCGCTGCGCTCGCCGGATCGTTCGTTCCTGGTCATCACGCACTATCAGCGCCTCCTGAACCACATCGTGCCCGATACCGTGCACGTGATGCATGGCGGCCGCATCGTGCGCACCGGCGGCAAGGAGCTGGCCCTTGAGCTCGAGGCCAACGGCTACGCCGATTACCGGGAAGAAGAGGCCGCGTAAGATGGCTGACGTCACTCTCATGAAGACGCCGGCTGAAACCGCGCTGGCGCAGGCTTTCGAAAGCGCCAAGACGACGCTTCCGGGCAACGCTGAATCGCGTGCCCAGGCCTTCGAGCAGTTCAACCTCCGGGGCCTCCCGCATCGCCGCGTGGAGGAGTTCAAATATACCGATCTTCGCGCTCTCCTGCGCGAGATTGCTCCCTTCGCGGGCGTGCCGACGGCTGACGAAACCAAGGTTGCGCTCCAGGGCTCGAAGGCCTTCAGCAATGTGGCCGCGCTGCAGGTGCCGTTCGTGAACGGCCATTTCGTGCGCGAGGCCGTGGACTTCCATAATCTGCCGGAGGGCATCGAGCTCGTGCCCCTGCGCGAGGCTCTGGCTGACGGCCACGAGTGGCTGGCTCACTTAAGCCCGGTGCCATGGGCGAGCGACAACCCGGTCTATCAGCTCAACACGTCCTTCATGGCCGATGGGGTGATGATCCGCGTTGCAGGCTCTGTCGAGACGCCGGTTCACCTACGCTTCGTCACCGCTGCTGCCTCGGCCGTCGCGACCGCGACCCGAGTGCTCGTGGTGGTAGAAGAGGGCTCCTCCTTCACGCTCATAGAGTCCCACGAGAGCACGGACGGCGCCAACCATCAGCCGAACGACGTGGTCGAAATGCTCGTCGGAGACCGGACGAACGTGCAGCACGTTCGTCAGAATGCCGAAGGCGACAGGACGCTGGCTCTGTCGACGCTCGCTCTGAAGATCGGCAGCGAGGCGGTCTTCAACAGCATCAACGTGGTGACTGGCGCTGCTACCTCTCGTCACCAGGTCTACGCCATTCTCAATGGCGAGAACACGAACCTGCGAGTCAACGGCGCGACCATGCTGAAGGGTACTCAGCACGGCGATTCCACGCTGGTGGTCGAGCATAATGCTCTCCACTGCGAGAGCCGCGAGCTGTTCAAGACCGTGGTCGATGATGAGGCCACCGGCGTCTTCCAGGGCAAGATCATCGTTCCGCATCACGCCCAGAAGACCGACGGTCGCATGATGTCGGCGGCGCTTCTCCTCGGCGAGAACGCTGCGATGAACAACAAGCCGGAACTCGAAATCTTCGCCGACGACGTGCAGTGCGCCCACGGTGCCACCTGCGGTCAGCTCGACGAGGATCTCCTGTTCTACCTCATGGCCCGCGGCCTGCCGAAGAAGGAGGCCGAGAGCCTTCTGGTTCAGGCGTTCCTCGGCGAGGCCATCGAGTTCGTTGAGAACGAGAGCGCCCGCGAGGCTCTCGTCGGTACGGTCGAGAGCTGGCTGAAGGCTCGCACGTAAACGCAATCCGTCATGGCCGTCCCCGGACTTGATCCGGGGATCAGTCCCGGCCATCCACGTCTTCCCACCTTGTCGTGGAGCAAAGACGTGGACCCCGGAATGGGCCAGGGATGACGGCGGAGGAAGGCTCAGGCGATGAATTTGCAAATCAAGCCATACGACGTCGAGGCGATCCGGGCGCAGTTCCCGATCCTGTCGCAGCAGGTCTATGGTAAGCCGCTCGTCTATCTCGACAATGCCGCCTCGGCCCAGAAGCCGCGCGCGGTGATCGATGCCATGGTGAACGCCATGGAGACGGGCTACGCCAACGTCCATCGCGGCCTGCACTACATGGCCAATGTGGCGACGGAAGGCTTCGAGCGCGCGCGAGAGACGGCGCGCGAGTTCATCAACGCTGGCTCCATTGAAGAGATCGTCTTCACCAAGTCGGCCACGGAAGCCTACAACCTCGTGGCGGATTCTTTCGGGCGCATGAATATCGGGGAGGGGGACGAGATCATCCTCTCCATCATGGAGCACCATTCCAACATCGTGCCCTGGCACTTCCTGCGCGAGCGGAAGGGCGCCGTGATCAAGTGGGCGCCGGTGGACGACGAGGGCAACTTCCTCGTCGAGGAGTTCGAGAAGCTCTTTTCTCCCCGTACCAAGATCGTCGCGATCACGCACATGTCCAACGTGCTGGGCACCACGACGCCTATCAAGGAGATCATCCGCATCGCCCACGGGCACGGGGTTCCGGTTCTGGTGGATGGTGCGCAGGGTGCCGTGCATCTCGACGTGGACGTGCGAGATCTCGATGCCGACTTCTATGTGTTCACGGGCCACAAGGTCTATGGACCGACCGGCATCGGCGTTCTCTACGGCAAGCGCGAATTCCTCGAGAAGATGCCGCCTTACCAGGGCGGTGGCGAGATGATCCGCGAGGTGCGCGAGGATGCGATCACCTACAACGATCCGCCGCACCGCTTCGAGGCCGGCACGCCCGCGATCCTTGAGGCCATCGGTCTCGATGCCGCCCTGCGGTTCATGATGCAGCTCGGCCGGGAGAATATCCGGGCCCATGAGGAGGCCCTCTCGGCTTATGCCCATGAGCGCCTGCGGGCCATGAACTCCATCCGCATCATCGGCGAAGCCAAGGGCAAGGGCCCGATCATCGCCTTCGAGCTGAAGAATGCCCACGCTCATGACGTGGCCACGATCATCGACCGGCAGGGCGTGGCCGTTCGGGCCGGCACGCATTGCGCCATGCCGCTTCTCGCCCGTTTTTGCTCGACCTCGACCTGCCGCGCGTCGTTCGGCCTCTACAACACCATGGAAGAAGTCGATAAACTGGTGGACGCCTTGCAGAAGGCGGAAGCCCTGTTTGCCTGAAGGATAGACCTGTGAACGATCAGACCCCCGTCCAAGATGCGCCCAACGCGCCGCAGGTGTCCCCCGGCTCGAAGATCCCGCCGGAAGAGCTCGACCGCATGACGGACGACATCATCGCGGCACTCAAAACCGTCTATGATCCCGAAATCCCGGCCGATATCTACGAGCTCGGCCTGATCTACCGGGTCGACATCGACGACGACCGCAACGTCTCCATCGACATGACTCTCACGGCTCCGGGTTGCCCCGTGGCCGGCGAGATGCCGGGCTGGGTGGAGAATGCGGTGGCATCGGTTCCTGGCGTTCAGAGCGTCAAGGCCACCATCGTGTTCGATCCACTGTGGGACCAGAGCCGCATGTCGGACGAGGCGCGGGTCGCGCTCGATATGTGGTGAGCCAGAAAAACGTTACGCTTTGGGGTTTCTCACGCGTTATGGCCGGGCTCGCCCCGGCCATCTTCATGTCTGCCCTCGTTCGGGAAATCAGGTCCGGTTGATGGAAACACCTCCATCGACAAGAAGGGCTGTGCCCGTCGTGAAGCTCGACGCATCCGAGGCGAGGTATAGCACTGACCGGGCAATCTCCTCGGGACGGGCGCGCCGCTTCAAAGCATGCAGGCCCTCGACGAAGGCCTTCGCCTCAGGCGTGCTGACCCATGCTTCCGCCATGGGCGTATCCGTGCCTCCCGGCAGCAACGCGTTGACGCGAATGCCTTTCGGTCCAAACTCGGTGGCTAAAGACTGGGTGAGTCCGATCAATCCAGCCTTGCTGGCTGCGTATGCTGCAACACCCGGCATGCCGGCCGTATAGCCGACGAAGGTGGAGGTGAAGATGAGAGAGCCTCCTCCACGGTCGAGCATGGCCGGAATCTGGTATTTGGCGCCAAGAAAGGCGGCGGTGAGGTTGGTTGCGAGCGTCTCGTTCCAACCGGCGAGCGATATGTCTTGCGTCGGCCCCATTTCGCCGTTCGTGCCCGCATTGTTGAAGGCAATGTCAAGCCCGCCGAAACGGTCGGCCGCCGTTTTGACGAGTGCATGGGCCAATGCCTCGTCTCTGACATCGCCGGCAACGGCAGTGGCGCGCCCGCCGGCTTCTTCGATTTCCGCGACCAGTGCGTTCAGCATCTCCGATCGCCTCGCCGTCACGATGACGTTCGCGCCTTCCCGTGCAAACAGTTTTGCCGTTGCATAGCCGATTCCTGAACTGGCTCCGGTCACGATGGCCGTCTTGTTCATGAGCGTCGTCACAGATGTTCCTTTCCTCAGGTGAGCCCAATGCTCAGAATTGGATTTTCAGATCTCACCTGTGGCTCCCACCCGTTTCCTGCGCCCGATTTCTGTGGCGAAGTCACCACAGCGTCGCTTTTCATCATCGGCTGAGGGAGCAAGCCGGACGCCGATCTGTCCGCACCCGGTTTTATGGTTGCTGGCCTGCTGACCTTTGTTCAGGCGAATTGCCGCTCGCCTCGTCGGCATTGGCCTCAGGCCGGATCACATGCGGGTCGGCCTCGTCTCCATTCCGGTCCGGCGCGGCTTCGTCCGCGAGGCCAGCCATGATCTCGTCCGCTTCCTCGACGGATGAGAGGACCGGCTGGCGAGGAGCATCGGGAACGGCGGAGACCATCGCGCGGGCGATTTCCTGCTCGGCCATCACCGCCTTTGTCGCGCCATACTTTGTCACGTGTTCTTCCTGAGCAGCGGAATGGACGCGCGCGATGATTGGCAGGTTCGGGTTGAGCCTGCGGGCCTGCTCGACGATCTGGCCGCTTTCAAACGCGTCAGGGATAGCGACCAGAAGGCAGCGGGCTTCCTTGAGATTGGCAGCGGCGGCAATCTCGGGGTCGGCGGCATTGCCGACGAGGGTCTCATTGCCATCTCTCTCGAGATCGGCGAGCTGGCTCTTGTTGGCCTCGATCACCAGGAAAGGTGTTCCGGAAGCGGTGAGTTTCCGACTGATGAACTTGCCGACCCGGCCATGGCCCACGAGGACGACATGATCCGTCAGTGCGGTTACGGGCAAAGGTTCTCGCACGATGGAGGGCTGCTCCGGGTGTGCTTCTGTGGCTTCCGCTGCAGCGGCTTTCTCCGCCTTTGCGGGCTCGCGCTTCGCAAACCACCGGTCCAGAAGCGCGAACAGGAACGGGTTCATGAGGATCGAGAGAATGGCGCCTGCCAGGATGAGATCGCGTCCCTGGTCCGGCAGCAGCTGCAGTTCGACGCCGAGGCCTGCCAGGATGAAGGAGAATTCGCCGATCTGGGCGAGGCTCGCTGCAATGGTGAAGGCTGTTGCATCCGGATGGCGGAAGAGGCGGACGATGGCATAGGCCGCGAGCGACTTGCCGATGACGATGATCAGGAAGGTGGCCAGCACCGGCCCGAATTCGTTGATCAGGATCATCGGATCGAACAGCATGCCGACCGAGACGAAGAACAGGACGGCAAAGGCGTCCCGAAGCGGCAGCGTTTCCGAAGCGGCCTGATGGCTGAGCTCGGATTCGCTGAGCACCATGCCCGCGAAGAAGGCGCCGAGCGCGAAGGACACACCGAACAGTTCCGCTGCGCCGAAGGCCGTGCCAAGGGCGATGGCGAGAACCGAAAGGCGGAACAGTTCGCGGGAGCCTGTATGGGCCACGTAATGCAGAATCCATGGGATTACGCGGCGGCCCACGATCAGCATGATGGCGACGAAGGCAATGACCTTGCCGAGGGTGAGGCCGAGCGAGATCACGATGCCTTCGAAATCGGCCGAAGCGCTGGAAGTGGCATTGGCGAAGGCTGGCAACAGCACCAGCGTCAGCACCATCGCGAGATCCTCGACGATCAGCCAGCCGACCGCGATATGGCCGCGTTCCGTCTCGACCAATCGGCGCTCCTGCAGGGCGCGCAGCAGCACGACGGTGCTGGCAACCGAGAGGGCCAAGCCGAAGACGAGGCCGCCGCCTATGCTCCAGCCCATTGCCCAGGCGAGTCCCATGCCGAGGAGCGTGGCGCTGGCGATCTGTACGACGGCGCCGGGGACGGCGATGGCTTTGACCGAGAGAAGATCCTTCAAGGAAAAGTGAAGACCGACGCCGAACATCAGCAGGATCACGCCGATCTCGGCGAGCTGGTTGGCGAGCGTCTGGTCCGCCACATAGCCGGGTGTGAAGGGGCCGACCAAGACACCCGCGAGGAGATAGCCCACGAGGGGAGAAATGCGGATGCGTTGCGCCATGGCGCCGAGAACGAATGCCAGAACAAGGCCGACGACGATGGTTGAGATCAGCGGCATGTGATGCGGCATCTGTTCTCCTTCACAGGCAGGTTATCTTTTCGGGTGGGTTCTCCCGATATGGGCCAGCTAGACCGTCGCCACAACCCCGGCCGGTCTCGACGTTTGCGTTTCGATCTCTTATCTATGGAATAATTGTACTCGTTCTGCCCGGGCCTTGAACCCGGCTGTCAGGAGAGAAGGCTTATGGCTCTACCCGGCTTCAAGGTCGTCACCTTGACCGATGCGGCGGCGAACCGCGTCAAGGACATCATCAGTAAAGCGGACAAGCCCATTGTCGGCGTCCGCGTCGGCGTGAAGAACGGCGGCTGCGCCGGCATGTCCTACACCATGGAATATGCAGAAAGCATCAACCCCCTCGACGAAGTGGTCGAGGACAAGGGCGTGACCGTGCTCATCGACCCCAAAGCGGTGCTGTTCCTTCTCGGCACGGAAATGGATTTCCAGACGACGAAGATGTCGTCCCAGTTCGTGTTCAACAACCCGAATCAGACTTCGGCCTGCGGTTGCGGCGAATCCGTTGCGATTACGCCGGCCACGCCGCCTGCGCTCCACACGGCGGGCTGAGCATCATGGACGCCGAGGCCATCCGCGAGATCTTTCAGGCGTTTGGCCCGGTCAGCATCCGTCGCATGTTCGGCGGGCAGGGAATCTACTGCGATGGTGTGATGTTCGCCCTTGAAGACGAGGGCGAGCTCTACCTGAAGGTGGACGGCGAAAGTGTCGGCCGCTTGCGCGATCTTGGTTCACGGCCCTTCAGCTACCAGACGAAGGATGGCCGGACCACGATCATGAGCTATTGGCTCATGCCGGAATCCGCTTTGGACGATCCGGATGAGGCGGCCGAGCTGGCGCGCATGGCTTTCAAATCTGCGATTCGGGCGAAAGCCGCTAAAGCATCGGGCCTAAAAGTGGACTTGCACTTTTAGGATTGGTCCGATGCTTCTTTTTTAGAGGAGCGCATCGTTTGGCGCGGAAAACCGGGTCCACTTTTCGCTGACGCGGCCCTTCGGGTCCGCACGATGCACTAGCGCCAAGAAGGCGAAGAAACCTTCGCCTGCTCGCAAGTCGCGAAAGCCCGTCCCCGAACCTGTGCTTTAAGATTTCTTGATCGTGACCGGACGCATCAGGAAGGCTGGCACGTGATCGCCCATGCCTTTGACCGGCACGTCATCATCATCGCGACGCGAACGTCCCTGGCTGCCCTTCGAGGCTGGCCGATCACGATCGGGGCGAGCCCTGCGCGTTTCCTCCTGTTGAGGTGCGGGGGGGGCACGGACAGGTGATGCCTCCTCTCCCGTATGCTCGGCCCGGGCGCGTTGCCGGTCACCGGAGCGAACCTTCACTTTGCGACCCCGGGAGCGCTCCTCACCGCGCCCGCCGCGGCGGGATGACGAGCTTTCGGATGCCGGAAGCTCCGCAAGCGTTGGGCCTTCCCATTCGATCGACGTGTTGATCAGCTTCTCGATGGCGGCCAGGGATTTCTCATCGCCCGGACCGACCAGGGTGAAGGACTGACCCGTGCGGCCCGCGCGGCCCGTGCGGCCGATGCGGTGGACATAATCCTCCGCATGATGCGGCACGTCATAATTGAACACGTGGCTCACGGACGGGATATCGAGACCGCGGGCAGCCACGTCGCTCGCCACCAGAATGGGCATCTCGCCGCTGCGGAAGCTGTCGAGGGCCGCCATGCGGGCATGCTGGTCCATGTCGCCGTGAAGAGCGACAGCTCCGAAGCCATGCTTCTGGAGCGAACGATGGAGCACCGCCACGTCGCGCTTGCGATTGCAGAAAACGACAGCGTTCTGCAGGTCTGTCGCATTGCGGATCAAGCCGCGCAGCGTCTCGCGCTTCTGCCAATCCTCTCGGCCCGTCGCCACCAAGCGCTGCGTGATCGTCGCCGCCGTCGAGGCGGCGCGGGCGACCTCGATCTTCACCGGGTTGTGCAGGAAGGCATCCGCGAGGCGCTGGATCTCCGGCGGCATGGTTGCGGAGAAGAACAGCGTCTGCCGCGTGAACGGCACGAGCTTCACGATACGCTCGATATCGGGGATGAAGCCCATGTCGAGCATGCGGTCCGCCTCGTCGATGACGAGAAGCTCGACACCGGTCAGCAGAAGCTTGCCACGCTCGAAATGGTCGAGCAGTCGGCCGGGCGTGGCAATCAGCACGTCGACGCCGCGGGTGATCTTGGCATCCTGGTCGCCGAAGGACACGCCGCCGATGAGCAGGGCCACCGAGAGCTTGTGGTTGATCCCATACTTGTCGAAGTTGTCCTGAACCTGGGCCGCCAGCTCGCGGGTCGGTTCGAGGATCAGCGTGCGCGGCATGCGGGCCCGGGCGCGGCCGTGCTCCAGCATGGTGAGCATGGGCAGCGTGAAGGCGGCCGTCTTGCCGGTGCCCGTCTGAGCGATGCCCAGCACGTCCTTGCGGGCAAGCACATGGGGGATTGCCTTGGCCTGGATCGGCGTCGGCTCCGTGTAACCGGAAGCGGCAACAGCCTGTTGAACTTTATCGCTAAGTCCGAGTTCGGCGAACGACATGAATATCTATCTATACCGTTTGGGGCAGGGTGCGCTTAACGTGCCGGCCGCGCTCTACGGCAACAAACAGGCGCGAGACTGGTTTCACCTGAGGCTCTTGCTCAAGTGAAGGTGTGGCGGGACCATAGGACAAGCTATCAGCTTGTCAATACAAGCAAACTTGCGAGGATAAAGAGGCGATGGCCGACACGCTCGTTCTGATTCCGGGTTTAGCCTGCAATGCGCGCCTGTTCGAGGCGCAGATCTCGGCCCTGTCCGGCAGCAGGAACATTGTCGCCGCCGACCATGCCCAAGATGATTCGATTCCTGCGATTGCGGCCCGCCTGTTGAAGAATGTCCCGGAGCGGTTCTCCCTCGCGGGGCTCTCCATGGGCGGATACGTGGCTATGGAGGTCATGCGCCAGGCTCCTGAACGCATTCAGCGCCTTGCCTTGCTCGACACAACCGCCAGACCCGATACCCCGGAGGCAAGCCAGGATCGGGAGCGCCTCATCGCTTTGGCCCAGTCCGGGCGTTACGAAAACATCATCACGAATTGGTGGCCCCGCCTTGTTCATCCTGATCGGCGTGACGACAAGGCTCTGCAGGACGTGGTAGCGGGCATGATGCGGCAGGTCGGTGCAGAGGCCTATATCAGACAGCAACACGCCATTATGGCGCGTGCCGATTCACGACCTCTGCTATCTGGAATCGAAATTCCGACGCTGATTCTCGTCGGGGAGGGCGATGCCATCACCCCACCTGAAATTGCCCGGGAAATGGCCGAAATGGTCGAATGGGCTTCCCTCGTAGTGATTCCCGAAGCGGGGCACTTGTCCGCCCTTGAGCAGCCCGAGCATGTCACGCACGCCCTACGACTATGGCTCGAAGAAGGCTGATCAAGCGGCGGGAGAGGCATTCCCTGAAGAATGGTCAATGATTCCTTATCAGCCTGCGAACGGCAGTTGGGGGTCCTGTTAACCATTGAGGCGTTGGGAAAATGTCCGCTGTTCCAAAGCCTTGCGTCCTCTCTGCATTCCTTGCTGCCATCGTGGTTGGCGCAATCTCAACCCTTCAATCGGGCCACTCTCCCCTTGCGGGAGGACGCGGCGAAGCTTCCCTGGGAAAGTGTGGCGCAAAAGTGACAGACGTTTCGGGGTCTCTGGGTTAGAAGCGGGGCCATAGCCTTCTTTGTGAACGGATATAACTATGAAAAAGATTCTCCTCGCTTCGGTTGCTCTGCTCGGCCTCACCGCTGCTGCTTCGGCTGCCGACCTTCCCTCCCGCCGCGCTCCGGCTCCTGTCGTCGCTGCTGTTCCGGTCTTCACCTGGACCGGCTTCTATGTCGGTGTGAACGCCGGCTACGGCTGGAGCGATGACGACCTCGACGGCGTCGACTTCGCTGATGACGATGACGACGGCGGCTTCGTCGGCGGCGCCCAGGTTGGCTACAACTACCAGATCGGCTCCTTCGTGGTTGGTCTCGAAGGCGACATCCAGTTTGCGGATTTCGGCCGCGAGGGCGCCTTCACGTTCGTGGATCCGGTCACCGGCGACACCTTCACGGGTGATCTCGACTCCAGCGACTGGTTCGGCACGGTGCGTGCTCGCGCCGGTGTGGCCTTCGGTCAGGCTCTCATCTACGCCACCGGCGGCTTTGCCTTTGCCGACGATGCCAACGGCTGGACCGTGGGTGGTGGTCTCGAGTACGCCTTCACCAACAACCTGTCGGCCAAGATCGAAGGCCTGTATGTCAGCCTCGACGGCGACAATGACGACTTCGATTTCGACTTCGACAACGACACCGACTTCGGTGTGGTGCGCGCTGGTCTGAACTACCGCTTCGGCACCTACTAAGATCCGTCGCTTCCGCGACAGAAAAGGCCCGGGGAGACCCGGGCCTTTTTCGTTAGGGCGATGCCTAATAGAAAAGGGCCGCTCCCGCGAGGGAGCGGCCCTTCCTAAGCAAATTGCATTTACTCGACGATGGTCACGACCTTGCGGGTCTTGGGGTCCACCAGGACTACGTCGTCGTTATAGACGAAGTAGCTGTAGCCCTTCACCGAAGGGATATCGGACACGATAGTGTCGGGGACGGTCTGCAGCTCAACGGTTTCTGGCACCGTCCAGCCCACAGTGACGTTTTCCTTCACGGTGACCGGCTTTGCCGTGCTCAGACGCTGACGAATGACAGTGCGCTTTTCCGGAGCGATCGTGATGGAGCCGGTGGTCTCCGTGGTCGTGGTCGTCACCGAAGTCTGGGCGCCAGCCGGAACAGCGGCCATAAGGCCAACAGCGGTGGCGGCGGCAAGCATCGTAGCTTTCATCGTTCTACTCCTCTGAGCCTTTCTGAATCGCCTGAGCCGGACTCAGGCCCGCGGTCACTCTGATCGACCGCTTCGGGCGGGCTAACTCGGAAGGAGCAGGAAACGTTCCTGATTCGCTGTCACTTTTTATCCTATCGGGCCGCCTCAAAATTCCTGGTCGGAACAAAAAAGCCGGAGCCTTGAGGGCTCCGGCAGGCAGGCTGCGGAAATTGCAGCCGGGAGGAATCTCCGGTCCTGCTTAGCAGGAGTAGTACATCTGGAACTCGACCGGGTGCGGGGTCATCTCGAAGCGAGCGACCTCGGTCATCTTCAGCTCGATGTAGCTGTCGATGAAGTCGTCGTTGAACACGCCGCCGGCCTTGAGGAACGCGCGGTCCTTGTCGAGGCTCGCGAGAGCTTCGCGGAGCGAGCCGCAAACCGTCGGGATCTTCTTCAGCTCCTTCGGGGGCAGATCGTAGAGATCCTTGTCCATCGCCTGGCCGGGATCGATCTTGTTCACGATGCCGTCGAGACCAGCCATCAGCATCGCCGCGAAAGCGAGGTACGGATTGGCGGTCGGATCGGGGAAGCGAACCTCGACGCGCTTGGCCTTCGGCGAAGTCGTCCACGGAATGCGGCAGGAAGCCGAACGGTTACGAGCCGAATAGGCCAGCAGAACCGGAGCCTCGTAGCCCGGGACGAGACGCTTGTAGGAGTTCGTCGACGGGTTGGTGAAGGCGTTCAGGGCCTTGGCGTGCTTGATGATGCCGCCGATGTACCACAGGCACTCCTGGGAGAGGTCGGCATACTTGTTGCCGGCGAAGAGGGGCTTGCCGCCCTTCCAGAGCGACTGGTGCACGTGCATGCCCGAGCCGTTGTCGCCGTAGACCGGCTTCGGCATGAAGGTGGCCGTCTTGCCGTAGGATTGGGCGACGTTGTGGATGCAGTACTTGTAGATCTGCATCTCGTCGGCGGTGCGGACGAGCGTGTTGAACTTCGTGCCGAGTTCGTGCTGGGCGGAAGCCACCTCGTGGTGGTGCTTCTCGACCGTCACGCCCATGGCCTTCATGGCGGCGAGCATTTCGCTGCGCATGTCCTGAGCGGAATCCAGCGGGGGAACCGGGAAGTAGCCGCCCTTGGTCGGGATGCGGTGGCCGAGGTTGCCGCCCTCGTAAGCCGTGTCGCCGTTGATCGGCAGCTCGGACGAGTCGAGCTTGAAGCCGGTGTTGTAGGGGTCGGCCATGAACTTCACGTCGTCGAACACGAAGAACTCAGCCTCGGGGCCCACATACACCGTGTCGGCGATGCCGGTGGACCTGAGGTAGGCCTCTGCCTTCTTGGCGATGCCGCGCGGGTCGCGGTTGTAGGGCTCGCCCGTCGCCGGCTCGAGAATGTCGCAGTTGATCGACATGGTGGCTGCCGAGAAGAACGGGTCCATCTGGGCCGTCGTCGGGTCGGGCATGAGAGTCATGTCGGATTCGTTGATCGCCTTCCAGCCGGCGATGGACGAGCCGTCGAACATGATGCCGTCGGCGAGCAGGTCCTCATCGACCATCGAGACGTCGAAGGTCACGTGCTGCCACTTGCCGCGCGGATCCGTGAACCGGAAGTCGACGTATTTGACGTCGTTATCTTTGATCGCCTTGAGCACATCCTTGGCGGTCTGCATGTCGTAGTCCTCTTCTGCCCTTGATTGTCCTCGGCTTTTTCAGCCTTGGCTTGTGATGGGGGAGCTTAGATCGCGTCGGATCCGGTCTCGCCCGTACGGATGCGGACGGCCTCTTCGACCGTCGACACGAAAATCTTTCCGTCTCCGATGCGGCCCGTCTGGGCCGCCTTGCGGATGGCTTCGATGGCGCTTTCAGCCATGTCGTCGTTGAGGACGATCTCGAGCTTCACCTTGGGCAGAAAGTCGACGACGTATTCCGCGCCACGGTACAGCTCGGTATGGCCCTTCTGGCGGCCGAAGCCTTTTGCCTCGATGACTGTGATGCCCTGGAGGCCAACCTCCTGGAGGGCTTCTTTGACTTCATCGAGCTTGAAAGGCTTGATGATGGCTTCGATCTTCTTCATCGGATAACCGTTTCGGTTCAGGACTTGCCGCTTTTAGCACCAGGACAGGGGTGCCTTCCATGGCCTCTACGATTCAAACCGGGCAGAATTGCACCCCTCGAAGGCACTTCCTGCTCAAAGTTTGTGCATGTGCGGATTTCGGCAGCAAAGGGGCTCCGAGCAATGATTTTGAGGCTCGAAATGCCCCCTGAACTCGTCCTTCGGTCCCAAGAAATGAAGCAAGCGGACGCTGCGAGCATCGCAGCGGGCATCCCGGGCATCGAACTCATGCGACGCGCCGGCGGTGCCGTCGCCAAAGCTGCTGCCGAAATGCTCACGAAAGAGGCGAAGGTGGTCGTTGCTGCCGGCCCTGGGCAAAATGGAGGCGATGGCTTCGTCGTGGCGACTCTGCTGGTCCGGCAGGGCCACCGTGTCTCCCTCGGATTGCTGGGAAATGTGGAGCGGCTCTCGGGCGATGCCGCGCTGGCTGCGAAGGATTGGAAGGGGCCGGTCGAGGCCGCCGAGGACTTGCCCTTTCCGGAGGCGGATCTGATCGTCGATGCCCTGTTTGGCACCGGGATCGCACGTGACCTCTATGGCTCGGCCCGCGCCGCCGTCGAGCGCATGAACGCTTCCGGTAGGCCGATCCTGGCCGTCGATCTGCCATCCGGCATCGATGGCGACACAGGCCGGGTGAGGGGCGTTGCAGTTAGGGCCATGCGCACGGTGACCTTTGCTGCCCGCAAGCCCTGCCATCTGCTGATGCCGGGACGCGCTTTCAGCGGGGATGTGGAGGTCGCTGACATCGGAATTACCAGCAAGACGCTTGCAGCATCGGGCGGAAAGCTCTTCGCCAACGCTCCCTCTCTCTGGCTCGACAAGCTGCCGAGACCGGAGCTCTCATCTCATAAATACGACCGTGGCCACACGCTTGTGGTCTCCGGCGGTGCGACCCGGACCGGCGCAGCCCGGCTGGCCGCCCGGGCGGCCTTGCGGATCGGATCGGGCCTTGTCACCGTGGCCTCGCCGCCCGAGGCTCTTGGGGTGAATGCGGCCCAGCTGACCGCCGTGATGCTCAGGGGCTGCGATGGCCCCGAGGGACTCCATCATATTCTGCAGGATGTGCGCCTCAACGCCCTGGTGCTGGGACCGGCGCTCGGGGTGCATTCCGGCACCCGTGCCATGGTGGCCGTTGCCGCTCATGCGCGCCGCAGCCTCGTGCTCGATGCGGATGCTCTGACCTCCTTCGAAGACTTGGCCTCGGAGCTTCATCAGGCTTTCCATTATGCCCCGACCGTGCTGACGCCTCACGACGGCGAGTTCAAGCGCTTGTTCAACGGCCACCCGGATATCCTTGATCCGGAATCGAAAATCGAGCGTGCGCACCGCGCGGCGGTCTATACGGGCGCGGTCGTGGTGCTGAAAGGGCCGGATACGGTCATCGCCTCTCCCGATGGCCGGGCCGCGATCAACGAGAACGGCACTCCTTATCTCGGCACGGCAGGCACGGGCGATACGCTGTGCGGCATCATCGCCGGGCTCATGGCCCAGGGAATGCCGCCTTTCGAAGCCGCCAGTGCGGGTGTCTGGATCCATGCAGAGGCGGGCGCGAGCTTCGGGCCGGGGCTGATTGCCGAAGACCTCGCCGAGCTGGTGCCGGGCGTTCTCCGCAAGCTGCTCAACTGACCTCGATCCAAGTCCACAGACCCGCGTCGAACCGCTCCATCACGGTCGAGGCGAGAAGCCACCTGCCGGGATTGTCGGCCACGAAGGCGATGCGGACCGTCCTGTTCTCAGGCACCTGGACCGTGTCCAGCCAATAGGGCTCCCAGCCGTCGTCGAGCGGGTGCAGGAGCCGGAATGAATGGCCGTGCAGGTGCATCGACTGGAGGAAGGCAGTCTCGTTTCTCAAGGCCAGGACCACGGGCGTGCCGCGCCTGACCTTCACGAGAGGCGCGTCCGAGGGCTTGCCTGCAGCTCCATTGACGGTCCAAGGCGCGTTCGAGGTCTTAGGATCGCCCCTGATCACCACATCCCTGCGCGTGGCGTCCTGGAGCCTGATAGCATCCGGCAGCTTGGGATTGGGCGGCAGCGGAGCGATGGGCGGCTGGCTCTCGCGCGTGTCGCCATCCGTCATGATCTCGGCAAGCGGGAACCCGTTGCCGATTTGGGCAATCACGGTGCCGCTCCGGCCCGATTCAGCCGGCAGGTCGATCAGGAGGTCATAACGGTTGCCGGGCGCAAAAGGCAGCATGGCCTTCAATGGCTCGAAGGTGCTGGAGGGCTGCCCATCCACGGCGATCACATAGGCCCTCACTCCGTCGAAGCGCAGGCGCATGGCACGCGCATTGCAGGCATTGGCAAGCCGAAGTCGGATTCGTCCGCCAGGCGGGGCCTTGATCTGCTGAGGGGCCGGCTTGCCATTCAGAGACAGGAAATTGCCGAGACGCCCTGCAGGGGCGGGCTCGGCGAGAGAAAGGCTGCCGTCGTCGGCGAGAGCCCAATCGTCCACAAGAAGTGTGATGTCCTGATCGACCTGGGGAGGATTGGCTTCCTCGACGATCAGGAAGGCCGACAGCCCGCGCTCCATAGGCTCGGCGCTGCCGCCCAGGACGCAGGGGCGGATCAGGAAGGTGCCCGCATCGGGCGGGGTGAAGGTGTAATCGAAGCTCTCGCGGGGGGCGACGGGCTTCCGGGTCAGGCCGCCGACACCATCCATGGAATTCGGAACCCGAACACCATGAAAGTGCAGGGATAGGGGCAGGGCGGTCTCGTTCTTCAGAGAAAGCCGCACATCCGTCCCCTGTTTCAGGCTGAACACAGGGGCCAGTTCGCCATTGAAGGTCCAGAGGTCGGCTTCCTTCGCCGCATCCGGGCGCAGGCGCAGCGCTGCGGGCTTTGCGGTGACGGTCCACCGAAGCCCGTTGCCGTTGTGGCCATCTGCAACTGGCGGGGAGGCTGTCTGGGCTCCCGCCCGTCCCGCCAGGCCGATCAGTGTGGTGGCAAGGCCTGCGGTGGCGGTGCGGCGGGTGATCATCGGGAGAACTCGCGAGGGAAATCGAGCCTAGGGGGTATCTTCTTGAACGGTAAAGGCCAAGTTCGGTTGCCGCCTCAGACCACACGAACTTTTTTGATGCATGGCGCGCCAAGCGTGCTATAGAGCCGCGTCCCGGAAGAGGGGCGCGTGTATCGTGCTGCTCCCAGGCGGGCGTGGCGGAACTGGTAGACGCACTGGATTTAGGTTCCAGCGACGCAAGTCGTGGGGGTTCGACTCCCTCCGCCCGCACCAATCGTCAGGATTGGGTCCGGAGGCTCCTGGCAACTGGTTGACGGCACTATTGCCGCATCGGCCGGAGCCTAACATCAATTTTTCGAGTGAACGAAGGCGAATAGAACAATGCAGGTGACGGAAACACTGTCCCAAGGCTTGAAGCGAGAGTTCAAGGTCGTGCTCCCGGCCACCGAGTTGGAGCAGCGCCTGAACGACGAACTCAACAACATCAAGGGCCGCGTGCGCCTGAACGGCTTCCGCCCCGGCAAGGTGCCGGCGGCCCATCTGCGCAAGGTCTATGGCCGTTCCGTGATGTCCGACGTTCTCCAGAACGCCGTCAACGAGGCTAACCGCAAGATCGTCGAGGATAACGGCCTGAAGCTCGCCCACGAGCCCCAGATCCAGTTCCCCGAGGACAAGGAGACGATCGAGAAGGCCATGGACGCCAAGGGCGATCTGGCTTTCACCGTGGCTCTCGAGGTTCTCCCCGAGTTCGAGCTGGTGGATCTCTCCGGCGTGAGCGTGAAGAAGCCGGTGGCTGAGGTCTCCGATGCCGAGATCACCGAGTCGCTCGAACGGATGGCCAAGCAGAACCGCGCCTTCGAGAAGAAGGACGGCGCATCGGCCGACGGCGACCGCGTGGTCGTCGACTTCGTGGGCCGCATCGACGGCGCCGAGTTCGAGGGCGGCAAGGGCCAGGACATCCGTGTGGAGCTCGGCTCGAACACCTTCATCCCGGGCTTCGAGGAGCAGCTCATCGGCCTGAAGGCTGGCGACACCAAGCTCGTGAAGGTCAAGTTCCCGGAGAACTACCTGGCCGCGCACCTGGCCGGCAAGGACGCCGAGTTCGACGTGATCGTGAAGGAGATCGAGGCTCCCGGCGAGCTGAAGATCGACGACGAGATGGCCAAGGGCTTCGGCATGGAGTCCCTGGACAAGCTCAAAGAAGCCATTCGCGACGCCATCAAGCGCGACTTCGACACTCAGTCCCGGCGCAAGGTGAAGAAGGAACTCCTCGACGCTCTCGACGCCAAGTACAGCTTCGAGTTGCCTCCGACCCTGGTCGAGCAGGAATTCGCTGCCGTGTGGTCGCAGGTCGAAGCCGACATGAAGTCGAACGGCCGCACCTTCGCCGACGAGGACACCACTGAGGAAGAGGCCAAGGCGGACTATCGCAAGATCGCCGAGCGCCGTGTTCGTCTCGGCTTGGTCCTTGCACAGATCGGCGAGAAGTCCGATATCAAGATTTCCGACGACGAGGTGACTCAGGCCCTCATCGAGCGGGTCCGCCAGTATCCCGGCCAGGAGCGGCAGGTCTGGGAGTTCTACCAAAAGAACCCGCAGGCTCTAGCTGAAATCCGGGCTCCTCTGTTCGAGGAGAAAGTTGTCGACCAGATCCTCTCCCAGGTGAAGGTGGATGAAGAGAAGGTTTCCAAGGACGCTCTCTTCAGCGACGATGACGCCGAGACCGATTCCAAGCCGACGGGTAAGGGCGGTAAGAAAGCCAGCAAGAGCGAGTAACGCTTCATCTCAAGCGTCTCGTAGCTTGCATCAATCAGACGGCCGCGCATTTTGCGCGGCCGCTTTGGAGCAGTGAGACATGAGAGATCCGGTAGCGCTCTATAACAACACGCTCGTTCCCATGGTGGTCGAGCAGTCGAACCGCGGCGAGCGCGCCTTCGACATCTATTCGCGCCTCCTGCGCGAGAGGATTATCTTTCTGACGGGTCCGGTCGAAGATTATTCGGCTTCGCTCATCGTGGCGCAGCTTCTCTTCCTCGAGGCCGAGAACCCGAAGAAGGAAATTTCCTTCTATATCAATTCGCCCGGCGGCGTTGTGACCTCGGGTCTGTCGATTTACGATACCATGCAGTTCATCCGCTGCCCGGTTTCGACGCTGTGCGTCGGTCAGGCTGCCTCGATGGGTTCGCTTCTCCTGACTGCAGGCGAGAAGGGCATGCGCTTTGCGCTCCCGAATGCTCGAATCATGGTTCACCAGCCCTCCGGCGGTTACCAGGGTCAGGTCACGGACATCATGATTCACGCCCGTGAGAGCGAAGCCCTCAAGCGCCGCCTCAACGAGATCTATGTGGGTCATACCGGCCGCAACTACGACGAAATCGACCGGGCCCTTGAGCGCGACAACTTCATGACGGCGGAAGCTGCCCGTGAGTTCGGCCTCATCGACCAGGTGATCGAGAAGCGTCCTGAGCCGGCGGCAACCCCGGTCTAATCCTTAAAACCTGGGGAAAAATTCTCCTCAGGTGCGTCTTTTTGGCCTGTAATCCCGTTTCTGTTGATCGCGCGCTCGGGCCGTGATTGCATGTGGATTCGGGAAACGAGGCGATTTGACTGTGAAAATTGTTAGCGTCGGAACCTTTCATTAGTTCTGACGCTCATAACTTAAGAGGTGCGGGGTCGGCGCAGGGTCGTCCCGGCACGGATTGGAGATGTGATAATGACCAAGGCTGGCGGCAACGACTCCAAGAGCACGCTGTACTGCTCCTTCTGCGGCAAGAGCCAGCACGAGGTTCGCAAGCTGATCGCTGGCCCGACGGTTTTCATCTGCGATGAATGCGTCGAGCTCTGCATGGATATCATCCGCGAGGAGTCGAAATCGTCTCTCGTGAAGTCCCGGGATGGCGTGCCCACCCCGAAGGAAATCAGCCGCGTTCTGGATGACTACGTGATCGGCCAGGAGCACGCCAAGAAGGTGCTCTCGGTAGCGGTCCACAACCATTACAAGCGCCTGGCCCACGCGACGAAGCACAACGATGTGGAACTGGCGAAGTCCAACATCCTGCTGATCGGTCCGACCGGCTCGGGCAAGACGCTGCTTGCGCAGACGCTCGCCCGCATTCTGGACGTGCCTTTCACCATGGCCGACGCCACGACGCTGACCGAAGCCGGTTATGTGGGTGAGGACGTCGAGAACATCATTCTGAAGCTGCTCCAGGCCTCCGACTACAACGTCGAGCGGGCTCAGCGCGGCATCGTCTATATCGACGAGATCGACAAGATCTCCCGCAAGTCCGACAACCCGTCGATCACCCGCGACGTGTCGGGCGAGGGCGTGCAGCAGGCTCTCCTGAAGATCATGGAAGGCACCGTTGCCTCCGTGCCTCCGCAGGGTGGGCGCAAGCACCCGCAGCAGGAATTCCTGCAGGTGGACACGACCAACATCCTGTTCATCTGCGGCGGCGCCTTTGCCGGCCTCGAGCGGATCATCGCCGGTCGCGGCAAGGGCACATCCATCGGCTTCGGCGCCACGGTGAGCTCGCCGGATGACCGCCGCACGGGCGAGATCTTCCGCGAGGTGGAGCCCGAGGATCTCCTGAAGTTCGGCCTCATCCCCGAATTCGTTGGCCGTCTGCCCGTCTTGGCGACGCTGGAGGACCTCGACGAGGAAGCCCTGAAGAAGATCCTGCAGGAGCCGAAGAACGCTCTCGTGAAGCAGTACCAGCGTCTCTTCGAGATGGAGAACGTGCAGCTGACCTTCCAGGAGGAGGCCCTGACCCTCATCGCCCGCAAGGCGATCGAGCGGAAGACGGGTGCCCGCGGCCTGCGCTCCATCATGGAAGGCATCCTGCTGGAGACCATGTACGACCTGCCTGGCCTCGATTCCGTCGAGCAGGTGGTGATCGGCCCCGAGGTGGTGGAGGGCAAGGCCAAGCCGCTCTTCATCCATGGCGACCGCAGCGAACAGACTGCGAGCGCCAGCGCTTAAGGGGTTCAGGGGGCTCCCTTCATGACGAAGGACGTTGCGGGCACGGTTCTTGAAACGCGTATTCTGCAACGCCACATACTTACTTGCGTGGCGGCTGTCCGCTCATCCCCCGAGGGACGGCGCCACGTACCGGATGCAGCCCATAAAAAAAGCCTGAGCATTCCGGTATCCCGTCCGGGAACCAGCTTATTCAAGGGGCCCTCCGGACGCATACATAAGGATGTTGTCTCATGACACAGTCGAAGCCACGTCAGCCTGTTGTCCCGGGCTCGACCGGAACCTATGCGGTTCTGCCTCTTCGCGACATCGTCGTCTTCCCGCACATGATCGTTCCGCTTTTCGTCGGTCGCGAGAAGTCGATCCGCGCGCTTGAGGAAGTGGTCAAGAACGACCGTCACATCCTGCTCGCAACGCAGATCGATGCGACGGATGACGATCCCGCTACGGACGCGATCTACAAGGTCGG
This sequence comes from Microvirga vignae, assembly GCF_001017175.1. Lineage (GTDB taxonomy): Bacteria > Pseudomonadota > Alphaproteobacteria > Rhizobiales > Beijerinckiaceae > Microvirga > Microvirga vignae. The sequence goes on along the minus strand of NZ_LCYG01000023.1, from coordinate 26,334 downwards.
TACGCTTGCCAACGTGCTCCAGCTCCTCAAGCTGCCCGACGGCACGGTGAAGGTACTGGTCGAGGGTGCGAGCCGTGCGCAGGTGAAGACCTATGTCCGCACCGATGAATATTACGAGGCCGAAGCCGAAGTGCTTCCGGAATCCCTTGGCGACCAGATCGAGGCCGAAGCTCTCGCTCGCTCGGTGGTGGCCGAGTTCGAGAATTACGTGAAGCTCAACAAGAAGGTGTCGCCGGAGGTTGTCTCCGCCGTGACCCAGATCGACGAGCCCGCAAAGCTCGCCGATACGATTGCTTCGCACCTCGCCATCAAGATTGCCGACAAGCAGGCGATCCTGGAGACGCCGACCGTTGCGCAGCGCCTCGAGAAGGTGCTCGGCATGATGGAGAGCGAAATCTCCGTCCTGCAGGTCGAGAAGCGCATCCGGACTCGCGTGAAGCGTCAGATGGAGAAGACGCAGCGCGAGTACTATCTCAACGAGCAGATGAAGGCGATCCAGAAAGAACTCGGCGACGACGAAGGTCGCGACGAGTTGGCCGAGCTCGAAGAGAAGATCGAAAAGACCAAGTTCACGAAGGAAGCCCGCGAAAAGGCGCTCGGCGAGCTGAAGAAGCTCCGCCAGATGTCGCCCATGTCCGCGGAAGCGACCGTCGTGCGCAACTATCTCGATTGGTTGCTCGGCATTCCGTGGGGCCGCCGCTCGAAGATGAAGAAGGATCTGAAGGCTGCTCAGGACATTCTCGATTCCGATCATTACGGTCTCGACAAGGTCAAGGAGCGCATCGTCGAGTACCTGGCCGTGCAGCAGCGCGCCAACAAGCTCACGGGTCCGATCCTCTGCCTCGTCGGTCCTCCCGGCGTCGGTAAGACCTCGCTCGGCAAGTCGATCGCCAAGGCCACGGGGCGCGAGTTCGTGCGCATGTCGCTCGGCGGCGTCCGTGACGAGTCGGAAATCCGCGGTCACCGCCGGACCTATATCGGCTCGATGCCCGGCAAGATCATCCAGTCGATGCGCAAGGCCAAGACGTCCAACCCGCTCATCCTGCTCGACGAGATCGACAAGATGGGCATGGACTTCCGCGGCGATCCGTCGGCTGCCTTGCTGGAGGTTCTCGACCCTGAGCAGAACAACTCGTTCAATGATCATTACCTGGAGGTCGATTACGATCTCTCCAACGTGATGTTCGTGACGACGGCCAACACGCTCAACATTCCCAGCCCGCTTCTCGACCGTATGGAAGTGATCCGTATCGCGGGTTACACCGAGGAAGAGAAGGCCGAGATTGCCCGCACGCACCTGATCCTGTCGTCCATGCAGAAGCATGGCTTGGCGGAGAAGGAGTGGAAGATCGGCGATGATGCTCTGCTCATGCTGATCCGCCGCTACACCCGCGAGGCGGGTGTGCGTAACCTCGAGCGCGAGATCAACAATCTCGTCCGCAAGGCGGTGAAGGAGATCCTTCTCTCCAAGGTCCCGTCCGTCGAGGTCACCACGGAGAACCTGCCGGACTTCCTTGGTCCCCCGCGCTATCGCTACGGCGAGGCCGAGACGGAGGATTCGGTCGGTACGGTTACGGGTCTTGCCTGGACCGAGGTGGGGGGCGAGCTGCTTACCATCGAAGGCATCATGATGCCGGGCAAGGGCAAGATGACCGTCACGGGCAACCTGCGTGACGTCATGAAGGAATCGATTTCGGCCGCGGCGTCCTACGTCCGCTCCCGTGCGGTTGCCTTCGGCGTCGAGCCGCCGCTGTTCGATCGGCGCGACATCCACGTGCACGTGCCGGAAGGCGCGACGCCGAAGGATGGTCCGTCCGCCGGTATCGCCATGGCGACCGCCATCGTCTCTGTCATCACCGGTATTCCGGTTCGCCGCGATATCGCCATGACGGGCGAGGTCACGCTGCGGGGCAGGGTGCTGCCCATCGGCGGCTTGAAGGAAAAGCTCCTGGCGGCCCTTCGCGGCGGCCTCAAGAAGGTCTTGATCCCTGAGGAGAACGCCAAGGATCTGGTCGACATCCCGGCGAGCGTGAAGAACGGCCTGGAGATCGTCCCGGTCTCCACGATGGATCAGGTGCTCCAGCATGCCCTCGTGCGCGTGCCTGAGCCGATCGAGTGGGACGAAGCTTCGGTCCTCAAGGGCCCCAAGCCCGCCGTCGAGGACGACGGAGCCGGAGTCGTTGCACACTAACGTCTGACGCTACGTTAAGTGAAAACAGGCCCCCGGATGGCGAATTCGGGGGCTTTTTGGTGAGAAACGGCAAAAAATGGCTCATTTGCGGCGCTTTGGGGGTTGCTTCAGGGCCAGCTTTAGGCCACACGAATGCTCCCTGAAACGGTGATACATAACTTTACGATCGCCGTGATCACTGGAGGATACAAAATGAACAAAGGCGCGCTCGTTGCTGCCGTCGCCGACAAGGTCGGTCTTTCTCGTGGCCAGGCTGGTGAGGCGATCGACGCCGCCATCGAGGCGATCACCGGCGCTCTGAAGCAGGGCGACGAGGTGAAGATCGTCGGCTTCGGCACGTTCGTGGTGACCAACCGTGCTGCCGGTGAAGCCCGCAACCCGCGCACCGGCGAGAAGGTGAAGGTTCCGGCTTCGAAGACCCCGAAGTTCCGCGCCGGCGCTGGCCTCAAGGACGCCGTCAACGCGAAGTAAGCGCTTTTAAAGCCGCATTCGCTTTTAAGAGGGCCAACACGCTTGCGTTGTTGGCCTTCTCTTTTTATGTCAGGGGCGCATCAGGGCTGGAAACATCCACAGCTTCTGATAAGACGCATGCTCCTTCGGCGAAAGATTCTCGAAGGCATCGCAAAAGGGCGGTTAGCTCAGCTGGTAGAGCATCGGTTTTACACACCGCAGGTCGGGGGTTCGATCCCCTCACCGCCCACCATTTCCTTCCCCTGCCTCAGGTCACACGACCGTAGGGCCGGGCTTTAGGTCTCGTTTTCCTTTTCGTCCTCTGCCAGCCTGTCGAGCACCTTTTCGGGTGCCACGTGCTTTTGCAGTTCCTTCAGGCTGGGATCGGAGGCGTCCTGGATGCCGAGGTGCTCAGCAATGGCTATCGTGAGCGAAAGCAGCCGCGTGATCTCGTGCTCCGACAGGAGATTGGTCTGAAGATCGAGCTCGGCCCTGCGGTCGGCTTCCGCCGCGGCGCGGTTCTGGCTGATGAGCACAAAGGTGGAGAGGAAAATGGCTTCCACAGAGGCGACCGTCGCCAGGATGACGAAGCTCGGATCGAACGGTGCGATGCCGGGGACAAGCTCCACATTGATGGCGGTCCATGCTCCAACCAGTGCCAAATGCAGGTAGACGAAGAGCATGCTGCCGCTGAAGCGCGTAATGGTATCGGCGATACGATCCTGCAGACCGGCCTGATTTGCCTCTTCCTGTCGCTTGTTGCGAAGCACATGGATGTTGCGCTCCAGAACAGACGCAAAGTCGCCGGGCCGGAGTGCTCCAGTGCTTGGGCTATTCCGCCTGTGATCCCGTTTCTGCTCCGTCACAAACTCGATCCTTCTTCTCGTGTCGGCAGGACAAGAACGACTGGTGAGCTGAAGAGTTCAGGAGCTTTGCCGGAGGAGGAGCGACGCGCGGGGTTGAGGTGGAACGCCGCACCCCTGCAACAAGCGGGATGGCCAATAGTTTTGAGCAAATTCCTCCCGAGACGCTCCTGCAACTAGCCCGCTCCGCGACATGTGGAGCGGGCCCCTTCCTGCGCGTGAGTCAGAGCCGTTACCGCATCGTCTGCTGCATGGTTTCCAGCATGGCGATGTGCTCGCGGATATGACCGCGGGCCATCTTGGCCACGTTCATATGCTCGCGGTTCTGCGAGTTCGATTGCAGGTAGCGCTCTTGCACCTGGAGCAGGTCGCGATGGCCTTGAAGCTGAGCCTCCAGATAGGCCTTGTCGAATTCGGCGCCGCTCTGCTGGTTTTGCAGCTTCTGCATCATGTCACGGGTGCTGGCGTCCATCTGCATCGCGCCCTGCATGTTCGCGCCCGCCTGACCGGTGGCGGCGGTGGCTCCGGGATCCATCATCGAGCGCAGAACCTCGGCCAGAGTGGTCTGCTCCTGCACCTCGAAATTCGCGAAGCGTTTCAGATCTTCGTGACGCGCCTTGTTCATGGCGATACGGCTCGATTCCATGGCAACCATGCCAAGCTGCATGGTCTGCTGCATGTGCTGCATCTCGGCCTGTCCCATCTGGCCGCCCATGCGGCTCGGAGAGGAGCCGCCCGAGGCTCCGGGCTGCATGGTGGAGGATGATCCGCTGGTTTGCGCGAGGGCAGGGGCGGTCACGATGGCGGCAGCAAGGCCACCGAGAAGGAGGGCGCGACGGTCCATAGGAATTTCTCCTGCTGAAAGCTCACGGCCGGGCCGCGACACGCCGGGGATGGCGCTCGACTCTGGGCTGCCGCTGCTGTCGCGAACGCTGGACCATTGCCTTTGTTTCAGCTTGACGGGAAGCGAGGCGGAATAAGCTGTTCTTGAGGTGGCTGGTCTCGAGATGTGCATTTCAGGTCCTTTTGGCCACGAAAGTGCATTTCAGGGGTTGCGAACCGGTGCTTCCGAAGCTAATTGACACAGGCCGTTCAAGGTGTCGGAGCGTAGCGCAGCCCGGTTAGCGCACTAGTCTGGGGGACTAGGGGTCGTGGGTTCAAATCCCGCCGCTCCGACCATTCTTTTCAAGAGCTTAGAGGTTTTCTGCGTCCGGAAGTTCGATATTCCGGAAGCATGAAGCCGGGGGGCGTCCTCTGTGCCGCTATCGAACCTTTAGCCTAGTTCTCAGGCGATGCCCTGAAATCCTCCGGCATGTAGAGGTCTCTTCAGCTCTGACCCGCCCCCTGTCATCAACGATGTGCCAATAGCGCCATGAGCGCCAATAGCTCTCCCAGCTTTCCGCACAACGTTGGGCTGGGCACGCCGACGATGCTCCCAGCCAAAGCCCCGGAGGCAGCCGTCGTACTCGATTGCCGTTCTGGCGGGCCAGAACCTACGCACGAGCGCGCTGCCGCCCTTGTCCCGTGAGGCTATCAGCCCGTGAGGTTCCAGCAGTTTAGGTATTGAGGCTTATCGATGCCGACCAAGCGCGTTCGTGTTCATTACCGCTGTCTCCACCGAAGTTCGGACCGCTGATTGCCGGGACATTGGCTGACTCGGTTGCTCAGGCTCTACAGCATCAGGTCGATGGTGTGCCGCTTGATGCGGCAGCCAAACTCCGGACCTGCCTGGATCTGGATCATGGGAGTATTCTGCTCAATGGCCGAAAGGCAACCAAGAGTGACGATGTCTACGGAGAGCTAGTCCGCTTCCGCGAGGATACTCATATCCCGCTTCTTATGCAGAGTGCAGCCAACGTGGCCGAGCTTGAGGTTCGAGAGCTTGTGAAGCCAAACGATGCCGAAGTCTTGCGCGGCATGAGCTTCTTTTGATCCGGGGTGACCATGTCCTGATTGTTGAGCAGGACCTGACCACTGGCGTTTTTGAGCGGTATCTGTCCTGGCTTCTCTGCGACAGAACTCAGGTGGCAGCAAAGACCGGAGGGGTCAACTCCTGCGCGAGGTTCTTCTCGATGACAGCGCCCATATCCTCAAGGATGTGAATTCGATTAACCTGAGGCGCCGCCCCTCAGCCTGAATGACCTAAGACTGGACACCGAAAGCAATTTCTCGGCACGGATGACCGGGGAGAGACAAGGCCTTCAGCTATAAGGATCCCGTCAACGCATTTCCGATGGCGGCTGCGTAATTCCGATAAGGCTGAACGGCCAGAAACCTGCGCTTCCAGCGTCTTAAGTTCGTTCCTGATGCAGTGAAAACGATGTCGCGCATCAGCATCGCCCTTGTTGGCATGCGTTGCCTGCGGTGAGGCGTACAGCCCGCGGTCGAACCTTGGATGCATCGCTTGCAATGAATAGCCTGTGCCAGAGACGATGGTTCAGCGTAAAAAAGCGCCCGACGTCTCATGGGCGCTCGAAGGTCCGATCCGTAGGGGCACAAGTCACAGTGGCCTCCGATCCGGAAAGATCTGTTTCGCCCTGTCGGTACATTCCGACGTAGGAATACGGTGGGCGAAGAGCCGATAAGCCTGTCTATACAAGCCTCCCCTGTTGTCGAGGCAATCAAGAAGATAAGAAATGCCACCCCAGGCTCTTTCAGCCGATCATCGCACCAACCGGCTCCTGGCTGCCCTGAAGCCGGAGGATTTTGCGCTTCTGGAGCCCCACCTCGAACTCGTCGAACTGGCGCGGGGCCAGGTGCTCTATGACACGGGCGAGGCCATATCCTACGCTTACTTCCCGAATGACACTGTCGTGTCGCTCGTGAATGTTCTTGAGGATGGCCAGACCGCCGAGGTGAGCGTGTTCGGGCGCGAGGGGGTTCTAGGCCTGCTGAGTGCGCAAGTCACGCAGGAGGCCTTCGGGCGCTATGTCGTGCAGATGCCCGGCACGGCATCACGCATTCCGGTCGACTTCCTGAACGAGGTGAGGAATGCCTGCCCGGCCCTGCGGCGGCTGATCATGAGCTATGGCGAAGCGTTGCTGGCGCAGGCGTTTCAGAGGGTTGCCTGCAATGCCGTTCACAGCGTTGAGGCGCGCTGCTGCCGCTGGATCCTGAGGCTACAGGATCGGGTGGGGAGGGACACCTTGCTGCTCACGCATGAATTCCTGGCCGAGATGCTGGGGGTGCAACGCCCGACCGTGAGCGTTGTCCTGCGAACGTTGCAGGCGGCCGGACTGATCCAGCAGAGCCGCGGCAGCATCACCGTGACCAACCGGGCGGGGCTCGAAGACAGCACCTGCGAATGCTACGGCCGGATCCGGCGCATCTACCAGCGCCTCTTGCCCGGCTCTTACTCACCACAGGTCCCGTCTGGATCGAAATCGCCGTGAGCATCTGCGCAACTCGCAGGATACCCTTATGGAACGACGCAGTTCAGGCGCCACTGCAAGGAAAATAAGGATATAAGGCAATCCCTCTGGGATAGGGTCACTGTCCTCCTCGTACCCTGATGATAGGAACAAAGGGGCGGGAGGTGATGGCAGGTGTCCAAGTCTTATTACCGCAATTCCAGGGCTTATTACCGTAATCATGCCCACGAGGGAGACATCCCAGGGCTGCGTCTGCCCCGCTATGCTTGGGAGATGCTGCATGAGCAAGGCATCACGACCCTCGACCAGCTCAGGGCTGTGGCTGACCGGCTCCATAAGTTGCCGGGCATTGGAACTAAGACGGCGCAACTGATCCGAGAGGAGCTCGCCCGTGCCACACCGCCCGAAGCGCCGCCTTCGGACAAGGAGTAGCACCTGTACCGTAATTCGCAGAAGTGCCTTTAATCAGACCCACATGCCTCAGTAGTATTTCCACATTCGAAACCGCCCCGAGGGAGAGTATCTTGACCTCGATTCCGACGGCGCAACCCTAGGCGACATCGACACGGCCCATGCTCTCGCCTTGAGGATGGCGCGAGAGCTGTGAGACTGGCCTGAAGTTCATTTTCACGCCGTCATCGAGGTCGCGAACGAGAGTGGCCAAACGCTGTTGGTGGTTCCGTTCTCGGAAGTGATCGGTGCCAATCGGTAAAGCAGTGTCATTCCGAGAAGCCCCTTTGTGGAACTGGTGGAGAGCCGTTACGGCAGGAGGCAGCCGATAGCGAAAACATCGCTCCACCGCAGCACTCGGTCGGATCACGGCCTGTGTCTTTCCCGGTACAGCCACACCCCGGCAAATCAGGCACTCTTCCCCTGTTCAAATTGGAAGGCTGCGGGGGCACTCCTTCTTGGTTCTTGGGAAGCGCCTCGGCTCTATGCCGGGGCGTTTCTCGTTAACGGGAGCACGATGATGGCGGGCAAGAACGTAACCCGAGTGGAGTTGATGGAGGCCGTGCGTCAGCAACTCGGCCTCTCGCGGGCAGAGTCGACCGAGTTGGTCGGGCAGGTTCTTCGGGAGATTTGCGACACTCTTGCAGCGGACAAGACCGTGAAGCTGTCGGGGTTCGGCACGTTCACCGTGCGCGAGAAGGGCCTGCGGGTGGGGCGGAATCCAAAGACAGGGGTTGAGGCGCCCATCGAGCCCCGCCGGTCCATTTCGTTTCATGCCTCACATGTTCTCAAGGCCCATGTGAATAGCGGCAAAAAGAAACCCCTCCCGGGGTAGAGTCGAACGGGGTTCTGTTTGGAGGCTTGATACGCAATGCAGCCTGCCTTGTGTGTAACAGCAGGGAGTTGTGTAGCAGCAGGGAGTCAATGGCCTGTTGTCTCTACCTATACCAATGGCGCTTGCGGACTTCCCATGCTTCCGATTGAACTGCGCCTTGGGGATGGCTTCGGCACAGGAAAGGCCTTCTCACCCGCTTTTGTCAGTAGGTGAGAAGGCCTCCTAGTCCTGAAGGTTCTTTCGGGAAGCAACCTCCGCGAGAGGAATGATCCAGTCGAGTATCCGTTTCAGCTTGGCGATACAAAAAGCACGCCCGACCAGGTTGAAGCAGGGCCTAGCTTAAATCAGGAAGCTCACACAGAAGCTTAGTCAAGCAGTAAGGCTCAGGAACGTCGGATCCGCGACTGTACCACAACTGCCGCCGCCGCATCGTTGCAGGGGGAGAAGTGTGCCGCCGCGCGATCCGTCCTCAAGCCTTGAGTCGCGCGGATCGTATCCGCAATCAGGACCAGGACGATATCGCGACCTGATCGCCGGAACGTCATCAATCCGATCGATTCAACGCGCCCTCGTCCTGATTGAGAATCGCGTCGAGGGGGCACGTCCAGTTGCCGCACGTCCCACAAGCCTACACCATCAATTAATCAAAGGGCCGCTATCCATTTGCGCACACGAAAGGGGCCGAAAGCAGCGTAAGATTATCGTCAACTGAGGAAGGTCCTCACCTGATTAGAAAACGCCATGTGTATACTCTGGTGATCACCGGCGGCTTCAACGTGTATCCGAAGGAGATCGAGGACGAGATCGATGCCATCCCGGGCGTCTTCGAGAGCGCCGTGATTGGCCTGCCGCACAAGGACTTCGGCGAGGGCGTCACGGCCGTCGTGGTCCGCTCGAAGGAGGCAGGGGTCGACGAGAAGACGATCCTGGCGGCGCTCGATGGCCGGCTGGCGAAGTTCAAGCTGCCCAAGCGGGTCGTCTTCGTCGATGAGTTGCCGCGCAACACCATGGGCAAGGTGCAGAAGAACGTGCTGCGCGAGCACTTCGCCGATCTGTACATTCCGTCGGCACGGGCGTCCTAGACGGCGAGGCAGAGGATATCACGGGCGATTATACAGAGAAATCGCGGCCCAACATCTGCGCTTTCCTAACTGATCCTGATCTCATGCGAATTGCCGAACGTCTCCTTCTGGCACTTCTCAGACATTGCGCTTTGGTCAGCTTGCGAGCGGTAAGCGGACGTTCAAGAAGGGCAGGGGACTTCCGAGTCCGACGCTACCCGGACATTCCGTCGAATGATGCGAGGTTTTCGGTTTGCAGCAGCGGCAGATGGGCTTCCTGAAACGGGCGGCCGGCCAGATTGTACCAACGGACGAGGAACCCAGGCCATCGAGACCCATGGCCGATACGCCCTCGAAGGCGCCGATCTTGCGTTCTGCATGGACGCGATTGGGAAGGGGCGGACCGAGGATGATACGCTTGAGGAACATGGTTACCTTGGCCGCAGGCCTCCGAGGAGGTTAAGGAGCCGAAACTACGCCGTTTTGTTCGGTCATGGAGCCCGGCGTGATCTTTGAGACGATCTGAACGGGCGGGTGCAGGCCTCGACTAACTGACGTCGAGCCTCGGATGTTCCACGGCTGACCAATCCCGTAAGCACATGGAAGCAATGGATTGGCGTGCCGCTAGCGTGACACTTGGTTGCTCCTGATGATGTTCAACAGTTCCTCACGCACCTGCGGCCACCGATCCTCCGGCACGAAGGCTGCCAGCCCGTCGATGATTCCGTTCAGTTTCTCCTCATCGCCGGCGTGCGGATCGGTCAGGTAATGGCCGTGCTTCTGAAGATTCTCCGAAAGTTTCTCATCAAGGGATTCAAGGAGATTCGTCATTCGGATGTCTCCCGCTTAGTCGGGTAGATCGCTGTCCCGACAGGTCGGTCGTTAACGCTGCCGCCCTCCAGTGGTTCTTGCTACAGCTGCGAGGGTGTGTGCAGTCCATTGCGCTGTCACACAACCCGAAATGCATGCAACCCGGCACGGCACTGTCAGGTGGGACATTGCGATGCCAAGGCATGTGCCGGCCGGTTTCGTGAAAGGATCCTTGAGTGCATTGGAGGTTCTACGGCGTAAGCTGACCTCATGGATGCAAAGCACGTAGCTGGGATCGTGATCGCCGGCGCTCTCGGCGTCGTGACCGATCTACGCTTGGACAACATCTTGTTGGAGATAATCCTCGCCATCGCTGTGGCTGGAGTCCTGCGACTTGTGTTCAAGCTCCCGAACAAAGGGTCCTGATTTTACGCCCGATCCATGATCTTCGTCTCGGTATCTGCTTCGCTCCGGGTGGGACGGTGCCCATCAACGCACCGCCTATGGCGAGAGCCCCTGCCAATCATGTGATTGGCAGGCCTTCGCACCTCTCTCGTCCCTTGCTCGACCCGGGCAATGAACAAGGTTCTGTCCGGATCAGTCGATCTGGACGCCCGCCTCCTTCACGACCGGGGTCCACTTGGCGATCTCGGTCTTGACGTGCTCGGCCAGAGCCTCCGGCGTCGAGCCGACCACCGTGGCGCTGAAGGTCTTGAGCCGCTCCTGCACGGCCGGGTCCGCCACGGCCTCGCGGGCCTCGGCATTCAGGCGGTCCACCATCTCCTTCGGGGTCTTGGGCGGCGCGAACAGGGCATTCCAGGTGTATGTCTCGTAGCCCGGCAGGGACTCGGCGATCGTTGGCATGTCGGGGAACGACGGCGCTCGCTCTTTTGTCGTCACCGCGATGCCACGCAGCGTGCCGGCCCGGATGAACTCGGAGGCCGACGGCAGGTTGTCGAACATGATCGGCACCTGGCCGGCCACCACATCATTCAGGGCGGGGCCGGAGCCGCGGTAGGCGATGTGCTGCATCGAGACCTTGGCCATGCTCTTGAAGAGTTCGCCCGACAAATGCAGGGGCGTGCCGACACCCGAGGAGGCGTAGTTGTGCTTGGAGGGGTCCGCCTTCAGGAGCGCGATCAGCTCCGGGACGGTCTTGGCCGGCAGGCTGGGATGGACCACCAGCACGTTGGGCACGAGGACAAGCAGGGAGACCGGGGTAAAGTCCGTCATGGCATCGTAGGGCTTGCGCTTGAGCATGAGCGGGTTGAGCGCGTGGGTGGCGACCGTGCCCATCAGGATCGTGTAGCCATCCGGCTCTGCCTTCGCGACACGGGCGGCGCCGGTGCTGCCGCCGGCACCGGCCACGTTCTCGATGATCACCTGCTGGCCCAGGCCCTCGGACATCTTCTGGGCAATGATACGCGCGACCACGTCGGTTGAGCCGCCGGCCGCAAAGGGCACGACCATAGTGATCGGGCGCGTGGGAAAGGTCTGGGCTGTCGAAGGCCCTAGACCCAGGGCGGTGCTGGCCAGAAGGGCACCGCTGATGAGAAGGGCTTGGCGTCGAGTTGCCTTGTTCACGATCACTTCTCCCATGAAGACGTTTCGGTTTCGAGGAATGCTGGGTAATCTCACAGAACCAACGCGTGATCCACGTCCGTGGCTCGAAAACCTGTGCGGAGTTGAACGCCGGAAACAGTAAAGAGAGCGTCGCGTACACTCTCACGGATGAACAATGATTGCTCAACTGCTCGGCAACGAAACCGCTAACGATCCGGCTGTCCGTGCGGGCCGTGTCATCGGCAATGTCATTGGGACTACGTTCTATCCGGTTCTTGCCGGAGTGGTCCTGACGCGCGTTTCCTAAGACCTCGACAAGAGGACCGAAAACGCGGCTTTAGGAATCCTTGCGCGGGAAACCTTGCACAGTGGTATTGCCGGGAAAAGTAAGTGTCCTGATCCACGATCAGTGCGGCAATGTTCTCAGAAGCCACAGCATCTGCGTCGGCCCGAAGCGCTCCGCCCGATCAACGGACCAACCTGCTCGTTCGAAGAGCCTTTCAAGATCGAATTGGGAAAAGTCGTTGAACCAAGCGTGACTGCGCCTGATGGTGAGATTAGGCAGTGTGTTCGTCGTGTTGTAGCTCAGAACACAGACACGATGGCGACCAGCCAGTTCGGTTAAGACCTGTTGCGGATCAAGAAGGTATTCCAGCAGACCAAGACAAGCAACCCCGTCAGCTTCGACCTTTGGCGGCAGATCGCAGTTCAAGTCGCAAACAATTGTACGATCGTCCCGCCGGACGACATCAGAGGGCAGGTAGCGGATGAAGGTGGGAAGAGAGCGTTCGAGGGTCATCGTCCCGCACCCGAGATCAAGAACTCTCGTGATGTTGGCATCTATGAACCAATCGGCGGCTCTCTGGGCCCTGCGCGCCCATCGGTTTTGCCCCTCCGCCTCGAGGGCCTGCCATCGCTCCAGCAATGTCCGGCCCGCCATGAGCGCCGACGCTGTGCGTCTGCAGCGCTCCTCATCGGAAAGATCGTAAAAGCACAACATGGATCGCCTCCTGCGCGAGGAGTGCTCTCGCACACTGTTCTGACGACTCTTGAGCGGATGATGTCGTGAACCCGTGATCCTCCTCTAGAGGCTTAGCTCACGCGGCACATCCGACACACGGAACACGATATACCTAGTCCTGCGGCACACGGTGTGCTGGCGCACGTTCTTGCCCGTGATCTCCTGAAAGCGGCTGATCGGCGTCTTGGGCTTCCTTGAAGAGGCTTAGAGCGAGGTTCCAAGCGGCCGCTGTCCCCGCCAACGATCTGGTGAGGGCGTCACGTGCTCGCCTCGGAGCCGCTCTCGCCGCCAACCAGAAGCGCATCCCATAAATAGCGTTGCGCGAAGTTCTACCTGTAAGGAGGTTGCAACGTGAGGGAAGATGTGGGGCCGGAATGTCTCCTAATGGCACTAAGCGGCAATAGACCGTTTGTCCGCTCGCACAGCTCGGCGTTAACCTTCGTTAGCGATGCGTGGAGGAACACTGCTCAACCAGGGCATGCTTCCTATCCGTATGCCTCCTCCGGGTCTCAGTGTCTGACGTAAGCGTCCCCGCAACGCGGGTTTATCACTCCCTGCGGAACTTATTGAGTAGGTGCTACTTGCTTCCGGCAGACCTCCAAGGAGGTGCTCATGAGTTGGGGTCACATTCAAGCCAATTGGAAGCAGTTCCAGCGCCATGCGAAGCTCCACTGGGACAGGCTGACGGACGAGGATATCGCCCGGATCAAAGGCCATCGCGAGACTCTCATTTCGTGCCTACAGGAACGCTATGGCTATGCTCATGAGCGGGCGCAGCAGGAGGTTCGGGAGTGGGAGCACCATCTCTAGGCCGAGCACAGGAGGGTCGAATGACCGACACGACCGTGACCAAAGTGAGCAGTGCTTACTCACCAAGTGGCAGCCAGGGCGAGGTCTATCTCGCGTCGGGCAAGCGGATGTCCATGCGACTGTGGCGGGATGAGCCGCCAACCCAGGACAAGCCCAGCCGCAAGCACGAGTATGAGGTTGTCGGCTACGTGATCTCAGGAAGGGCGGAACTGGAGATCGAGGGTCAGACCGTGCGGCTGGAGCCGGGCGACTCCTGGGTCGTACCTGCAGGGTCCGAGCATACTTATCGCATTCTGGAGACATTTACGGCCGTCGAAGCAACTGCTCCTCCTGCTCAGGTCCATAAGCGTGAGCAGCCTTAGTGACGCTGTCGGGTCGTCGCTGGGCCCGGGTGGCTGCCGGAATCTGTCCGGCAGGGAATGTTGAGTGACTGGACCTCCACCCTTGTGGCAGCAGATGGCGGCTGTCAGGGTTAAGCAGACCCCGATAAGCGCTTGGGTTTGTTCCGCCCCAGGAGCGGCCGCGTGTCTTCATGTGCGCATCCCGGCAGAGAAACTCTCACTTCCTCAGATCGTTGGACAGCTTCATCCAATGTTTTTGTGGGACAGCTTTGAGGTCGCGTAGAATGCCAAAGCATAATGATCAGGACCTGCGGATTGCTGAGTTGGCTGCTTTTCTTGATCCCGTCGCCTTTCAACACGGTGAAGATCATTCCCTGGCAAAGCGCCGGAGGGCAGCATGGCGGGAGGCGGCAAACCGGATCAGACAGTAGAGGGATGAACCAGGGCACGACCGCCGCGGCGCTGCGGCGGGACACGTTCTACGCGCGCGACGATCCGTCGTGTAAGCCCAAGGTGGTCTCGAAGGGCCATGGTTTGTCGATACCGGAAAGAGGCATATCGGCCGCAACGAGTCCGGAGCGCCAGCCAGTGGCGTCACAGTCATCTTTGCTCCGGTCGGACAATCATTCCGCGGCGAATTGGACGCGCCTGCGCCGCAGTGCAAGTTCTGACTGCCGAGGCGTCAAGAACATCGAGGACCTGTATCCTGGCGGGCCTCAACCCGCCAGCGTCATTCCATAAACGGCATCCACGAAATTCTGCCTGTAAGCAGTCAAGGATTTGGCGTGTGGGATCCTGTGATCCCGGAATGTCTCCTGATGGCACAGAGCGGACGTAACGCCTCAGTCCGCTCCGGAGGCCTCAGCAGACCTTCGCGAAGGGCACGGGAGTTTCCGAGTTTGACCCGGTGCGGATCTTCCGCTGCCAATCACGAACGTGCTCAAAGGTTCAGCGGCAGGATCCCCGTCCTTGCTGCCTGTGCGGGCGAACCGAACGGCCACATCGTCATTGTCATCGGCGAGGACCACTGTTCCTCGGCACGGCCGGCTTACGGCCCCAGCAGAAGAAGGAATGACAATGGCTACGAACAAGAAAGACGGTACTTCACAACCCAGCAGGAGGCGGAAGGCACCGGAGAAGTCGGCATCGAAGGCCACCTCCCGGACTGCTACCAAGAGAGGGACTGCCGCTCCCAAACGCGCGCAGCCCAAGGCGATGGCCGGCTCCCGGTCCGCGACGAAGTCCCAAGCTGTTCCCGCGAAGTCCCGGTCCTCCGCAGGATCGCGCACGGCAGCACGCTCGACCTCCGGCGCGACGAGGTCGCGTTCCACAACGCAGGCTCGCTCGCGGTCGCAGGGCAGCATGATGAACCCGATGGCATGGCTCTCGACCCTCGAGACAACGATCACCTCCCCGCAGGCCCGCGCGGTGCTAGCGGAGGCCCTCAGGGCGGTCGCGAACGTGCTTGAGAAGCCACAGGGCAGCGAGCGGGGACAGGGCAGCGGAACGCAGCAAGGCCGGGATGCTGTGTCGGCCGCAGGCAGCCTCGGCGCCGAGATGGTCGCCGCTCCGCTGGAGGTCGCAGCGGCTGCTATCGGAGCCGCAGGTGAGGTCGTGACGAGCGCACTCGGCGGTGGGGCGGGCATGGACCGCGGCACCGGCGACAGCAGGAAGGGCGGCAGGCGGTCCTCCCCGCGGAAGAAATCGGCGGCGGCCGGCGACTAGCTCATCGTGTGGAAAAGTGGAGCCGGTCTTCCGCGCTCAACGATGCGCCGGTGAAGAACATGGAACATCGGATGGAGCCCAAAAGTGCATTCCACTTTTGGGTTCGATGCTCTAGTGTCCTGGCCCGTGTTGAGCGATGGGCGATACACATGGGATCCAGTGGCCACGCGCACAGAGATCGGTGATCCGGGGAGCCTTCGCTCTGCGATCAGTCTCCGATCCGGGAAAACCGCCATGAAATTCGTCAAGCTACTCAGCATTGCTCTTCTCTCCGGAACCCTCGCCGCCGGTTCCGCGACGGCTCAGGACCGAACGGTGAGGATCGCCGTGGAAGGCGCTTATGCGCCATGGAACTTCACGGGAGCGGGTGGCAAGCTCGAAGGTTTCGAGATCGATCTCGCCAATGATCTCTGCGCCCGCATGAAGATGAAATGCGAGATCGTTGCTCAGGATTGGGACGGCATGATCCCGGCCCTGAATGCCAAGAAGTTCGACGCCATCATGGATGCCATGACCATCACGGACGAGCGCCGGAAGACCATCGACTTCAGCGACCGCTACGCCGATTCCCCGAACGGCTTCCTCGTTTCCAGCGACTCGCCGCTCGCCAAGATGCCGGGCACGGGACAAGCCTACAATCTCTCCAGCCAATCCGCGGAGGCCGAGAAGGCTATCGAGGCCATCAAGCCATTGCTGAAAGGCAAGACCATTGGCGTGCAGGTCTCGACAATCCAGTCCGCCTTCGCCGACAAGTACCTGAAGGGCATCGCGGACGTCCGCGAATACAAGACCGTTGAACAGCACGATCTCGACCTCGCAGCCGGTCGTTTAGACGCAGTCTTTGCGGGCGCAACACAGATCATGGGCACGCTCGAAAAGCCTGACTTCAAAACCGGGTACGCGCTTGTGGGTCCCTCCCTCACCGGAGGGGTGCTCGGTGGTGGCATCGGCATCGGTCTGCGCAAGGACGACACCGACTTGAAGGCAAAGTTCAACGAGGCCATTCAGGCTGCCATCAAGGACGGCACTGCCAAGACCCTGTCGATGAAGTGGTTCAAGGTCGACGTGACGCCAAAGGGCTAGCGCATCGATCCTCAGCCTTCCGGTGAGTGCATCGTTCGGAGCCGAAAGCCGGATCCACATTTCCGCACGATGCTCTAGCTGTCCGAATGATCGGCCTGATGGAAAGCAAATCCTCCAGGCCCACCCTGTCCGGCTGTCATCAAATCGTGATCTTGGCACTTGAGCCAATTTACGTTTGATTAAAAACGAAGGTCCGGAGTTGGCACAAAGCGGAAGTGACATCTTGGTCCGCTTTGTGGCTGGGACCGAACAGTCAGAGGAAATGTCGTGAGATGTCAATAGTGGCAAAGTCTCATTCGCTCGACGTCGTAGCGCTATAGATTGAGCCATAGTCCACGTTTTCTACAAGCAGTCCCGAACCTTACTGAGCAAGGTGCGACTCCTCGCGGCCCTGTGCTCAAAAATCAAGGCGGACGGGGCTACACGCCCGTCATTGGATCGTCGGGCGGGTTTCCTTCTGCAGACCAAGGAATGGTACTGGGTGTGCCCATATTGTCTCTGTAATGACGTTCCGCCACACGGTGATGTGTTCTTTGCTTAAGCCCGACTCTCTGAACCGCTCGGCCTCTGCGTCGATGCTGCCGCGAATGCCCTGCATCGTCGCCTGCATGGCCTCGTCGGTCTCGCTCAATGAGATGAAAGGGATCGCCGCCTCTACGATCTCCTCGCCCACAACCGGGCGAACTTCCGGATGACGCGCAGCTTGGTCGTGTCAAGTCACCCTTGCGCCATTGATCTAAGCAGGCACTCCGAAAAGGGGCGGGGGTTCCTGGTTCGATCTAGGGACGGCTTCATGTGAATGGCTTGGATCGCGGTGGTGCGAGCGGGAGTTTGGACACGGGCTGTTTGGCCTGTGCCGCAGGCATTCCGTTATCCTCCGTCGCTCTTCCGTGTCTCTGATACTGGTAGAGGAGCAAAAGGCGGACGCTGAACGCGTCCGCCTTGCTTCGCCGTATCAGCGCTCGATAGTCTTGTTCCAGCGGCTGTTCCATTCCGGCCGCTTTTCATTGATCGTATCCCAGTCAAGCGTGACGGCGGTCTTCATGTACTCGTGGAACTTCTTGAGCTTGACATCTGCTTCTGGCGTGGGGGCCTTGGCGTTCACATTCGAGGGGACGATGTTGCCGTATTGGAGCGCCTTGCTCTGAGCTTCCGGTGACAAGAGATATGCGGCAAGCTTCTGAGCCAGTTCCGGCTCGCTGTTGTTGGCAATGACGCACTGGGTCACCATCAACACGACGGAGCCTTCCTTGGGTTGAGCATATTCCACGGGGATGTTCTTCTCCTGATGGGCCGCGACGGCGGTGGGAGTCAGCGGGAAGATTGCCGCTTCGCCCGTCTGCACCATCTCGGAGATCTTGGCCGAACTCGGGATGTACTCGATCACGTTCGGGCCAATGGTGTCCTTGAACTTGGAGAATCCTGGCTCGACATTCTTCTCATTGCCGCCCTGGATCCGGTTGAACATCAGGAAGGCATGCAGGCCGAAGGACGAGGCAGCAGCCGATTGGAACACGACCTTCCCCTTGTATTTCGGGTCAGCGAGATCCATCCAGGAGGTCGGCGGAGCCCAGCCCTTCTCCTCGAACATCTTCTTGTTGTAGGCGAGGCCTGTCATGCCAAGGTCGATGCCGATCGCCATGTCGTCTTTCAGCCGGGCTCCCGGAGCGAGATCGGCCAGGGCCGGCGTATCCTTGATCTTCTCGCAGAGGCCGGCGCCGATGGCGCGCATCATGACGCCGTCGTCGAGGAACATCACGTGCATCTGGGGATTGGCTTTGGCTGCGGTGGCCTTGGCCAGAATGTCGGACGATGTGCCCGGCACAACGACAACCTTCACGTCGTTCGCTTTCTCGAAATCCGGGAAGACATGCTGCGTGAAGGTCTTTTCGAAGTTGCCGCCGTTCATGCCGACATAGAGCGTCTTTGTCTGCGCTTGGGCTGCGCCGGCGGCAGTGATGGCGAGCACGGCGAAGGCCGTGGCCTGCAAAAGCTTGGTCTTGGTCATTGCGCTGTTTCCCTCTTTATTGGCTCAGGTACGCTACCCGCCCGGGAGCTTTGGGCCGTGCGGGCAAATCTATCGATGGCGAAAGCTTGAATCGGCGTGCGGCTTTCACCGTCACGGACGAGCTCGGCCAGGACTTCGCCAACTCCCGGCGCGATCTGAAATCCGGCTCCCGAGAAGCCGAAGGCGTGAATAAGATTCGGCGTGGTCCGGCTGAAGCCGATCACGGGGTTCCGGTCCGCCATCTCGCCTTCGGTGCCGCTCCAGAAACGGATGGCGTAAGCATGGCGTAGGGGCGGGAACAGCGCTGCGGCGCGGTTCATGATGGTGACGGCGCCTGAGCCCGTGGGGCGGGAGAAGTCGGAAGCTGCAAGCGGTTCACCACGCATGCCGCCGACGATGCAGTTGCCGCGCTCCACCTGACGCGCATAGATGCCGCCGCCTTCGGCACCGATATTCACGTCCATGAACACGTTGAGGGGCTCGGTGACAATCATGCTCGGGTAGATGCGATTGAGCGGCACGGGCTCCCCGAAAGCTTCCGCGAAGGGGCCTGCCCAAGCTCCGGCGCTGTTGATGACGAACTGCGCCTTGATCTGCGTGGCTGAGCCTGCCGACAGATAAAAGCCGTCCGGTGCCTTCTCGACATGGGACACAGGGGTATGTTCGAGAACATCCGCACCGGCAAGCCGCGCTGCATGGGCGAAGGCTGCGGAGACGAGGCGTGGATTGGCATGTCCGTCACCCGGGCATAGCGATGCTCCTGTGACATTTCCCGCGATCCAGGGAAAACGCTCCCGAAGCTGGTTGCTGCCGATCAGTTCGAGGTCGAGCCCCAGCTCCGCGACGCGTGCGGCATAGGCTTCGAGGGATGCCATCTCGACCTCGGTCCTGGCCAGCTTGAGATGGCCCGAGCGCACGAATTCACCGTCGATGCCGATGATCTCATTCAGGCGCGGCCAGATGGCATGGGCCCGTTGGGAAAGGGCGATCTGCTCCGGAGGGCGACCCTGACGACGCACACCGCCGTAGTTCACGCCACTCGCCTGCGCACCGCAGAAGCCCTTGTCGAGAAGGACCACGGAAAACCCCATGCGCCGCAGGGCGAGCGCTGCGGAACTTCCGACAAGCCCGCCACCGATGATGGCAACATCCCTGAGAAGTGTCGGGCTCATGCGGCTTCTCCATCGGCCGCAATCTCAAGGGGGAGGGGCTTGATCGGCGGCTGCGCGCGCAATCGTCCGACGGAGTCCAGCGACTGGTTGCATGCGGTTGCCAGAACTTCCGCCGCAGCGCTTCCGCACATCCGTCCCTGGCACCGGCCCATGCCGACACGTGTCAGTGCCTTGAGACGGTTGAGTTCGAAAACTCCCTGATCGCGTACAGCAGCGCGCACATGGCCGACGGAAATCTCCTCGCACCGGCAGAGGGTCACATCGTCGGCGATGCTGCCTGCCCACGGGTCGGGAAAAGGGAAAGCCGCTTCGAGAACGTCACGAAATCGATGGATGGCGGCAAGCCTACGCTCCAGCACGCTGATCCGCGTGCGGTCGACCGAAAAACCTGCATCTTCGAGAAGGATGAGGCCAACCCGCTCTCCAGCGAGTTCGGCAGCATCCGCGCCGGCAATGCCGGCACCGTCGCCCGCGATATAGATGCCTGGCACACTGGTGCGTCCTGCCATGTCGCATTCAGGTCGCCACGCCCGATCCCGCGCATCGAAGATGAAGCGGCATCCCGCAAGATCCCCAAGCTGCGTTTCAGAGCGCAGTGCGAAGCCGTAACCGACTGCATCGCAGGCAAGGCGGCGCTCCTTGCCGCGCTCGCGCCAGACGATCCCTTCGACCCTGGCCTTACCCTCGATCCGGACCGGTTGAACACCAAAGTGAACGGGGACGCCTCTCGCCATGAGTTCGGCCGCGTAGCGGAAACCGCGCAGCACGACAGCAGGCTGAGCCAGCAGGCCGCGCAGAAGATGAAACTTCGCTGAGAACGGTGCCGTGTCGAGTACGGCGGCAACCCCTGCGCCTGCTTTCACGTATTGCCATGCGACGAGATAGAGCAGAGGTCCGGAGCCGAGAAAGACGACCTGCTCGCCGATGGCGCAGCCTTGCGACTTCAGGGCAATCTGCGAACCGCCGAGGGTAAAGACCCCCGGAGTGGTCCAGCCATGAAAGGGGAGCACGCGGTCAGTCGCGCCCGTAGCAAGGATCAAGTGGCTGAAGTCGATGCGGCGGGTCCGATTGCCGGTTGCCACATCGGCGGCCTTGTCGCGGACGTTCCACACGAGGGTCTCCGGGAGATAATCGATCCGGTCCCTGATCTGCGCAAAGGTTTCATGCAGGGCGGTGGCCTTCGCAGCCTCCGATCCATAGAGATCCTGCGGAGAGCGCTCGTCGGGCACGATCCTCTGGCGATAGATTTGCCCGCCACCGGACGGTGCCTCATCGACGACAATAGGTCTGATGCCCGCGCCCACGAGCGTCTGCGCGGCACGAATGCCGGCAGGGCCGGCGCCGACGATCAGCGGTCGAAGTATATCGCTCACGATCTCGGCTCCGCGATGGTTCGAAGGTTCATTCCCGGTTCGAGAACCGTATTGCAGGCGCGGATGCGCTTGCCTTCGGCCGTCAGAATCCAGCAATCCTGACACGCTCCCATCTGGCAGAAGCCGGCACGCGGCTCGTGCGAGAAATCGCTGAGGCGCAAGCAATCGACTTGCGTAAGAAGTGCAGTCAGGACCGTGTCGCCCGCGCGGCCGGAACATGCCTGACCGTTCAGGGTGAAGGCGATGGGCGGCAGCTTCTGGCGAGCAAGGCGTTTGAGAAGAGCCATATGCATTTCCTCAGCGCTGTCCGACTAGGATGCGATCGAGCCCGAAGGCGCGGTCCAGCACCAGCATGGCGATCGCGGTGATGGCGATCATGAGGGTCGAGACCGCCGCCATCATCGGATCGATGGATTCCGTCGCGTACATGTACATGCGCACCGGCAACGTCACGGTCGCGGGTGAGGTGACGAAGATCGACATGGTCAGTTCGTCGAAGCTGTTGATGAACGCCAGCAGCCACCCACCCGTAATACCGGGGAGGATCATGGGGGCGGTGATGCGGCGGAACGCAGTCCATTCCCCCGCGCCGAGCGTCCGCGCGGCTTGCTCTGCGCTGCGGTCGAGACCCGACAAGGCCGCCAGCACGAGGCGCAGCACATAGGGTGTCACGACGATGATGTGTGTTGCGACAAGCCACGCGAAGCTCCCCGTGGCACCGAGGAGAGCAAAGAGACGCAGAAAGGCGACGCCGAGCACCAGATGGGGAATGATCAGCGGCGACAGGAACAGGGCGTTCATGAAGTCCCGGCCTGGGAAAGTGTAGCGGCTGATGGCAAGACCCGCAGGGACTGCGAGCGCGATGGCCAGTGTCGCGGAGAGCGTTGCCAGCCAGATGCTGTTCCAGAAGGACGTCACGAAATCCGGATGCGCGAAGACGGCCTTGAACCAGCGCAGGGACAGACCTGTCGTCGGCAGGCTCAGTGTGTTCTCGGGCGTGAACGCAACGAGGCAGATGATGACGAGCGGCGCCAGGACGAAGGCCAGGACGAGGGTGTGAAAGATGAGGGCCACGGGGCCGTTCTTTTGCATGGTGGTCACCCCAATGTCCGACGTGCGCGGGTCTCGACCAAGCGGTTGTAAGCCAGCATGATGCAGAGGTTTGCGACAAGCACGATGATTGCGATGCTTGCTCCAAGCGGCCAGTTCAGCTCGTGCAGATACTCGTCATAGACCAGCGTCGCTGCCATCTTGAGGCGGCGGCCGCCGAGGAGGGCCGGAACGGCGAAGGCACTCGCCGATAGACCGAAGACGATGAGGCTGCCGGAGAGCATGCCGAGCGTTACCTGAGGCATGACCACCCGGCGAAGGGCCGTGAAGCGCGAGGCGCCAAGTGTCCAGGCGGCGGCTTCGACCATGGGATCGAGCTTTTGCAGTGCCGTCCACACGGGAATGACCATGAACGGCAGCATGACGTGGACGAGAGCGATGACGATGGCCGTTTCCGTGTAGAGGATCTTGGCCGCCGGAAATCCGAACAGCTCGAGAGCTTGGTTCACGAGGCCCTGCGAACCGAGCAGCATGCTCCACCCGAAGGTGCGGACGACGACGGAGACGAGTAGCGGACCGATGATGACGAGAAGGAAGATCGAGCGCCAGGGATCGCGCATGCGGGACAGGATGTAGGCCTCCGGGACACCTATGGCAGCACAAATGAGCGTGGTCAGTGCCGCGATCCGCAAGGTTCTCCAGAAGATGCTGAGGTAGTATTCGTCGGTGACGACGGCGACGTAGTGCGACAGGGTGAAGGTGTTCTGGATGCCGCTCGAATGATCATAGGCGTGAAACGACAGAATGACCGTCAGCGCCAAGGGCAGAAGCACCAGCCCGACGAAGAAAAGGGTTCCGGGACCGGCGAGGAGCCATGGAGCGGGGACGAAGGAAGAGCGCGCGGTCATTTCTGCTCCTCAAGCCGCTACGGCGGTGTCCGCGATGACCCGGAGATTGGCGGGCGACCAGTCGAGGCCGACTGCTGATCCTTCCTCGGGAGGCTCGCCACCCTGATTGGGTGCGGAGACCGTCACGATTCCGACAGGTGTGTCGACCGTGAAGAGCCATTGGCTGCCCAGGAAGAAGCGGCTGGCGATGCGTCCGTCGAGGCGGCCCGTGCCCGCTTCGCGCAGGAGGATCTTCTCGGGGCGGATTGAAAGCGTGACCGGTGTCGCGGCCGGGATATCCTTCGCTGTGGCCTCCAGCAGCACACCTCCGATATCCACGGCGCTTGATGCGCCGTTGCGGCGCCAGGTGCCGGCGAGAAGGTTGGTCTTGCCGACGAAGGACGAGATGAATGCGTTCGAGGGCTGCTCGTAGAGCCGGTAGGGGGCATCCACTTGCGTCATGCATCCGCCTTCCATCACGACCACGCGGTCGCTGATGGAGAGCGCTTCCGCCTGATCGTGCGTGACCATGATGGTCGTCGTACCGACCTTGCGCTGGATCCGGCGCAACTCGAACTGCATTTCCTCCCGCAGCTTGGCATCGAGGTTGGACAGGGGTTCGTCCAGCAGGAGGACGGGTGGCGCGATTACGAGGGCGCGGGCGATGGCGACACGCTGCCTTTGTCCACCCGAGAGCTGGCGGGGATAGCGATCGGCGAAGGAAGAGAGCTGCACGAGCGAGAGCGCCTCGCGCACGCGCTTGGTGCGCTCCGCTTGCGGCACGCGCCGCATTTCGAGGCCGAAGGCGACGTTCTGCGCAACGGTCATGTGAGGAAAGAGGGCGTAGCTCTGGAAGACGACGCCGAGGCCGCGGCGATTGGGCTTCTCATGGGTAATGTCGCGACCGTCGAGAGAAATCCGGCCCTGTGTCGGTTCGACGAGGCCGGCAATCATTTGCAACGTCGTTGTCTTCCCGCAGCCTGAGGGACCAAGAAGCGAAACGAATTCGCCCTTGTCGATTTTCAGGTCGACATCGCGAACGGCCGTGAACGTGCCGAATTCCTTGGAAACTCCTTCGAGTGTCAGGAACGCCATTCTGTCCTCCGATCATTGCAAAGCATCGGGCCGCAGCCCGAGTGAGCACGACGCCCGGATCGACATCACGGACAAGGCCTCGGGCCGAGTCAACGCGGTAATTTCAATAAACGAAATTTTTTTGACTTTTCTTCCATATAACGGAAAAAGATGTCGGAAGATGGAGAGATAATTTTTTATGTCGGAAGATACTGTATCCGGAACACAGCGCGCTCTCGCCCTTCTCAAGGTCCTTGGGGCCGGAAGCCCGCAGGGCATGCGCCTTACGGACATCGCTTCGGTAAGCGGTATGAGCCAACCTAGCGCCCATAGGGCCTTGAAGGTTCTGATGGCTGAAGGCTTTGTCGAGCAGGTCGACGCTAGCCGAAAGTATCGACTAGCCCTCGACTTCTTCGTCCTGGCCGCGCGAGCTGCGCACGCGGGAGGTCTGCGCAGCATGGCCCGACCGGCGCTTCTGCGCCTCGCCTCAACCTTGAGCGACAGCGTCTTTCTTCTGGTCCGGAACGGGTTCGATGCAGTCTGCCTGGACCGGGTGGAAGGCCCGTTCCCGATCAGGACCTTCACGGGCGATATCGGCGGCAAGGTGCCTCTCGGCATCGGGCAGGGCAGTCTCGCCATCCTTTCCTTTCTGCCGGAGGAGGAGCGCGAGACTGTCATTCGCTTCAACATTCCCCGTCTGCTCGACCGGGGCGGCTTCGACGAGGTCGGATTGCGGATGCAGATCCAGAACGTCCGCAAGATAGGCTTCGCCAGCCTCAACACGGGCCTCATTCCCGGAATGGCCGGGGTGGGTATTCCCATCCTCGACCCGGAGGGGCGCGCGGTGGCCGCCCTGAGTATCGGGACTTTGTCGGAGCGCTTGGAGGGAGACCGGTTGCCGCTTGTGGTCGAGTTGCTGCGGAAGGAAGCGGAGGGAATTGGTCGGCAACTCAATCCTTTCGACCCAACGCTGCGCTACCCCACCCGAAGCCTTGGTATGGAAGCGACATAGTCGTCTTAGCAAGCAGCCCTGGTTCTGGACGCGCTTACAAGCGTCGTGCCTTGGTGGAGACGTTCGCAAGCCGCTTCAAACGAGCGACGGGGGATGCGCTGTGTTCGCGGACGGAACACGGCCGTATCCTTTGTACCTGGTCTGTGGACGCGATCAGTGCGTGCGCAGTCAGCCCCGTGCGACAAAGCCGCAAGGATCGCCAGTCCACAGCAGCTCAGTGAGCGAGCTCCTGCACCGGTGCGGGCAAGGCAATGGATCGCTCCACCGTTGCGGCAGTCTATTGAAGCTCCCGGACCGCCGCCAAAATGGCCTGACTTGCCGCGAGCTTCTCGCTATCGTCCAGGTCGGACTCAGCAATGCGCCCCTGGATCTGCCTCAGGCCACGGCTAACCTGCACCAGGCTTTCCAGGATGTCTGTCTTGGCGTCCTTCGTGCGGCCCTCGTCCGGAACGGGAACGGGAAGGTGAATGATATCTGCCATGGGAACCTCCTGGCTAAAGACGCGCCGGAATGTGTCGGCCCCCTGGCAGCGGGACGAAGTCCTGCACGGGCTCCGTTGGACGCCCCAGCATCCTCTGCGACAATGCTCTGTCCAGGGCTTCCCTAAACGATTTGAACCTTTCGTATCGCTGCTCGGCCCGTGTCAGAATCGCCTGGGTTGCGGCGGCGACAGGGAACTCCGCCAAGCCTTTGACGGCCTCCGAGTAAGCCTGATCTGCCCTCACTCTCTGGTTATCAATGGCCTGTCGCTGTGCGGGGGTGATCGGCTGGAGCGAGCTCAACGCGTTGACGGTCAGTCCTCTCTCAACGGCGAGCGCCCCGGCGACATCCAGCAGACGCTCCTCTACATGGTTGACCTTGAGGAGGGTTGCTGCGTCCTCCCGCCTCTGCCAGGCGTCATAGGTCCTCATCCCGGCGGCAGTCACAGCAAGCGCTGCCACCGACACGAGGATCGTCGGCAGCAAGGTACGGGTCTTCAAGTTAGGTCCCCCTTCGGTTTTCAGGATTCGTTGCGGCCACGCTTGCGCATCCAGCACGGCTCATCGTTGTCACGGCGCAAACTTCAACGCGAACACTGCAGGGGCCTCGTGCCCAGGGAAGTGGGTTGCTCGCGGTCTGCTCTTTTCCCTCTTTGGCAGGTCGACAATGGACGCAAGGCCCGGGGTGGTGTCCCGGGCCTGTCT
>NZ_LCYG01000022.1:4895-77240 GCF_001017175.1 Microvirga vignae | reverse complement strand
CAACAAGGCAGCGAGCCAGGCGTAAATGGCTCTGTCTCGGGCTCGTCTTCTCTATATCGGGGCGGTGCTGGTTTCCGGCATCGCCATCGGTTTCCTCGTTCGGCAAAACCCTGAATGGCAGCAGATGGCGGTGCCGCCGGCCGCGTGGCCATTCGCCGTGTCTCTGGTGATCGATCTCATCATCGGCCAGATGGCGGCTCAAGGCCGGACGGAACCTCTCACCATGAGTGACCGCTTCATTGCCGTGATCGGCGCTGGTGTGATCGTCACGCTGATGACGGCTGTGGGAAATTGAAGGGAACGGGAATGGCGCTGCACAAAGGATCGTGTCATTGCGGCAAGGTGGCCTTCGAGGTCGAGACCGGCCTTGATCAGGTCATCGAGTGCAATTGTTCCCATTGCAGCCGGAAAGGCTACCTCCTGACCTTCGTACCCCGGGGAGCCCTGAACGTCGTCCGTGGGGAGGAGAGCCTCTCCACCTACACCTTCAACACGCACACTATCGAGCATCGCTTCTGCGCCACCTGCGGCTGCGCACCTTTCGGCGAGGGCACGAAGCCCACGGGTGAGGCGACGGCGGCGATCAATGCTCGCTGCCTTGAGGATGTTGATCTCTCGCAGCTCAAGACCATCACGGTGGACGGGCGGAATTTCTGATCCTGGCTCGATACTGCCGGTTTTGAGCCCGGTCCGGTACTTTCAGAAAGATTGAAATGAAACGAGATATCATTTAGAATGGAGACTCGTCGCGTGAGGCGACAGTCGTTTCTCGGTCGAAGCAGAAAGGGCAGCGTCGGCTGGCAGACCGACGCTGCATCTCTGAAAGCTCAGGATGCTGGACAGTTTGAACGTTACGAACGATAACGTCATTCTTGGCTTGCGCAGCCCCCCTGCTGAAGCCAAGAGCCTTGCTCCGTCCGACGTCTCAGGCGCACAGCTTCTTTCCATCCTTCGGCACACACCTGGTTTCCTTTGCTTTCTTCGATGTCCGGATGATGTCGTTGCCCTGACGAACGACGCTTTCCGGCAATTGACCGGGGGCAGGGACATTGCCGGTTCCGCTATGGACGAGACACCGCTGGCCCATTGGCCGGGCTTCAAGGAGCGCCTTCACCAGGCTCGTGCCGGCATTTCCCCACCAAGCCCGCTTCGTGTGCTCGTCCATGTCTCAGCGGGCCCCGAGAGCGCGGGTGAGGAGCGATTTGTCGAATTCTCGTTCCAGCCGATCCCGGGAGGGGGCACAACGCTTCTCGGAATAGCCATTCATGGCAGCGATGCGACTGAGCACGTTCGACGAGAGCAGGAACTATGCGCCAGCAACGAACGATCGGAGGCGATCCTTGATGTCCTTGGCGATGGCTTCGTCGCCTTCGATGAGGAGTTCCGGGTCATCAAGCTTAACCCCGCCGCCCTCAGATATGACGGACGTCAGGCCGATGAGATCATCGGCAAGACACATTGGGAGGCGTGGCCTACATCGGCAGGCTCTGTTCTGGAGGTCGCCTACCGGAAGTGCCTCGCGGAGCAGGTGCAGCTCTCATTCGAGCGCCGTTATCTCGGCTTCGGGAAAGACAGTTGGCTCGAATTGCGTCTCTGCCCGGTTCCGGGCGGTATCGTCAGCTTCTATCGGGATATTACCGAGCGTAAGGCCTCCGAGGATGCACTGCGCGCCAGCGAGGAACGATTCAGGGCTCTCGTCGAGGCCGTTCCTCACCAGGTGTGGGAAGCAGGATCGGACGGATCGGTCGAGTGGTCCAACGGGCGCCTTCCCGAATATCTGGGCATCACTCTCGATGATCTCGCGAGCAGTGCATGGGAGCGCATCGTCCATCCGGACGATTATCCGGTTGTGGTTCAGGCCTGGCGGCAGGCTTTACAGGATGGGACGGTCTTCGAAAGCGAGATCAGGCTGAGAAGGGCCTGCGACAAGACCTATCGCTGGTTCCTGTCGAAAGCCGTTCCCGTTCGGGATCCCGCCGGGAGCGTCATTCGCTGGATCGGCACGAACACCGATATCCATGATCAGAAGATGGCCGCGGAGGAACTGGCCCATCTGAACGCCAGACTGGAAAAACGGGTCGAACAGAGCACGCGGGACCGGGATCGCCTCTGGCATCTCTCGACCGACCTCATGCTCGTCGCCGACTTCAAAGGAATGATCGTAGCGGCCAATCCAGCCTGGAGCCGCATGCTCGAGTGGAAGAACGGCGATCTCATTCGAGCATCCGTCCTTGATTTCGTTCATCCAGAGGATCAGAGCGATGCTCAACTTGCGGTCAAGCGGCTTTCCCGCGATCTGACCACCTGCAGCATCCAAAGCAGGCTTCGCCACCGGGACGGGTCTTATCGCTGGATTGCCTGGACGGCCGTGTCGGATGAGCGTTTCGTCCATGCGGTTGGCCGCGACATCACCGCCGAAGAGGAGGCGGCTCAGGCGCTGAAACAGGCCGAGGAAGCGCTGCGGCAGTCGCAGAAGATGGAGGCCGTGGGCCAGCTGACCGGCGGAATCGCTCACGATTTCAACAATCTGCTGACCGGCGTGATCGGCAGCCTGGATCTCATCCAAGCCCGCATCGCGCAGGGACGTGCAGGCGATATCGGACGCTATGTCGACGCTGCCATGTCCTCGGCGAACCGGGCGGCCGCGCTCACACATCGTCTTCTTGCCTTTTCCAGACGCCAGCCGCTCGATCCGAAGCCTGTCGATGCGAATGCCCTTGTGGCGTCGATGGACGAGCTGTTCCGGCGCACGACGCGCGAGACGATCCGGGTCGAACTGCAGGCCAGCCAGGATCTCTGGCTCACTCTCTGCGATCCCAACCAGCTGGAAAGTGCACTGCTCAATCTCGTCATCAATGCCCGCGATGCCATGCCTGATGGAGGGGACATCGTGATCGAGACGGCGAATGTCGAGCTGGATCACGCCTATGCCGCCACGCAGCAGGATGTGAAGCCCGGCCGATATGTTGCATTATCGGTGTCCGATACCGGATCCGGCATGTCCGACAACGTGCTCGCGAGGGTCTTCGAACCTTTTTTCACCACGAAACCCATCGGTCAGGGCACAGGTCTCGGTCTCTCCATGGTCTACGGATTCGTCAAGCAGTCCGGCGGACATGTCAGGATCCATTCGGAAACCGGCCGAGGCACAATCGTCAAGATCTTCCTTCCCCGATACCTTGGAGACGCCCGGCCCCAGGGCCTGTCTGCCACGAAGGCGCTGACGACTCGCGCCAAGGCTCATGAGACCGTGCTCGTGGTCGAGGATGAGCGCGTCGTGCGCAACCTCGTCGTGGAGATGCTCTTGGAGCAGGGGTATCGCGTTCTTCAGGCCGAGGACGGGCCGACGGGTCTTGGGATTCTACAGTCCGGACAACCGATCGATCTTCTCCTGACTGATGTGGGGCTGCCCGGCCTGAACGGGCGGCAGCTTGCCGACGCTTTCCGTGATCAGCGCCCTGATTTGAAGGTTCTCTTCATGACCGGCTATGTGGAAAGCAATCTTCTCTCTGCTGGATTTTTAGGGCCGGGCATGGAAGTCATCGCCAAACCTTTTACTCTCGAGGCTCTGGCGGTCAGGATCGAGGCCGTCCTCCAAGGATCTTGATGTAGAAAGGAGCCTGCCAATGCACGGCAGGCCCCTCTTGGTGGAGACTGGGATAGTCAGACCGCAACTGCTCCTGACCGGCGCAGGCCCATGATCTGAAACTCGGCATACATCAGCACCACGAGTGCCTGCATGATTACGAAGGCGTAGCCTGCACCTGTCGGCGCCACCCATCCGCTGACGAGGAGCAGCAGGCTGTCGGCAGCCCACAGGATGTTGCCGAGGATGACGGCCCACACGAGGCCCTTGTGCATCTGATCGCGCAGGCTGAGCCAGACGAGCAAAGCGACGTAAGGCAGCAGGGCCGCACCTGCGCTGCGCAGCAGCACCTCCGGCAATCCAAGCAGATGTCCCAACGGTTCGGCAACAAGCAGCATCAGCAGGCCGAACGCTCCGCTCGTGGTGGCATCGGCCAGCAGGGCCTGGCGAAGGAGCGGGGAGGGATGGACCGTCGTCATGGCATGTTCCTTTCAAATCGTCGGGCATCCGACTGGCCCTGAGGATTGCGCAGACAGGGAAGGCCGTCGATTACCTCGGAGGTCATGGAGTTGAATGTCACACCGCGCTATGGTCCCGGCCATGAAGCAGACGAAAACCTTAAGTCCCGCCGTTCAGCATTTCGGCGATTACCTGCGTGAATGGCGCCAACGCCGCCGCATGAGCCAGCTCGATCTCGCGCTGGAGGCCGAGATCTCTACGCGGCACTTAAGCTTTCTCGAGACCGGCCGCTCGCAGCCGAGTCGCGATATGGTGCAGCTCTTGGCCGAAAAGCTCGACATGCCCTTGCGCGAGCGCAACGTGATGCTCGCCTCTGCCGGTTTCGCGCCGGTCTATTCCGAGCGCTCTCTCGATGATCCGGCGCTGCAGAGCATGCGCGGGGCCATCGATCTCGTACTCAAAGGCCACGAGCCTTATCCCGCTCTCGCCGTCGACAGGCATTGGTCGCTGGTCGCCACCAACGAGGCGCTGCACGCGCTCGTGCAGGGGGTCGATCCTGCGCTGCTGAAACCTCCGGTGAACGTGCTGCGCCTGAGCGTTCATCCCGCAGGCCTCGCACGGCGCATCGTGAACTTTTCCGAGTGGCGCGATCACCTGATCGCGCGTCTGCATCATCAGGTGAACGTGACGGGCGATGCCGTACTGTCCGCACTGATCGAGGAGTTGCGCGCCTATCCGATTCCGGATGCCGCCAAGCGCATGTCTCATCCCAAACCGCATCATGCCGATATCGTCGTACCGCTCCAGCTGATGACGGAGGAGGGTGTGCTCACCTTCTTCAGCACGACGACCGTGTTCGGCACGCCTGTCGACGTGACCCTGTCGGAACTCGCCATCGAAGCCTTCTTCCCCGCCGATGCGGAGACGGCCGATGCTCTAAGGCGCGTGGCCGAGCAGCGTCAGGCCGCCGCAGAAGCCTGACACCCTTCAAGTCCCGTCTTAACCAGCCATCAACCTTAACCCCGGATAACCATAAGGAACGGAAGCTTTCTGTCGGATGCTTCCCTGGTCCGGTTTGAGTGGGTGTTCGCGTGCGTCTTCGGAATCGTCGCTCTCGGGTGAGATGGATTTGCGCCACGACGGCGCCCTGGGCGCTGGCGACCGGTCTCCTGATCTCGTTCACCGCCTCCGCCAGCAACGACCCGCAGGCAGGCGTGAGCTTTGCGCCCCGCGGGCCGCTGGCACGCCTGACACAGACCGATCTTGTTCCTCCGATTACCACCTCCATCGCGGGCGGTCGTCTCGATCTCGGGCGCGATGTGTTGCGCTTCATTCCGCGTTACGACCTGCCCGATCACATGGTCAATGCCGTGCCGCCCAAGGCGGATCGTAAGGCGGATGCCGGCGCTGATCCGGAAGTCGACCGCTCTGCCAAGGGTGACCCTCTCGTTGCGCCGCATGTCACCCTGTCTCTGCGGGCCAAGCAACTGCGTCCGGATCTCGCGCAGGTGAGCGGCTCGCGTCTTCTCTTCGGTCAGGACGAGCGCCTTCTGCCGCCCACCGTCCTCATGGAAGGGCACCTGGAGGCTCCCGAGATGGAGCAGGCTTTCGAGCCTTCGGAGATGCCTGAATTCACCACTACGCGCCAGGCTGTCTCGGTGCAGTCGCCGAGTGCTGCCGCTGCCGGTTCGACAGGTGCTGCGGCGAGCCTCACCACGCCCATCGTGAAGCGCGCGGTGGCTCTCTCCTCGACAACGCCCGCGCCGATGGAGGCGACGCCCGTCGAGATTGCGGCTGCGCCCGTCTCGCTGCAGTCGCCGCGTCTCGACAAGGGCGGTTATGGCACGAGTCTCGTGCCGAAGTCGGATGACGTCACGCCCCCACGATACGCGGACCTGATCGATCCCGACAACATGAGCAAGGAACAGCGCTGCCTGGCCGAGGCCGTCTATTTCGAAGCCCGCAGCGAACCGGAAGAAGGTCAGGCTGCGGTCGCGCAGGTGGTGCTCAACCGCGTGAAGAGCGGCCTCTATCCATCCTCGATCTGCGGCGTCGTCTATCAGAACCGCCACCGCCATCTCGCCTGCCAGTTCACCTTCGCTTGCGAAGGCAAGGCGCTGCGCATCAGCGACACCCTGTCCTGGGAGCGGGCCAAGCGGGTGGCAAGCGCCGTGCTCGAAGGCAAGACCTATCTTGCCGATGTGGGCGGTGCCACGCATTACCATGCGAATTACGTGCGCCCTTATTGGGCCCGCCGCCTCAAGAAGATGGACGTGATCGGCCGTCACATCTTCTACAAGCTCAAGCCAGGGCAGACGTGAGCAAGGCCGCAGGCCAGGGGGCTGCGATCCATCACAACTGCTCATACTAAAGCCAATAAACTTTCAATATTGCTGATGCGGGTCTTCCGCTAGTATCCGCCCTCCGATTTGCCGTTTGAGGGCTGTGCCGATGTCTGCACCTTCCGCTCAATCCCGGGTTTCCCCCGAACTGATCGTTCTCGCCGGCTGCCTGATCGCGCTGATCACCTTCGGCCCGCGCGCTTCGGTGGGGCTGTTCCAGATCCCGATGACGACGGAGTTCGGCTGGGGTCGCGACACGTTCAGCCTGGCCATTGCCTTCCAGAACCTCCTCTGGGGCCTCGGGCAGCCTTTCGCAGGCGCGGTGGCGGATCGGTTCGGGGCATTCAAGGTGCTCTGCGCCGGCGCCTTGCTCTATGCGCTCGGCCTCGTGGTGATGGCCTATGCGTCGACGCCCGGCGTCCTGCATCTCGGCGCGGGCGTGCTCATCGGCTTCGGCCTGTCGGGCTGCTCGTTCAACCTCGTGCTCGGCGCCTTCGGCAAGCTCCTGCCGGAGCAGTGGCGTCCCATGGCCTTCGGCGCGGGCACGGCGGCAGGCTCCTTCGGCCAGTTCCTGTTCCCGCCCATCGGCAACGTTCTCATCGATTCCTTTGGCTGGCATCAGGCTCTCGTGATCTTCGCGGCCTCCGTGCTCCTCGTGATGCCGCTGGCGCTCGCGCTCGCCACGCGACCGACAGCAGGCACGGCGACTGCGGGCGCTGCCAATGTCCCTAACCAATCGATCAAGCAGGCGCTCACGGAGGCCTTTCAGCATCGCTCCTATGTGCTGCTGGTGCTCGGCTTCTTCACCTGCGGCTTCCAGCTCGCCTTCATCACGGCGCATCTTCCGGCCTATCTCAAGGATGCCGGCCTCTCGGCTGCCGTTGGCGGCTGGACGCTGGCCGTGATCGGCTTGGCCAATGCCTTCGGGTCGCTCGGCTCGGGTTGGCTCTCCACCCGCATGTCGAAGCGCTGGCTGCTGGCCTGGATCTATTTCGGCCGCTCGGTGGCGATTGCGGCCTTCATCCTGCTGCCGGCTTCGCCCGTCACCTCGATTGCATTCGGTATTTCCATCGGCCTTCTGTGGCTCTCGACCGTGCCGCCGACATCCTCCCTCGTGATGCTGATGTTCGGCACGCGCTACATGGCCATGCTCTATGGCTTCGCATTCTTCTCGCACCAGGTCGGCGGCTTCCTCGGCGTGTGGCTCGGTGGCGAGCTGTATGAGATCTATGGCAGCTACACGGTGGTGTGGTGGCTCTCGATTGCGCTCGGCATCGCCTCGGCACTGATCAACCTGCCGATCAAGGAGCGCCCGGTGGAGCGTGGTCCCGCGCTGCAACCGGCCGAGTAAGGTTTCGTCTCGTCCGAAGGGATGAGGCTCTCGACCTTGCCCTGATCCTCCCTCGCGCCAACAATCGGTGCAGGGAGGATTGATGATCATGGCTCCATTCAAAGCGCTCGTCATCGACAGGACCGAGGCAGGCCAGACTGTCGGCTTTCGTGAGTTCAACGAGGCCGATCTCATGGACGGCGATGTCACTGTTCGCGTGTCTCACTCGACGCTGAACTACAAGGACGGCTTGGCGCTCACCGGCAAGGCTCCGGTCGTGCGGCGCTTCCCGATGATCCCCGGCGTCGATCTTGTCGGCACCGTCGAGACATCCTCCAATCCCGATTTCAAACCGGGCGATGCGGTGATCCTGAACGGTTGGGGCTTGGGCGAGACGCATCTCGGTGCTTATGCGGAAAAGGTGCGCGTGAAAGGCGATTGGCTGATTCCGCTCCCCTCGGGCCTCGCCCCTCGTCAGGCCATGGCGATCGGCACGGCGGGCTACACTGCGATGCTCTGCCTGATGGCGCTTGAGAAGCACGGGCTGAAGCCCGAGCGCGGCCCCGCTATCGTTACTGGCGCAGTTGGTGGCGTCGGCTCTGTCGCCGTCGCGTTGCTCGCGCGGGCAGGCTGGCATGTGATCGCCTCGACGGGACGGCCTGAGGAAGCCGATTATCTGAACGGCCTCGGAGCTGCTGAGATCCTGGATCGGAGCGAACTCACCGTTCCGGTTCGGCCTCTCGGCAAAGAGCGTTGGGCCGCGGGCGTCGATACGGTCGGCTCCGTTCCGCTCGCCAATGTTTTGTCCATGACGAAATACAGCGGTGCGATTGCTGCCTGCGGCTTGGCGGCCGGCATGGATCTGCCTGCAACCGTCGCGCCCTTCATCCTGCGCAACGTGGCCCTGCTCGGCGTCGATTCCGTGATGGCGCCCAAAGCGCTTCGCCTGGAAGCCTGGAATCGTCTGGCGCACGAACTCGACCACGACAAGCTCGCCGCCATGACCTCCACCATTCCTCTCGACGAAGTGATGGAGGCAGGACGCAGGATCGTTGCCGGTCAGATCAAGGGCCGCGTGGTGGTGGAGATCGCCTGATCGGCGGGCTTCTTGCCGTTGCCCTCGATCCAGCGGCGCTGCTTGCCGATCTCGGTCGCCATGAAGTCCATGAAGGCGCGCACGCGTGCCGATTGGCGAAGGTCCGGATGAGTGAGCAGCCACAGGCCTGCCGAGAAGTCCGGGTTCACATCCGACAGGCGGACGAGATTCGGGCTCGCATCCGCAATGAAGCACGGAAGGGGGCCGATGCCGAGACCGGCCTCGACCGCTTCTGCGAGGCCCAGCACCGTGTTCACCTTGTAGACGATGTTCTCCGGAGCCACGCGGTCGCGCACGAAGCGGGCCGCTTTCAGCGCTGCCAGATTGTCACCAAGCGCGACCCAATGGCGGTTGTAGAGTTCAGGCGAATTGAGATCGACCGGCTGATGCTGGTCGGGGAAATCCTGCAGTCTTCCGTAGACCGCCCAGGCGATGGTGGCGACGCGCCGTCCGACCAGGGTTTCCGGCGGATCGTCCGTGGCGCGGATCGCAACATCCGCATCGCGCTTCGAGAGGTTCAGCGCCTGGTTCGCGAGCACCACGTCGAGCCGCATCTCTGGGCAGGCCTTCACGAAGCGAGAGAAGATATGCGTCAGCAGATGGACGAGAAGCGTGTCGTTCGTCGTCACGCGCAATTCACCGGCCGGGGCCACCGCCTGGCCCACCAGCTTGCGGGTGAACGAGGTGACGTTCTCCTCCATCTGCTCTGCAAGCGCGGCCATTTCCTCGCCGGCAGGCGTCAGCACATAGCCGGTACGGTGCCGCTCGAAGAGCTTGACGCCGAGGTTCTCCTCCATCTGGCCGAGCCTGCGGAAGACCGTGGAGTGATTGACCCCTAGACGCTCCGCCGCGCCCGCAAGGCCGCTCGCCTCGGCGATGATCTTCACGAGCTTGAAATCGTCCCAGTCGAGCTGCTGTTGCTTCGCCATGTCTCTTGCATCGGTGCAATGGAAACCCTGCATATCTAACACTGGTTTTGCACGCAGGAAAGCTTATCCTAAGTGCGTCACACAGTTGCAGAGCGGCCCAATCTCAGGCCAGCGCTAAGCTAGCCTGAAAACCCGCCCGCCTGCTCTCATTCCTTCGTATTGGAGATCCACATGGCCAAGGTCCTTGTGCTGTATTATTCGTCCTGGGGACATATCGAGCAGATGGCTTATGCCGCCGCTGAAGGCGCGCGTGAGGCCGGTGCCGAGGTGGTGGTGAAGCGCGTGCCCGAGCTCGTGCCCACCGAGATCGCCCAGGCTGCCCACTACAAGACCGATCAGAAGGCCCCCATCGCCACCGTCGAGGAACTGCCGGAATACGACGCCATCATCTTCGGCACGCCGACCCGCTACGGCACGATGGCGGCGCAGATGAAGAACTTCCTCGACCAGACCGGCGGTCTGTGGGCTCAAGGAAAGCTCATCGGCAAGGTGGGCTCGGTCTTCACCTCGACCGCCACCCAGCACGGCGGCCAGGAAGCCACGATCCTCACCACGCTGCCGGTGCTCCTGCATCACGGCATGGTGGTCGTCGGCCTGCCTTACTCCTTCCAGGGACAGATGGGCGTCGATCAGATCCGCGGCGGCTCGCCGTACGGCGCCTCGACCATCGCGGCCGGCGACGGCTCGCGCCAGCCGAGCGAGATCGATCTCGACGGCGCCCGCTTCCAGGGCAAGCACGTCGCCCAGATCGCAGCCAAGCTCGCTGCGAAGTAAGGAACGTTCACGTCCTCATCCCCGTCATGCCCGCGCTTGCCGCGGGCATCCACGTCTTTTTGGACGGCGTGTCCCAAGACGTGGATCACCGGCACAAGGCCGAGGATGACCTCCGGAGGTTCAATTGGGGCGGAGCGGATCACCGCTCCGCTGCAGCCCGCCGAAGACGGTCGTTGATGGCCTCACCCAGACCCGTCTCCGGAACCGGCGCGACAGCGATGGTCTGAGCGCCCGATGCGTCGAGCTGCCTCAGATACGAGAACAGATGAGCGGCGGCCTCCTTGGGGTCGCCGTTTTTGCTGAGGTTCAGGTGAGTCTTCGCCTGTTCGGCTCCCTGCAACGGCGTCGGGCCGAACAGCAAGGCGGCTTCGCCCGGCTTGATCTCTGTCGCATTCAGGCGCACCTGCGCGCGGGGCGCGTAGTGGGACGCGAGCATGCCGGGAGCGAGCGGGCCCTTTCCACCTTCGGGGCCGGTGTCGAGGTGCTGCCCAATGAGGGCTTCAATCGCCTCGCGCGGCACACCGCCGGGACGCAGCAGGCGCGGGGTGCCGCCGAGGCACGCGATGATCGTGGACTCGACGCCCACATCCGATGCGCCCCCCTCAAGCACCGCATCGATGCGCCCATCAAGATCGCCCAGGACATGATCTGCATCCGTGGGGCTCACACGGCCCGAGCGATTGGCCGAAGGAGCGGCCACGGGGCGGCCGGTCGCCGTCAGAAGGGCATGGGCGAGGGGATGGGCCGGCACCCGCAAACCCACGCTGTCGAGACCGGCGCGCGCAAGATCCGAGACGGTGCAGGTGGGAGCCACCGGCACCACGAGGGTGAGGGGTCCAGGCCAGAAGGCCTCCGCCAGTTTTTGCGCGGTCTCGTCGAAGAGGCCTTGAACCTTCGCGGCTTCGAAGCTCTCCAGATGCGAGATGAGCGGGTTGAAGCTCGGGCGCTCCTTGGCGGCATAGATGCCGGCCACCGCCTCCGCGTTGGTGGCGTCCGCTCCCAGACCGTAGACCGTCTCCGTCGGGAAGGCCACGAGGCCGCCGCGCTTCAGGATGGCGGCCGCCTCTGCAAGACCGGCTTCATCGGCCGTCAGACGCGCCGTCCGTAGCATTGACCTGGGATCGTTCACGTCTAAACTATTCCTCGCTCGGGAGTGGATCATACCTTGGGCGGGTTTAATGGCGCGAGGGAACGCGTCAATATCCAAAAGCCGATTGCTTGAGAGGAAATGCCATGAGCTACCGCGCTCCGGTGCCGGATATCGTCTTCACCATGCGCCATGTGGCGGGGTTCGACCGCGCTGTTGCCGATGGTCTCTATGGCGACCTCTCTGCCGATCTGGCCCAAACGATTCTGGAGGAGGCGGGTCGCTTCGCCAATGACGTGATCGCGCCCCTCAACCGCGAGGGCGACAGGCACGGTGCGACTGTGAAGGACGGCGCCGTCACCACCGCTCCGGGCTGGAAGGAAGCCTACAAGGCCTGGACGGAAGCCGGATGGAACGCGCTTCCCGGCCCTGTGGAGTATGGCGGACAGGGCCTGCCGACGCTGTTGAACTCGGCCTGCGTCGAGATGTGGAACTCCGCCTCCATGGCTTTCGGCATTGGCCCGGTGCTGACGCACGGCGCCATCGAGGCGCTGGAGGCGCATGCCTCGGACGACCTGAAGAGCCACTATCTCGAAAAGCTCGTCTCCGGCGAATGGACGGCGACGATGAATCTCACCGAACCGCAGGCAGGCTCCGATCTTGCGGCCGTGCGCTCCCGCGCTGAGAGCGTGGGCGACGGCACCTATCGCATCACGGGGCAGAAGATCTTCATCACCTACGGCGAACACGATCTCACCGACAACATCATCCATCTCGTGCTGGCGCGGTTGCCCGATGCCCCTCAAGGCACGCGCGGCATCTCGCTCTTCCTCGTTCCGAAGTTCCT
The DNA here is from genome assembly GCF_001017175.1 of Microvirga vignae. GTDB lineage: Bacteria > Pseudomonadota > Alphaproteobacteria > Rhizobiales > Beijerinckiaceae > Microvirga > Microvirga vignae. The sequence goes on along the minus strand of NZ_LCYG01000022.1, from coordinate 64,790 downwards.
GCCCGACGGCACGCGCAACGACGTTCGCTGTCACAGCCTCGAGCACAAGCTCGGCATCCATGGTTCGCCTACCTGCACCATGATCTTCGGCGACAATGGCGGCGCCATCGGCTGGCTCGTGGGCGAAGAGAATCGCGGCCTCAACTGCATGTTCACGATGATGAACAATGCGCGCCTCGCGGTCGGCCTGCAGGGCGTCGCCATTGCCGAGCGCGCCTATCAGCAGGCTCTCGCTTACGCCAACGAGCGGAAGCAGGGTCGCGCCATCGGCGCTGCCGAGGGGATGAGTCCTATCGTCGTGCACCCCGATATTCAGCGCAATCTTCTCACCATGAAGGCGCTCACCGCCGCCGCGCGCGCCATCTGCTACATGACGGCGGAAGCCATTGATCGTGCACATCTGGAGCAGGATGCGGCGAGCCGTAAGAAGGCGCATGAGCGCGCGTCTCTGCTCACGCCGGTCGCGAAGGCCTTCTCCACCGATATCGGCATGGAGGTCGCGTCCCTCGGCGTGCAGGTCCACGGCGGCATGGGCTTCATCGAGGAGACGGGAGCCGCGCAGCATTATCGCGATGCACGCATCGCGCCGATTTACGAGGGTACAAACGGCATTCAGGCCATCGATCTCGTCACGCGTAAATTGCCGCTCTCCGGCGGCGAGACGGTGCATGCGCAGATTGCCTCCATGCGCGCCGTCGTCATGCGCATCATGAAGGAGGGAACGCCTGCTTTCGGCGCGACGGCCCCGCGTCTGCGCGACGCTATCGAGAGCCTGGATCGCGCAACGAGTCATATGCTCCGGACCATCTCCTCGAACGCACAGGGCGAGGCGCTGGCGGGCGCGACGCCCTACCTGCGCCTTTTCGGGATCGCGCAAGGCGGCGCGGCTCTCGCAGAAGCAGCGCTTGCGGCGAATGCCTCGATGGCTGGTGGCGACAAGGATCCTGCCCATCCAGGCCGCATCGCGCTGTGCCGCTTCTTCGCGGAGAACATCGCCGTCGGCGCGAAGGGTCTGGAAGACACGGTCTTGGGCGGCGCAGGCTTCCTGCAGGACGCGACCCTGGCGCTGGCGAGCTGATCCCATGACACTCAAAGGAAAAACGCTTTTCATCACCGGCGCCTCGCGCGGCATCGGTCTCGCCATCGGTCTGCGCGCGGCGCAGGACGGCGCGAATGTGGTGATCGCGGCGAAGACCGCCGAGCTGCATCCCAAGCTTCCCGGCACGATCTACACGGCGGCGGAGGAGATCGAGAAGGCGGGCGGCAAGGCATTGCCTCTCGTGGTTGACGTGCGCGATGAGGAAGCGGTCAAAAGCGCCGTTCAAAATGCGGTCGAGACCTTCGGTGGCCTTGATATCGTGGTGAACAACGCCAGCGCCATCAGCCTCACGCCGACGCCGCTGACGGACATGAAGCGTTTCGATCTGATGCACCAGATCAATACGCGCGGTACCTACATGGTCTCGAAATACGCGATCCCGCATCTGGAGAAGGCGCAGAACCCGCATATCCTCATGCTGTCGCCGCCGCTCGACATGAAGGAGAAGTGGTTTGCGCCGCATCTCGCCTATTCACTGGCGAAATACGGCATGAGCCTGTGCGTGCTGGGCCTCTCCGGTGAGCTGAGACCGAAGGGCATTGCCGTCAACGCCCTCTGGCCCCGCACGACCATCGCGACGAGCGCGGTGAAGAACCTGCTCGGCGGCGACGAGATCGTGCAGGCGAGCCGCACGCCGGAGATTCTGTCGGATGCGGCCTATGCCATCTTCCAGAAGCCTTCGAAGAGCTTTACCGGCCATTTCCTGATCGATGACGTGTTCTTGAGCGAGGAGGGCGTGACCGACTTCGAGAAGTACCGGGTCGATCCCACGAAGCCGTTGATGCCGGACTTCTTCGTGCCCGACGATATTCCACCGCTGTCATCACGATGAGGCGCCGAAAACGACGCTTTTCGCGTCATGCCCGGACTTGATCCGGGCATCCACGTCTTTAAACCTTAGCTTTCCTTAAGACGTGGATCCCCGGGACAAGCCCGGGGATGACGAGGTGGGGCGGTGAACCGTGAGACCTCGTTGAAACGGAGGCGGGTATGATTGTAGTCCACAGGCCAGCGCCGGTAACGGCCGCGATGGGGGAATCCCTCGATCGTTCCGTGCTGCCTCCGGGAGAGCCGATTCCGGAGGATGCCCTCTGGATCGACCTGATCGATCCGTCCCGTGAGGAGGACCGCCTCGTCGAGAGGCATCTGAGCATCGAGATCCCGACCCGCGAGGAGATGGCGGATATCGAGCCGTCGGAAATTCTCTACAACGAGAACAACGCGCGCTACATGACGGCGCGCGTGCTCTGCAGTTCCGACACCGATAATCCGAAGCTCATCGACGTCTCCTTCATCCTGACGGAGCGGGCGCTCGTGACCGTGCGCTACGGCGAGCCACGCTCCTTCAGCATGTTCATGACTCGCGCCGGAAAGCCGGGCGGCTGCCGTCACCAGCCGGAGGCGGTGCTGGATGGCCTGATCGAGACGATCATCGACCGGGCTGCGGAAATTCTCGGCCATGTGGGGCAGCGCATCGACCGTCTGTCGCAATCGATCTTCGAGAACGAGAAGAAGGGAACACGCCGGACCGCCTCCTTCCGCGCCGCTTTGAAGTCCATCGGCCGCAAGGGGGACGTGATCTCCAATGTGCGCGAGAGCATGGTCTCCGTGGAGCGGTTGCTCCTGTTCCTGTCCGCCAGCATGCCGAGGCCGCAGAAGGCGCGGGGCTATCAGTCGGAATGGCGCACGGCCTTGCGCGATGTGCAATCCATCGAGGAGCACGCGACGTTTCTCTCCAACAAGATCCAGTTTCTGCTCGATGCCACGCTCGGCCTCGTCACGATCGAGCAGAACGACGTCATCAAGATCTTCTCGGTGATGTCCGTGATCTTCCTGCCACCGACGCTCGTGTCATCGCTCTATGGCATGAACTTCAAATTCATGCCGGAGCTGGGATGGGATCTCGGATATCCCTGGGCCATCACCCTCATGGTGCTGGCGGCCGTGCTGCCCTATCTCTTCTTCCGCTGGAAGCGCTGGTTGTAAGTACACCACATCACGTCATCCCCGGCACAAGGCCGGGGATCCACGTCTCTACCCGCAGCGATTCAGGACGTGGATAGCCGGATCAAGTCGGGCCATGACGGGAGAAAGATATTGGAGGAAACATCATGTGCGGGCGCTATGCCATCACGCTGCCTCCCGAAACCTACCGGGAGTTCTATGGCTATCCGGAGCAGCCGAACTTTCCTCCGCGCTACAACGTGGCTCCCACCCAGCCGGTGCCCATCGTGCTGGAAGATCGCGGCGAGCGGCACTTCATGCTGGTGCGCTGGGGCTTTCTGCCGTCCTGGCTGAAGGACCCGAAGGATTTTCCGCTCGTCATCAACGCGCGCGGCGAGACGCTTGAGACGAAGCCCACCTTCAAGGCGGCACTGAAGCGCCGGCGCTGCATCTTCCTGGCCGACGGCTTCTACGAGTGGCAGCGCCATGGGCGTGAGAAGACGCCGTTCCTCATCCGTCCGCGCAGCCGTAAACCCCTGCCGATGGCAGGTTTATGGGAAACCTACTCAAGCCCCGATGGAGCCGAGATCGACACCGCAGCCATCGTCACGACTGACGCCAACGGAACCATGTCTGCGGTGCACGACCGCATGCCGGTGATCCTCTCCGACGAAGACATGACCGCCTGGCTCGACGTACGGGACGAGCGCGCGAACGTCATGCGCCTCGTGCGTCCGTGCCCGGACGACTGGCTCGAGGTGGTCCCGGTCTCGAGCCGCGTGAACAAGGTCGAGAACGACGATCCCGGCTTGATTGAGCCTTTGTCTCAGCCTGAATCGGCGCCGGTGAAGGAAACGAAGCGCAAGGCGAAGAAGCCGCTGTCCAGCGACGAGGACGAGCAGGGGAGTTTGTTTTAGTCGCTCCTATCGCCATGGCCGCACTTGTTTCGGCCATCCACGTCTTGGAGCCGCAGAGCACCAAAGACGTGGATCACCGGCACAAGGACGGGGATGACGAAGAGTGCCGGGAAGGGAGGCGATCACCGCCGCTTCTTCACCATGTCGCGCCGCAGGATGCCGACGACTTCGAGATGCGGCGAGTGCTTGAACTGATCGACCGGGATCACGCGTTCCAGGCGATAGCCACTGCTCATGAGAATGGCGGCATCGCGCGCGAAGGTGGCAGCATCGCAGGAGACGCTCACGACGAGCGGCACTTTCGATGCTGCCAATTGTTTTGCCTGCGCCTCCGCGCCTGCACGCGGCGGGTCGAGCACGACAGCGTCGAAAGCATTGAGCTCGGGCGTGAGAAGCGGACGGCGGAAGAGATCGCGTGCCTCGGTGGTGACGCGGCGCAGGCCCGGCGTTGCGCGAAATGCCTTTTCAAGGGCCGTCATCGAGCCCTGGTCGTATTCGACCGCGTGAACCTCGGATTTCTCTGCAAGTCGCAGGGCGAAGGGGCCGGAGCCTGAAAAGAGATCGGCCACGCGCTTGGAGCGCTCGCAGGCTTGCGTGACGAAACGGGCGAGCGTTTCCTCGCCCAGACGCGTCGCCTGCAGGAAGGATCCGGCAGGCGGAACAACGGCAGCGCGACCCATGAGAATGGCGGGCGGGCGGCGCTCCACGATCACGTCGCCATGGATCGAGAGGCGCGAGAGATCGAGTTTTTCAGCAAGACTAATGAGGCTCTGGCGATCCGCATCCTTCACCGGCCCGTGCCCGCGCACATCCACATCGAAGCCGGTCTGCGTGTTCGTGATCTGGATATCGAGCGGTTTGCGGGCGCCTTTCAGATGCTCGCCGATGGCACGCGCGATGCCGGGTGCCTGCTCCTTCAGCGCAGGCTCGGCGATGGGGCAGAAGGCGATCTCGACGATCTGGTGGCTGCGCGCCGCCATGTAGCCCACATGCATGGTGCGGTCCGGAAAGCGCACATGCAGCGTCACGCGGCGGCGACCTTCGCCATGGGCGTCGATCAGCGGCTCGATGGGTGCTTCGATGCGGGCCTGGCGCAGGGTATGCGCGAGCGTCTCCTGCTTCCAGATCTGGTAGAAGCCGTGCTTCATGTGCTGCGTCGCGCAGCCGCCGCATGCGTCGAAATAGGGACAGAACGGCGTCTCACGTTCGGGAGACGCCCCGTCGATGCTGATGAGATCGGCGCGTGATCCGTCGCGCTCGATGGTGACGGTTTCCCCCGGCAGCACCTTCGGCACGAAGACGGGACCGGAAGAGGTCTCCGCAACGCCATCCGCTTTTGCGCCGAGGCGCTTGATTGTAACCTGCTCAGCCACGATGGGCTCCCAACAAAAACTCGCGATTGCCGTCACCGCCTTCGATGGGCGAGGGGGCAATGCCATCGACGGTAAACCCAAGCGAGGCGATGAAGGCGCTGATATCTTCGCACACAGCGCGATGCACGGCCTCATCCCGCACGATGCCCTTCTTCACGTGATCTCGCCCGGCCTCGAATTGCGGCTTTATCAGAACGGCGAGCTTCGCGTGCGGCTTCAGCAAGGCGACAGCTTTCGGCAAGACCAGCTTCAACGAGATGAAGCTCACATCGGACACGAGAAGATCCGCCGGCTCGGGGGTGAGATCGGTATTCAGCGAGCGTGCATCCGTGCCTTCAAGATTGGTCACGCGTGGGTCGCTTGCCACCTTGGGGTGAAGCTGCCCGTGGCCCACATCCACGGCATAGACATGCTTGGCATCGCGCATCAGCAGCACTTCGGTGAAGCCGCCGGTTGAGGCGCCGATGTCGAGGCAGACGCAACCTTTAGGGTCGATGTTGAAGAAGTCGAGCGCCGCCGCGAGCTTCACACCGCCGCGCGAGACGTAAGGGTGCGGCTGCACGGCGGTGACGACAGCATCATCCGACACGGTGTCGGAGGCTTTGCGCACGACAGCACCGTTCACGGTGACGAGGCCTGCGGCAATGGCTTCCTGCGCCCGGGCGCGGCTTGTGAAAAAGCCGCGCTCGACGAGAACCAGGTCGGCACGTTTGCGGGTCATGGACGCCTCAACTTCATGTGACTTCACAATCCTTCCAAGCCCGGGAACCGGCTGTTGCCGGCATGCGTCTCCGGTCAGCTTCCCAGCAGATCAATGGAGATCCCATGCTCAACCGTCGCCATCTCCTGACCGGTGCAACATTGCTTGCCGCCAGCGCTGCCATTCCTCGGGCCTGGGCGCAAGAGGCTTCCGGCCCCCTCAAGCTCGATCCTCTGCCATATGCCCCTTCCAGGAACGAGCCTCATATCGACGCTCAGACCATGGAACTGCACCATGGAAAGCACCATGCGGCTTACGTCAACAATCTCAATGCCGCTTTGAGCCGGAATGGCGATTTGGCCAAGATGCCGCTCCACGACATGCTGGCGAAGCTCGGCGATATCCCGGAATCGGTCAGAACCGCCATCCGCAACAACGGCGGCGGCCATGCCAACCATACGATGTTCTGGCAGATCATGGGCGGATCGGGCGGCGAGCCATCCGGTGAGTTGAAGAGTGCCATCGACCGGGATCTCGGCGGCTTCCAGAAGTTCCAGGCTGATTTCAACACGGCCGGGGAGAAGCAGTTCGGCTCCGGCTGGGTATTCGTGACGGTGAGCCGCGACGGAAGGCTCGCCATCATCGCCAAGCCCAACCAGGACACCCCGCTCATGGACGGGCAGCGGGTCTTGATGGGTAATGACGTGTGGGAGCACGCCTATTACCTCAAGTATCAGAACCGCCGTCCTGACTATCTGAAAGCCTGGTGGAACGTGCTCGACTGGAACAGGATCGGCGAACGCTACGCCTCCGCGAAGGCGGGCAGGCTGACGATTTGAGTTCTCGTCATGCCCGCACTTGTTGCGGGCATCCACGCCTTTGATCCGCTGTGTTTTCCAAGACGTGGATGGCCGGAACTGATTCCCGGATCAAGTCCGGGACGGCCGTGACGTGGTGAGTTGTTATGCCCTTGCCTTGCGGCTCTCTTCCTGGCCGAGAGCCTCGAACACCTTGGTCACGATGCCGGCCGCATCGAGGCCTGCCTTGGCATACATGCGCTCCGGCTTGTCGTGATCCTGATAAGTGTCGGGCAGCACCATGGAGCGCAGTTTCAGCGTGCCGCGATCGAGCGCACCCTTGTCGGCGAGAAGCTGCATCACGTAGGAGCCGAAACCGCCGATGGAGCCTTCCTCCACCGTGATGAGAACCTCATGCTCGCGCGCGAGCTTCAGGATCATCTTTTCATCCAGAGGCTTGGCGAAGCGGGCATCGGCCACAGTCGTGGAGAGGCCGCGAGCATCGAGCTCTTCCGCAGCCCTCAGCGCTTCGGCGAGGCGCGTGCCGAGCGAGAGAATGGCGACGCGGCTGCCTTCCTTCACGATACGGCCCTTGCCGATCGCCAGCGGAACGCCGTGCTCCGGCATGTCGACGCCAACGCCTTCGCCACGCGGATAGCGGAAGGCGATGGGGCCATCGTCGTAAGCGGCAGCGGTAGCGACCATGTGCACCAGTTCCGCCTCATCGCTTGCTGCCATGATCACCATGTTCGGGATGCAGCCGAGATAGGCGACATCAAAGGAGCCTGCATGCGTCGGCCCGTCCGCACCGACGAGGCCCGCGCGGTCGAGCGCGAAGCGCACCGGCAGATTCTGGATCGCCACATCGTGCACGACCTGATCGTAGGCACGCTGCAGGAAGGTGGAATAGATCGCGCAGAAGGGCTTGTAGCCTTCCGTCGCCATGCCGGCGGCAAATGTCACCGCATGCTGCTCGGCGATGCCCACATCGAAGGTGCGGGTGGGAAATTCCTTGCCGAAGAGATCGATGCCTGTGCCGGTCGGCATCGCCGCCGTGACGGCGACGATCTTGTCGTCCTTGTGCGCTTCCTTGATCAGGCTTTCGCCGAACACCTTGGTGTAGGAGGGCGCATTGGCCTTGGGCTTTGCCTGCGCACCCGTCACCACGTCGAAGGTGACGACGCCGTGATACTTGTCGGCGGCGGCTTCAGCCGGCGCGTATCCCTTGCCCTTCTGCGTCACCACGTGAACAAGAATCGGACCGGTCTCCGAGTCACGCACGTTCTTCAGGATCGGCAGCAGGTGGTCGAGATTGTGACCGTCGATGGGGCCGACATAATAGAAGCCGAGCTCCTCGAACATCGTCCCGCCGGTCCAGAAACCGCGGGCGAATTCCTCGGCCTTGGCGGCTTTGTCGTAAAAGAACTTCGGCAGCCTTTTCGCCAGCTGCTTCGCCGTCTCGCGGATACCGCGATAGGTGCCGCCGGAGACGAGGCGGGCGAGATAGGACGACATGGCGCCGGTGGGCGGCGCAATCGACATGTCGTTGTCGTTGAGGATCACGATCAGGCGCGAATGCATGGCGCCCGCGTTGTTCATGGCTTCATAGGCCATACCCGCCGACATGGCGCCGTCACCGATCACGGCGATCACATTGTTCTGGTTGCCCTCGAGATCCCGCGCCACGGCCATGCCGAGGCCGGCCGAGATCGAGGTCGAGGAATGGGCCGCGCCGAAGGGGTCGTATTCGCTTTCCGAGCGCTTGGTGAAGCCGGACAGGCCCCCCGCCTGACGGAGCGTTCGAATGCGGTCGCGCCGGCCGGTGAGGATCTTGTGCGGATAGGCCTGATGCCCCACGTCCCAGATCAGCCGGTCGCGGGGCGTATCGAACACATAGTGGAGCGCCACGGTCAGCTCAACCACGCCAAGGCCCGCGCCAAGGTGTCCGCCAGTGACGGACACGGCGCTGATCGTCTCCGTGCGCAGCTCGTCCGCCACCTGCTTCAGCTGGTTCTCGGGGAGCTGGCGGAGATCTTCCGGGGTCTTGATGGTGTCGAGGAGAGGTGTGGACAAGGTTACTCTCACCAGGGGTTAGCCGAAGGCCGTTCAAACTTGGACATAGGGATTGCAGGAGGCAGGGTCAAACCGGGGCCCGACCTTTTGCCTTTGAATCTTTGCCTTATTCCGCCACGTCCAGCGGGGCCGTGCCGGAGGCTGCCCCATCCGGGCCGATGGTGATCTTCTCGATCCGGGCCTCGGCTTTCTTCAGAAGCTGCTCGCAATGCTTCTTCAGGGCCTCGCCGCGCTCGTAAATGGCAATCGAATCCTCGAGGGGCACATCGCCGCGCTCGAGACGCCGCACGATCTCCTCCAGCTCGGCCAGGGCCTTCTCGAAGGGGAGGGTCTTGATGGAAGTGGTGTCGGTCATGCAGCTATCCGTCAAAAATCGTTGTTGGACCGCTCTCCTCACGAGATTGCGGCGTTGCCCGGCCGGCGGACGAGGAATCTCTGATAAACGAGACCGATGCCGATGAGAACAAGCCCGAGGCCAATAAATGACAGGGCCCGCATCACGCCGTCCAAGTTGGCCAGGTCGATGATGAATACCTTCAGAACGGCCAGCACAAGATAAACCGCCGAGGCAATGCGCGCAAAGCGGTTATCGCGGCTGATTCCAAAGCCCAGCAGCGCGATGCCGATGACGAGGAGGGCGACCGAGTAGCTCCACTGCTCGCCCTGGGTGAACCTGCGCCAGAAAAAGCCCAGGTTCGGACCTTGGAAGACCCGCCGGATTTCCAAGGCCACATAAGCCCATTGCAGGAGGAGACTTAAGGTAGCGGAGGCGATGACGTAGTAGCGGGGGCGGGCATCGCGCTCCACATAGGCCAGCCCGCCTGCCAGGATCGAGGGCAGGAGGTAGGCCAGGATCAGGCTGTTGAAGAGGATGCCGCCTGTGATCGCGTCATTGGTCAGAAGTGGGTTTTCGATCACGAGCAGTCCGATGCCGGACAGCGCGAAGGAGACGACCTTGAAGATCAGGGAGCCCCATCGGTAGACCGGGTCGGCCCTCCGAATATCCAAGCGCGTCAGCAGGATCGCGAAAGCGAGACTTTCCGTCGCAATCAGGCCGGCCTCCAGGAAGCTGAAATCGGCCGCCAACGGGTCGCCTGCGTGAAGGGCGTGCCGGATCTCGAAGAAGACCAGGAACACCGCGAAGACGATGCTGAGGCTCTCAGTAAACTGGACGATACGGTCGCGTCCGGTCCGCTCCAGAAGGCGGCTCGCCAGCCAGAACGCCACGGCGGGAACGCCATAGCCCCAGAGAAGCCAATTGACGATGACAGGTCCCGGATCGCCGCCCACGATGGTGGGATCCCAGATCAGGCGACCCAGCACGATGAGGCCGATGACGCCCACCGCATAGCGCAGGGCCGGGATGGCAATGCGGTTCGCGACCCAGGCGTTTCCGAAAGCCATCAGCGCGAAGGCCACCGTCAGCATGCCCTTCTCCAGGGTGAAGGTCAGGCCGAGAGCCACGGCTCCCAAAGCCGCCGAGGCTGTGGCGCCGAGGCCGAGGCGAATGGCGGAATCCTCTTCCGCTCTCCCGCCGCGCATGAGCCATTGCGAGGCCAGCACGAAGGCGAGCGCCAGAACGCCCGCAACGAGAGCGAAGGAGAGGCTGCGCTCGAACTCGGTCACGCGCCAATAGGCGGCGACCAGGGCGAGCAGCGGCCCTACGCTCGCCGCCACCGCATACCAGGCGGCGACCGGCAGGCGCAGGCCCTGAGAGCGCGACAGCCGCAGCAGGGACGTACCGGCGATGACGGTCGGCAGCAGCGCGCCCAGAACAAGATAAGTGTCGAGGGCATAGGGGCGGACCGCGAAAACATCGCCGCTCCGGTAGAACAGGTTTTCAGGCTCGCCACCGATCTCGGTGGCGAGCGGCCAGATCAACAGGGCCCCCGCTGCCAGCAGTGCCGCACTGGTAGCGGCTGTTGAGATCGAGGCAATGCGTATGCCTGCTGCCAGCAGGACGAGCACCATGGCTGCCACGAAGACCGATCGCCCGTCACCTGTATAGACCGAACTCGTCACGACGATTCCGGCAAAGGCGAAGGCGAGGAGCACCGCGCTCGCAGCCCTGTCGATCCGCGCCTCGGTATCTGGAATGTGGCGGTAGGGATCAATTGCGAGAAAGACGGCGGCAAGGCCTGCCTGGAGCACCAGATGCACCATGGCCGGCAATACGTTCGATCCGTCGATGAAGAAGATCGGCGCAGCCCAGAGCAGCACACCCACTGAGCCTGCCAGAGCGAGCCAGCGCCAAAACCGCAACCGCGCGACGCCATAGGCGGGCAGCACCACGAAGGCGAGATAGATCACGAGCGCCCAAGGCTGCGGCCTGTCCGATGAGACGAGAAGCGGGCTTCCCATGGCGCCGAGAAGGCCGAGAGCCGCCAGCGTGGGACCATGGAGTGTCGAGGCGACCATCGCGAGAACCGCGATCAGACCAAGGAGCACAAAGGTCGTTCCGGGTCCGATCAGGCCATAGAGGGCGTACGCGGCGTAGGCCGAGGCGAAGGCCGTACAGGTGCCGGCGGCGGTAAGGATGCTCGGTACGTTGGCGCTGGGGATGCCGAGCAGGCCGAAGCGGCTTGCGCGACGGCGCATCCATTCGCCTGCGCCGATGAGGGCGAGCGCGAAGAGGATTCCGAGGGCGACGCGGGTCTGCGGGGTGAGCAGGTTCTGGTCGATGGAATAGCGCACGAGGAAGATGCCGCCGAGCGCCAGCGCCACGCCACCGACCCACACGGCCCAACGGGAGCCGAGCTTTTCCTCGAAGCCTTGGCGGGGCGGAACGGGCTGGATTGCAGTCGCGGGGATCGGCGGAACGGAAGTCGGCTTGGGTGCTTCGGGCTCTGGCGGGGCTGCCTCGGCCGGTTGAGCGGGGATAGGCTCTGGAGCGGGCGCGGGTGCTTGCTCCGCCGCCAGATCGCTCGGCCTTGGAGCCGTGCGCATTTCCGTCTCCAGCCGGTCCAGACGAAGCTCGATGCGATGAAGGTCCCGGCGGGCTCGCATGGCGAAGATCAGGCCGAGGAGTGCGGCGACGGGGGTGCCGATCCCGATGAGAGCAGCCAGAAGGATGGCAAAACCGAACAGCACGTCGTCCACGAAGAGGCCCTCGCATTCACAATCGGGGCAGCCATCGCACAGGCGGAATCGTGCTAGCCCCTGTTAAGCTGTAACATGAAGGGCGTGCCCTCCATAGCCTCCGTTCCCCGGCCAATGGCGCGGATGGCCTCCACCATGCGGCCCTGTCGACCGAGAAGATCGTCGGCGAGCGCGACGAAACGTGCGTTCGGCGTGGCTGCGGGGGCGGCTTGCCGAAGGGCTAGGGCTAGTTCTGGCTCGTCCCGCTCAGGCGCCAAGGCGCAGGCTGTGATATAAGCCGCCGCCGTCGAGCGACTGATCCCGGCCCAGCAATGAAAGAGCAGGGGGCTTGTCCGGTCCCAGGCCCGGATGAAGGCGAGAAGCTTCTCCATATGCTCGGGTTCCGCCAGCACATGTCCCTCCAGCGGTTCCACGATGTCGCTCACGCCGATGAAGAGGTGTCGGTCCGGCGCGATGGAGACAGGCCGCTCCACTGTCGTGCCCACGCCCATGAGGCTCACGACGTGGCTCGGATTGATCGCTGAAATCGTGTCGTGCAGGCGGGAGAGGGGACAGACGTGCAGTGTCGGCATGAGCCTTCTCACGCGATGACAGTGAGAACGCGCTCGCGGAAGCGCTCCTCGGCTTGCGCCACGGGCCAGGGCTCAAGAAGTGCGTGAACGCTGCGGGGCAGAGGTACGGGGCGACCGAAGAACTTGATCGCTTCCTCGCGACCGAAACCTGCGAGATGCGTCGCTTCGAGAAACGCAGCCTGTCGGTCCGCCTGCTTGATGAAGCGCTTCAGCACAGTGCTCGGCGCTGCAGGCAATCCGAAGTGGAGATGGATCGCGCCGAGCAATCCCGCTTCGATGGCTTTGTACGCATCGCCGATCACGGCCTTGAAGGGCGAGATGATGTCGCCGATCACGTATTCCGGCGCATCGTGCAGCAAGACCGCAAGGCGCGTGGTGCGCGGCATCTCGGGATCGAGATGATCGGCAATGGCCTCGACGAGAAGAGAGTGCTGCGCCACCGAGAAGATGTGGCCGCCGATGGTCTGCCCGTTCCAGCGCGCCACGCGCGCAAGGCCATGCGCGATGTCGTCGAGTTCGACGTCGAGGGGCGAGGGATCGAGCAGGTTGAGGCGGCGGCCCGAGAGCATCCGCTGCCAGACGCGAGGTTCCTTCGCCATTTACGGTTTCTCGGCCGGAGCATCGGATCCAAAAGTGGAGGCCCCTTTTGGGGTTGATCCGATGCTCTCGTTTGAATGTGGCGCATCGTTAGGAGCGGACAACCGGGGCCACTTTTCGCTGGCGCGGCCCTTCGGGTCCGCACGATGCGCCATGGCTGCGCATTCCGCATGGCGGTAGCAGCCGACGAGGTGATCGTTCACCATGCCCACAGCCTGCATGAAGGCATAGACGATGGTGGGGCCGACGAAGTTGAACCCTTCCGCTCGCAGCGCCTTCGAGATGCGCTTCGACACGTCCGTTTCCGCCTGCACGTCGCTCCGGCTCTTCAGGTTGTTCTGGACCGGACGGCCGTCGATGAAATTCCAGAGGAAGTTCGAAAAGCCGCCGCGCTCCTGAAGGCTGAGCCATGCGCGCGCGCCTGCGATCGTCGCTTCGATCTTGGCGCGGTTGCGCACGATGCCTTGGTCGAGCATCAGCGCTTCGACCTTTGCCTGATCGAACCGGACGATCTTCTCGGGCTCGAAACCCGCAAAAGCCGTCCGAAAGTTCTCGCGCTTGCGCAGGATCGTGATCCAGGACAGGCCTGCCTGGAAGCCGTCGAGAATGAGCTTCTCGAAGAGAGCCCGGTCATCGAATTCGGGCACGCCCCATTCGTTGTCGTGATAGGCGACGTAGAAAGGGTCCGTGCCGGGCCACCAGCAGCGGTGCTTGTTGTCAGGGTGAAGGATCAGTCCGTCGGTCATGGCATGAGGTGTAGCGGCCTTAAGCGAAAACGGAAAGGTCTCCGCAATCTGAAATCGTCAACGAGAGCGGAGGGGCTTTCGGTAATAGACGACCCGCTCGGTTTCCTCGAAGCCGACGGCGACATGCATGCTTTGGGAGATCTCGTTGTGGATCTCCACGTCGGAGGCAAGCTCCTGGCAGCCAAGGCCCCTGGCCCAATCCTCCACAGCCTTGCAAAGGAGGCGGGCGATGCCCCGTTTCCGGTACGCCGGACGAACGTAAATCCCTTCCAGGAAAGCGACCGGAGACGTAGTGCAGCCATTCACATAATCGCGGCGCAGCGCCACCTCGGCGAAGGCTATCGCGGCAGCTTTTGCATCATAAGCCAGAAAGGCGACGGCTTGCTGCGGATTATGGAGGATGGCTTCTGCTTCCAGGGTATGCTCAGCCAAGTCTGTATCAGGCCATAGCTCCTTCCGAAGAGCCGCCCATGCATTCAGGGATTGAAGATCGGAGGGAATGATCTGCATCATGCCCCTCGCTTGTCGACCAGATCCGCCATGTGGCGGGCGCCCTCATCACCCAGGGTGCGCAGTCCCGTGGCAACGCCTCTGCGGTCGGCCTCGCTGCGGTTCTGGCTCACCTTCCACTTGCCTTCGATCCGCGTGATCTCGATCTCCACGCCCACGATGCCTTTCAGCTGCGCGGCCAGGAAATCGGCTGGTGCATCGTTCACGGCCCAGGGCTCGGCTCGTGTTGATTCCTGAGCCGAGGTCATGGCCGTGATTTGTTTCAGGAGCCAGTCGGAACCGTCCATGACCCGCATCCGCCCGTAAGTCTGCACGATGGCGTAGTTCCAGGTCGGCACGACCTTGCCGTGCTCGCGCTTGGCCTCATACCAGGACGGCGTGATGTAGGTTTCCGTGCCCTGAAAGACCACAAGCGCCTCCTGATCAGGATCGAAGTCGCGCCATTGCGGATTGGCGCGGGAGAGATGAGCCCGCAAGGTGCCATGGGGCGAGGCCGTCGCATCCAGCACGAAGGGAGTGGGATTGGCGAGGAGGCCTGTGCTGCCATGGGTCACGAGCAGCCCAAGCGGATGCGCCTTGATGAGCGCGTGCTGGACCTCAAGGCGATCTTCACGAAAATGCGGCGGCTGATACATGGCATTCCCATTCCGGTGTGACGGGAATGCTAGACACGAAAGTGCAGGCAGGACCAATCAAAAAACCCGATCCAGTCCATCAAGGTGATGGATCAATGGCTCAAGTGCTGGTGCGCAGCGAGCGTAGCTTGTCAGCCAGCTCCGTCCAGCGATAGGGCTTGCTGATGAAGGACACGCCATTGTCGAACCCTTCCGACGGCAGCGCCGACATAGGATAGCCGGAGGCGAGCAGAACCTTGATCCGCGGCCGCAATTGGCGGGCTTTGCGAGAGAGCTCGACACCGTTCATGCCGTTGGGCATCACCACGTCGCTGAACAGCACGTCGATGAGGGTATCGGTTTCCAGCACTGCTATAGCGCCGAGAGCGTCCTTCGCCGTGAGCACGTCGTAACCCAGGCTGTCGAAGATCTCCGTTGCCACCTCCAGAACGGCAGGCTCGTCCTCGACGATTAGCACGGTTCCGGCGCTGTCGCGGGCGGGGCGCACAGTGTCGGATTGCTCCTCGTCGCCCGTTTCCTGTCCCTCGCCGTGAGCAGGCAACAGCATGGTGATCGTCGTCCCTTGGCCAAGCGTGCTGTCCACCTCGATATGGCCGCCTGACTGGGTGATGAAGCCATAGACTTGGCTCAGGCCAAGACCTGTGCCTTTGCCGACTTCCTTCGTGGTGAAGAAGGGTTCGAAGACACGCGAGGCAACATCCGGCGTCATGCCCATGCCCGTATCCTTAACCGTGACGACCACATAGGGTCCCGCAGGAATGCTCCGGATCGCAGCGCGATCCTCGGTCAGATTGGTTTCGCCGATGGCAATCGTCAGATCGCCGCCATCCGGCATGGCATCGCGCGCATTCACCACGAGGTTGAGAAGCGCGGCCTCGAACTGCGCACCGTCCACATTGATCATGCTGATCCGCGAGGGGAGGGAGAGCTGCAAGTTCACTGCCTCTCCGCAGGCGCGGCGCAACACCGTCTCGAAACCTTCGATCAACCTGACGGGATCGTGCAGTGCCGACTGCAGCGGCTGGCGGCGCGAGAAGGCGAGCAGCTGCTGGGTCAGCTGGGCGCCTCGCTCGGCGGCGTGTTGCGCGCTCTCGATGAGGCGGGTCTCGCGGGCGCCGGTCACGCTGCGGGTCAGCAGGTCCAGATTGTTGACGATGATCGTCAGCAGATTGTTGAAGTCATGCGCGATGCCCCCCGTCAGCTGCCCGACGGTTTCCATCTTCTGCGACTGGAAGAGAGCGGCCTGAGCCTGTGCCAGGGCTTCCTCGGCGTTGCGGCGCTCGGTGATGTCGCGCGTGATCTTGGCGAAGCCAATCAGCCTCTTCTGGTCGTTGTAAATCGGATCGATGACGACGTTGGCCCAGAACCGCGTGCCGTCCTTGCGCAGGCGCCAGCCTTCCGCTTCGAACTTGCCTTCGCGCCGTGCGATCTGGAGTGCGCGCTGTGGCAGGCCGGTGGCACGATCCTCTTCCGTATAGAAACGCGAGAAATGCTGCCCGCGGATCTCGTCTTCGCTGTAGCCCTTGATGCGCTGTGCACCGGGGTTCCAGTTCGAGACGTAGCCTTCCGGATCGAGCATGTAGATGGCGTAATCAGTCACGCCCTGCACCAGAAGCCTGAAGCGCTGCTCGCTTTCGCGGAGAGCCTCTTCGGCCTTGCGGCGTTCGGTGAGATCGCGGGTGATCTTGGCAAAGCCGAGCAGGTTGCCCTTGGCATCCCGGATCGGGTCGATGACCACATGGGCCCAGAACCGCGTGCCGTCCTTGCGCACGCGCCAGGCTTCGGTCTCGAACTTGCCCTCCCGCGCGGCCGTCTCGAGAACGCGCTGGGGCAGGCCGGCGGCGCGGTCCTCCTCCGTGTAGAAGCGGGAGAAATGCTCCCCGAGGATTTCGCTTTCGACATAACCCTTGAAGCGCTGGGCTCCGGAATTCCAACTTGCGATGATGCCGCTGGGATCGAGCATGTAAATGGCATAATCCGTGACGGCGTCGACGAGGAGCTGGAAGCGTTCCTTATCGTGCGCCGTCTCGTGCGCTTGAACAGCAATCATCGAAAATCCCTTGATCAGGCCCCCTTCGCGCATGGCTTTCGGCGCGTAAGAGGTCCATTCGCGGCTAACGCAGATTTGATCACCCGGTTCCTTGGAACCCAGTCCTAGGCCGAACCCGCGCCACTTTTGCTGCCAGTTTCCCCAGGGTAAGGAAAGTTTACCCAGAGGGGCTTTTCCAAACGGACGGGAATGCCTCCCGCCAGGATGGGCTCGCCCGCTGCCAGAGCATCGGCGGCGCGGTCCAGGCGGATCATGACAAGACCCCGACCTTCTGCCCCGGTGCCGGTCTTGCCCAGCGCTTTCCCGCCCGCTGTCACCTCGACGCCCACATCGGCGGCAAAGCCGCCTTCGTAGACGGCGGGCACGATGCGTGTGCGGGCCGTGCCCCGGTGCTGCATGCGCGAGACGACCTCCTGGCCCACATAGCAGCCCTTGTCGAAATCGACCCCGTGCAGTTGGTCCATGAGCGCCTCATGCGGGAAGGCATCCCCGAACAGGAAGTCGCGCCCGCCCTCGGGGACACCGAGTGCGATGCGGCGGGCATGGTAGGCCTCGGCCGGGATCTTCGCGAATTCGGCCGCGTCCTGCGCGGCGATGATGGCGCGCCAGCCGAGTTCGGGCCGGCGAGGGTCTTGTGCCACGAGGCCGACTTCGTCGTCTGGCCTCTGCTCGTCCCAGCCCGCCACGACGGCCATGGCGTCGGACAGGTCCTCGATCCCCGCCTTGGCCCGGAGCTTGTAGAAGGTCAGCCGTTTGGCGAGATCGGGAGCAAAGACCCTGAAGGTATCGAGGTAGTAACCGCCGCCGATCTCGTCCGGCGCCTGAAACACGATGAAGTCGAACAGGATTTTTCCTTGCGGCGACAGCAAGGCGCCGAGCCGCGCGGCTTCGGGCGAGACCCGGTCCAGGTCGCAGGTGATGAGGCCATCGAGAAAACTCTTGGCGTCCTCGCCCGAAACCCTTACCACGCCACGGTCGGCTAAATGGACTGACGGCATGTTCCGCTCCAGTTGCTCCTGCTGGTGCATCGGACCTAAAAGTGGAAACCACTTTTAGGACCCATCCGATGCTCTCTGGTCAATTGGCGCATCGTTGGATGCGGAAAACCGGGTCCACTTTTCCGCACGATGCGCTACAAGCGTGACATATGCCCCCTTTGCTCGAGCCTCAAGGGACGAGATTGCCATGCCCCAAACCTTCGACCTGATCCTCAAGGGCGGTATCGTCGTGAACCACGACGGACGCGTCGAGCGCGATATCGGCATCCGGGCCGGCACCATCGCCGCCATCGGCGATCTCTCCCAGGCCTCCGCCGGCCGGGAGATCGATTGCCGGGGGCTGCACATCCTGCCCGGCGTCATCGACACGCAGGTGCATTTCCGCGAGCCCGGTCTCGACCACAAGGAGGATCTGGAATCAGGCTCCCGCGCTGCCGTCATGGGCGGCGTGACCGCAGTCTTCGAAATGCCGAACACCGACCCGCAGACCACCACCCCTGAGACGCTCGCGGACAAGGTGAAGCGCGGGCATCACCGCATGCATTGCGACTTCGCCTTCTGGGTCGGCGGCACGCATGAGAACGCGAAGGATGTCGCAGAACTCGAACGTCTTCCGGGCGCTGCCGGGATCAAGGTGTTCATGGGCTCGTCCACCGGCTCCCTGCTGGTGGAGGATGACGAGGGCATTGCCAATATCCTGCGCAACACGCGCCGCCGCGCCGCTTTCCATTCGGAGGACGAGGCGATGCTGCGTGCGCGGAAGGACCTGCGCGTCGAGAAGGATCCGCGCTCCCATCCCGTCTGGCGTTCGGCGGAGGTCGCACTCACCTGCACGCAGCGTCTCGTGCGCATCTCTCAGGCGACCGGCGCGCGCATTCACGTGCTCCACGTCACGACGGCGGAGGAGATGGCGCTGTTGAAGGAGCATAAGGATCTCGTCTCCGTCGAGGTCACGCCGCATCATCTGACGCTTGTGGGGCCGGAGGATTACGAGCGCCTCGGCACCTATGTGCAGATGAACCCGCCCGTGCGCGACGAACATCATCGTGCCGCGATCTGGCAGGGGCTCGACGAGGGCATTGCCGATATTCTCGGCTCCGATCACGCGCCGCATACCCGCGAGGAGAAGGATAAGGCTTATCCCAATACGCCTTCCGGCATGACCGGCGTGCAGACGCTCGTTCCCATCATGCTCGACCACGTGAATGCGAGCAGGCTCACGCTCGAGCGCTTCGTCGACATGACGAGCGCAGGTCCCAAGCGCCTCTTCGGCATTGCCCGCAAAGGCCGCATCGCCGTGGGCTATGACGCGGATTTCACCGTGGTCGATCTCAAGCGCACCGAGATCATCACCAACGACTGGATCGCCTCGAAGTCCCAGTGGACTCCGTACGATGGCAGGAAAGTTACCGGGTGGCCCATCGGCACTGTCGTGCGCGGCAATGTCGTGATGTGGGACGGCGGATTGGAGATGCCGTCGCAGGGTGAGGTGGCACGGTTCGAGGAGACGCTGCGCCCCTAAAAGCGCAGCGTGATCATACGTCCCACACAGCGTTCTGAAGCACGACGCGGTAACCGTCGGGATCTTCGAATGTCATCCCGTGGCGATCCCAATAAGGGTTGAAGGAGGGAACGGGCGAGAAGCCATTGGCACGCATCCGTTCGATGGCAGCTTCCCATGCTGTGCGGTCGGGCAGATAGAAAACGAGGAGATTGTCCTGTGTTGGAGCCCGTCCGGCCCTGTGTCCGGGATGCTGCGTGAATTCCAGGTGCCAGGGTGCGCCGGGATGCCCGAGCATTCGGCCATCGAAGCCATCGTGATCGTCGAATGAGGCGATCATCTCGAAACCGAGACCGTCGCGATAGAAACGCACGACTTCTTCGAGCCTGTCGGTCGGTCTCGCGACCCGTAGCTTCACATCTTTCATGCGTCCACTCCTCGATCCGGGTGATAAGCCTCAACGGCGAATCGGAGACGCATCGCCTGCCAGGGCGAGGCGCAGGCCGAGAGCGATCATGATGATGCCGGCGCACCTCTCCTGCCAGGCGATGAGGCCTGGTCGACGTGAAAGCCAGTCGCCGATCGTTCCCGTGCCGACCGCAACAGTTCCGAGAACGAAGAAGCCGGAAGTCTTTTGGACGCCCCCCAGGAACAGCAGCTGTGCCGTCACGGACCAACCATTCGCCGGATCGACGAATTGCGGAAGGAAGGCCAGCATGAAGACCATCGCTTTCGGGTTGGTCAGATTGTTGATCATTCCCTGACGCAGAGCGGTGAAATCCGAAATCGGCTGCGGTGCCGTCCGTACAAGGGCGTGAGTGCGAAGGGATCCGATGATGAGTTTGGCTCCAAGCCAGACGAGGTAAGCCGCTCCCGACCATCGCAAAAGCTCGAAGGCCATTGGCGAGGCTTGAATCAAAGACGCGACGCCAAGGGCCAAGAGCGGAAGCTGGATAAGGCCGGCCACCAAGGTCATGCCGACTGCCGTAAGAACTGCCGTGCGCCGACCCTGACCGACGCCGCGGCTCAGCAGAAGGATCATGTCGGGTCCGGGGGCGAGCTGCAGGGCCAGCACGGCCGTGTCGAAAGTCAGAAAGGTCGTTAGAGCCGTTTCCCCTTACGTGGAATCAGCTCTCTTCTTTGGTCTGCCGCATTTTCTGACGGCGAACCGGATCCACTTCGCCGGAAAATGCTCTAGATCCGGCATGAGGAGGCTCTCTCTCGACATCTCGTTGGACAAAGCGCCGACACCGCGAAGTTGCTCAATGCTACCCGGATCGCGAGCGGTGGTCACGAAGACACGCAATTCGCACGGTGCTCGGGTGTCCTCGATGACGATCGGGCGCATGGTTTAGAGCATCGGACGAGAAAAATGGATCCGGTTTTCCGCCTCGAACGATGCACTGCTCTATAAAGGGAGCATCGGATTCAACCCAAAAGTGCAAGTCCACTTATGGGTCCGCTGCTCTAGCGAGCGGCAAGGGCTCAGGATTCTCCCCGGCCGGCAGCGATGCCACACGAGGTGAGCACTGGGTCGCGCAGCAGTTCCTCTGCCTTAATGCTTCAACGAACCCGCCATCGAGAACGCCCCGCTGCGGATCTTGTCCGCGAGCGATGAGGCGTATTGGGCCACGGCGTCCTCGCCGTAAGTGGCGACGAGTTCGGTGAAGGCTGCGAAGAGCGCGGCTTGCGCCATGCAATCGGCGTCAAGCCCGTCGAACTCGGCCTCGGCAAAAGCCTCGGTCACATAGCTCAATGCGGCCTGCTTGATGGCGCTGAGTTCGGGCAGCTCGGTGAGAGGGACGTCGTTATCGTTCATAAATCCAGGCCCCTTTAGGGGGTCGGCGCGGGTTCGGTTGATTCGACTCTTAAGGCATCGCGCCGTCCCACCGCCAGCATCACCTTGCAAAGAGGTTAACGCGAGGGGGGAGGGTTCTAATAAATGTGGATAAAGCCCTTGGTCCGCCAAGGATTGCGCGGTGACGATTCCTAGCCGCCGTAGCGCCCGGTGATGCTGCGGGCGATCTGCTCGCCTTCCCGGATGAACCGGACCGAGGCTTCCTGGGCCGAAGGCGTGCAGACGCGATAGGTGAGGGCATAGGCTTGGTAGCCCTTGTTGTAGGCTCCGGCCAGACGTTCGCGGCGGCCTGGCGTCGTGCCCTCCGTATCGAGCAGGATCTGCATGCGCCGACCCCATTCTTGGGCGTCGGGAGCAGTGCAGAGCGGACGCAGCATGGCGAGAGCCCCCATGATTTCGGCGAGCCGCAGAAGCTCCTTTTCGTAAGGAGCTGGCGGCGGCTCGACCGCGGGAGCGGGTTCGGCCTGCTGCTGTTCCGGCGGCGGCTGTTGGGCTCCCGGACGCGGCTGCGGATTGCTCTGTTGCTGTTGACGCCGCTGCTGTGGCTGGGGCTGGGGTTGAGGGCGATATTGCGGCTGCGGCCGATATTGCGGCGGGTAGGGCTGCTGCGGGTAAGGCTGTTGGGGCATGTTCGGATTACGAGGGGGGCCGAACAGGCGCTCGAAGAAACCCTGCGCCGCCGCCGGCTGGAAGGATGCCGGTCCCATCGCCAGAACCGTAAGCAGCACGACGGCGTGCTTCATGAGCGTGAATCCTCGCGGGCGAGCTCGAAGGCCCGCTGCAGAATTCCCGTGAGCCCCGCTGTCATGGGCAGATCGGCAATGTCCCGTTCCGTGACCCAACGGATATCCTTTGCTTCCGGTCCTGTCTGGGGTTCGCCGGAAACCCAGCGGGCGGCATGGGCGGCGATGACGACATGGTGCTTTATATGGCCCATCTCGTCTCTTTCAATGAACTCCACAGGCGCGATCAATCCGATGATCTCGGCCTCGACTCCAACTTCTTCGCGCAGTTCCCGCAGGGCCGCCTCACTTAAGCGTTCGCCGGTCTCCACCATCCCGCCAGGCAGCGAATAGAGGCCCTCGCTCGGCGGTTTGCCCCGTGCTGCGAGCAGGATCCGCCCATTCCGGATCACTGCCACCGAGGCGGCGAGGATGGGACGTGACGGATAGAAGCGCTCGCTCGTCATGGAATAACGCTCTCCCACCGCCTCAGGGCTTAAACGTGCTGGCCGCCATTGATGTGCAGCTCCGCGCCGTTCACGTAGGAACTCGCGTCGGTGCAGAGGAAGTAGATGGCCTTGGCCACCTCGTCAGGCGTGCCGAGACGGCGCATGGGGATTTGCTCAACGATCTTTTCCGTGCCCGGTGAGAGGATCGAGGTGTCGATCTCGCCAGGGGAAATGGCGTTCACGCGAACGGCGAGAGGGCCGAAATCGGCAGCCATCTCTCGGGTCAGCGCCGCGAGCGCCGCCTTGGAGGTGGCGTAAGCCGCACCGGCGAAGGGATGGACGCGGGAGCCCGCGATAGAGGTGACATTCACCACCGATCCCTTGGCGCGGGTCAGCTCGTCCTGCAGGCCACGGGCCAGCATGATCGAGGCGAAGAAGTTCACCTGGAACACCCGCAGCCAGTCCTCATAGGCCGTGTGGATAGCGTCCAGACGCGTGCCGCCGGGACCCTTGGGCGAGATGCCCGCATTGTTGACGAGCGCATGCAGGCAGCCGCCCTCGGCGGCGAGCCGCTCCTTCACCTCGGCGATGGCGCGGCGGGTATCCTCCGCATTCGCGAGATCGACCTGCAGATGGTCCTCCGGCCCCATCTCCCACGGGCAGTTTTCGGGAAAGCCATGGCGTGAGCAGGTGATCACCCGCCAGCCGGCGGCGGAGAAGCGCTTCACCGTGGCATGCCCGATCCCGCGGCTGGCGCCGGTGAGCAGCATGATGCGGCGGGAGGTGTTGGACGAGGAGGACATTTCAAAATCTCTCTGAGGGTGAGGTCACCCTTATCTCATCGGTGAGCGGAAGTCTTATGGATAAAGGCGGACTTTGCGCCAGCCGTCTCCCTCGCGGGTGAAGACCACGCGGTCGTGGAGCCGAAATGGTTTGTCCTGCCAGAACTCGATGGAGACAGGCGCGATGCGGAAACCCGTCCAGTAGGGCGGGCGCGGCACTTCGCCTAAAGCGTACTTCGCGGCGTTCAGGGCGACAGCCTTTTCCAGCGCGAAACGGCTCTCCAGCGGGCGCGACTGCTGGCTCGCCCAGGCGCCGATGCGGCTGTCTCGGGGCCGGCTCTGGAAATAGGCGTCGGCTTCCTCGTCGCTCACCACGGTCACCGGGCCACGGGCACGCACCTGGCGGCGCAGGCTCTTCCAGTGCAGGACGATGGCGGCCTTCTTCTGCCCCAGAAGCTCGCGGCCCTTGTTGGATTCCGTGTTGGTGTAGAACACGAAGCCGTTCTCATCGAAGCCTTTGAGCAGCACCATGCGTACGTTGGGCAACCCCGTCTCGTCGACGGTCGCGAGCGCCATGGCGTTCGGATCGTTCGGCTCGGAGGCTTCGGCCTCCGTCAGCCAGGACTGAAACAGGTCAAAGGGTTCTTCCGCTTCAGTGAAGTCACCGGTTGTTAACGGGTTCAATGGAATATCTCTGCGTGTGACTTTTCGATCTGGGGGATCCGACGCGTGCCGTGGACCAATCCGCGCCGTTATAGATCAGATGCTTTCCTGCGCGAAGCCGGGAAAATTCTGGCTGCGGGATTGATCGCCCTGTCGACATCGGCGTGCACGCTTTCCCTCGGCATGGCGGGGTTGGACGATGAGGAGCCCAGGACCACGGGCGCCATCGCCCAGGCTGCCGTCACTCCCGTTGAACCGGTTCTGCTTTCGCCCGATCTGAACGAGGAAGACTGGCGCCGGGCCAAGGCGGCTCTTGCCGTCGCCCTCGATCCGCAAGGGGCGGGAACGCAAGTCTCCTGGGATAATCCCGAGACCTCGATGAAGGGTACCTTCACGCCGACCGGCGTGCCCTTCGTGAAGAACGACGAGATCTGCCGCACCTTCACTGCCCAGCTCAGCGGCCCCAAGAGCGCCAATCTGCATGGCACCGCCTGCCGGCCTTCGGGCGAGGAATGGGCGCTCAAGGAGGTCAGGCCGGCGGCATCCGAGACGAAGCCGGGGAAGGCCCCGGCCAAGCTTCTGAAAAAGATCGCGAAAGCTTAAGCTGCTGCCAGCTTCTTGTTGCCAAGCAGCAACACTTTTCCCATATGAACCTCAATCCCGTAGGGCGGTTCTGCCCTCATCTGACGGTTCATGGATTTTCCACGATGCGAAACCCCTACGACGTTCTAGGCGTGTCCCGCTCCGCGAGCGAAGCGGAGATCAAGAAGGCGTTCCGCAAGCTGGCCAAAACCTATCATCCGGACAGCAACAAGAACGACCCGAAGACCAAGGACAAGTTCGCCGAGGTCAATGCCGCCTATGAGATCCTGGGCGATGCGGAGAAGCGCGCCCAATTCGACCGAGGCGAGATCGACGCGGAAGGCAAGCCGCGCTTCCAGGGCTTTGAAGGCTTCGGTGGCGGCCGGGGCGCGGGCGCTCAGGGCTTCGAGGGTTTCGGTTTCGGTGGCGGCAGCCCGTTCGGACGGCGTGGCGCGCGCGGCTTTACAGGCGGGGATACTAACGATTTCTTCTCCGAGCTCTTCGGTGAGGCATTCCGCTCGGCCGGGGCCGAGGGCATGCGCCAGCAGCAGAACCGCGCCCGTCCCCAGAAGGGCGAGGACGTGTCGGCCACCCTCACCGTGACCCTGGAGGAAGTGGCTGCGGAGGCGAAGAAGCGTATCCGGCTGCCGACGGGCCGCGACCTGGACGTGGTCATTCCCAAAGGCGTCAGCGACGGGCAGGTGATCCGCCTGCGCGGCCAGGGGCAGGGGGCTCCTGGCGTGAACCCGGGCGATGCGCTCCTCACCATCAGGATCGCGCCTCATGAGCGCTTCACCATGGAGGGCGCGAACCTGCGCTCGCGCCTGCCGATCCAGATCGAGGAGGCCATCCTCGGCGGCTCGGTGCGCATCCCGACCCTGACCGGCGCGGTGAGCATGAACATCCCGCCCATGACCGATTCCGGCCGCACCTTCCGCCTGCGCGGCAAGGGCCTGCCCATGAAGGGCGGGGAGCGCGGCGACCTTTTGGTCACGGTGGAGATCAAGCTGCCTGAAGTCGTGGACGAGGAGCTGATGGATTATGCCCGCAAGCGGCGCTCCGCGAAGGCAGAACGATAAAATTCACGATGAAGCCCCTGGATTCGGCTGCAGAACCCTGAAGCAGCGGATCGTTGTCAGCGGAAAACCGGGGCCCTTTTCCTCACCATGCGCTAAGAGGGCTTCCACACTCTTGCCGGGTCGGCTAAAGAAGCCGCTCTTTTTGCTGTCCAGCGACGATTTAGGTGAATCATGGCGGAGACAAAAGCCACCGGCATCCTGGCCGGTAAGCGTGGCTTGGTGATGGGCGTGGCGAACAACCGTTCGATCGCCTGGGGCATTGCGCAGGCTGCTCGCCAGCAGGGTGCTGAGCTTGCCTTCACCTACCAGGGCGACGCCCTCAAGAAGCGTGTCGAGCCCCTGGCGAAGGAACTCGACGCTCATGTGGTCGGCCATTGCGACGTGACGGACGGCGCTACGATCGATGCCGTGTTCGAAGAAGTAAAGCGCCTCTGGGGTTCCATCGATTTCGTGATCCACTGCATCGCCTTCTCCGACAAGGACGAGCTGACCGGCCGCTACGTGGACACCACCGAGGGCAACTTCAACAAGTCGCTCCTCATCTCCTGCTATTCGTTCACGGCCATCGCCCAGCGCGCCGAGAAGCTGATGAACGACGGCGGTTCGCTGGTCACGCTGACCTATTACGGCGCCGAGAAGTGGATGCCTCATTACAATGTCATGGGCGTCGCCAAGGCTGCTCTCGAGGCTTCCGTGCGTTATCTCGCCGCCGATCTCGGCCCCAAGAACATCCGCGTCAACGCCATCTCGGCTGGCCCCATCAAGACGCTGGCCGCCTCCGGTATCGGTGACTTCCGCTACATTCTGAGGTGGAACGAGTACAACTCGCCGCTTCGCCGAACGGTCACCATCGAGGAAGTCGGCGAGACCGCCGCCTATCTCGTCTCCGACATGGCGCGCGGCATGACCGGCGAGATCCTGCATGTGGATGCCGGCTATCACGTCGTCGGCATGAAGAACCCGGAAGCTCCCGACCTCTCCCTCGACAAAGAGTAATCCGACCGATCATGGTACTGTCTCGCCCGACGATCTATTTCATCCGCCATGGCGAGACGGATTGGAATCTCGAGGGCCGTCTCCAGGGTCAGAAGGATATCCCGCTCAATGATCTCGGCCGTGTTCAGGCCGAGGAGGCGGGCCGTCGGCTTAAGGACATCGCTCCGCATTGCGAGGATCTCGCCTACGTGGCGAGCCCGATGCGACGCACCCGCGAGACCATGGAGATCCTGCGGGCGGCCATTGGCCTTCATCCCCAGAGTTACAGGCTGGACGAGCGTCTGATCGAGCTGACCTTCGGCTCCTGGGAAGGCATGACCTGGAAAGAGGTTCGCAAGGCCGAGCCGCAACTTGCGGCGCTTCGCGAGCGTGACAAGTGGAACTACGTTCCGCCGGGCGGAGGCGAGAGCTACGCCATGCTCACCGACCGCATCCGCCCGGTCCTCGACTATCTCACCCGCGACACGGTCATCGTCGCTCACGGCGGCGTGGCCCGTGCCTTCCTCGCCATCTGCTGCGGCGTCTCCAGCCGGCAGGCCGCCAGCATGGACATCTGGCAGGGCAGGGTGCTCGTGATCGAGGGGCGCAATCACCGGTGGGTGTGAGAGGCCGCTCCGATTTCCAAGGTGCTCGCGACACTCGCCTCGCGTGCCTTGGCGAAGCGCTTGGCTCCCGCAACGCAGAAAATGACGGCGACGGTCACGGCGATCATCTGCCACCCGACGGCTTCCTTCAGAAGCAAAGCAGAAAGCGTGAGTCCAAAGAAGGGTTGAAGGAGTTGTAGCTGACCCACTCCGGCAATGCCGCCAAGAGCCAAGCCCCGGTACCAGAACACGAAACCGATCAGCATGGAAAACAGCGAAACGTATCCGAGACCCAGCCAGGCTGGCGTCCCGATGTTATCCCATGCCGTTGGAAGAGCAAGAAACGCCCCCATGGCCGTCATCGGCAGCGAGAGGACAAGCGCCCACGAAATCACCTGCCAGCCTCCGAGCTTACGTGAGAGTTTTGCGCCTTCCGCATAGCCGAGACCGCACAGCAGGATCGCTGCCAGCATCAGAAAATCCCCTGCTGCAGAAGCGGAGCCTCCGTGGATGAGGGCATATCCGGTCACCAGGGCTCCTCCCAGGCCGGAGAACGCCCAGAACGCCGCCTGCGGGCGTTCTCCGTTTCGTATTACACCGAAGATGGCTGTCGTGAGGGGGAGAAGGCCGATGAAGACGATGGATCGGGCGGATGTGATGGATTGCAGGGCAAACGCCGTCAGCAGCGGAAAACTCACAACCACGCCGAGCGAGACGAGCGCGAGTGGGACGTAATCCTCTCGATCAGGCTTTCTTTGCCGTAAGGCGGCGAGCAGCGCAGCCCCCAGAACGCCCGCGATGGTTGCCCGCGCCAGAGTGAGGAAAAGTGGATCGAAGTCCGATACGGCGATGCGTGTTGCAGGGAGTGATCCGCTGAAGATCAACACGCCAAGAAAACCGCATATCCACCCTTCCATTGTCCTGTCCATGCGCCCGCCTCCCGACTTCACCTCTTTTCGGTGAGGCGACGTGGCTTTCCCAGGTACGATCCAGTACAGTTCATCCGAACTGTAGCGGGATGGAGAGCAGTACAGTGGATGATCCCTCAATCCGGCATCGTTCCGGAACGCAGATTGAGCGCGTCATGCAGGCAATCCGCAGCCAGATCGCCAGCCGGTCGCTGACCCCGGGCGCGAAACTCCCTTCGATCCGCTCCACCGCCGAAATGATGCAGGTGTCCAAGTCCACCGTTGTTGAAGCCTATGACCGGCTGATGGCAGAGGGCATCATCCGATCGAGGCCAGGCTCAGGCTTCTACAGTGCCGCCCCGCTTTCCCCCTTGTCCTTGGCGGAGCTTGCCCCGCGTCTCGATCGCTCCATCGATCCGTTCTGGGTCTCGCGGCAGTCGCTCGAAGCCGGAAGCGATATGCTGAAGCCTGGGTGTGGCTGGCTCCCGAGCCACTGGATGCCCGAGGAAGAGATACGCCGTTCATTGCGCTCTCTCGCGAGGCTGAGGGACCGGACAGGGCTCACCGATTATGGCTCTCCTCTCGGATTGACGGCCCTGCGGCAGTACCTATCGCGGCGAGCGGCAGAGCAAGGTTTTGAGGCGGCTCCCGACCAGATTTTGCTGACGGATTCGGGCACGCAGGCGATCGACCTAGTCTGCCGGCTTCTGCTTCGTCCGGGGGATACCGTTCTGGTGGACGACCCCTGCTACTTCAACTTTCTTGCCCTGCTGCGCGCCCATCAAGTTGAGGTCATTGGTGCTCCTTACACTGCTACAGGTCCTGACATCAGCCTTTTCGAGAAAGCGCTGTCGGACCACCGGCCCCGCCTCTACATCACGAATTCTGGGATCCATAACCCCACGGGAGCAGCGCTGTCCGCTGTGACTGCGCACAAGCTCCTTAAACTGGCCGAGGCTCATGATCTCCTCATCGTCGAGGACGATATCTTCGCGGACTTCGAGATTGATCCCGCACCGCGATTGGCTGCTCTCGATGGTCTCAACCGCGTGGTGCGGGTCGGCAGTTTCTCCAAAACCTTATCGGCGGCGTTCCGATGCGGTTATATTGCCGGCAACCGAAGTTGGATCGACAAACTCACCGATTGTCGGATCGCGACGGGTTTCTCCAGTAACCGCCTCTCGGAAGAACTCGTTCTGAGTGTTTTGAGCAGTGGTGCTTATCACAAGCACAAGGACGCTCTCCGGGCACGCCTCGCCAAAGCAAGGGCGGCGACGATCCCACGGTTGAGAAGCCTTGGCATCGAGCCATGGATAGAACCCAAAGCAGGCATGCTTCTCTGGTGCCGGTTGCCCCACGGCATCGATGCTGCCGAGGTTGCACGCCACGCCCTGGCCGATGGTGCCGTTCTCGCGCCCGGGAATGTCTTCAGCCCTTCGCAGACGGCCGCCGGCTTCCTTCGGTTCAACGTCGCCCAATGTGCCGACGACCGGCTTTTTCCAATCCTTGAAAAAGCCCTGCGGCAGACAGGCTGATATCTCTGGGCCAGGGGGCGGGATATGGCCTCTTAACCTGCTCCGCAATCAACGGACCATGTTGGACGTGACACCCGCTCGCTTTGGTCTTAAGACGCCTTGAACCCTGAAGAAGCGCCATGTCCTACAATACGTTCGGTCATCTTTTCCGCGTCACCACCTTCGGCGAGAGCCATGGCCCGGCCTTGGGCTGTGTCATCGATGGCTGCCCGCCCATGATCCCGCTGGAGGCCTCCGAGATCCAGGCGGAACTCGACCGCCGCCGGCCGGGCCAATCGCGCTTCACTACCCAGCGCCAGGAGCCGGACCAGGTGAAGATCCTCTCCGGCGTGTTCACGGATGAGCGCACGGGCCGGCAGGTCACCACCGGCACGCCCATCGCCCTGATGATCGAGAACGTGGACCAACGCTCCAAGGACTACTCGGAGATCAAGAACTCCTACCGACCGGGGCACGCGGATTTCACCTATGACGTGAAGTACGGCATCCGCGACTATCGCGGCGGCGGACGCTCCTCGGCCCGCGAAACGGCGGCCCGCGTGGCGGCTGGCGCGGTGGCCCGCAAGGTCCTGCCCGGAGTCGCCATTCGCGGTGCGCTCGTGCAGATGGGACCCCACGCCGTCGATCGCGGCAACTGGGATTGGGACGAGGTGTCCCGCAATCCGTTCTTCTGCCCGGATGCGAAGGCGGCGGCCTTCTATGAGGAATATCTGGATGGCCTGCGGAAAGCTGGCTCCTCCATCGGCGCGGTGCTCGAGATCGTGGCCGAGGGCGTGCCTGCGGGCCTCGGTGCGCCGATTTACGGCAAGCTCGATTCCGATCTCGCCGCCGCTCTCATGTCGATCAATGCCGTGAAGGGCGTCGAGATCGGCGACGGCTTCGCGGCTGCGGCCCTGCGCGGCGAGGAGAACGCAGACGAGATGCGCCCCGGCAACCAGGGCGCGCCGACCTTCCTGTCGAACCATGCGGGCGGCATTCTCGGCGGCATTTCCACCGGCCAGCCGGTCATCTGCCGCTTTGCGGTGAAGCCCACCTCGTCGATCCTCACCCCCCGCTCCAGCGTGACCCGCACCGGTGCCGAGGCCGAGGTGATGACCAAGGGGCGGCATGATCCCTGCGTCGGCATTCGCGCCGTGCCGGTGGGTGAGGCCATGGTGGCCTGCGTTCTGGCAGATCATTTCCTGCGCCATCGGGGGCAGGTGGGCGAGGGGCTGTCCTGGCCGTTCAAGGCTTGAAGCCGCGATTTTAGTTTTACTAAAATCGCGGCTTCCATTAAGTCGGCGGCATGAAGCTGGCTGAATGGTTGTCCCGCAACGGTGTGTCGCGCGTTGAGTTCGCGCGGCGGATTGGCGTCACTCCTGGCGCCATCACCCAGATGTGCAACTCCGGCCATGCCTGGCTTTCGCGGGACACCGCGGAATTGATCGCCCGCGAAACCCGCGGGGCCGTCACGCCCAATGATTTTCTGCCCCAATCCGCCCAGGAGGCCCTGATGCCCAAATCCGTCACAGATGCCATCGAGGCTTTCGCTCGTGGTGAAATCGTCATCGTCACGGATGACGACGACCGCGAGAACGAGGGCGATCTCATCGTCGCGGCCTCCCTCTGCACGCCGGAGAAGATGGCCTTCATCATCCGAAACACCTGCGGCATCGTCTGCGCGCCGCTGACGGCGTCCGAAGCGCGCCGCCTGCGTCTCGACCCGATGGTGGCCTCGAACGATGCCCCGCTGGGCACCGCATTCACGGTGACCGTCGATGTGAAGCACGGGCTGACCACCGGCATCTCCGCCGAGCAGCGCTCCAACACCGTGCGCGCGCTTGCCAACAACAACATGGGCGCGGCCGATTTCGTGCGCCCCGGCCACATCTTCCCGCTGATCGCCAAGGATGGCGGCGTGCTCATGCGCTCAGGCCATACGGAGGCTGCCGTCGATCTCTGCAGGCTCGCTGGCCTCCCGCCGGTGGGCGTGATCTGCGAACTCGCCAACGACGACGGCACGGTGATGAAGGGCGCGCAGATCGATGCCTTCGCCGAGAAGCACAATCTCAAGCGCATACCGGTCGCCGATCTCATCGCCTACCGCCAGTCGCGCGAGAAGCTCGTCGAACGCATCGCCACCTTCCCGGTCGAGACGGCTTGGGGCTCGTTCACGGGCTATGCCTATTCTACGCCGTTCGACAGCGTGCAGCACATGGCGCTCGTCCATGGCCGCATCGGCGACGGCGCCAACATCCCCGTGCGCCTGCACCGCGCCAATGCGCTCACCGACGTCTTCGAGGGCGGCAAGACAGTGGCTGCCGCCATGCAGCGTTTCGTGAAGGAGGGCAGGGGCGTCCTCGTCTACCTGCGTGACGGAACGGCGGGCGTGCCCACCACGAGCTTCACGGAGAGCGAGGAGACCGCATCGGAAGCCGTACGCTCGAGCCAGTGGCGCGAGATCGGATTGGGCGCGCAGATCCTGAAGGATCTCGGCGTCACCTCCATCCGCAATCTCGCGACCTCAAGCCGGTCTTACGTGGGTCTCAGCGGCTTCGGCATCGAGCTTCTGAGCCAGGAGCCGATCGAGTGCTGATGGATACTGGCGTGGATGGCCGCAACAGGTGCGGCCATGACGAGGATGTTGGCTGAACTCAGGTGTGCATCTCACGCCCCATCAGGGCGTCGAGATGGAACGCGGTTGATTTTGCCAATCCTTCGAGATCGTAGCCACCCTCCAGCACCGACACGATCCGCCGGCCGCAATGCCGGTCAGCGAGATCCATCAGCTTCTGCGTCGCCCAGGCGAAGTCCGTCTCGGTGAGATTGAGGCTGGCTAGCGGGTCGCGCCAATGCGCATCGAAGCCTGCGGAAACGATGATGAGATCCGGCGCGAACGCATCGATGCGCGGCAGGATCGCTGTTTCCACGGCTTCACGGAAGGCTTCCGTGCCATCACCGGCATTGAGCGGTGCATTGACGATATTGTTGTGCTCGCCGGTTTCCGAGATCGCGCCGGTTCCTGGGTAGAGCGGCGCCTCATGCGTCGAGCAATAGAGCACGCTCGCATCGCTCCAGAAGATGTCCTGCGTGCCGTTGCCGTGGTGAACATCCCAATCGAAGATCGCGACGCGCTCGGCGCCATGCTTCTTCTGCGCATGGCGCGCGGCAATCGCCGCGTTGTTGAAGAAGCAGAAGCCCATGGCTCTCACCCGTTCGGCATGATGCCCCGGTGGGCGCATCGCGACGAAGGCATTCGCGACATGACCGCCCATCACCTCATCCACAGCCTTTACCGCGCCGCCAGCACCTCGCAGAGCAGCCTCGTAAGTGCCGGGTGACATCACGGTGTCCTCATCGATCCGGACCAAGCCCTCTCGCGGGGAGATATCGCGCAGCCGAACGACGTAGCTCTCAGGATGAGCGAGGATGAGGCTCTCCATCTCCGCCATGGGTGCCTGATCTCGGATCAGGGGCGTGAAGCGCTCCTTCTCCAGGGCGCGCTCGATGGCGCGGATGCGGTCCGGCCTCTCCGGATGGCCGAGAGGCGTCTGATGGTCGAGGCAGGCCGGATGGCTGATGTAGAGCGTGGACATTCAAGCACTTGATAAGGAGGTGGAAAACAGTGTCGCAGCCGTTCAAGCAATTGTCCATGTTGTTGCGACGCAACACATCTTGCAATTCAACCATGGCATTGTTCGGGTGATTCGCTCATTGACCGAGGGTCATTCAACCCAAGCTTAAGAGCTTTACCTTCCATCCCTGCTGTCTTCGTGACGGCAAAGCAGAGCTTTGTTCCGATGCGCCTCTCCAGCCTCTTCTTCCTCGTGGCAACCATGGCGGCCCTGGCCGGCTGTACCTACAAGGGTGTCCCGGAGCCTCAGGTTTCCGCCCGCGATACGGAGTGGCTGGCGCAGGTTCCCACGTCGCAGGAAGAGCCACGCTATGGTCGGTACCTCATCGAGGATCCGACCGGCGAGGCGCCCGGCACCATCATCGTCGATACCAAGCAGCGCTTCCTCTACTACGTGCTGGATAACAAGAAGGCGATCCGCTACGGCGTGGCTGTCGGTGACGAGGCCTATGGCTGGACCGGCACGTCGCGCATCGCCCGCAAGGCTGAATGGCCGGATTGGAACCCACCCGCCGAGATGAAGGCCCGCTGGCCGCATGTGCAGTTCACGAAGGGCGGCCCCGGCAATCCGCTCGGCGCACGCGCTCTCTACCTCTACGAGGGCAATCGCGACACGCTCTACCGCATCCACGGCACCAACGAGCCGGAGAAGATCGGTCTGGCCGTTTCCTCAGGCTGCATCCGGATGCGCAACATCGACGTGATCGATCTCTACAATCGCGTGTCGCTGAATACGAAAGTCATCGTCCGCTAAAAAGAAAAGCGCCCTTCGGGGCGCTTTTTGTTTTGTGCTTTGGCTTAGAGCATCGGACCCAAAAGTGGAATCCACTTTTGGGTCCGATGCTAGGTCCCTAGAGGAGCGCATCGTTGAGAGCGAAAAACCGGGTCCACTTTTTCGCACGATGCGCAAGTCAGCGGCCGAGCACTGCTTCCTTGCGCAGAATGGCAGGGGGAGCGGGCGTCTTGGCCTTCGCCGACTGATATCGCGCTGAGCGCATCGCAGCGGCCAAAGCGGGAAGAGCGACAGGTTTGAAGGCCGGGATGGCCTGAGCCTCCTTGGAGCCTGGTCGGAGATCGTGTTGCGAAGCATGCAAGGTCATGGGGGTTCCTCCTGTGATGGCAGGCTGTTCACGCCTGCCTTTCATGATCGGGAGAGCCATGACCTCATTGAGGCACGCTTTCGATCATGTGCCGGTTGTCCAAGGAATGGTCTATTCAGGCTTAATCCAGGATTAACGCTGCAACACCCCAGCGCTGTCGGGTAGCGGGTTGCCGGTGAAAGCCGCCGGCACGGTCGGCTTCGAGCGAGTGGCCAGGATCGAGACCAGAATCAGCGCGCCGATCATGCCCATGTGCTCGCCGGCCGTATGGAAAGCGGCAAGGGCGCGCTCGCCTTCGAGCCGCCAGAAGGCATGGACGATCGGGATCGTCAGGAAGGTGAAGACGCCGAGCATGCCCGCGCCGAACCATGTGCCGCGCTTGAAGATGATCATGGCCGAGCCGGTGAGCTGTACGAAGATAGTGAGGCTGTTGAAGAGCCCTGCGGGCTCGAGCCCGAACTGGCTCATCTCCGCCATGCCGCCGGAGAAGTCCAGGAGCTTGGCGAGGCCGCTGCCCCAGAACGGGAAGGTGAAGAGAATGCGAGCGCCGATTTCGGTGATGCGGCTCGACAGAATGGCCTCGACCCAGCTTGGCGTCATGATCAGTCCCCCTTGAGTGATTGACGTGAAGATAAGCTGAGACGGTACGTAAGGCCAAGCTCTGTTATATTATGTGCGCGCTCGCACGTTTCGCGAACTCCTCGCCATCCTGCAGCCCCATCTCGAAGGCTTTGCGAATGCCTGCAGGATTGGTGATGTCGAATTGTCCGATGGGCACGGGCTTCGACGGCTGGATGTAGGTGCGCCCCTTCACGTGGGGAAAGGCGCGGTAGAGGCGGGACAGAACGACGAGCGTCTTGCCGCCCTGCGCCTCCACCGGCAGTAGTGGTTCCGTCGGCACGTTGTCCACGAGGCCGCCGTCGAGAGCCGCCATGCCGCCGATGCGGCCCACGGGCATGAAGGGTGGAACGCTGGCGCTGGCCATGAGGGCGGCCGATAGGTCGGCAGCGGATTCCAGATCCTGCACGCGCACGAATTCGGGGCTGAAGCCGAGGGCTCTCCCACCGCGCGGATGCACGGGCGAGCGCCACTTCTTCTCGATTTGATAGGTCGCGATGCCGAGCGGGACGGCGAGGGACAGAGGCAGACGGCGGGGCTTGCGCGCAAGGCCGATCAGGATTTCCGGGCCTTGCTTGAGGCGCGCGAGCGCCGCCTCGTCGATGATTGCTTCAATCAGGCTGCGATACATGAGGGAAACGGGCCAGGGCGATCCTTCACTGCGCCATGCCCTCCATTCGAAATTGCGGCGGCCCTGGCTGCAGCCTTCCGCCACCATCTCGTTGACCTTCCGGCCGAGCCCCAAAAGGCTGTAGCAGGCGGACCACGCGCCCGCGCTCACGCCGACGACCATGGATGGCTTGAGGCCGAGCAGTGGAGCGGCCGCTTCCCAGAATCCGCCCTGCCAATAGCAGCGATTGCCGCCGCCTGCGAATGCCACCGCGTCGAACATGGGTCCTTATCGCTGAAGTTTCGCGAGCGTCGCGTCCTCCTCGGCGCGGGCACGCTCGCGCCAGGCGAGCACGATGCGCTCGAGATCGACAAGATCCTGCTCAGGGAGTGAGCCCAGCGTACGCTGCACGTAGGCGCGTTGCGCGGCGATGCCTTTCTCCGCGAGGTCCCGCCCTTTCCTCGTGAGGTAAAGCGCATTGGAGCGCCGGTCGCCAGGAATGGAGCGGCGCTCGACGAGGTCTGCTTCCACCATCCGGTCGAGAAGGCCGGAGACGTTGCCCTTGGTCACATAGAGCCGCTCCGCCAGTTCCTGCTGGCTCAATCCCTCGCGCTCCGTCAGCGTGGACAGAAGATCGAATTGCGGAATCGAAAGGCCGAGCGCCTTCAGTTCACTGGAAACGGTGTTGACCGCGCGGCGGTGAAGGCGAATGACGCGAAACCAGATGCGCAGCGGATCGGCGCCAAGATCGTCAGGGGCGGGAGAAGGGGACGACGTCAAAGATGATGGCTCCTGATGGGGCGGACAGTTTATAGCGAAACGAACTCTTCCGTCATCCCTGTACAGAGGCTATTCGACCAAACATGGACGAGCCTGCCGTTCTAATATCCGTGAATAGATGCGGCGCAATGTTCTGAAGTGGCAATGTTGTGCCAGAGCATCGGAGCCAAAAATGGGAGCCACTTTTGGGATTCGATCCGATGCTTCCTTCTTAGAGCAGCGCATCGTGAGACGCGAAAAACCGGGTCCACTTTTTCGCACGATGCGCTAGGTCTCTCACTGGGCCGGCCCAGGTATCCCATGGTATCCCATGGCGCTGTTGCTCAAACGCATTGAAGCGGATGAAGATGATGAGGAGGATAAGGGGGAGGGGAACGAAAGGAGCATTCCCGCTTTTCTGTCTACCCACCCGATCACCGATCACCGCTTGAAAGCTTTGGAAAAACAGGTGCCCTCCCGGCCCGGCGAGCCCCTTCTCAGCCAAGGGCAGTGGCGCGCACTCAAAGAGATTTGTAAGACCTCCTGATGCGTCGTCTCATCATCGAAGAACCGTATTCCCGGCCGGCCAAATGGTCGCCCATGCTGGCTTGGTTCGCGCTCGTCGTGACGGTTCTCTCCGCGCTGATGATCCGCTTCGGCCGCATCGATTACCAGGCCGGCTTCGTTGCTCTTGGTCTTGGCCTCGCCATTGCCGTCGTCGCGGTGGGGCTCTCCCTCGTCGCCTTCATCCGCATCTGGCAGGAGGGTCGCCGTGGCTTGGGAAGTGCGATCAAGGGACTGGTGCTGGCCGCTCTCGTGCTCGGCTACCCGGCCTTTCTGGGCCTCAGGGCCGTGACGCTGCCGGCGATCAACGATATCAGCACCGACACCGAGGACCCGCCTGCCTTCTCGCGTTCCCGCGCTGCGCTCGATGCTCGCCGGGGACGCGTGCCGCCCGACGTTCCGCTCCAGGAGCGCGAATTGCAGCGTGAGGCCTATGTGCAGATCGCGCCGCTCACCCTCGACATTCCGCCCGAGGATGCGTTCCCTCTGGTGCGCAAGGCCGCAGAAGATCTCGGATGGCAGATCATCGAGGCCGTGCCGCCCGGAGGACGGACCGGCATCGGAAGATTGGAGGCGGTGGATCGGACGCTTCTGTTGAAGCTGCCCGACGACATCACGATCCGTATTCGACCCCGCGCCGACGGCACGCGCATCGACATCCGCTCCGCGTCCCGCATCGGCCATCACGATCTCGGCACGAACGCCAAGCGCATTCGCACCTTCCTCGAAGAGGCCTCCAATCTGGCTCTGGCGGTGAAATAGCAGCGTCAGGCGGGACGGTACTCGCTATCGAGGCTAGGGACGCCGTCCGTCGCCGCCTGTCCCTTGGCGACCAGATCTTCCAGATGCGCAAAGACCGAAAGGCCTGCGGCGTTCACGAGGGCAGGATTCAGGCCCTGATAGATCGCGGCGACGATCTCGGGGATCGTCCGATCGCCTGCATTCAATCGATTGAGAATCGAGGCCTCCCGCAGGCGCCGGTGATGGATCAGGGCACGCACGAAGCGCTGGGGATCCTGTACCGGGCCGCCATGGCCAGGCCAATAGACTGATTCCTCGCGGCCTTTGAGCTTGTCGAGGGAGGCCATGAACTCGCTCATGGAGCCGTCAGGCGGCGCGACGACGGTCGTGGACCAGGCCATCACATGGTCGCCGGAGAACAGAGCCTTTTCTTCGGGCAGGGCGAAGGCGAGATGATTGGCCATGTGCCCAGGCGTCGCCACGGCTTCCAGGGTCCAGCCGGGGCCTTGCACCACCTCGCCCTCGGCGAGTTCTCTGTCGGGGGCATAGTCCTTGTCGGAGCTGGCTTCGAGAGAGTTCACCTCGCCGCTGAACAGAGGGCGGGAGCTCCGGTGCGGGCTGCAGCCGACGATCAGTGCGCCCGTCGCTGCCTGAATGGCGCGAGCGGCTGGCGAGTGGTCGCGATGGGTGTGGGTGACGAGGATGTGGGTCACCGTCTCTCCACGCAGGGCGTCGAGCAGTGACTCGATGTGACCAGGATTGTCGGGGCCGGGATCGATGATCGCGACCTTGCCGGAACCCACGATGTAACTGCAGGTGCCGGTGAAGGTGATGGGCCCGGGATTGTTGGCGACGATTCGGCGGACGAGGGGGCTCACCTGCAGGCATTCGCCCGATTGAGCCGGGGGGCGAACATCGAAAGTGAGGTCGTCTGCCATGAGGGATCCTTGGAAATCTCTACCTGTTCCGGACATCTTGGCCGTTCGGCTGCTTGAGGCGTTGGCCAGACCCTCCTATAAGGCGTCTTGAGCCGCCTGCGAATGGCGGAATGCTCTGGAGATTAATTTCATGTCGACTGGCGCTACCTCGCTGTCTTCTCCGTCGACCCTCGTCGGCCTCCTCTGGCCGTCCCGGGACGATGCCCGTTTTGCCGCGCTGCGCGCCATCGTCCTGATGGCTGTGGGTACGGCGCTTCTCACCCTGTCCGCCAAGGTCCAGGTTCCGCTGCCTTACGTTCCCATGACCCTGCAGACCCTGGTTGTGCTCATTATCGGCGCGTCCTATGGCTGGCGTCTTGGCGGCGCCACCGTCGGCCTTTATCTCCTGCAGGGCGCGATGGGCATTCCCGTCTTCGCAGGTCCGACGGCCGGTATCGGCTACATGATGGGCCCGACCGGCGGCTTCCTCTTCGGCTTTCTGGCCGCAGCCATCGTCATGGGCTTCATGGCTGAGCGCGGCTGGGACCGCTCGCTCCTGCGCGTCATCGTGATGATGAGCCTCGGCCATGCGCTGGTCTTCGCGTTCGGCCTTGCCCAGCTCTCGCTGGTGATGCCCTTCGCCAAGGCCTGGACCGTGGGCGCTGCTCCGTTCATCGCCGCCACGGTGGTGAAGACCGCTCTGGCCGTGGCCCTGATGCAGGCAGCCTGGGCGGTGACCCGCCGCGATGAGGACGCTCGCTAAAAGCCCTCGCGCATCGAGACAAAAAGGAAGCCGCCTTCGGGCGGCTTCTTTCGTTTGAGAATGGCTGAGTGGCTTAGCGCCTCGTGCGGAACCGGAGGTCCGCGTCAGCGACCCGAAAGGCCACGTCGGTAAAAAGTGGATTCGGCTTTCAGCGTAAGACAATGCGCTGCTCTATGAAGGAAGCAGCGGATCGACCCAAAGTGGAAAATCCACTTTTGGATCCGATGCTCTAGCCTACCGAGTGGACGAGCCTGAGATTGGGTTTGGTCTTGATGCTGCCATGATGGAAGGTGATCTCGACCCATTCCTCATCGCCGCCGGCCTCAATGGCGCGGTAGCCCATTTGCTTGGCGATGGCCTCCACTTGGCCCAGATTGGCGCGGGAAATCCAGCGCGAGAACTCAGGGATTTCCTGATCCATGAGGACCGCAAGCATGCCGATCTCGACCCCCTGGTCGAACTCTTCGCTGCGGCCGGGAAACCGCAACCGCAAGCCGTCATCAAGATGGATATGTCGCATGATGGGAGCCCCCAAATCGCCGTGTACGGCATTCTTTTGCTGAACTGTAGCAACATTCCGTCTGGACAGGAAGGCGGCATGGGCGCGCAGCTCCGCAACAAAACTTGGCCGTGATGCAAGAAAGGCCGGAACTGTGCCCGAGACCGCTCATTAGCCTTCCGAGTTCGAATGAGAATTTGTGGAGGCGACCCATGGCTGAGCGCAGAATCACGGCCTTCTTCAACACCTATGACGAGGCGGCCAAGGCCGTGCAGCGGCTGGAGGCTGCGCACATCCCGGATTTCGAGATCAGCCTTGTCTCCAGCAACGCCGACAACACCGTATCGCACCACGCGGCGCACTCCTTCGGCGAAGAGGGGGCTTCGCATGAGTTCGCCGGCGCGGGGGCCGCAGCCGGCTCGATTGCAGGGGGCGGCGCCGGGCTCCTGGCCGGCCTCGGCACGGTCGCAGTTCCGGGTCTCGGACCGGTGATCGCGGCGGGCTGGCTGGTTTCGACCCTGATCGGCGCCGGGGCAGGGGCTGCCCTCGGCGGCCTCGTCGGAGCGCTGGCCGATGCAGGTCTCAGTGAAGAAGAAGCCAAGGCCTATGTGGACGGCGTTCGACAGGGAGGGACGCTCGTGACCGTTCGCGTGGACGAAGGCGACATGGACCGCGTGGTGGACATCCTTGATGACGAAGGACGTGTCGAGCCCGGACAGCAGGAGCGGGACTGGCGCTCCGAAGGAGCGGCTCCGCCGATTGGCGCCGCAGCCTCCACCACCACGGGTCTCACGACGGACCTCATGCCCAATCCTCTAGACGAGGAGGATGATCGCACGCTGCATGTCGAGCTGGAGGATGAGCGCGTGAGGCGGATGACAGGATCAGGCAGCGACCAGACCTGATGCAAGAAGCGAGAGGTCGAAACAACCTCTCGCTTTCTTCTTTGAAAAAATGTGCTGAGGTTCAGCGGCTCTTGCCCAGGAGGTTGTCCAGGCTCCAGACACCGCCACCCGCTGCCACGAAGTAGAGGAACACGAAGCAGTAGAGGATGGCTGCATCGCCGCCGTTCAACGCAGGGAAAACGCTCTTCGGCGCATGGGCGATCCAATAGGCGGATGCCATCAGACCTGAGAGCACGAACGCGACAGGGCGGACGAAAAGCCCAAGCACGAGAAGAGCGCCCCCGAACAGTTCGAGCACGCCTGCGATCCATGGCAGGCTGAACATCTCCGGCGAGGCGCCTGTCGGGAAGCCGAGGATCTTCTGAGTGCCGTGCGCCATGAAAATGAGGGCTGCGATGATGCGCAGGACGCTGAGAAGGCGCGGCGACCAAACGGACTCGAGCGAGGTAGTCTTCATCAAATGTGTCTCCGGTGAATGGGATAACGGCGCTGTCATCGCCATGCGCCGGTAGTGAGGGCATCGGTTAGCGGTCTCGCTTCTGCTTTTCCAGGTGCGAAGGCACACGCGTCAGTAACGATTTGCTTACCAAGTTCGCAGGACACTTTGACCGTTCTCGGCGTTCAGGCGTTTCCCTTATGCCAACAGCACAGGAGGCTGCCATGACCATCCTCGATCCTTTGACCGGTCAGCTCGTCACGATCGATCTGACCCCCCGTCCGCGTCGCTGAGAAGGAGCGCATTTTCTACTGCCAGTAACCTGCGTTCCACTTTCTTTCGACTGTTTCTCTCCCGCACAGATGACTTTGACGCT
Source organism: Microvirga vignae (assembly GCF_001017175.1). Lineage (GTDB taxonomy): Bacteria > Pseudomonadota > Alphaproteobacteria > Rhizobiales > Beijerinckiaceae > Microvirga > Microvirga vignae. The sequence continues at coordinate 23,120 of NZ_LCYG01000022.1, read as the reverse complement.
CATCGCATTCTTTTGAATTCGAGCGGGTTTGTGCGGCACATCACCTCCCGACGATGCGACGCTCGGTTCCGGCGAACATGCCGGAACCCGAAGGCTCAACCTGCATTTGCCCTGTAGCGGCAAGGTCCGATGGACGTTGTAGCCGAGGTTTTACTCGCTTCACGTTCAGTAACCTTGGCTTTGGAGCGCACTTTTTGCAGGGACGATAATTTCGGGAGAGTTGAATGGGTCTGACAGGACGTTTTAATCTCCGCAAGACTTTCACGGGCCGGATCGTCTTGCAGGTCGAGGAGGAGGTGCCGAGCTTCTGGGGACGTCTGACGGGCCGTCCTAAGCTGCACCGCCGGTGGCGTGACGCCAATGTGCTCGATCTCGCTGCGCCCGAACTGCGCTCCCTGGTCGATCTGCGCTTCCGTCCCCGCTACATGCCTCAAGGCCAGGAGCCCGCTCAGGACTGGCCCAAGTCACCGCGCCAGCTGGAGGCCATGCCGGCCCAGACCCTTCACTACGAGACCTATGACGAGAACGGCCGCTTCTCGACCCATTGAATTTCACCTCGACGGGCCTTGGTGGAGCAGCAGCGGCCCGCCTGTCTGGGGTAAGTTGGTTGCCTCGCCACGGCGAGGTGCTTCGGTATGTTTGACTAGTTTCGCACACTTGGGCGGTCAGGCGGCAGTTTTAGGTGCTCGCTCAGAACTTGCACGATTTCGGCGACTTCAGCTCTGGAAATCACAAATCCAACGGCGCCAAAGGCGGGATGGTCGAAGGCAAGCAGGGAGCCATCGATCTTTGCCACCTGAATGTACCACCTTGGGGCATATACGGTTTCAATCGTTCGGCCCTCAAGCGGCGGCACCGGTCGACCGTTGACCATATGGCATCTGGTCTGCCCCAAAAGCCTGATCAGGGTGCTCAGCTGATCCAGGTCCAGCTCCACCGGGGAGGATGATTGTCCCACTGGTGCGATCTCGATGGACACTGACGTTCGGTTTTCCGACACCTGGATTCCCAGCTTAACCTCAGCCATGGCCGTCACGCCCTTTCTCTTGAAGCCCTATAAACTCTGGCCGTAACCAAACCCTCACAACGACCATAGAAGACCGGTATGGGGAGGATCAAGATCTCCCTGGTAAGGGTAGCTTCTGCGGCCTGGACCACGTGGTCCAAGCCAGAGTTGGTTGGATCAGCGCGTCCTGGCGCTGACGTGCCTGTTTGCGGTTGCGGGGCCACCATGTCGCCCGCAATCGACGTCGGATACGCTTTGTCTTGACGATGATCAGGCCGGAAACTTACTGCTGCCTTTGCATCAACGTTGGATGCAGTCTCTCTTCTTCCACCGGGGATTCTACGATGAAGGTTGAAACTGATACGGGGCACTCTGGAGGAGCTTGGGTGGTGTTCTCACGATCGGCGCCTCTGTTGGGTGGGGCTGCTTGTGTGGTCCGCGACAGCCAACGGTATAGCCGCGCCATAGCAGTTGGCGGAAGGCAAAGATGCTATAGCGGCATGACAGCGACTATCACCCCGGTCTCGTGATGGGTTGTCCGGGGTCCTTCTCTCGAGAGCGTCCTCTTTGTCGCTGTCCGGAGCTGTGTAATTCCAGCCCATGGTTTCTATGTGAAACGCTGCCCAACAACACTACAGCCGAGATTGCAAATGCACAAAGACGCTCTGCTCCAGAAATTGAACGCTAAAACAGCAGTGATCGGCATTGTTGGGCTTGGTTATGTTGGGCTGCCACTTTCAGTTCGCTATGCCGAGGCAGGCTATAAGGTGGTCGGGTTTGATATCGACCCAGCAAAGATCGATCTGCTCAACAACGGGCAGACTTATATTGCGCATATTGCTGCCACAGGGATTATGAAGGCGATCGAGAACGGGTTTGAGCCGACTTCGGATTTTTCGAAGGCTCACGATGTCGACGCCCTGATCATCTGTGTTCCGACGCCGCTGTCGAAGCACAGGGAGCCTGACCTGAGCTTCGTCCTGAACACTGTCGAGACTCTTTTGCCGCACTTGAGGGGTGGCCAGGTGATGGCCCTGGAGAGCACCACCTATCCCGGAACGACCGAGGAGGAACTGAGGCCCCGGATCGAGAAGGCCGGTTTCAAGGTGGGGGACGACTTCTTCCTGGTCTTCTCGCCGGAGCGGGAGGATCCGGGCAACGCGACGTTCAGCACGCGCACTATCCCAAAGATCTGCGGCGGCACGACCGCTTCCTGTCTGGAGGTGGGCCTTGCTCTCTATGGTCAGGTGATCGATACGGTCGTCCCGGTCAGCTCGACCCAGGCGGCGGAGCTGACCAAGCTGCTCGAGAACATCCACCGCGCCGTCAACATCGGTCTGGTCAACGAGATGAAGATCATCGCCGACCGGATGGGCATCGATATCCACGAGGTGATCCGGGCAGCGGCGACCAAGCCGTTCGGCTTCGTTCCCTATTATCCGGGCCCCGGATTGGGCGGGCACTGCATCCCCATCGACCCGTTCTATCTCACCTGGAAGGCGCGCGAATACGGCTTGCATACGCGCTTCATCGAGCTTGCGGGTGAGGTCAACAGCACCATGCCGGAGTGGGTGGTCGCGAAGATCGCCGATGCCTTGAATGAGCGCGAGAAGGCGATCCGCGGCAGCAGGATTCTCGTGCTGGGCATTGCCTACAAGAAGAACGTCGACGACATGCGGGAGTCCCCCTCCGTGGAGCTGATGCGTCTTCTCCAGGCGAAGGGGGCTCATATCGCCTACAGCGACCCTCACGTGCCGCGATTCCCCAAGATGCGCCGCTACGCGTTCGATCTTGCCAGCATCGATCTGACGCCGGAGGAGCTGACCAGCTATGATCTGGTGCTGCTGGCGACCGACCATGACAAGTTCGACTATGAGGTCATCGAGAAGCATGCGAAGCTCATCGTAGATACCCGCGGACGGTACCTAGGCCTCCGACGCAACGTGGTGAAAGCCTGATGCGTGCTGAGACCACGATCCGAGCCAAGCCTTCATTGCCCGGCCGGACAAGGCAGCGGGAAAGGGCCGCTGGCTGACACAAGGATGCCGGCCGCGGGCTGTTGACGGAGGCCTGGCTGAAACGTAGTGGTCCGCCGAATGATTTTTCGATACGAACCCTCCCACGTGCCATGAGGCATACAATGAATGGCGGAACCAGCCCCGCAACACCCAGGCGGTCTCTAAGCGGTGTTCTTGCCATCGTCGCTGCTGTTGGATGGGGCGCATTTGCGTGGTCCTGGACAGCCGGCGATCCAGAGGTGCCATCAGCCCAGGCAAAGCTTGAACGGGTCCAGAACGCCCTGGATCGGGTAACCGCCGAGCGCGATCAGCTGGCGGTCAAACACAACCAACTTCTAACCCAGGTGCGGGACCTGCAAGAGGCCGAGAGACGCGTGGTGCGGGCCCAGGAGGAAGTGGCCAACCTCGAGCGCATGCGGGTGCGGCTGACCGAGGCCGTGGATCGTGCTCGAGCGCAGTTGGGCGGCGGGCAACCCCTGGTGGCGGCAAGCCCACCTCCTGCGCAACCTCAGGTACCTGCGATGAGGCTCTCGGAACAACAGATCCGCGCTGCTCAAGAAGCCCTCATCGGCCTCGGCTATGGACCACTCCAGGCTGATGGCATGATCGGTCCCGGAACGCGGACAGCCATCAAAACCTTTGAACGGTCTGGCGGACTAGCGATCACTGGGGAGCTGACCGCTGCGACGGTCGAAGCGCTGGAGGCGGCGGCCGGGGTGTCCCTGCAATAAAGGTTTGTTGGCCTCAGCCGGAGGCTATCAGGCACCCAGAGCCGATTCTGCGCCGGCGAGTCGAGGACTCGGTGATCATGCGGGATGGCAGTCGCTTGCGCCTTGAGACGCGTCGCTGCGTGGGGACGCCCTGTTTGGTGCGAGCCTGGCTCGTATTGTCCTGCGTCTGCGATGGGGCTGATGCAGGCTTGTTCCGCAAAGCGACGTAGCTGCAGTGCCAGCCGTCAACATTGCGGCAACGAGGGACGGGAACCTGGTTGGATAAGGGCGCGCATGCCCACGGTAGTCACTCATCATGAACGTTGTCAGGCTACGGCTTGCACAGGGATGAGACGGCCAAAGGTGTTGTTGGCAAGCACGATGCTGCATAGTAAACCGCAAGCTCAGGTGCGGTGGCCACGGCACTTAGGGCAGCCGTCAAATAGGGGCCGCAAGCTGACCAACGAAAATTCTTGGCCCCAATCGAAGGCCAGGCCCATAACGAGGCCCGCCAGAATGATTCTGGGAAGTTGATGCCAGTCAGCCGCCGCTGCCCGTTGTTCGAACATGGCACCTCCGCTGGTCTCTGTTCGATTCCGGTGAAGCCTCACAGGCCGGGGGTCGCTTTCGCTGGAAGTGTTCGGACACTCGTCCAAGATGCCAGGAGGTGTGTTCATCGTTTCCTCTCTTCCCAGCGAAGGGAGGAGCAGCCTGAGTGCGAGGCCTCAATCCTGGTTGAGTATGGTCGGCGGTGCATTTGTTTCGGTGAGTGAGGGGCCTGCCTTCGCAGCAAGCAGCCCAAGGCCCAGGCCAATGAGTGGCCCGAGAATGATGATCACCACCAGTTCATGCCATTGTCGGGACTGTCTCACGAAACGCTTCCTGCTCTCACATGGGGGCTCACGCGTACGCGATCCTCTGGGCCCGCGCAAGGCAGGGTTTCGGCGGGCGGCATTGCACGGCACGCGTGGCTGTTCGCAAGAGGGGTGCTCCAACGCGACTTTAACAACCATCGTGGAGCAGGGTGAGACACCTGTTGCACCGGATCCCCGAGGTGTGAATTTCGGGATTCAGCTGAGCCTTTGAGACAGATGTCCGAGTGATATGCAGGGATCGAAATGGGTCCTGGAGCCCGCAAACTGCGGGAAACAGGGACACCGGGGGTATGGCATCAAAATGCGGGACGAGCTGAGGACGACACCAGAATGAATAGAAGCTGCAGAGATCGTTCGGCTTCGCTTCAAAGGTTGAAGGGCAATCTCCTGAGCGATGGATCACTCAGCACGAGGTGGGTCCTGTCAGGAGGGTTCTCATGAAGTTCGGATTGAAAGCGGTTGTGTTTGGTGCTGTGGCCACTCTAGGATGTGGCGGTGCCGCTCAGGCGTCCGAGTTGAGTTTCACCGTCAGCTCAAACAGGTATGGTCTGCATCAGGATGTTGCGGACGTCGGTGGTGAGTCGTTGGAGCGCCACGATTACAGGCGTCCCGAACATAGATATGAACATCGTGGGCCCCACCGTTTCTACGGGCGGCCTGTACTTGCTGGGCCAGGGTGGGGCCCTCGCGACACGTGCAGGATCATCATCAAGGAACGGGTGAACCGCTGGGCCGAAGAGGTTCAGGTGCGCCGGACAGTCTGCCGGTGAGCCTGAGAGAGCGCTGGTGCAGGAAGTATGAACGGGAGGAACCTGGACCTAAAGTAGCCGTTAGATCAGTGACAGACTTGGTCTTCCCTTTCGATTGAACTTGAGCCTGACGGTCCTTCCCATCAGGCTCTTTTCTTTTGATGGGCTGACCGTTGCTTTAGCCAACTTCTCAGCCGAAATTTCGCGCTGAGAAGCGAATCCCTCAAAAACATCTGAGGGGCACGGTGGCCGTTAATGAGTGCTGTTCACTGAGGCTGAGGCCAAAATCCCGGTAACAGCAATTGTGCCATCCGGAAGGTTCCTCCGTAAGGCACCATACAGACCAGAGCGACGACATGTAGGTCTGCGAGAGTTTAAGGTAAGCGCTCGTAATCGCGCACCAGACGGCGAAAGCGGGTGGCCATGCGAGGGTTCACTCGGCCACCTACCTGCGCTGTCATCACAAGCTGAAGCTCATTTCCGGCGCATAGCCTGGTGATGCTCTTCATAGATTGCTGCGGTGATCATGCAGTTCCTCAGAACTCTCGAAGCATGCGGAATGAGCGTATGGAACCGAGGGTCTCACGCGCAAGCTCACGTTCGGGAGCACGAGCCGACAATTTCAGGTCTGCGGCTTCGGAACTGGGGTTGAGTGGCGCGGCTTCGGCGCCTCAACCAACCGGAAAAAAGCCGGAGGTGATTTCCAGTCGAACGGCAACTGGAGTGGGACGGTGCAGGCAGTCAACAGACTCTGTCCCTCCTTGTTCTTGACCTCAAACACGAAGCCCGGCCGCTCCATCTGTGCGCAGTCTTGCCACCGGTCGAAATGGACCCAATCGCTCATTGATTACCTCCTCGGGTCGATCAGAGATAAAGGTCCATCAGTGCCAGCATCGACACGCCCGGGACATGAATGCGGAAATCGCCGACTTTATCGCCGTTCACATCGCCCGACAAAACATTGTTGGTGAAGTTCAATTGCCCCACCTGACCTGTGAAAGACTCAGCGCTGATGAATGAGAAAGCTTGGTCTCCGGCCGCCATGGTGTTGGCATCAATGGTGCGCAGGTCGATATGATCACTCCCCGGCACAAAGTCTTGGATTGTATCCTGCGCTCCCGGGAGAGCATCCCCCACAGAGTTGAAGTTGAAGACATCTGCTCCAGAGCCTCCAAAGAGCGCATCGGCTCCCGTGCCGCCGTCCAGCGTGTCATTCCCACCCCACCCATACAACGTGTCCGTCCCACCCCCGCCAATGAGCGAGTTTGCCGCGTCATTTCCAGTCAGGCTATCGCTGCCCGAGCCGCCAATGGCGTTCTCGATGAGGGAACGCACGTCACCCTTGTAGAGCAACGCGTTTGCAATGTTTCCAGCCGCGACCTTCGAGCCGTCATAGTGCAGTTTCGCCAGCTGGGCCGCCGAGGTGGTGGTCCACTGTCCCGGTCGCAGATCAACCTTCAGATTGCTGGTGTAATTCGAGAAGTCATAGGTGTCGGATCCGCCGCCATCCCACACCGTCAGGAGGATCTTATTGCCGCCGGGCGCCCCTTGGCCGACGCCGTTGACCATCATCTCGCCGGTGGTCGGGTTCCACTTGTAGGTCGTGTTGCCGCTGTTGGTGGTGTAGTTGGCGCCGTACATGTGCTGGAGAGCAGCCATGTCGTACATCATGAGCGACTGCGCATAGCCCCAGCTTTCGTTGACAAAGCCGCTGGTGGTGGAAGCGCCGACATACGAGCGATAGCTCATCACCGTGTACTCCATCGAGTCCCGGTCTGCCGGCATGCCGCTCTCGTGCGGATGCTCCAGACCGAGCGCGTGCCCGATCTCGTGCAGGAAGACCTCGTAGGCGTAGCCGCCTTTCACTGGGCTGGTGTAATAGCCGCTGGAACCGCTGAACCAGATATCACCGCCCTCGGCCGCGGTGCTCGGGAGGTAGGCCCAGGCAGTCCCCGGCTTGTCCGAGAGGGCAAAGCGCAGGTCAGCATGCTGGGTCGCAGTTTCATCAATTTTTGCAAAACTGAGATTCGCGACGGAGGAGAACATCTTCAGGATATTGCGGGCAGTGGCCTGCTGGGCGGGGTTGAGAACCCCGAAGTTGGTAATATTCTCATCGGCGCCATACGAGCCGCCGTAATACGATCCATCTGTAGGAAAGCTGTAGGTTAAGCCATTGGTGGCCCATTTGTAATTGCCAAGGACACCATCGATGTACGCGTTGCCAGTCAGGCTGTTGGAAGTAATAGCAGGCATAAACCATCCAATTCGGAAAATATTCTAAATGAATAAACAAACAACGGTAGAGTTGGACTAGTCAGGTTCACCTCTGAACGTGGAACTGGCAATTACTCGAAAGGGGTAGCCTGCAATTCTGCAACCACGATGCCTCGGCAGCGGCTCGGCCACAGGATCGCCTGACAGGACTGGCCGGACGGGCGTAGAGTACGGGAGTACGGCTCATCTCCCATGCTGGACACCAGTTCCCGCCTGAGATCATCCGGCACGCCGTCTGGCTAGCTCCGCCCTCGGACGGCTGGTCCGCCACCTGAAAAATTCTCTCACGCGTTGGTCAAGTGGGCTTTCCGTTGGTCCGCGGTCTCGCCGGGATCGCAGTTCTCTCCGCGGTCGATGGAAGGGATCGCCGCGTACGGGGTTTTGGTGCCAAGCTGCGCCAGCCACTCCCGTGGAGCCCTGGCGACCATCGAGAGCATGAACGTGAAGGTCACGACTATGAACGAGCTGATGCTCCAGGGGCAGGGGGCCAAGGTCAGCCGCTGGATCGGGCCCGGGCTGTCGGCGGTGATCGCCTTCTCTGTCTCGCAGCTGGGCGGGTTCATTCACCGGCCAAAATAACTGGCCTTGCCGCCAAGCTGATCGACTCCAGGTCGACCCTTCCCAGGAGATGTGGCACATCACATCGACACAACACGCCCCGCTGGCTTCGGTCGGCGGGGTTTTCTTTGTGTTTATGGCCCGGGCTTCGAGCCATCCCGGAGGTCCGGGCCTAGAGCTCAGACCGGTTGATCATTCTTGATGTATTTTGCCCGCATTTCGAACAGCGGAGCTCTGCCTTTAGTAGAGCTTATAGTCTAGGCCATCAGGTATAAGGAAACGAACGATGCGATAGGAGTTGAAGGATCAAAGAAGCATATCAGAGGAGCCATGATGGGCCTGGACCAGCAAATTGAACATGTTGCTCGCGCATTCTACGGCGTCGACAACGATGAGCAAACTTGGGATCGGGCGCCGGACGACCTCAAGGAAGAGTTCCGCAGATTTGCAAATGACGCGATCGCGATGGTCACCATCTGCCGTGAGAGCAGCATTAATCCATCATCCACGACATGCGCGGGCCCTCATGAGATGGTCCCTGCCTGACCCTAGCCTGGTGGCTTCGCATTCATGCTGCCATTCCTCGGACCGGGTTCTGATGGGCTGGCCTGTGATCTGGGAGGTGGCGGTGCTGTCTCGGGAATAGGTCATACGCGATCTAACCGTCGTCACCTGAATAACCTGTTATGATCCATGCGCCAGCGACGGCACACCCGCCACGTGGCCAATGAGCAGGCCAACCGCCAAGACAGCAAGGAAGGTGAGAAAACCCAGGATGATGCCGATCAGACGCTCATGTTTGGTGAGCTTGGTCCGAGCAAATGCCTGCCTCTGCCGCAGGTCATCTGTGTCCCAATCGTATTTGGTCATTCTGCCTCTGCCGAAGGAATATCACCGCATCAGACGGACAATACTCCGGCAGGTTCCGACAGAAATCTCACGAGGCTGTGACAACCCGATAGGCTGTGGGTAAGGCAGGGAAGGCTCTACAAAGGAGCGCCCCAGCCGTGGGGACCCAATGGACCTCCGGACTGGGGCGCCGCAGCCCAGATCTTTCAGCAAGGGACCATAGGCTACCGATCGAAGCTAACCTATGCGTGGCTTGCTTCAACGTCTCTTAGGAGGAGAAGCAGTCGCGCTCCTATGTGCCGAAGAGGTACCCAGAAAGTGGCGGTGCGGCTCTACTGCTGTGCCTGCCGAAGGACGCTTGCAGACCCTCAGCTAGGGCAAATGCGGCCTAAGGGGGTAGGAGGGCCACACGGGCAACCTTAGCCGCTCAACCGTGGCCATATTATGGACGCCTGAATGCCCACAGCCGGACAGCTCAAAGACCGCATTACGTTGCAGGCCCACTTGTGAACAGAGCGGGAGCCTAATTCCGTTTTTTGCCGGGGAGAAGCGCCGATTTCTCGGGAAGGGGCGCTAAGTCCTCAAGATCAATGGTCGGAGTGATAGGATTCGAACCTACGACCCCCTCGTCCCGAACGAGGTGCGCTACCAGACTGCGCTACACTCCGACACCGATCTTTCATCGGGAAGGCCGGTCTTATAGCGGCGGTAGCTAAGGGCTGCAAGGGGAGATTTGCGTCTCCCGGCAGATATCTTTCCAAAGTTGACTCCTCGCAAAACCGGGTTGCCAGGGAGGCTTTCGCCGATTATGTACACGCCCACCATTGGGGCGTCGCCAAGCGGTAAGGCAGCGGTTTTTGGTACCGCCATTCCCAGGTTCGAATCCTGGCGCCCCAGCCATCTTCTTGTGGCATTGGAAAACTCCACAGATCTCAAGCTGTTGACACAAGATCTACTGTCGGTGCGTACCCAAAAGAGTTTCCATGAAGATGTGATCACCAGGGTCGATTCCCTACAGCCCTGGGTGCAACACCAACATCACGCTCTTTAGCGGCTTTTCGGAACATCGGGGCAGGGGCTGACACCCCGGGGTATGGCTTGGGCACTGGAGTCCCGGACCACCCTGAGCGACCAGGGCACAACTGAGCTCAATGCCTGACGCCGTAAGGGTGTGATCGCCTCGTCTGTCCCGAGATCCGAAAATGGCGCGCCATCAAGCGAGATGCCGCACCACTGAATGCACGAAGCCTATGGAACCGTTACCAACGGGATCTTCCGACTCTGGAGCGCTGATTGACCCAGTCCTCCACAGCACTCAGATCGGCAAAGGTCGGGTGGCTGAGTTCGCTCAGCCGACCAAAGCCGACCTCCAAGTACCATTGCCCGGGAGCAACCTCGTTCTCCGGCGAGAGCTGGACCAGCACGGCCAGAAGCCGTTGGTCACGGTCAAAGAGCAGCATGTCTTCTTCTTCAGCTCCCGTGGCGACCTGCACCGGCTGAAGTGTGAGGGTCATGCGGCTGCTCCGCCTTGCTTCAGATGAAGGTAAGTCTCATCAAAGTCGCCCGCCTGCTTCAGCCTCTCCCAATCGGGAATGATCAGCCGGGTCCCCTTCGTCTCAATCAGGCCGTCGGCCCGCAGCTCCTGCAGCACCCGGTTGACATGCACCGTCGAGATGCCGAGCGCATCGGCAAACTCAACCTGGGTGATCGGCAGATCACAGACATGATCCTCGGCCAGCGCCACTGCCCTCAGGCGTACCAGCAACTCGCATAAGATGTGCGCCATGCGGTGGTAGGCTTCGCGCCGCCCGACATTGAGGATCCACTCGCGGAAGGCAGCTCCCTCCACCAGGGTCTCGCGCCAGAAGGCGGCGGTGATCCGGGGATGGCGCATGCAGAGATCCCACAGCGCCTCATGGGTGACGAATCCGACGCTGCACTTGGTCAGGGTGGCCACGCTGATGTCGAGCACCTTCAGATGCAGGCTCTGCACGTCTGGCATGTCACCGGGGATGCAGAAGGCCACGATCTGGCGCTTGCCGTCGCCGGTCATCTTATAGGTGCAGGTAAAGCCGTTTAAAATTGCAAACGATCGGGAGGGGCGGTTGCCTTCGCGGACGATGTCCTGATCCTCCTCGATGACAGCCACCTGCATCGGTAGGTCCAGCACGGCCTGCCGCTCGTCATCGGTTAGGGTGAAGATGCTCTCCAGCTTGCGGACGAGCGGATGGTGATCGGATCGAGAAGCTGCAGGCAACATGACGTTCTCTGTTCTGCAGGCGGGAACTCTCTTATGGTTCCGCTCCCGGCACCATGGCTATTGTTGATGATCCGCCACCGTTACAGACAAGCACGGGTCTGTCTTTGACCCATGTTACTTTTTGCGATTTCGCACAGCCGCTACTTGTTAAAACGAAAGCCGACAGCACTTCGCGTTTAGGCGGAAGATTGTCCGCGAATGATGCTTCACCGCAATCCGGTTAGATGGCCCTTGTAAAACAGCCAAGCGTTGGTTTGGATCTTCTACATATTAGGCTTTACGCAGTCATGCAGTTGAGACTTCAGGCTGTTCACTGCTCACCCAGGTCCAACAAGAAGAACAAGACCTTTAACCCTGTCTTTGAAGATACCCCTACCATCCCACACCCGGGGGTATCTGGGTGACTGGAGTCCCGGGTTTCGGTCCAACTCGGTCTCGCCTCTGTCGGTGTGCTTGCAATCTTGAAGGCATCGCCACCAGGGGTTGTCCCTTGGCGAGTAGAGGACAAAAGATACAGAGGTTTCCTTGCAGTCAGAGACGGGCATATCCCTGAACCCGGATTGAGGTGTTGCAGGCGGTCAGACTCTGGCTCTTCGCCACCCAGAATTTCGAGCGGCATTCTCAGAGCAAAACCAACGCTCGCCAGCGAGCCAGTTGATCCTGGTGGCCCAGTAATACTCCTGGCCAGGAACGTGATAGATCCGCTCTCCAGTACTGGAGCTGATATTCCCTTTGATACCGCATCCAACCAAGGGTGGGCCGACCTCAAGACCTACAAACCCTGCCAGGAGTGAGCTGCCGAGTATCATTGGGAGCCAAGAGCGTACTCGGTGACGTCGTTTATACGAGGCGCGCTTCCAGTCTGCTTGCGGAGACTTCCGTGGTAGAGGTCTATTCCCGAGCGGATGGTCCTTTGGCGGACGTTTACGGAATTGAACTACCTGCCCCATTGCCCCTCCGGCACAACCCGTCAATGAACTGTGCCGTTCAGGAGCCGGTCGCGCAAGTGGGATCGGCTCACCGTTTGGTCGCTCGGGCTTGTTGAAGCCTCTCCATGTCGCTCTTCAAGTTTTCTGCAGCCTTCAATCCTCGAAGGGCTATGATCCCGTACTCCTTGCCGCTGTCTTCAATTCCCAGCGCGGGTTGGGAGCCTCGAAGAGTTTCCATTTAGAATGTCCACCACGTCCGGACGTCCGCCCTTCGGGGAGACGACCCTACTCACAGGCGTTCTCCCCGTGCAGCCGTCCTTTGTGCAGTCCACCCGGCACCCAGCGTCCCTCGTACATTGCTTGCTGCAACTCCATCTGCCGCCTCCCTCACTGTAATAACCATTGTTGTCTCGGCACGTTTTGAGGAGGTCATCGGCTGTGGGCTTTGAGTCGAGCTTGGTTGTTACAAATCGAACGGCTGCAGCGCCGTTTGTCAGAAAGCCGTTTGTCAGAAAACAGTACGTGGCAAGCGCACAAATCATCATAAGTCTGCGCATTTGACCCTCCTGCGAGTAGACCCTGATCGGCGTAGACTCCATTGCGAAGATTGGCTCGCATCTGCTGGCAATTAGCATAACAGTCGCGTATCGCGAGCGCTGTGACGGACATCACATGACCAGTAGGGACCAAGAAGGCTTGTGCGTCTGTCTCCCGGATTTGACCACAAGCACAGCCAGGGCTCGACCCTCCATAGGCACCAATATCCAAGGTTGCAAAAGGTGCCCTTGGTCTCTCTGGGAAGACTGGGGTGAGGCTGTAGTCGCATCGAGGGAGTATGGCCCCCAAAGATCACGGGAGATTTCTGGGAAGGCACAGGGCCTTGCGGAGTCGAACAACAACGGCAACACCTTTAACCGGATTTTCAAGGACACTCCCCACCATCCCGCTACCGGGGGTGTGCCTGGGCGGCTGGAGTCCCAGGCTCTGTGTCGCCTTGGTCTCGGCCCTGTTGTTCTTATGATGGTCTTGCCGTCAGACGAACGGCACACTGCGTCAATTCGGACTAACTTATGTTAACGCCACGCTGAAACATCAATCATCTCCAGGGGTTCCCCTCCCCAACGGTAACAAAGATTGCGCTGGACCTGGGAGAAAGCCCGTTTAGCGGAGGTGGGAAATTATGCTGATCAAGGACGACCTACAGTGGAAAGGAGATGGAGGTAGCCTGTCGAACCTCGGCTTCTGGGATCTGAAACTACGTGCCCAGATCGGCAGAGACCTGCGAACACAGTACGAAGAGACCATGGACGAGCCGTTGCCGGAGCGGCTGGCCACCCTCTTGGAGCGACTGGAACAGCAGGAACGAGGCGAATAGTCTCAAACTCGACCATGAGCCTGACTAGTTCACCCACCTTCGGGCGATGGCGGCCAATCGAAACGGCTCCCCGGGACGGTTCGCCTGTCCTGATCTTCACGGCGTGGTCGGACCGGACCGTGGGTTGCTGGTCTCCACATCGAGGCATCTGGGTCGATCAAAGTCATGGCGTGGTGGTGGCGACCCACTGGATGCCGCTGCCGGATCCACCGGAGGAAACAGCCTGATCCTTGTGTCGATGGCTGACATATCCTTCGAATTCAGAGCGCCGTGACGTGGATGAGCTGATCACCCTCATTCGTGACGGCAACAGTCCAGCAGCAGCCATGCTTGCTTTCATGAAGCAGACCACCGCGAAGTTCGGCCGCCATCTTGTCCGCTGATCCTTGGGCGGTTGTGGCATCAGGCAGATCAACACCTTCCTGGTCCCAGATGAAGTGATCCTTGGAGCGGAGGTGGAAGAAGTAGCGGGGCATCGTCGTCCCCATGGGGCATGAGGTGCAGCCAGGAATGGTTCGCCCTACAACTCCACGACCTGTTACTTGTTCAGTATCGCCAGCAACAATCGTCGGTTTCGTTAGTTTGAGGCTTGAAGGTACTCCTCCCAAACCTTCTCACTGGCCCCATCAGTCGAGCGATCCTGGTGGGGCTTCTTTGTGCGCCCGTGAACCAACTCAGGCTGTCCACAGCTTCGGCTGGTAGGTTCTAGAAATCTCTAGACGCCACACTCTGCTCTCTCAGGTCCAACAACAAAAACAAGACCTTTAGTCCTGTTTTCGAAGATACCCCTGCCACCCCACCACCCGGGGGTGTGTCTGGGTGACTGGACTCCCAAATCGTCTTGGGTGGAGCAGGGCACACCTGAACTCGACATTGTGTGCCGCAAGGCTTGGATTGTCGCGTGCCGGATGCTGAAAATAGCGGGACACGGAGCGAGATACTGGACCCTGAGTTCGCTAGAAGCTTCTTATAGAGCTGAGTCGCGCCGTCTTCGGAGCTAATCTCGACGAGGTTCGATCTCAAGGTAAAGAATCTTACCGCGCCTCTGACCTAACCAGATCGAGAACCGGTCGTCATCTGGATCCGAAGGATGGCGACGGGTGAGGAAGATCTGGTCTGGCCCAGGGTTCACGGTCACCTGCACGATGTTCAGCAACCAGTTGTCGTCGCGGTTCTCCGGCTCAAACCGAATATAGGCAGGAAATTTCAGGACATCGTCTGTAACGAGTCGCTGCATTCGCGGGTCGTTGAACTCGGCATGGAGGATCGAGGCGCTGTCACCAAGGATGTAGATGTGGTCGTCTTTCTTCTCGAAATCATCCCGGTCTTCGTCGATGTAGAACTCCCGTCCAGCGATGCCGAGGAAGACATCTCCGTCAGTTCCCACGTCTTCGCCGTTAGGTGTCGCAAGCCGGAGCTGGATCTGTGTGATGTCGGCCATGGCAGTCCTCCGTTTTGGATCGACGCACTCAAGCAGCAGCAATGCACATTCCGATCATGCTCTTGGACCAAGGAACCTGTCTCGACCGAGAAGAAGAACAACGGACTGCCTGCCCTCTCCTCCATGTAGATCACGTAATGACGACCCCAGTGAAAACGATCCGTCCAAGGAGATTGATATTGTAGCTTATCCCATACCAGCGAGTGTTCTGATCAGCGACGGTGAAATCCACTTCAACTCCGTCGAATATACGCGTGACCTCCCGCTGCGAGAGAACATCGGTTCCATACCTGAAGGGACTTGCTCTCCACCGTCTGATCGCGAACTGGTCCCAGTCAGCATCAAGGTTCCTGGTGTGCGCGAAAGTGACGAACAGGGACCAGTTCTCAAGTTCGAAGCCCAGTCGGTATTGGAGGCCTTCGTTGCCAGGAGGCTTCGGAATGCCATGGCGACCGATGACATAGTCGCAAGGTTCTTTGATCTCCGGGAGGAAGCGAAGGGTTTGAGTAGGCGGCGAGTGTTCGAAGGCAGTCCCGCGCTGGGTGAACTCGGTGGCCGCGATCCCAGTTAGAACCAGCAGCCATTTTTGATCGGAGATGCTTGCCGGAACCGCCTCGGTCAAAGCGAGTGCTGCTGGTGTGATCACCCAGTGCTGACTGGAAAAGTGTGTCAGTTCCAGCATGGCGGCCCTCTCTGTGCGGTGGACCCAGGAAGCCAGCAACTTTGTCCGGCTTGGCTCAAATCATAGTTGAAGGATCGCTTTTCAGCCATTTCTCATAGGGAGGAAGGCAGACACGAAGGTAAGGTTAGCCTGCCATGGAACCCTGATCGTATGGCAGAGCTTCCTGTGGATCATTCTGTCTGCCACTGAAGTGGTTCTTGCTTTCTGGCAGGCATCCCGCCTCTCTGTCTAAGCCATCAATGGCAGGAACGCAGATGACGATGCTGGTTGGCTACGGACGCACAAGCATCCTCGATCAGGTGGCTGGCCTGGAGGTCCAGGAACGCGATCTACAGGCTCTTGGGTGCGGCAAGATCTTCCTGGAGCAGACGTCCTCTGTCGGTCCCCGGGAAGCCCTGGACGCCGCCCTGGATTATGTGCGTGAAGGAGACACCCTCGTCGTGACCAAGTTGGATCGCCTTGCTCGATCTGTGGTTCACCTGGGTCAGATCCTGCAGCAGCTGGAGGCGAAGAAGGTCGGCCTTCGTATCCTCAACCTCGGCATCGATACTAACACGCCAACTGGCAAGCTGATGCTCAACGTCCGGGGCAGCGTGGCCCAGTTCGAGCGGGAGATGATGCTGGAGCGCCAGCGCGAGGGCATCGCCAAGGCGAAGGCTGAGAACAAGTACAGAGGCCGCGCCCCGACCGCTCGGGCTCGGGCCGACGAGATCAAAATGCTGGCGTCCCACGGTGTGTCCAAGCGCGAGATCGCCCAGAAGCTGGGCATCGGAGAGCGCTCGGTGTTCAGGGTCTTAGCGTCCTAATGGGCCTAACCAGATGACTGTGTGCCTCTCAGAGAACATCATCCCACTTGTCCGACGCCCCTAGACCAATCTCGTCACTCTTAGCAGTCGGTCGCTTGGGCTGGATGTCCCGGCGGTGGGTCAGCCTGTCAGTCATCCGCTTGATGGCATCCGTGACCCTGTGAGCCATGTCGCTCATGTTCATCGGAAACCTCCCTGGGTTTAGCACAGCTTGCTCTATCCCGATGATAACGCTGGACCTTGGGTGCCGTTTAGGATCTTGGTTAGATAGGGCCTTACGCACACCCGAATGAAATGACGTAGCTTTCTCTTGTGCGGAGATCTGGGCATGCTGTTGTCAGCATAGCGAAATAAGTTGATCAAACATTATGGTTGGACAGTTGTATTTCTGGCCATCTGACCAGCAAGCAGCCATGCATGTGAGACAAAACGCGCCTATGTAAGCTTGCGTTTACTAACGTATAACCTCGTTACTTCGAATATTGGGGGTGACGATTGCAGGTGTACGAGCAGGTAGGACAGGTGGAGGCTGAGAATGCAGCCACAACTTCCCACCGGTGCCAAGACGGCTACACAGATCCTCAAGATCTCCTGACCGCCCCTATGGCGACCCTTACCCGACGGGCTGAGAGCGTCGAGGCGCGGTCCTTCGTTTCTGCCGCTGTAAGGCTTCTGGAGGCGCATGAGGCCAGTGCAGGTGTTCGACAGCGCAAGCGCACTGGAGCTACTCAAACTGCGTTTCTGAGGGCTGCAGAGGCCTTCCTGGGCGATCTCCTGCTGGCAGCGAAGATCGGTCGTGGTGGCTGGGTTTTCCGCTCACGACAAGCTAAGTCGTTCTCCGGTGGCGAGGTCACCTACCGCCAGTTCATGGCCATCACGAAGGCTATGGAAGCACTCAGGCTGATCGAGGTTGTCGATGGCTTCAACGACATGAAGACCATCAACTGGGAGGTAGGGCAGACCAGCCGATACCAAAAAGGTAAAGCCGCACGGTTCAGAGCCACCAGGCACCTCCTCGATCTGGCAGCTGGCTTGGGTGTCGAGGCGAAGGATGCTGGGCGGCACTTCCAGAGACGACCCCCACCAAACGCAGAGCCTTCGCTGATCATGCTTGGCGCTTGCGGACCCAATCTGCGCACCCGCCGCCCTGGATAGGCTCTTCACATGTGTTATCGAGGGGACCGGGCCAATTGAGCGGTGGTTATTTGCGGGGACCAAACGGCCTTAAGAAGGGGCTGAGCGACGATAGCGCCAATCAGCGCGAAGGATNNGATGATGCAGGTAACGCTTTGAGCTCATAACGGTTGCTTCTGCTCGTATCCGTTCCGAAATGAACTTGAGGCGGCTGTTGATGACAGTTTTCATCGACAGCTCCCTATGTGCATTTTGAGTCGTAGAGAGATTTTTATTATTAATTCCAGTCAGGTAGAAGTAGTCACCTCTGCATAGTTGAGTGGTTGCCTGAAATATCTACAGATATGGATGGCAAATCAACGACCTACTTGTTGCCAAGCTACGAGAAAACATGGCTGGATTATGGCGTTGTTAATCAACAAACATAAACCCCCTATGGGAGCAGAAGTGCTTGGGTTCTCTCTTTCTCTCCGTTCCTTCTCCTTCACCTTTGACAGGCCTGATCTTCGCGCCGCATGGGAAGCCTCCTGGCAATGCTCTTGGGTACCTGGAGATGGCC
>NZ_LCYG01000022.1:0-4800 GCF_001017175.1 Microvirga vignae | reverse complement strand
AGGGCGCCCTTCTCAAATCTAGGTTCTCCTCTTCGATGGCAGATCCAAGACTGGATCAAGGCCTTCCTTCCGAATCCTGCTTAAAGTTCAGCGCTTTACCCAATGACGCTGTCCCCGAACGCTTGGCGGCCTTCATAGATGCCGAACTTGAGATAGTGCGCGAGCGGGTTGATGTTGGCGGCGGCCACATCCGCATACGCGGCAAGATAGCTTGAGGTGTCAAACTCGCCCGAGGGATCCCGGCCCTCCTGCCAGCCAGACGCATTGTAGTGCTCGAGCGGGTTGATGTTGGCGGCCGCCACATCGGTGTAGGTGGCCAGATAAGCCGAGGTGTCGAAGAAGGCGTTCGGATCCCGCCCCTCCTTCCAGCCGAAGGTGGCGAAGTGGAACGCCGCATCGGCCCCGGCAGCCCCGACATCGGGATTGGCCAGCAGATAATACTCCGCGTCAAAGCCATTGTTGATGGAGCGGCCAACAGCCGTGTAGGTGCTGCGCCCTTCATACTGGCCATACGTTATGAAGTGCTCCAGGGGATTGATACCTGCCGCCTTCACGTCTGGGTTGAAACGCAGATAAAGGTCAGTGTCAAAGGCAACCGAGGCATCTCGCCCCTCTCTCCAGCCATAGTACCGGAAATGCTCCAGAGGATTGACACTGGCTGCTTTCACATCGCGGTTTGCAGACAGGTACGCATTCGTTGAGAAAAATTGATTTGGGTTGCCGCCCTCGCGCCAGCCTTGGACATTGTAGTGGACATTTACATTCCAGCCCGCTTCGAAAACATCCGGGCGAGAATTTGCGTAGAACGAGTCATCTACCAGAGGATCATCAAAGGGCCCATCGATAAAATCGATGTTCTCGATATTGACTAGTTCATCTCTTCCATCTGGTCCGGTCACGATAATGCGGTCTGGCGCAAAGTTTACGCGACCTTGGCTTTGATTGTAGTTATAAAACGCTCCATCAATTCCAGGGCCGCCATTGAGAAAGTCGTTGCCTAAGTCACCATATAAGGAGTCATTCCCAGTGAGACTTTGAATGCTGTCGTCAAGGAGAGAACCCCAGATACCATCATCGCCGGCAAGGAATAAGCTGAGCGGGAGACGAGAAGCTCCAGATACAGAGACATTCGCACCACTCACCGAAAGAACTGTGTCGCCGTTGGCTAAGAGAGATAAGCTCCCAATTCGCCCCGTTAACTTTCCAGTGTTGCTGTAAACAAGATCCCCTCCAACATCGATGCTGTAAGTGATCGCAACATTGTCAGAATAGATTAATGATGTGGAGAATGACGACGCGGTATATGTCTTCTGCGTAAGGAGTGACCAGTAGCTGTCCAACTGTTTGATATTGCCGCGGGCATCCATCTGCAGTGGAAAACCTGCTCCTGCTGTAATTGCCGTCATAATGCGCCCCCGCTCTCATATGTCACCAACTTACCTTAGCAGCATGAGTTTTCAAGCTGGCTTTAGGAACAACCTCCGCCGATAATGGCAGGGCCATGGATGCTTCCAAGTCCAACAGGAGATGGATCCAAAAGTGCAGGGGCTATCCCCTGAGAACCGGAATGGGCCTCCCTTGCGATAAACGAAGAGAAAAAGTCTCGACCACAGAGAGGGGGCGGGTCAAAAGCTGGCGGGCTCTACCCTTCGCTAACCGGCCTTGGGGCCACGCGGAGATTTTAGCTCCTGTGTTTGATTAAAAATCAAAGGTGCATGCACCATGGTGCCGGTTGGTGGTACACACCCCGAAACACCGCAGGCGGGTTCCTGTTGACTGTCAGGGGCTTACGGGAGGGCGGGGTGGTCAGCTGGGGATCCTGGCGCCCCAGCCAACACTTTGATCTCCACAAAATCATCGAGAAATGCAAAGCCTTAGCTGATCATGCTTGGCGCTTGCGGACCCAATCTGCGCACCCGCCACCCTGGATAGGCTCTTCACATGTATTATCGAGCGAACCGGGCCAATTGAGCGGTCGCTTTGTGTGGAGGCCACACGACACTCAGAATGGGCTGAGCAACGATAGCGCCAATCAGCGCGAAGGATTCTACTGCAAGCCCTATACAGCCGCATACACGAACACGATTCCCGTAGGGCATGGGCAACCCTCCCAAGCATCGATGATGCAGGTAACGCTTTGAGATCACAACAGTTGCGTCTATCCCCGTTTCCGCTCGTGCGGAAAACCCCTGAGCCACAACCCACAGGGCCGACACCGGCACCGAGACTCAGACAGATCCCGAAAGATGAACGGGAACTGCAAGCTCTGTTCGGCCTTCCTTCAATGGCTCTCGTGCACTTTCTCGATCAGTGGCAACTCTGAAACTATTTCTAGGTCCCGATTCGGAGAACACTCAACATGAAGGCGCTTTGCGCAATAGCGGCTGTAGGTCTCAGCTTAATGGCCCCGATAGGCTCAGCTTCAGCCCAATGGTATGGAGGCCCTGGCTACGGGTACGAAGAACCTGATTACGGATACGAAGAACGGGGCCCCAGGTACCGAGGGCGCGATTATGATTACGAGTACAGGGAGCGCGGCCCCAGGTACAGAGACCGTGCATATGCCTTCAATGAACGCGAGTACCTGCGCTGCCATCGCGACGTTCGGCGAGCTGTCAGGCGCGGCGAAGTAGAGTCTGGCTTGGCGCACTATCTGAGGTTTGGTCGCCGTGAGGGTAGACGGCTCAGTTGCTGATCGGTGGCCAGAGGCATTGAGTGGTCAAAGCATAAGCCCTTCCCGGCCGTGTCCCCACGTCACTGATGGTGTTCTGCCTCGGAAGGTCCTCCGCCCCCATCTGACCAAGGATGCCTGTCTGTGACACTGACCTCCCCACAGAAAAGAGCCCCAGGCAAGGAATACCTGAGGCTCTCTCCGCTTAATCCCGCCTAGCTGAAGTGTAGATCCTGGTGGAGTGCTAGGCCCTTGATCAACACCGACCCCAGCTTTTGGGTTCACCTCAGTTCGCCAGAATTTCCCAAGGGGCGGTTCTCGATGGAGGGCGCCCTTCTCAAATCTAGGGTTTCCTCTTCGGTGGCACCCGCTGATCCAAGGCTAGGCCAGGACCTTCCCACCTCCGAAAATTCCACGCCTGTGGGAGCAACTTTCACTATTTCCAGGGAACGCCGAAGGACAAAAAGGCGGGGGTGCCAACACTTCGGTGTTGATTGAACATTGTGCCTATGAAATGAGCTGCCAGGAAACAGGCCATCACCAGAACTGAAGTCTCTTCTGCCGGCCACCTTGCTTCCACAAAGGATTGTAATCTTGCTGCTCTCCACCCCTTTGCGTCGAGGCATCCTGACGTTTCTGGCCCTGTCAATTGTGCTCTATCCCGTTTTCATTACTCTGCTCCGGGTGGTCCTGTTTAATACGATCATCACCGATGACTATGCGCCTTACCTGCTGTACCTGATCGGCCATCCCGAAGGCTCCGTTCCGGGAGCGCCCTGGGCCTACCGCGTTCTCTCCGTTGCGGCAGCCATTCCATTCAGGCTGCTCCCGGTGATCACCTTCAGCAACCTTCCTGGAGATTGGTCTCCGGCCTATATCGCGGCCAAACAGGCGCTTGCGGTCCTGTCCTACCTCTGCATGGTGGCCACCGTCTGTGTGGCTGGTTATGCGGCTGCAACACGGTTTGGTTGTGGACCGCTCGGCACATTCCTGGCGGGCGCCCTGGCGTTCATTCTGGCCCAGTATATCGCCCTCTACTCCCTCGATGCCCCGGCGCTCCTGCTGATCTCTTTTGGCGTTCTGGCCCTGAACTCGCTGCCTGCCTTTTCCGCTCTCATGGTCGTCTCGGCGCTTGCGAACGAGAAGGTGCTCATTGTCTTTGGGTTGATGTTCGCCGTACGTCTGCTACTGCGGCCCGCTCGGCAGAGAGCGTTCCTGTTCCTGTTCCCGGTCATCGCCGGGTGCGCCTTGTACGGGGCCGCGATGATGGCTTTTCCGCTTCCGCTGATGGAGCATCAGCAGAACCTTGGGCATCTTCTGCCATCGATCATGATGAACGTTCAGGCGAGCCTGACGCTGCGAGGACTGCTCCTGAACGTGCTTCCTGTTCTCGTCGTCTTTGCCCTGGCTCTTCTCGCCCGAACAACAACCCTGTCGAAACACGCGCCTTATGCGTCGCAGGTAGACTGGCTTGTCGTTCCGCTTCTGCTGTGTGTCGCCATGGTTGCCAGCGTCACGCTCAATGTCGGGCGGATCGTGATGCATGCGTTTCCACTCTTTATTGGCCCCGTCGCCTTGGCGCTCGAACAGCGAATCCAGAACCAGTCGGCGCACTCGTTCCCAGGGCGTGCCACCTGATGGGAGCGGGTTGGGCACGATGGGGGCAGTGACTGCACCGGTGCCGTGGTGCTGGCAGCCGCCGAGTTCAATCAGATCGCCGCTGTCCGAGCCAGCCGGAGCCATACTGGATCCGGGCCCGAACGACGCCGCACCAAGGCGAAGCTCAAGGCGGGGCTCTTTGGAGATGTTGATTTGGATGAGTGGGGCCAAAGCCAGAAGGGCATGCGTTGGGCCACCTACGAGCGGTGGAACGCCCAATATCCAGTATAATGCCGCTGAAGACATGCTCGACGAACAGCTCATCAGAGCGGCGGCGCGGCTGATGAAGGGGCCTAGCTGAAAGATGCTGCTCCAAACGAATAGAAGCGTCCCGAAGACAAGCCCGGCCCAGGAACAGCGCCAATAGTGATTGTGACTGACAAAGGGGGAGGCTCCAAGCTGGGGAGCTTCACCCTTTGGGGCTCAATCCTGTTACAGTGCAGCGCTCTAGGCAATAACGCTGTCGCCGA